>JAURVI010000034.1 GCA_030655515.1 Polaromonas sp. | reverse complement strand
GTGGGGGCTAATTTCCCTTGGGGCGGCCCGGCGGGAAATTGCTGGCCCCCACGTTCGCTCTACTAGCGTGTAGCTCTCTGCCCCCCGTGGGGGCTAATTTCCCTTGGGGCGGCCCGGCGGGAAATTGCTGGCCCCCCACATTCGCCCACAACGCGCAAGCTCTCTGCCTCCCGAAGGAGCTTGCGCTGTGCCCACCCTGCGGCAAAATAGCCGCATGGCTGATTACTACATAGGGCTGATGTCGGGCACCTCGCTCGACGGTGCGGACGGTGTCCTGATGGATTTTTCCGGATCGGCACCGCGTGTCATGTACGCCGAATCCGCCTCTTTCCCGCCCGCTTTCAAGGCTGAACTGCTGGCCCTCAATACGGCCGGCGCCAACGAGCTGCACCGCGCTGCGCTGGCCGCCAACCAGCTTGCCACGGTGTATGCGTGCGTCGTCAACGCCCTGATGACACAGGCAGGGCGGCAAGGCATCGCAGCGAGCCAGGTGCAGGCCATAGGCGCACACGGGCAGACGGTGCGGCACCGGCCCCAGGAATTCGGAGACGACGCGCTGAGCGGCGGGGCCAGCGTGGGCTACACCCTTCAACTCAACAACCCGGCGCTGTTGGCCGAACTGACCGGGATAGCCGTGGTGGCCGACTTCCGCACGGCCGACCTGGCCGCTGGCGGCCAAGGAGCGCCGCTGGTGCCCGCATTCCACCACGCCGTGTTTGCGCGGCCTGAGCGGGCCATCGCGGTCCTCAACATCGGAGGCATCAGCAATCTGACGCTGCTGCCGGCAACCGACAGGGCCGGCGAAGCAAGCGAGGTTCAAGGCTTTGACTGCGGTCCGGGCAACGCCCTGATGGACTTCTGGTGCGTGCGCCATACCGGACAGGCTTACGACGCCCTGGGTGCCTGGGCCGCCTCCGGCGCCCTCATTCCCGGCTTGCTGGCGCGCCTGATGGCTGCGCCCTACTTTGCCAAAACACCGCCCAAAAGCACCGGGCGCGACCTGTTCAACCCCACGTGGCTGGCGCAGCAACTCAAGGGGTTTGAGCAAAGCGCGCCGCAGGATGTGCAGGCCACCCTCACGGCGCTCACCGCGCAGGCCTGCGCCCGCGATCTACTGCGCCACGCCCCGCAAACCACCGAATTGCTGGTGTGCGGCGGCGGCGCGTTCAATGAGGAACTGATGCGGCAATTGGCGCTGGCTTTACCCGTGGTCGCCGTCCGGTCCACCGCCGCCCGCGGCCTGCCGCCGCTACAGGTGGAGGCGGCGGCTTTTGCCTGGCTGGCGCGCGCCTGGCACCACAGACAGCCGGGCAACCTGAGAGCAGTGACGGGCGCGCGCGGCGCGCGGGTGCTGGGCGCGCTGTACCCGGCTACACCCCTTTAGCCCCCGCGCTTGTCGCTTCGCGCACGGCGCTGCCCCCCCCGGAGGGGTTACAGCAGCCACAAAAAAAGGACCGGCGGGTCCTTTTTTTTGACGAGTCCCGCAGAACCCGAATGAAAACTCAGGCAGAAAAGCTGGAGCCGCAACCGCAGGTGCTGGTGGCATTGGGGTTTTTGATCACAAACTGGGCGCCTTCGAGATCGTCTTTGTAATCAATCTCGGCCCCGACCAGGTACTGGTAGCTCATCGCATCAATCAACAGCGACACGCCGTTTTTGGTCATGGTCGTGTCGTCTTCGTTGGTGATCTCGTCAAACGTAAAGCCGTAGGAGAAGCCGGAGCAGCCGCCACCCTGCACAAACACGCGCAGCTTGAGCTCCGGGTTGCCTTCCTCGGCAATCAGGTCCGCTACCTTGGCCGCCGCGCTGTCAGTAAAGACAAGGGGGGCGGGCATTTCGGTCTGGATGTTTTCAGCGACTGCGCTCATGGTGGACTCCGTTCTTCAACTCGAGGAATTAATAGTACAGTAATTCGATCAACCATAGCGCCTGCACTGAATTTGATTTATTTGTAAGCGCCAACCAACCTGGATGGCGGGCCGTTTTCAGGTGTTGTTCGCGGCCAGCTTCAACAGGGGTTTGTCATTGACTTCATGATCGGTGGGACGCAACTGGCCGAAGATGACGGCGCCCTGGTGCATTTCAAGCGCTTTGTAAGAAACATCGCCCTGAATTTTGGCCTTGGGCTGCAATTCGAGGAGTTCCAAGGCATGAACCGGCCCCATCACGCGGCCATTGATGATGACGTGGTCGGCGTGAATATGTCCGATGACACAAGCCGACTCGCTGATCACCAGAATGCTGGGGCTGCCTTCATTGGCGCGGATGTCACCAATGACTTCGCCGTCAATGCGCAAGCCGTCTGTGAACTTCAGATTGCCTTCAATGCAACTGCCCTGGGCAATCAGGCTTTTGATGGGTGGCTGCGATTTTTTACCGAACATATGCAAATCCTGTGATGGGGGCCTTGGGTCAGAGCTTGACGGTCTGGATGGATCGAACCGCCGTTCCCTCGACCACTTTGGCAGTCACCGTTTTTACCACGGCCAGCGGGGGCAGGTCGAGTACACCTTCAATGCGGCGGTACTGCTTGAATTGCAGAGGCTGCGTACCGCCGGGCAGTCCCATCGTCCACGGTTTTCCCGCCAATGTCCCGTTAAACGTCAGCTCCAGCTTGCCATTGAACACCGGCGCATTCTTGACGGGCTGAATCACCAGCACCTGCCACCTGATCTGCATGTCGGACAGGGCTTCAGCCTGCAAACCCCGAATGGCGGCGCTTTCCGCACCACCGGCGGGCAAGAGCTTTTCAAAAAAGCCCAGGTCGTCGCGCAGCATCCGGTTGTCCGCCTCCAGTTGTTTGAGCTGGGCCGCCATCTTCTCCTGTGCGGCTTTCTCGGCTGTCAACAGACTGCCCGCGGTGTTGGCGATCGATTGCGACTTGTCGCGCTCCATGCGAAGCGCAGCAACCTCTTCCCGCAGCCTGGCCAATTCGAGCTTGGCATCCTTGTCCAGCCCGGCAATGCTGACCCCCAGCTCGAAGGTCCACAGCGCGATGGCGGCAGAAAAACCCAGCATCACCGCGCCCAGCGCCCAGCGCAGCGGCCAAGGCAAGGCACTGCGGATGGCCATGCGCGGCGAACTGATGGTCAGGCGACGGCGAAACAGACGAAATTTCAAATCAGGTCCTGTCGATTTTCAGGAAGACTCCGGCTCAAGTCCGGCAACACATCGGCCAGGTCCGGAGCAAGTTCCATTATGGCGCCCAAATCTTGCAGCAATCCTCAAGCCAAAAACTGCATGCCCATGAAAAAAGCCGCCAGGTGCAAACCGGACGGCTTTTTTCGGGACAGCAAAAAAGCGGATTAACGCTTGCTGAACTGCTTGCGGCGGCGTGCCGAACGGAAACCGACTTTTTTACGCTCGACCTCGCGGGCGTCACGCGTGACAAAACCGGCCTGGCTGAGCACCGGCTTGAGTGTTGCGTCATAGTCGATCAGCGCGCGGGTAATGCCGTGGCGCACCGCCCCGGCCTGACCGGACTCGCCACCGCCGTGAACATTGACCATGATGTCGAAGGTTTCGGCATGGTTGGTCAGATACAGCGGCTGCTTGCAGATCATGATCGAGGTCTCACGACCAAAGAACGACTGGATATCCCGGTCGTTCACGGTGATCTTGCCTGTGCCTTTTTTGATAAACACACGGGCGACGCTTGATTTGCGACGGCCGGTGCCATTGTTCCAATCACCGATCATTTAGCCACCTCGTTGGATAGAGCTGCAATTTCCAGCACTTTGGGCTGTTGGGCGGTGTGCGGATGCTCTGCACCCCCATACACCTTGAGTTTTTTGATCATGGCGTAGCCGAGCGGGCCTTTGGGCAGCATGCCCTTGACGGCTTTTTCCAGAGCGCGGCCGGGATGCTTGGCTTGCATGTCCTTGAAGTTGGTCGCCGAGATGCCGCCGGGGTAACCCGAATGGCGGTAGTACATCTTGTCAATGGCTTTGGCGCCGGTGACACGAAGCTGGGCTGCGTTGATGATGACGATGAAGTCACCGGTATCGACGTGAGGCGTGTAAATGGCCTTGTGTTTGCCGCGCAAACGGAGAGCAACTTCGCTGGCTACTCGTCCGAGGACCTTGTCGGTCGCGTCAATCACAAACCACTCATGCACCACGTCAGCGGGTTTTGCGCTGAAAGTTGTCATGGCTTACTTTAAAGTTGGTTTGAGCAGCCCTTTTCCACGGTCGGTGTTTCTCTGATGGAAACCTCTTAGGTGGGATTCAAAACTTCGCCGCGGGGCCAGCCAATCGCTGCGAAGCTTTCTATTATACAAAAACGGGGCCGGTGTGCGCATTCAAAGCGTCCGCCGGCCCCGATAGAAGCGCTTTCAGCGCCCTATTCCAGCCATTTTTTAACCGCAAACCTGCTTAAAAGGGCCTGAAACTCCCGCGCCCGTTAACATAGCCGCATGTTCAGTTATCGCCACGCCTTCCATGCCGGCAACCATGCCGACGTGCTCAAGCACACCACGCTGATCGCGTTGATGAAGTATTTGACCCAAAAAGACACGGCGCTGACCGTGATTGACACCCACGCCGGTGCCGGCCTGTACCGCCTGGACGGCGACTATACCGAGACCAGCGGGGAAGCGCTGGACGGTGTGTTCAGGCTTTTTGCAGAACACAAAGTGCCGCCAGCACCCAAAAAACATGCGCAAGCAGCGACTCAAAGCATGGCAAGTCAAAAGGCCGGCCCGGCGAAGGCGCCGGGGAGCGAAGCCCTGGCACCGGCTCTACAGGACTACATCGACCTGCTGCGCAGCCTGAACCCGCAGTTTGCCGAAAGCGGCGATCCGGCCCACCTGAAAATTTACCCCGGCTCACCGTTCATCGAGCAACAGTTTCTGAGCGGCCGCGACAGACTCAAGCTGTTTGAACTGCACCCGACTGACTTCAAATCGCTGACCGGCAACATCGAACAACTGGGTGTGGGCCGGCAAGTGAGCGTGGCCAGGGAAGACGGCTTTGAAGTGCTGAAAACCTTCTTGCCGCCGCCGGCGCGCCGCGCCATGGTATTGTGCGACCCGAGTTACGAAATCAAGACCGACTACGCCCGTGTCGCGGCCTGCATGGCGGATGCGGTCAAACGTTTTGCCACCGGCACCTATGTGGTCTGGTATCCGATCATTCCACGTCCGGAAGCGCACGATTTGCCGAGAAAGTTGAAAACCCTGGCGACCAAAGCAGGCCGAAGCTGGCTCAACGCCACCTTGACAGTCAAGTCCAGCAAACTCACCACCGACCCGGACGGGGAGGTGAAGCGGCCCGGCCTGCCGGCCAGCGGCATGTTTGTCATCAACCCGCCGCACACGCTCAAGGCCGACCTGCAGGCGGTGCTGCCGCAACTGGTGGCGCGTTTGGGTCAGGATCGCAACGCCGGCTTCACGCTGGACCACGGCGGCTGACGGAAAATGGCTGCGGCCCCTGGTTCTTTGCGCGGTGCAATCGACGGATGATCTCGGTCGCCGCGGCGGCCTGATTCATCGTATAAAAATGAATGCCGGGCACACCGGCCGTCTGTAACTGGTCACACAAGCCGGTGATCACGTCCAGGCCAAAGCTTTTGATCGATGCGGTGTCGTCGCCAAAACCCTGCAGACGCAAACGAATCCAGCGTGGAATTTCCGCGCCGCAGGCATCGGAAAAGCGCATCAACTGGGCCGAGCTGGTAATCGGCATGATGCCGGGCACCACCGGCACATCGACGCCCAGTTTCCGCACGTCATCGACAAAGCGGAAATAGGCGTCCGCGTTGAAAAAATACTGTGTAATCGCCGAATCGGCGCCAGCCTTGATCTTGGTCGCAAAGGCCTGCAGATCGGCTGCGGCCGATCTGGCCTGCGGATGAATCTCGGGATAGGCCGCCACTTCAATATGAAAGGCGTCGCCGGTCTCTAGACGAATGAAGGCCACCAGGTCGCTGGCGTAGTGAAACTCGCCGCCCATGCCGTAGCCGCTGGGCAGGTCGCCGCGCAAGGCCACCAGGCGCTTCACGCCCATGGCCCGCAGGGCCGCGAGTTGCTGGCGCACCGTGGCTTTGGTCGCGCCGACGCAGGAGAAGTGGCAAGCCGCGGCCACGCCTTCATCGAGGATTTCCTTGACGGTGCCAAAGGTGCCTTCTTGCGTCGAGCCCCCCGCGCCAAAGGTGACGGAGCAAAACTCGGGCCGATGCGCATACAGCGCCTGTCGCGTCACCCGCAGTTTGTCGGCGCCTTCGGGTGTTTTCGGCGGGAAAAATTCAAAACTGATCGGCAGGTTCATCGCAGTCTCAATCGTTCTTCAGGGCTTGTCAGTGCTTGCTCGGGTCTTTGTCGCGCCGCTTGCCGCGCGCCGGGCCGGGTTGGCCTGCATGCGCGGCTTCCGGGTCTTCGTGTGGTTCGCGCTGCGCGCTGCGCGCAAGCCGCTTCGGAGTTTTTCTCTGCGGCGCGGCCTGCAACGGGGTGTCTTCCCCGCTTGACTGGCGGCCCTTCTTTGCATGAATGAAAAATTCGCGGTTACCGTCGCCGCCTGCAATCGGCGAGTCCAGCCAGGCCAGCACCGCCAGCCCCAGCCCGGCGCAACTGTCGCGCAGACGCTTTTCGACAAATTCAAAGAGCGAGGCATCACGCACAATGCCACCTTTACCGACCTGCCCCGGCTGCAACTCGAACTGCGGTTTGACCAGCATCAGCAGGTGGCCATCGGCCTTCAGCAACCGCACGACCGCGGGCAGCACCAGGGTCAGTGAGATAAAAGACAAATCGCCGGTCAGAAAGTCGAACACCGGGTCGAACCCATCATCAAAATCAGCCTCAATCCCCCTTGCGTGGGCGTAAGCAGCCACTAAATCAGCAGCAGAAAACGAGCGGGCGTTGACGCCTTCAATGCAGACCACGCGCGGGTCGTCGCGCAGCGTCGCATGCAACTGGCCGTGCCCGACATCGACACCGACGACCTGGGCCGCACCGTGCCGCAACAAGCAGTCGGTGAAACCACCGGTCGACTGCCCGACGTCCAGGCAGCGCAGGCCGTTCACATCCACCCCGGTGCTTCTCAAGGCGCCTTCGAGCTTGAGGCCACCGCGCGAGATGTATTTCGCCTCGGTGCTGTCCGGCACCTGCAGCTCGGCGTCGTCAGGCAGCTCATCGCCGTTTTTCGCGACTTTTTTCCACGCGCTGCCTTGTTCCGCGCGCCACTGCACGCCAGACGCAATCAGGCGCTGGGCCTGGGAGCGGGTGGTGGCATGACCGCGTTCAACAAGAAATAGATCAGCACGCATGAGTGGATTCGTTTTTTGTCTGACCCCTTCACCCTTTGGGGGAAGGGGTTCCAGCCCAGTATCAGTATCAATAACGGTAAGAGTTGGCCTTGTACGGCCCTTGCTTGCTGACACCAATATAAGCCGCCTGCTCGTCGCTCAGCGCGGTCAGCATCGCGCCGACCTTCTTCAGGTGCAAACGTGCCACTTTTTCGTCCAGATGTTTCGGCAGCACATAGACCTTGCCCACTTCGTAGTCGGCCTGTTTGGTGAACAGCTCGATCTGCGCAATGGTCTGGTTGGCAAAGCTCGACGACATCACGAAGCTGGGGTGGCCAGTGCCGCAGCCGAGGTTCACGAGGCGGCCTTTGGCCAGCAGGATGATGCGCTTGCCGTCAGGGAAGATCACGTGATCGACTTGCGGCTTGATCTCTTCCCAGGTGCATTTTTCGAGCGAGGCAACGTCGATCTCGTTGTCGAAGTGGCCAATGTTGCAGACGATGGCCTGGTCTTTCATCTTCGCCATGTGCTCATAGGTGATGACGTTCTTGTTGCCGGTGGCGGACACAAAAATGTCGGCCTTGTCGGCGGCGTATTCCATGGTCACGACCTTGTAGCCTTCCATCGCGGCCTGCAGGGCGTTGATGGGGTCGATCTCGGTGACCCACACTTGTGCCGACAGCGCGCGCAGGGCCTGGGCCGAACCCTTGCCCACGTCACCGTAACCGGCCACGCAGGCCACCTTGCCGGCGACCATCACATCGGTGGCGCGCTTGATCGCATCGACCAGCGATTCGCGGCAGCCGTACAGGTTGTCGAACTTGCTCTTGGTCACCGAGTCGTTCACGTTGATGGCGCGCAGGGCCAGCGTACCCTTGGCCGACATCTCGTTCAAACGCAGCACGCCGGTGGTGGTTTCTTCGGTCACGCCAACGATGTTTTTCAGGCGGCGGCTGTACCAGGTGGGGTCTTGCGCGAGCTTGGCCTTGATCGAGTTGAACAGGCAGATTTCTTCTTCGCTGCCGGGGTGGGCCAGCAGGCTCGCATCTGTTTCGGCCCGGGTGCCCAGGTGCATCAGCAGCGTGGCATCGCCGCCGTCGTCCAGAATCATGTTCGGACCTTCTTCGGGCGTGCCTTTGGCACCGCTGAATTCAAAAATGCGGTGGGTGTAGTCCCAGTAGTCGGCCAGGGTTTCGCCCTTGATCGCGAACACCGGCGTGCCAGCGGCCACAATCGCGGCGGCGGCGTGGTCCTGCGTCGAGAAGATGTTGCAGGAGACCCAGCGGACCTCGGCGCCGAGGGCGACGAGCGTCTCGATGAGGACGGCGGTCTGGATCGTCATGTGGAGCGAGCCGATGATGCGGGCGCCGGCGAGCGGCTGGGCATCGGCGAACTCCGCACGGATCGACATCAGGCCGGGCATCTCGTGCTCGGCGAGCTGGATCTCCTTGCGGCCGAAGGCGGCAAGGGAGAGGTCGGCGACCTTGAAGTCGGTGAAGGTGGCGGTCGGGCTGCTCATAAGGCGCTGAGGCTTTCGTCGAGGCGATCGGGAGCGTCGAGCAGGCCTCGGCCCGCCGTCGGCGTTCGACACAACCTTACCACGACCTTGTCAAGGTTTGGGGACGCTCGGCACAGTCGCCTTCCGACCTCCCCACCGAGCGACGCGAACGCCCCAGCCCCACCACCGCTCCCGGGCGCGCCGGGCCCCGCCATCCGGCCAGGGCCGCTCGGTCAGGTCCAATGAGCGCCCGATGTCCCTGGGAAGAAGACCCGGTCTCCCCTACCGGGCACTGTCCTCCGGCACCTCAGGATCCATGCTCTCGTCTCTTCCCTCCGCCTTCGGTCACGTGCGCGCCCGCGTCACCCGCTCCACGCCGACGATGATCATCGCGGTGGCCGCCTCGGGCGTCGCCCTCTCGGGCACGGCCTACGCCGCCACCCTGATCACCGGCGCCGATGTGAAGGACGGCTCCCTCACGGCCGCCGACGTCAAGAAGGACTCGCTCACCGGCGGCCAGATCAAGGACGGCTCGATCCGCGCCGCCGACATCAACCCGGGCACCGTGCGCAACTTCCAGTCGACGGAGCCTGGCCCGGCCGGCCCCAAGGGCGACGCGGGCACGGCCGGCCCGGTCGGTACGGCGGGACCCGCCGGCGCCGCAGGTCTCAAGGGTGACGCCGGCGCGACCGGCCTGGCGGGCGTAACCGGCGCGACCGGCCCCGCCGG
>JAURVI010000044.1 GCA_030655515.1 Polaromonas sp. | reverse complement strand
GCTACGCACCCGATGGAGCCGCCCTGGCGCGCGATGGCCGCGTTGCGCCTCCTTGCAGGCAGGCTCCTGCCGCGTCGTCACGCCTTGCCAGCCCACCCCA
The DNA here is from genome assembly GCA_030655515.1 of Polaromonas sp. GTDB lineage: Bacteria > Pseudomonadota > Gammaproteobacteria > Burkholderiales > Burkholderiaceae_C > Polaromonas. Next base: position 127,291 of record JAURVI010000044.1, on the reverse strand, counting down.
TGACGGCCCACTCGGGCGCGTCCAACGGCGGTTTCTAGGATTATTTCCCTGACATGAAAATCGACGTCAAAATCATCGATGCCCGTCTGCGTGGCAACCTGCCCGCTTACGCGACGCCCGGCAGTGCCGGTCTGGATCTGCGCGCCTGCCTGAACGAGCCGCTGACGCTTGAACCCAATGCCTGGCAACTGGTGCCGACCGGTATTGCCATCTATCTGCACAACCCGAACTATGCGGCCATGATCCTGCCGCGCTCGGGGCTGGGCCACAAACACGGCATTGTGCTGGGCAACCTGGTCGGGCTGATCGACAGCGATTACCAGGGGCAGCTCATGGTCAGCGCCTGGAACCGCAGTGATGTCGCCTTCACCATAGCGCCGATGGAGCGGATTGCGCAACTGGTGATCGTGCCGGTGGTGCAGGCCGAGTTCAATGTGGTCGATGAATTTGCCGCCAGCCAGCGCGGCGAGGGCGGCTACGGCTCGACCGGCAAGGCCTGAGTCCCTTGCCTGGCCCCTTGCGTCAGGCTTTTCCTACGCCGCCCGCTAGCGCGCTCCCACACTGGGTCAGCCTGCGACCCCACGCCGGGTATTGTGCGATGCGCCTGTAATCGGGCATGAGGGTTTCAGGCCATCCGCTTCTTCATCGAACCGGCTTGGTCGTACAAAGCCCCATGAACTTTATTCACAGGAGAGTTTCATGCGCCACACTTCCCGCTTTATTCCGGTTGCCTCTTCGGTACTTGTGCTTGCGACCCTGGTCGCTTGCGCACCGATGAATGCGCCTATGAGTTCGCCCGCCCCGGTGTCGAACTATCCGGCCTCGTCCTACCCTGCGCAGTATCCTCAGGGCAATTACGTCGAGTACGGGCGTGTCAGCAATGTGGAAGTCCTGCGGACGCAGGAACAGGGTCAGGCCTCCGGCCTCGGTGCGGTGCTCGGGGGTGTGGCGGGCGCGGTCGTTGGCCGCCAGATCGGCGGCGGCAGCGGACGTGATGCCGCCACGGTGATCGGCGCTGTCGGTGGCGCTGTTGCCGGCAATGCGATTGAAAAGAGCCGAAACACCTCGGTGAGCGAAACCTACCGTATTTCGGTCCAGCTCGACAACGGTGGCATCCGTGCTTACGATGTGCCGTCTTACGGTGAGCTGCGCATCGGCGACCGGGTCAAAATTCAAAACAACCAGCTCTACCGCATCATGTAACCGATGGCCTGCCGGCCCGGCTTTTTTTCCTGAAGCGCCCGGATCAGTGCAGGGTGTTGTTGCCGGGGGGGTGCGGCGCCAGCCTGAAAAAGCCGGTTCCCAGCGTACCCTGGCCGACTTCTTCTTCGCTGGCCTGCCGTACCGATTCGACTTGCAGGCTCAGGCGGATCGCAATGCCAGCCAGCGGGTGATTGCCGTCCAGCACCACATGCTCGGGGTAGATTTCGGTGACGGTGTAAATCAGCGCCGTCGGCATGTCGGGCGTACACCCTGCTGGCAATCCCGCGCCGTCAAAGGTCATGCCTTCTTCCAGCCCGGACGGAAACAGCTTGCGGGCCTCCAGGAAAACCAGGTTTTCGTTGTAGTCGCCAAACGTGTTTTCAGGCTCAAGGTGCAGATCAATCGCATCACCCGCTTCATGGCCTTGCAGGCGCTTTTCGATTGTGGCCAGCAGATCATCGCCGCCCAACAAAAACTCCACCGGCTCATCGAGCTCGTCCAGTATTTCGCCCAAAGTATCTTTCAGCGTCCAGGTCAGGGCGACGACGCATTGCGGGGTGATTTTCATCCGACAATTGTCCCATGGATGTCAATCAACCCCTTACCCTTCTTGCCGGCTTGACGCCGTTGCAATTCATGCGCCGCCATTGGCAGAAAAAGCCCTTGTTGGTGCGCCAGGCCATTCCCGGCTTCAAGCCTTTGCTCAGCCGCGTGGAGCTTTTCAAGCTCGCTGTGCAGCAACAGGTGGAGTCGCGGCTGGTGTTGCACCAGGCCAAAGGCTGGCGCATGAAGCAGGGCCCGTTTGGCCCGCGCAGCCTGCCGCCCCTGGCCACGCCAGGCTGGACTTTGCTGGTGCAGGGCGTGGACCTGCACAACCGCCGCGCACATGAGCTGCTGCAACGCTTTCGCTTTGCGCCCGATGCGCGGCTGGATGACCTGATGATTTCGTTTGCCACGGCGGGCGGTGGCGTGGGCCCGCACTTTGACAGCTACGACGTATTTTTGCTGCAGGCCAGCGGCCGCCGCCGCTGGAAGATCGGCAGGCAAAAAGACCTGACGCTCCAGGAAGGCGTTCCGCTGAAGATTTTGCAAAACTTCGCGCCAAGCCAAGTGTTTGTGCTGGAAGCCGGCGACATGCTTTACCTGCCGCCGCGTTATGCCCACGACGGTCTGGCGGAACCATGCCCGGGCGAGGGCGGCAAGGCGGCAGACTGCATGACTTATTCGATTGGCTTTCGCGCCCCCCGGCAGGCCGAACTGGCCGGTGAAGTGCTGCAACGCCTGGCGGATTTTTATGGAGATGAGGAGAGCGCAAGCAGCCAGCGCCTGTACCGCGATCCGTCGCAGGCCGCGACCGCCACCCCGGCCGCATTGCCCCCCAGCCTGCTTGAATTCGCGACAAACGCGGTGCATGATGCGCTGAAAGATCCGCTGGCGCTGTCCTGTGCGCTGGGGGAATACATGAGCGAGCCCAAGGCCTCGGTATGGTTTGAAGGCCCGTCGGGCGGCTGGCGCCCGCGCCATAAGGGCGGTGTGTGTCTTGATCCGCGCACCCGGATGATGTATGACGCGCACCATGTGTTTATCAATGGGGAAAGCTACCGTGCCAAGGGGGCCGATGCCGACCTGATGCGGCGGCTGGCCGACCAGCGCTGCCTGGCGGCGGGTGAGCTGCGCCGGGTCAGTCCGTCTGCGCTGACTTTGCTGGCAGGCTGGCATGAGGCCGGGTGGCTGGTTCATCCGCAGGCTCCCGCTTGAGGGTTGACGACGAAGGGCATCAAGTGCGACAAGAAAGTGGGGAACAGAACACCAATGGACAGCAATCAATCCCCAGGGTCGTCCGAGTCGGCTTTGCCAGTGCTGCTGCAAGGGCGGTTTGCCGGTCGTGCTGAATTTGCCGAACTGATTCGGAGGGCTTTCGCGGCGGCTGCGGCGCAGGGCTGGCGGGAAATCATTTTGTGCGACGCCAGCTTCGAGGACTGGCCTTTGGGCGAACGGGTTGTGGCGCAAGCGCTGAACGACTGGTCGAAATCCGGCCGCAAGCTGACCATGCTGGCTCAAAATTACGATGAAGTGATACGTCGGCATGCGCGCTTCGTGACCTGGCGCCGCACCTGGTCGCACATTGTTGAATGCCGCGGCTGCGCCTCGGCGGCGGCGGGTGACCTGCCCAGCGCGTTCTGGGGTCCGGCCTGGGTGTTTGAGCGTCTGGATCTGGTCCACAGCACCGGTATCGCGGGTTCGGAAGCCGCGCGTCGCATCGCCTTGAAGGAACGTCTGGCGGAGAAACTGTTGAAAAGCAGCCCGGCTTTTGCCGCGACCACGCTGGGAATTTAGTGTTTCGCAGAGACCCGGGACCGTCCGGACGGCTGGCTGGTTTTGGGCGATGCCGCCTTGCATTTTGTTAATTCAACCTAGATTCAGGGTTTCCATGGCCGTGAAAACCCGCATATAATTGAAAGCTGGGTAAAAAGAGCTCGAGTCCTTTCGCCCAGTCAACAAAACTCAAATCGAACGATTCGAGTTTTTTTTGACGATTTCCGGAAATTGTTTTTTTTCATTCATCAAGGATCATTTCACATGAACAAGTCCCTCGTTTTGGCAGCCATCGTTGCCGCTGTTGCCCTGGCTGCCTGTGGCAAAAAAGAAGAAGCGGCTGCTCCGGCGCCTGCGCCAGCACCTGCGGTCGTGACGCCCGCACCTGTCGTGGCTGCACCAGCGCCAGCCGCTGACGCTTCTGCTCCTGCGGCTGCTCCCGCTCCTGCTGCTGCTCCTGCTGCAACTGACGCCGCAGCCAAAGATGCAACGAAGAAGTAATTTCTTCCGCTAGCGAAAAAACCGCCTTCGGGCGGTTTTTTCATGGGGAAACGGTTTGCAAACAGTCTGTGCAGGTTAGGGCCTGTTCACAGCGTAAGCCATGGCGTGCCGGCACCGGCGTCGGCCACCACAATGTCGGCGATGCGGCAGTCCAAGGCCTGGGATAGCAGTGCCTGCGCCAGCGCAGGCCGGTTGTTCTGCTGACTCAGATGCGCTGCCACCAGGTGCTTCATGCCTGCATGGCGCAAGGTCCGGGCGATCTGCGCCGCAACCTCATTGGACAGATGGCCAAACTGACCACCGACACGCCGCTTAAGAAAAACCGGATAAGTCGAAGCAGCCAGCAAGTCGCTGTCATGATTGGACTCGAGGATCAAGGCGCCGCATTGCTGCAAGTGGCCCAGCACATGGGCCGTGGCATGGCCGAGGTCGGTCAGAACGCCCAGCTTGGCCGCGCCGTCCGTGCAGGTCAGTTGCAAAGGTTCGCGCGCGTCGTGCGGAACCGTAAAGGGCGTGATCTGCAGATCGCCGAGGTCGATGGCTTGCCCGTCGCGTGCGGTGTTGAGCAGGCCGCCGAAGTCGGGCGAACCGATGCCTTCGTACGTGCCGCGGCTCATCCAGACGGGCACTCGGTGGCGCCGCGCGAACTGGTGCGCGCATCCAATGTGATCGCTGTGCTCGTGCGTGATGAAGATGGCGTCGATGTCGCCATCGGCGAGGCCCGCTTCGGCCAGCCGGATCGAGAGCTGTTTGAGCCCCAGGCCGCAATCGACCAGCAACCGAAACGCGGGGCTGCCCCCGGTTTCAACCAGTGTGGCATTGCCGGTGCTGCCGCTGCCCAGGCTTTTGAAGCGTAACACTACTTCTGGTAGCCCGCGCCAGCCTCGACAGGGCTTTATTTCAGGTCGTCGGCAATGACCTGCACGATGCGCTGGGCATTGGCCGAGGTTTCCGGCCCGCCCTGCGCATTGAGAACCGACACGGTCGTCGCTTCGCCCTGGCTGCGTACGGCAATCCGGTATTTGAGCGGGGCGGCCCCGGCCGCTGTGCCGCTGAACAGCTTGCTGAGGAAACCCTGTTCCTTTTTGTCGCCGGTCGGCTCGACGTAACGCACGAAATAAGTGCCTTGCGTGCGGTCACGGTCTTCGACGGTGAAGCCGGTGCGATCCAGCGCTAAGCCGATGCGGCGCCAGGCGCGCTCAAAACCTTCGTCCATTTGAATCACCGGCAGGTTGTCTATTTTCGCGATGCGAGCGGTCTGCCGGGCCGCCCCGCTGGCGACCAGCGCTTTGGACTGCTCCTGGCTCACACCCAATTTGACCATCAGCCGGCGCAGGAATTCCGCTTCGAGTTCAGGATCGGCCCCACGCGGTTGCCATATTGTGTTTTCGCCCTGTTTGCCCGATCCGCCGCTCGGGAAGATTTCCACCATGCCGCGGTGGCTGATGTAGATCTCGGTGCCGCCGTCCGGCGTGCGTTCCAGCCGGGTGCGGAATTTGTCGCGCTCGCCGGTCGAGTACAGACTGTCGAGCAGCTTGCCCAGCGTGGCCCGGATGAAGTCCTGTGGAAGCTTGGCGCGGTTTTCCGCCCAGTCGGTTTCCATGATGCCTAAATTTTCCTGGTCAAGCGCCAGCAAGAAACCGCTTTCCTGCCAGAACTCGCGTACCGGACCCCATAATTTATCGGCGGGGCGGTTGATCACCAGCCAGCGCTGGCTGCCCGCGCGTTCAATGCGCACGTCACCCACCGCCACCGCCGCGGTCGGCACGGACTGGGTGGTCAGGCCAACCTGGTAGCCGCTGGCGGTGACTGTGCTGCCGGGCACCACATAACGGGTCTCGCGCGACAACTGCGTCAAATCAGGCGGCACCGCCAGGGATGGCCCTTTGCCGGCGGATTTGTAGTCAACCTTGTCGCCCTCCAACGCGTCGCCCAGGGTCGAGCAGCCGGACAGGAAAAGGGCGCCGACCAGGGCCACCAGGGGCGCCGCGGCAAACCGGAATGCAGGGCGGGAAGCGGTGTACTTGTGCAATGTCTTCACTTGAGGTTCTCTTCAAAACTTAAAAATCAGATCAGACCACAAACGCGCAGGGCGTTTTCCACCGTGGCTTCGTTGGCTGTTTCGAGCGGCGTCATCGGCAGGCGCAGCGTGCCGCCGCAAAGTCCCATGCGGGCCATGGCCCACTTGACCGGAATCGGGTTGGCTTCCACGAACAGGTGTTTGTGCAGCGGCAGCAATTGGAGCTGGATGTTCATCGCGGTTCGGCTGTCGCCCGCAATCGCAGCCATGCAAAGTGCGTGCATCAGCCGCGGCGCCACGTTGGCCGTCACGCTGATATTGCCCTGGCCGCCGCACAGCATCAGCGCCACGGCGGTCGGGTCGTCGCCGGAATAAACGGCAAAACCGGCCGGCACGTCCTTGATCAGCCATTGGGCACGCTCGATGTTGCCGGTCGCTTCCTTGATGCCGACAATGCCGGGGACTTGCGTCAGGCGCAGCACCGTCGCGTGCAGCATATCGGCCACCGTGCGTCCGGGCACGTTGTACAGCACCATGGGCAGATCAACCGCTTCGGCAATGGCCTTGAAGTGCCGGTACTGGCCTTCCTGCGTCGGACGGTTGTAGTAGGGCACCACCTGCAGTTGGCAATTGGCGCCCACCTTTTTGGCGAAGCGGGCCAGTTCGATGGCTTCCGACGTTGAATTGGCGCCGCAGCCGGCCATGATGGGCACCGCTTTGCCGCCGTGCTTTTTGGCCTGTTCGACCGAGACGCGGATGATTTCGCAGTGTTCTTCGACGTTGACGGTAGGCGACTCGCCGGTGGTGCCGACCACGCCGATGCAATCCGTGCCCTCGGCGATGTGCCAGTCCACCAGCTTGCGCAAGGTCGGGTAGTCAACACTGCCGTCCTCATGCAGGGGGGTAGCCAGTGCAACGATGCTGCCGGTAATGATTTTCATGTCTTTTGTGTCAGGGGGAGGAGCCTTGGGCGCTGGCCGCCGGTGCTTAACCCGGCGGATAAAGCCAGCCCTGCATTCTACCCAGTCGCTAGTGCAGTGTTGTACGCTATCTGGAACATAAAAACGCGTCTTTTGCGCCATGGCGGCGTTGCAAATCCGCGCGATACCTGCGGGTATCGCTGTGATTTGCGCCTTGCCCCGACCCAAAATCCATCGTTTTTATTTGTTCCATCAAGCGTGCAACACTGCACTAGGCAAGCAGGTAGCGTGGGACTGCGCTCGGCGAAGACGCTTGCCGAACGGCCGCAATCCGCTGCACGAAGCGGGGCGGCGACTCCTGGTAGCCGTCCTCGAAAGCCACCACGCGCAGGCCGCGGCAGAGGGCCAGCAACTCGCCGGGGCGCAGCAAAAAATCCGGCCGCGAAGGGTTGCCAACGGTTTCGTTGCCTTGTGCAAAGGTTTCGTAAATCAGCACGCCGCCCGGCGCGACGCTGGCCAGCAGCGTTGGCAGCAAGGGGCGCCACAGGTAGTTCGTCACGACCACGGCGTCAAACTGGCGACCGGCGAAAGGCCAGGGGCCGGTTTCGATATCGGCCACCACCGCTTCGCAGGATTCGGCGGGAATTGCTATTGATTCGATAGCTTCTTGCGACCGGTCTACAAGGGTTAGACGGTGATTTCTCTTGTAAAACCACAAGGCGTGGCGACCGTGGCCGCAGGCTACGTCGAGCACTTGGCCTTGGGGCGGCACCAGATGCGACCAGCGCTGCACCCAGGCCGAGGGCGCGTCGCTTGCGCGCGGGGGCGCTGGCGGGGAGTTCAGAAACAAGCCCAAACCTGGTCAGCCAGAGTGCGCAGGAAATCAGGCTGTGCGTAGAGGACAAACACGCCCAGCGACACGATGACCGCGAGCGCCCACAGGCTGATTTTTCGGCGCAACTCAGGCTCCCTGCGGCAGTTTGCGGTGCCCGCCACGGTAAATGGGTGCTTCGCGCACCGGCAGGTTGACCAGCGCCGCAAACACCCCCAGCGCAATCGCGATGTACCAGACGATGTTGTAGTTCCCAGTGCGGTCATATAAAAAGCCACCGAGCCAGACGCCCATGAAGGAGCCGATCTGGTGGCTGAAAAATATAAAACCGCTGAGCATGGACAGATGCTGGATGCCGAAAATCTGCGCCACGACCGCATTGGTGGGCGGAACGGTGGACAGCCACAGCAGGCCCATCAGGCTGGCAAAAATGTAGACGCTGGCCGGGCTCAGGGGCGCCGCCAGAAATACCGCAATGACCACGGCCCGGGAAAGGTAAATAAACGCCAGAATGTTCTTTTTGGCCAGCCTCTGGCCCAGCGTGCCGGCCGCGTAGGTGCCAAACACATTGAACAGGCCGATCAGCGCCAGCGCATAGCCGGCCACTTGCGGCGACAGCCCCTTGTCCTTGAGGTAGCTGGGCATGTGTACGCCGATGAACACCACCTGGAAGCCGCAGACGAAATAGCCCGCCATCAGCAACTGAAAGCTTGGGTATTTGAAGGCCTCTTTCAGTGCCTGCACGATGGTCTGCTCGCGCGGCGGCGCCTGGCCCGGGCCGAAGCGGGCCTCGCGCAGGCCAAAAGCCAGCGGCGCGATCAGCAGTACCGCGGCGCTGAGCGCCAGCAGCGCCTCTTTCCAGCCGAGGCCGCTGATCAGAAAGCCTTCGACCGGCACCATCAGGAACTGCCCGAAAGAGCCCGCCGCCGCCGCCACCCCCATGGCCCAGGAGCGTTTTTCGGCCGGAATGTTGCGGCCGATCACGCCGTAGATCACGGCATAGGTGGTGCCTGCCTGCGCCGCGCCAATCAGCACGCCCGCGGTCAGGGTGAACAGCAGCCCGGTGGTCGACAGCGCCATGCCTGTCAGCCCAAGCGCATACAGCACGGCGCCGCCGATGATGACGCGAAACGCGCCAAAACGGTCGGCCAGCATGCCGGCAAAAATGCCGAACACCCCCCAGGACAGGTTCTGCACCGCAATCGCCAGGGCAAAGGTCTGGCGCGTCCAGCCCTGCTCTTGCGTGATCGGTTGCAGCCACAGGCCGAAGCCATGGCGTATGCCCATGGACAGGGTGACGATGGCCGCGCCGCAGATCAGTACCTGCAGCATGGAGAGGGGTTTTCTGGCCGGCGCCGCCGAGGGCAATGAGGTATTTGCAGACATCGGGCAACTGTAACGAAAATCGTGGTTTGCCGCTGCCCGGCCCCTTGCAGATGCTGACCGTGGGCCAGCCTGATGAGCGGCGCATAATGTCAAATACTGTATTTATACCCAGCCAATTTTCCAGTGCCGTCTACAATTGGCCAACACCTTCAAGCACCATGGCTGTCAAATTACCCAACGTACCCAACGACTATTCCGAAGGCTCGATCCGTGTGCTCAAGGGCCTGGAGCCCGTCAAGCAGCGGCCGGGCATGTATACCCGCACCGACAACCCGCTGCACATCATCCAGGAAGTGCTGGACAACTCGGCCGATGAGGCGCTGGCGGGTCACGGCAAGAAGATCAAGGTCACGCTGCACACCGATGGCTCGGTCAGCATCGAGGATGACGGCCGCGGCATTCCCTACGGCCTGCACCCGGAGGAAAAGGCGCCGGTGATCGAGCTGGTCTTCACCCGCCTGCATGCCGGCGGCAAGTTCGACAAGGGCAAGGGCGGGGCCTACAGCTTTTCCGGCGGCCTGCATGGCGTCGGCGTCAGCGTGACCAATGCGCTGTCCAGACGCCTCGAAGCCACCTCGTACCGCGACGGCATGGTCGCCAGACTGGTGTTTGAAGGCGGCGACGTCACCGAAAAGCTGGATCTGCGCAAGTCCGGCGAAGGCGACCGCAAGTCCGGCACCACGGTGCGGGCCTGGCCGGACGCCAAATATTTTGAAGCCTCGGCCCTGCCCATGGCCGAGCTCATCCACCTGCTGCGCAGCAAGGCGGTGCTGATGCCGGGCGTCACCGTGACGCTCACGGTGGAAAAGACCAAAGAAACGCAGACCTGGGTCTACAAGGGCGGCCTGCGCGACTACCTGATGCAGACCCTGAACGCCGACCCGGTGATTCCGCTGTTCGAAGGCGAAGGTTTCGCCGACGCCGCGCACGACAGTTTTGCCGAAGGCGAGGGCGCCCAGTGGTGCCTGGCCTTCACCGAAGACGGCCAGCCGGTACGCGAAAGTTATGTCAACCTGATCCCGACCAGCGCCGGCGGCACCCATGAAAGCGGCCTGCGCGACGGCGTGTTTCAGGCCGTCAAGAGTTTCATCGAGCTGCATTCGCTGCTGCCCAAAGGCGTCAAGCTGCTGCCCGAGGACGTGTTTGCCCGGGCCAGCTATGTGCTCTCCGCCAAGGTGCTGGACCCGCAGTTCCAGGGCCAGATCAAGGAGCGGCTCAATTCGCGCGATGCGGTGCGGCTGGTGTCCAGCTTTGTGCGCCCGACGCTGGAGCTGTGGCTGAACCAGCATGTCGACTACGGCAAAAAACTCGCCGAACTCGCCATCAAGGCCGCGCAAACGCGCCAGAAGGCCGGCCAGAAGGTCGAAAAACGCAAAGGCTCGGGCGTGGCCGTGCTGCCGGGCAAGCTGACCGACTGCGAAAGCAAGGACCTGGCGCACAACGAGGTGTTTCTGGTCGAAGGGGATTCGGCCGGCGGCAGCGCCAAGATGGGCCGCGACAAGGAAAGCCAGGCCATCCTGCCGCTGCGCGGCAAGGTGCTCAACACCTGGGAGGTCGAGCGCGACCGGCTGTTTGCCAACACCGAGATCCACGACATCGCCGTGGCCATCGGTGTCGATCCGCATGGCCCCCACGATTCGCCGGATTTGAGCGGTTTGCGTTACGGCAAGGTCTGCATCCTCAGCGATGCCGACGTGGATGGTTCGCACATCCAGGTCTTGCTGCTGACGCTGTTTTTCAGGCATTTTCCCAAGCTGATAGAAACCGGCCACATCTTTGTGGCCAGGCCGCCACTGTTTCGGGTTGATGCGCCGGCCCGCGGCAAGAAGCCCGCATCGAAGGCGTACGCGCTGGATGAGGGGGAGTTAACTGCTACTCTCGACAAATTGCGCAAGGAAGGCGTGCGGGAGGGGGCCTGGGCGATCAGCCGCTTCAAGGGCCTGGGTGAAATGAATGCGGAACAATTATGGGAAACCACGCTCAATCCGGATACCCGTCGCCTGATGCCCGTGCAACTCGGCAATCTGGATTTTGCCCAGACCGAGAGTCTGGTCACCCAATTGATGGGCAAAGGCGAAGCCGCCGCGCGGCGCGAACTCATGGAACTGCACGGTGATGCCGTGGAAATAGACATCTAAACCCAATACTGTTTGCACTGTGACGACCCTTCGACAGGCTCAGGGCGAACGGGGTTGTAGCGCTTGAATGAACAGCATTGCATCTAAACCATTGAATTTCTACAGTCAGCCTACCTTGCATGATTATTTTTATGAGTAAAAAGTGGTTCCAGCCCTTTGAATGCCTGCATAAGCAGCGATCATTTTCAATGGTCTTCGCTTTCATGCTGCTGCTGGCCGGAACCCCGGCCCAAGCCGATGTCTGGGGCTATGTCGATGACAAGGGCGTGGCCCACTTCTCGGCGGAGCGTCTCGATGAGCGCTACCAACTGTTTTTTCGCGGCAGCGAGAGTTTTGACACCCGCCGGGATGGCGCAGGCATGTTGGGCGCGCCACCCAAGCTGCTGGCGTTTTTCGACGTGTCGCCCAACTACAAGGCGGTCAAGTACCTGCTGCGCGAGGCGTCGCTCGCGCAGGGCATCGACTACGAATTGCTGCAGGCGCTGATTGCCACCGAATCCGGTTTTGACACCCATGCCGTCTCACCGAAAGGCGCGGTCGGTCTGATGCAGTTGATGCCGCCGACGGCCCAGCGCTACGGCGTCAGGGCCGACAAAAACTCGCCGATCACGAAAAAACTGACCGACCCCCAAACCAATATCCGGGCGGGCTCGCGTTACCTGCGTGATCTGATCGACTTGTTTCCCGGCCAGATCGAGCTGGCGGTCGCGGCCTATAACGCCGGCGAAGGGGCCGTCCGGCGCGCCGGCAACAAGATTCCGAACTACCCCGAGACCAAAAATTACGTCAAAACCGTGATGCAGCTTTACGCCCACCTCAAGCCGCCCATGATGGGGGATTCGCGTCGGGGCCGGGTCAGGCTGGAGATGATGGGGGGCGCAAAAAACCAGCCCGCAGGCGGCGCGGCCGGACGCGGCAACCCTGTGCCGACACTTCTGGTGCAAACGCCGGTCGCGCCGGAATTCAGGATTGAGCGGGACTGAGGCCATAATTCCCGGCGATGCGCCTTCTACGCTCGACACAGCGGCCAGCGCCCGTGCCTGATGTTTTCACGCCAATGACCTTCGTAGTTTGAACCCCGATGGACGATCTTTTTACACCGCCCCCACCTGTTCACCCCGAATCGCCCGACCAGGAATCGCTGGCCGCTTATGCCCAGCGCGCCTACCTCGAATATGCCCTGAGCGTGGTCAAGGGCCGGGCCCTGCCCGATGTCTGCGACGGCCAGAAGCCGGTGCAGCGGCGCATCATGTACAGCATGGCGCGCATGGGGCTGGGCTTTTCCGGCAACAGTGGCGCCAAGCCGGTCAAAAGCGCGCGCGTGGTCGGCGACGTGCTGGGCCGCTTTCACCCGCACGGCGACCAGGCGGCCTACGACGCGCTGGTGCGCATGGCGCAGGACTTCAGCCAGCGCTACCCGCTGATCGACGGGCAGGGCAACTTCGGCAGCCGGGACGGCGACGGCGCCGCGGCGATGCGCTACACCGAAGCGCGGCTGGCCAAAATCACCACCTTGCTGATGGACGAACTCGACGAAGGCACGGTGGACTTCGTGCCCAACTACGACGGCTCGACCGAAGAGCCGAAACATCTGCCGGCACGTCTGCCCTTCACGCTGCTCAACGGCGCCAGCGGCATTGCCGTGGGGCTGGCCACCGAAATCCCGAGCCACAACCTGCGTGAAGTGGCCGACGCCTGCGTGGCGCTGATCAAGACGCCCAGGCTCAGCGATGAAGAACTGTATGCGCTCATCGCCGGGCCGGATTACCCGGGCGGCGGCCAGATCATCTCGACCGCGGCCGACATCGCCGCGGCCTACAGCACGGGGCGCGGCTCGCTCAAGGTGCGGGCGCGCTGGAAGATCGAGGACCTGGCGCGTGGCCAGTGGCAACTGGTGGTGCAGGAGTTGCCGCCCGGCGTCAGCACGCAGCGCGTGCTGGAAGAAATTGAAGAGATCACCAACCCCAAGATCAAGGCCGGCAAGAAAGCGTTGAGCCTGGACCAGGTGCAGCTCAAGCAGACCGTGCTGGCCGTGCTCGACGTGGTGCGCGACGAGTCGAGCAAGGACGCGGCGGTGCGCCTGGTGTTCGAGCCCAAGACCAGCCGTATCGAGCAGTCCGAGCTGATCACCACGCTGCTGGCCCACACCAGCCTGGAAAGCTCCTCGTCGATCAACCTGACCATGGTCGGACTCGACGGCCGGCCGACGCAGAAAAACCTGCGGCAGATGCTGCAGGAGTGGATCGCCTTTCGCCAGACCACGATAGAGCGGCGCTCGCAGCACCGGCTCGACAAGGTGCTGGACCGCATCCATATCCTCGAAGGCCGGCAACTGGTGCTGCTCAACATCGATGAAGTGATTGCCCTCATCCGTCAGGCCGAAGAGCCGAAGGCGGCGCTGATCGCGCGTTTCAATCTCAGCGACCGGCAGGCCGAAGACATTCTCGAAATCCGCCTGCGCCAGCTCGCGCGGCTGGAGGCCATCAAGATCGAGCAGGAGCTCAAAAACCTGCGCGAAGAGCAGGGCAAGCTGGAAGAAATCTTGGGGCAACCGGCCGCCTTGCGCCGCCTGATGATCAAGGAAATCGAGGCGGATGCCAAACAGTTTGCCGATCCGCGCCGCACCCTGATCCAGGCCGAGAAAAAAGCGGTGCTCGAAGTCAAGGTGCTGGACGAGCCGGTGACCGTGGTGGTCAGCGCCAAGGGCTGGGTGCGCGCCCAAAAAGGGTGGGCCCGTGACCGGGCCGGGGCCACGGCCACGCCGACGGAGTACACCTTCAAGTCCGGCGACGGCCTGTACGGCACCTTTGAATGCCGCACGGTCGATACCCTGCTGGTGTTCGGCACGGCGGCCAAGGGCACGGGCCGCGTCTACTCGATACCGGTGGCGATGTTGCCCGGCGCCCGCGGTGACGGGCAGCCGGTCACGACGCTGATCGAACTCGAACCCGGCACCCAGCCCGCGCATTATTTTGCCGGACCACCAGCGGCAACCCTGCTGCTCAGCAGCAGCGGTGGCTACGGTTTTCTGGCGACGGTCGAGAACATGACGTCGCGGCTCAAGGCCGGCAAGGCCTTCATCAGCTGCGCCGAAGGCGAGGCGATCTGCAAGCCTTCGCATGTCTCCGGCAACAGCGGGTCTGCGCCTTTGAACCCGGCCACCCATGTGGCCTGCGCGTCCACTGGCGGGCGCATCCTGACCTTTGGAATCAGCGAACTCAAGACCCAGTCCGCCGGCGGCCGCGGCCTGATGCTGATTGACCTGGACGCCAAGGATACGCTGGCCGGCGCGGCGGCTTACACCCGCAGCGTGAAAATCGAAGGCATGGGCCGCGGCGGCAAGCTGCGCGAGGAAACGCTGGAAATCCGCAGCCTGAACAACGCGCGCGCAGCACGGGCCCGCAAAGGCAAGGCGGCGGACCTGGGCTTCAAGCCGACGGCGATTGGCCGGGTCGAATAGGGCACGTTCATTGCTATTTATTTGACAGAAATTTTTGCCCGTGGATAAAGGACTGAAGGCCTATTTCTTGTAGAGCCGTTCGGGCTGAGATTGTCAAAGCCGCGTCTTTGATTTAATTTTTGCGGTTTGCCAGCAAGCCGGGGCGAGACCCGGCTTGATCGAGGCGCAACCAACGGTTAAGCTGGCAAAGGCTTCGACAGGCTCAGCCCGAACGGCAGGGTAGTTCGCCTAAACCGAGGCCCAGAAGACTGCAAACCAGTCTTTGGGATCAGTCCAGTAACTTATCTGCGTAAAGCCCGCGCGCCGGAGCAAAGCGGATATCGATGCCACCGTGTATTTGTAGGAGTTCTCGGTATGAATGGATTCTCCGGCCCTGAAAGCGCGTTCACCCTCCAGCCAGCGCACGGTGAGATCGCACTGCGCCTGCAAGTGCATTTCGATGCGCGACTCGGCTTCGTTGAACAGCGCGACGTGTTGCCACTGAGCGACATCGAAGTCGGCACCCAGCAAGGCATTGACATGGAGCAACAA
Organism: Polaromonas sp.; assembly: GCA_030655515.1. GTDB lineage: Bacteria > Pseudomonadota > Gammaproteobacteria > Burkholderiales > Burkholderiaceae_C > Polaromonas. The sequence continues at coordinate 111,984 of JAURVI010000044.1, read as the reverse complement.
GTTTTTATTGAACGCTGCGGTCACCCCCAGGGCGTCGTCATACGCCGCTTTCAGCGTGGCCGGGTCTTTGACCAGATCAATGCCGAGCAACAGGCCGCGTGCCTTGCCCTGCGCAGGGTCGGCCATGTGCCGCAGAAACGTCAGGGCCTGATCGGGTGAAAAATTGCCGAGGCTGGAGCCGGGGTAGAAAAACACCCGGTCGTGGGCCTGGACCTGCGGCGGCAACGCCAGTCCGGCGGAGAAATCCATGCCGACGCCGACAATGTCCAGCGCGGGGAAAGCGGTTTGAACCTGCTGCGCCGCGCTACGCAGGAAGTCCACCGAAATATCCACCGGCACATACTGCCGGGGCTGCAGGTGCGGGATCAGCCGGGTGGCTTTGGCGCAGTTGCCGGCACCCAGGTCAATCAGGCTGGGCTGCGCGATGCCGGCCTTCGCAAGTGCCCTGGCAATCTGCGGATGGGCCGCGTCAAAAATGCTGGCTTCGGTGCGCGTCGGGTAGTACTCGTTCAGCCCGGTGATGGCCTCGAAGAGCTTGGAGCCCAGCGCGTTGTAGAAGTATTTGGGCGGCACAGTGGCTGCGCCCGCGCTCAGGCCTTCTGCCAGTTCCCGCGCTGCGCTGGCTGCCTGTCCCTGCGAGGACTCGCTGTAGCAGTTGACGAACTGCGGGGAAGCCGGGGGACGGTCCAGGTTGGGGAGTATGAGGGAGAAATTCAAAATCGATTCCGCGGGTGGGGTGAGTGGAATTCAAAGCCTGTCTTTGCAGGATGGTTTCTCTTTGCAGCAAGGAGCTCGCCCGGCCCCGAGGCCCTGCCAAGTTCTTGATACGGCTCTGCTACGCTTGGTTCTCATCATGTCTTATTTCTTGCAGTCCATTCAACCCCGGCGCCGGTTTTTGCAAAAGGTGCTGTTGGCGGCCGGCGGCTTCCTGCGCTGGCGTGATGCGGCGGCAGCGGATCCGGCAGCCTACGCCGTTTCACCCTGGCAGGGCGCTGTGCCGGCGTTCCAGGCGCTCGATACCAGCGGCAAGACCTGGCGTCTGGCCGACCTGAAGGGCCGCGCGGTGCTTATCAACTTCTGGGCCAGTTGGTGCGAGCCCTGCCGTGCCGAAATGCCCACGCTGCAGCAAATCGCCGACCTGTACGGCGCCGACAAACTGCTGGTGCTCGCTGTCAACTTCAAGGAACACCCGACGCGCGCCATCCGGTTCGCGGCCAGCACCGGCTTGACCTTGCCGGTGCTGCTCGACCCGCAAGGCCAGACGGCACGTGCCTGGGGCGTCAAGGTGTTTCCGACCACGGTGCTGATCGACCGCCAGGGCCGGCCACGCCAGCGGGTGCAGGGCGAGGTGGACTGGACCGGCGTCGCCGCCACGCAGATGATCGAAACATTGCTCTAGTATATTGACACATAAATAACGAAACATGTTTATACTCGCATTACCGCCATCCGGCATACACAGGAGTGGTCATGCGTCAGACGGAACTCAACTTGAGCGCGGAGGATCGCTCGATTATCGAAGGGATTCGAAGCAAGGGGATGCACCAGGCGCGGGAGGTCAATCGCGCACACGTGCTCTCATGTCTGGACCGGGACATCCCGGAAGCCCAGATCATGGCTGTACTGGGAATCAGTCGCACAGTTGTATGGCGTGCCCGGACAGCGTATTTACAAGGCGGCCTGGAGTTGGCGGTGTTCGACGTGGCGCGTTCTGGGCGCCCGCGCCGGTACGACACCAACGCCGAAGCACGCGTGACGGCTTTGGCGTGTTCGACTCCACCCAAGGGCCGCCAACGCTGGACGATGGTCGAGCTCGAACGCGCTGCTCGCCAGGAGCCGGGCATGGGCAGCGTGAGCCGGGAAACCGTGCGGCGCATGCTCAAAAAAACGATCTCAAGCCCTGGCGCCGGGTGATGTGGTGCATTGGGGCGCTGAGCGAGGAATACCGCCAGCGCATGTACGCACTGCTCGAGCTGTACGCACGACCCGTGTCGCGTTCTGAGCCAGTCATTTGCATTGACGAGAAGAGTCTCCAACTCATCGGCCATAGCCGGGAGCCGTTGCCGATGGCATCGAACAACCCCGCCAAGCAGGACTACGAGTACGTGCGCAACGGCACGACCAACCTGTTCGTGGCTGTCGAGCCCAAGGCGGGGCAGCGAATCGTCTCGGTCACTTCCCGCCGGGGAAAAGTGGACTTCGTTGCCTTCATCAATGGTCTGCTCACTGGCGCGTACGCCAAGGCACGTCAAATTCACTTGGTGCTGGACAATCTGAACACCCACTTCAGGAAGTGCTTCGACGACGTGTTGGGAGCTCGCGCAGCCGCAAAACTCTTGCGCCGCGTCCAATTTCACTACACGCCCAAGCACGCGAGCTGGCTGAACATGGCTGAGATTGAGATCGGCATTCTCGGTCGCCAGTGCTTGGATCGGCGCATTGCCAGCCGGCAACTCCTGCAATCCGAAGTCGATGCTTGGCAACAAGCACGCAATGCCGAACAGAGAACCATCGAGTGGAAATTCACCCGACAAGATGCGGACCGAAAGATGGGACATCACTATGTTTCAAAACTTTCGTGTTGAGATACTAGTTCAATTTCCTCAATTTCCCGCCGGGCCGCCCCAAGGGAAATTAGCCCCTCGGGGGGGCAGCGAGCTACACGTAGTGAGCGAGCGTGGGGGCCTGTTCATTCTTGGGGCAACACCATGTCCGCGGTACCGGGGCAGACCCAGCGCGCAAACTCGCGCGTCGTGTCCAGGCAGCCGCCGTCACGGTACACGCCGCGCGGTTCGCGGTAACGCTGCATCAGCGCCAGAATGCGTGCGACCTCTGCCGCATCGTGCTGGGTCGCCGCCACCAGCGCTTCGACCTTCGCTTCGTCGATGCGCTCCTGCCCTTGCGCATCGAGGTGCAGCGCATGGCGCCATTGATAAATTTCCAGACATTTTGAGGTCAGCGTGTAGGGCTGGTGCCGTTTCCAGAAATTGCTGAACAGGCCCGCGCCCAGGTAGATGACCCAGGAGCCTTCGTACCCCGAGGCTTCGGACGATGCGGCATCCGGGTTGCGAAACCAGGTTCTGTCGCCCGGTACGAAGTAGCGCGGCGGCAGGGGTTCGTCCATCGAACCCTGCTCGCGCAGGAAGACCTCATGGAACTGGCCCGACATGATGGGCCGCGCGGCCCAGCGTTGTTGCAGTTGCATCAACAGCGCCGGGTTGCAGTGCGCCAGTTCCTGCGCGATGCCCAGCAGGATCACGTATTCGGTGGCACGGTAGCAGGAAAACGAATACAGCGTGCCCGACACTTCAGGCTGGGTAGCCTTGGCCAGCGCGGTGAGCAGCGACACGCCGGGCAGGATGACAAAGCCGCTGTCCTCCCTGTAGGCCCAGCAGTCCCGCGGCCTTTCCGCCTGGCTGGTGTGAAAGGCCAGCGTGGTTCTGCGCGCGGCCTGCACGATGTTGCGGCGGATGCGCACGGCAGACACCAGCTCGTCAATGCCGGGAAACTCAAAAGCCACCGGCCCCATCAGCATGGCGAGCACGATCTCGCGCGTCAGATCGCCTGGCTTGTGTTCGGTGGCTAGCCGCAGCGTGTCGCACAGTTGCAAGGTGTCGTGCCCGGGCGCCCAGGCGGCGGCCTGTTCTGCTTTCAGGTTGAACCGGACGAAACGGCCCGCGGCATCCTCGCCTTTGCTGCTGCGCATGCAGTGCGCCATGTCCAGCGCGTTCAGCCGGGTCAAAACGTCCTGCCGTGCCGCCGCGAGGTCATCGGCGGCCGGCCCGCGGATCAGTACCCCGCCGGACGCGCCTGTTTGTTTGCCCGATTCGTTCATGCTGCGCATTGCTCCTGGCTGCCGGATGAATATAACCGAGTCGTTTCTGCGCCTCGGCGCGGTGGCGCGAAAATGGCCATAATTGTTTCGCACCTCGAAACTGACCGCACTGACATCCCGGCGCACCTTCACCTGCCCGGTCACGTCGCCCCGCCCACTGTTTCCGGAGTTCCTTGGATGACCACCGTACGCCGAACTTTTCTGAAAAATACCGCCGCCGCCATGGCTGCCTTTCCTGCAATCGCTTTCGCACAAACGCCGCCACGCCGCACCTTTGCACCGCAAAGCGGCGCCTGGCGCACCTTTGAGGTGACGACACGCGTCGACATTCTGAAACCGCAGGGCGTGACCCAAGTCTGGCTGCCGATTCCGTCGGTCAACAGCGACTACCAGCGTTCGCTGGAGAGCAGCTTTTTCAGCAACGGCAAAACCGATATCACCGACGACGGCGTGGACGGCGCAAAGATGCTTTACGCCGAGTTTGCCGCCAGCGAGCCTCGGCCTTTCGTCGAGCTGACCAGCCGGGTGCAGACGCGGGGCCGCGCCATCGACTGGGCGCAAAAAACCGCGGTGCGCGAAGACGCGGACACGCTGCGCTATTTCACCCGCGCGACGATGTTTTTGCCGACTGACGGCATCGTGCGCAGCACCGCACGCGAGGCCATCCGGGGTGCGAAAACCGATGTTGAAAAAACGCAGAAGATTTACGACTGGATTGTCGCCAACACCTACCGCGACCCCAAGGTGCGCGGCTGTGGCGAAGGCGACATCAAGACCATGCTGGAAACCGGCAACCTCGGTGGCAAATGTGCCGACCTGAATGCACTGTTCGTCGGCCTGTGCCGCTCGGTCGGTATTCCGGCACGCGATGTTTACGGCATTCGTCTGGTGCCCTCAAGCTTTGGCTACAAGGAACTGAGCGGCAACCCGGCCAGTCTCAAGGGCGCGCAGCATTGCCGTTCGGAAGTGTTTCTCAAGGGCTATGGCTGGGTCGCGATGGACCCGGCCGACGTGGCCAAAGTGATGCGCCTGGAAACCGCCGACTGGATCAAGAACACCACCGACCCGGTGGTCGCGCCGGTCAACAAGGCGCTGTTCGGCGGCTGGGAGGGCAACTGGATGGCCTACAACACTGCGCATGACATTGCCTTGCCGAACTCCACGCAGGAAAAGCTGGGGTTTTTCATGTACCCGGTCGCAGAAAATGCCGCCGGACGGTTGGACTCTTATGCGCCGGATGATTTCAGGTACCAGATCACGGCGAAAGAAATGACGGCCTGACGATCATTCACAAAGCAAGAATTTATGCAAAATAGTTTGCCAAATTAAACCCTAAAAGGGTAAACCCCATATTCTCGGCAGCAACCAACCCGTCGAAGCGGCTTGGTTGCGAAACCGGCGCGGGGTGTATTTCCTATCTCCCCGCGTTTGTAGGGTGTTCGATGCGCTGGTTTTGCGCCAGCAGGTCAACCAGCCACCCAGACCAAGGGCCTTCCGGGTCGCGCGCCAGGCTGCTCAGGAGCGAGGAAGCGCGGTCTCTGATGGCGGGCTCCATGGCCGATAGCGCCTGCGCCAAGGTTTGAACGGCAAGGGCGGGAGAGACAACCTGGTAGGGGGCGCGGGGCGCTTCCGCCTGAGCATGGCTTTGCTTCTCCTGGTCTCGTGGGGCTGGCGGAACAGCGTATTGGCCGGCCAACAGCGTGTCCGAAGTGGTTCCCATGGCCTGTGCGAGCGCGTACAGGTAGTGCGGGCGCCTATCGCCGGCTTCCTCAAGCTGCGTGAGTTTTTGACGGCTCACGGTCGTTTTCTGGTGCTTGCTGACCTCTTGCGCCATGCGCGTGTAGGTCCAGCCCTTCCAAATTCGGAACTCTTTTGCCTGCTCCCCAATTGTTTTCATAGCAAAAGATTTTGCCTCTCTTGTGCGCAAGTTGGTTTGCAATATAGAATGCAAACAACTTTGCGGAGGTGCGAATGATGAGGCAAAAAACTGGCATCCAGCGGGCGGTCGCGTTGTTCGAAAACAGCCCGACGAAACTCGCTGCCGCAGTCGGCAACGGGGTGGTGAGGCAGCACGTCGAACACTGGTTAAGCGCCGGGCGGGTGCCGGCTGAAAAATGCCCGGAAGTGGCGGTGACCACCGGCGTCACGCTCGAAGAACTGAACGACAAGGTGAACTGGGACTTGGTGCGCGGCGCGCCGGCGGCAAAAAAGAGCGCGCCAATGATTCGCGCCGTTGAATCGCTTACGCGAAATGAAATACGCGAACTTGCCCAAGCCGCGGCAGAGCGTCAGGACGAACAAGCCAACCCCTTTCAGCAGGGCTCCTTCAAGTATTCGCAATTCCAAAACGACTACTGGCGTGCCATGAGCAAGCCCGTTGAGTAGGTCTTTTGTAGGTCTTTTTTTGGCCGGCGAATTGTTTTGTTGCCGATTACCTGGGCAGCCTGTTTGCGATTCTCAAAGCGATGGGGGCAGGCTCAGATGGCGCCGGCTGGTGAACTGCCGGGGCTTGCCGGTGATCGGGTCGTCAAACGCGATGGCCTGCGCCAGCAGTTGCAGCGGGTAGCGGTAGTCGTCATCCGGCGTCGGCTCCACCGGCGGATACACCCGGTCATTGACGATGGGCAGGCCCAAGGCATTCATGTGGACGCGCAACTGGTGCTTTTTGCCGGTCACCGGGCTCAGGCCGTAACGCGCCAGCGGCCCGCTGACTTCCAGCACCGCGATATGGGTTTCGCTGTTGGCGGGGCCAGGCGCTTCGCACTGGCGGAAAAAAGGCTGGCCGGGGGCGATGCGGCTTTTGCAGACCCGTGGAAAGCTCATATCGGCGCGCCAGGGCGCGATGGCTTCGTAGTGCTTGCTCACTTCGCGCTGCCTGAACAAATCCTGGTACGCGCCGCGTTCCTGCGGCTGCACTGAAAAAAGCACCAGTCCGGCGGTCTCCCGGTCAATCCGGTGGATCGGGCTGAGGCCGGGGATTCCCAGCCGGTTTTTCAGGCGCACCAGCAGGGTTTCCTGCAGGTAGCGGCCCGACGGGGTGACGGGCAAAAAATGCGGCTTATCGACAAGCACCAAGTGCTCGTCCTGGAACAGCAGAACTTCGTCGAAAGGGATGCGCGCTTCCTTGTCTACCGAGCGGTAGTAATAGACCCGCCTATGGCCCTGGTAAGCGCGCTCCGGCGTGACGGCTGCGCCAAACTCGTCAACAACCAGGCCGTGTTGCATACGGTCAAGCCAGACCGCGCGCGTGATGGCGGGGAAGCGTTCGACCAAGAAGTCAGTGATGGTGGGCCAGTGGCCTGTGGGCAGGCCGACGCAACTTGGGCCGACGCCATTGATTGTGGGGAAACCGTGTGCCGCTGATTCGGCCCTCGCGGGCGCGGAGGCGGCCCTCACCCCGACCCTCTCCCAGGGGGGGAGGGCGCAGCGGAACCGAGACGAGTGAACACCAGGTCCCAGACGCCGTGCCCGAGCCGGATGCCGCGGTTTTCGAACTTGGTCAGCGGGCGGTAGTGCGGCTTGGGCGCATAGCCTTCGCTGGATGCATCGGCCGTGTTTTTCAGCAGCGGCTCGGCACTCAGGACTTCCAGGATTTGCTCGGCATAAGGCCGCCAGTCGGTCGCGCAATGCAGGTAGGCGCCGGGTTTGAGGCGCGTGACCAGTTGCGCGATCAGTGGCGGCTGGATCAGGCGGCGCTTGTTGTGTTTCTTCTTGTGCCAGGGGTCGGGGAAAAAGATGTGTATGCCGTCCAGGCTTTGCGGCGGCAGCATGTGTTCCATGACTTGCACCGCGTCATGCTGCACGATGCGGATGTTGCCCAGGGCCTGCTCGCTGATGCGTTTGAGCAGCGCGCCGACACCGGGGGTGTGGACTTCGCAGCAGAGAAAGTTTTTCTCCGGCATCAGCGCGGCAATATGCGCCGTGGCTTCGCCCATGCCAAAGCCGATTTCAAGAATGGTCGGCGCAGAACGGGCGTAGACAGCGGTCAAATCAATAGCGGACGGCGTGTAAGGGAGCAGGAATTTCGGCCCCATATCGTCAAAGGCTTTGGCTTGGCCGACCGTGGTGCGGCCGGTGCGGCGCACAAAGCTGCGGATCGCCCGGCGGTGGCCGACATCCGGCACGCCCGGGCTGCTGGGGGGAATTGTTTGAATCACAGCGTTGATTTTACGGGCGCGCGTTCTCTCGCCGTATGCATGGCGACCCACTGCTGCACGGCCTGCGCCAGCCAGTCGGCTACGCTGCGGGCCGCCACCTGCAGGCCAAGCAACTCGCCGGCTTGGCGCAGGCTGGCGAGCGGCTGGCCGGGCGCCAGCGGCGCGGCGCCATTTTGTTTGGACAGCTTCTCGCCGTTTTCCCCCAATACCAGCGGCACATGCAGGTAGCGCGGGGTGGGCAGACCCAGCGCGCGCTGCAGCAAAATTTGCCGGGCGGTGTTATCAAGCAGGTCTTCACCACGCACCACATCGGTGATGCCTTGCGCGGCATCATCGACCACCACCGCGAGCTGGTAGGCCCACAAGCCGTCGGCGCGCTGGAGCACAAAGTCGCCGACCGCCTGTTCGACGTTTTGCTGTTGCCCGCCCAGGCGGCGGTCGTGCCATCGGGTGTCTGGATGGGCGATTGAACCGGATTCCGGGCTTCGGGTCAGAAAGCGCCAGGCGCGCGCCTGACGGCCCTGCAGCCCGTGGCGGCAGGTGCCGGGGTAGACCCGCTCGCCATGGCGCGGGCGCGCCTGCCCGCTCGCCGCGAGTGCTAAGCCCCCACGTTCGCTCACTTGCGTGTAGCTCTCTGCCCCCCCAGGGGGCTGTGCTTGCTTGGGGCGGCCCTGCGCGGCGTACGCTTGCGCAACTTCCTGCCGGGTGCAGGCGCAGGGGTAAGCCCAGCCCCGCACGATCAGATCATCCAGCGCCTGCTGATACAGAGGGCCGCGCTGCGACTGGTAGAGTGGCGGTGCGTCAGGCAGCAGCCCGCAAGCGGCCAACTGCTGCAGGATGAGGGCGTCAGCACCCGGTACACAGCGCGGCGTGTCGATGTCTTCGATGCGCACCAGCCACGAGCCGCCGTGCGCTCGGGCATCGAGCCAGCTTGCGAGCGCGGCGACGAGAGACCCCGCATGGAGTGGCCCGGTGGGCGAGGGCGCAAAGCGCCCTCTGTAAATGGCCCCCACGCTTTTCACTTCGTGTAATGCGCTGCCCCCCGAGGGGGCTAATTTTCCTAGGGGCGGCCCGTCGGAAAATGTGGCCCCCACGCTTGTCGCTTCGCGTACTTCGCTGCCTCCCGAGGAGGCTGTGCTTCTCACACGCTTCAAAGAACGGCCAGCGCCATTTCCAGCCCGGAGACAAAACCGTCTTCGACCCGGTGGCCCAGGCACCAGTCACCGCAACAGCCTATGCGCGATGGGGCGTCCCACAGGCAGGGCTGGCCGAGGGCTTCGGTGGTTTGGGCATAACGCCAGCGGTGTACCACGGCGTGGCTCGGCGCGGCGCGTATGCCGGTCACTTCGGTGAAGGCTTTGAGCAGTTTGGCTTTGACGCGCTCGTCGTCGTCTTCCAGGTGCCGCCCGGACCACTCGGGGCTGGCCTGCACGGTCCAGCGCTCGATCGCGCTGCGCCCGGGCTTGGACGATTCTCTCGCCAGCCAGGCAATGCGGTGGTGCGTGCTGCGTGCTGCGTTCCATTGCGGCCCCAGGTGCGACAGCGTGGGTTGCAGGGCCTGCGGGAAGGCCAGCATCAGGGTCCAGCAGGGGGCAATGCTGACACCGCTCAAGGCCGGCATCAAGGCTTTGCCTTGCTGCGAGCTCAGCAACAGGGCGTGTGCCTGCGGCGAGGGCACGGCCAGCACCACCCCGTCAAAGCCGGAATACACCCGGCTCGCGGCGCCCGGGCCTTCGGTCTGTACCTGCCAGCGATAAGGGTGCAGCTTGTCCGGCTCGATACGGATCACCTGGGTTTGCAGGGTCAGGGCGCCGCTTGCGGCCAGCGGCTGGGCCCACTGCTTGACCAGTTCATTCATGCCCGGTGTCGCCACCCAGTGGGCTTCCTTGGGCGGCAGCGAGGACGCGATCACGCGGCCGGCTTCGTCAAGGATGCGCACGGTGTTGGCGCTCCACGGCCGAACCCGACCGGGCGCGGTGCCCAGCGCTTTTTCAAAGCGGGCATCACGCACGGTGAAGTACTGGGTGCCGGAGTCAAAATCGCCAAATTCGGTGTGGTGCGTGGCCATGCGCCCGCCGGGGGCGTGGCTTTTTTCAAACACCGTCACGTGGTGGCCGGCCTGCATCAGTGTGCGTGCGCAGGCGATGCCGGCAATGCCCGCGCCGACCACGGCATAGTGCCGGGGTGCTTGTGCGGGCGAGGCAGACGCCGGTTCTGCGGCGGGCGCAGCGCGTTTCCGGGCCGTGGCGTTTCTGGCGGGTGTATTGGCGGATTTTGTTTTTACTGTCATGGCTGCACTCTACACGTTGTGGTGGCGCTCCAGCAATGCCCGCTGCGTTTGCGGGCGCGCCAGTTGCTCCAGCCACCAACTGAGCGCACGCCCGTTGTGCAGCGGCCGGGGCGGCGGGGCGCCGGCTTGGGTATTTTTTCTGGCGGGCGCGGCGACAGCGGCGCTGTGGCCGCGCCAAGCGTAGCTCATGGCCACGGTGCGGCGCTGCCCGTCCACGGCCTTGACCACCAGGCGGCCGGTTTCGATGAAGGGTCTGGCGAGGCATTCCGGCAAAAAACCGCAGCCCAGTCCTCGCAACTGCGCTTGCAGCTTGTAGCGCAGCGTCGGGACGGTCAGCACATCCTGGCCGCCGAGCAGACCGATGCTGATGCCCGCGCCGCGCGTTGTGGTGTCGGCGACGGCCACCGCACGATGTTGCTGCAGTTGCGCATCGCTGATGATGCCGCTGATGCCCGCCAGCGGATGGTGCGGCGCCACGGCAAACACAAAGGGCACCTCGCCCATGGGCTGGCTCAGGATTCCGCGGGACTGGGTAACTTCGACGACGCAGCCAATCGCCAGATCCGCCTCGCCCAGCACCAGGGCGTCCCAGGTGCCCGACAGGATTTCGGAGCGTATGCGAAGCCGGGTCGGCGGATTCAAAGCATAAAAAGCCTCGCACAGCTCAAACAGCGTGGTGCTGGAAATCAGGCCATCGGCCGTGATCGTCAACTGCGGCTCCCAGCCCGTGGCGACCCGCTTGACGCGGTGGGCGACCGCATCGAGTTCGAGCAGCAGGCGCCTGCCTTCGCGCAGCAATTCCTGCCCGGCTTCGGTGAGCCGGGCCTGGCGCGATGAGCGGTCAAACAGCAGCACATCCAGCGCGTCTTCGATTTGCCGCACCCGGTATGTCAATGCGCTGGGCACCACGCCGAGTTCGCGTGCCGCAGCGGCCAGGCTGCCGGTACGGTCCACTGTTTCTATCAGGCCGAGGGCTTCGAGTGTCAGGACATCGCGCATGGTGTGTACTGTTGAATTCAAATAATTTGAATGATGACATCAAAAAACAACAATTATCAAGGGGGCATGCTGTTCTACATTGGAGCCGTTGCGCAAGAACTCATTTTTGAAAGGGCTACCGCATGCTGACCTTGCGAACCTCTGCTGACCGGGGTTATGCCGACCACGGTTGGCTCAAGTCTTTTCACTCGTTTTCGTTTGCCGGTTATCACGACCCGGCCCACATGGGTTTTGGCAATTTGCGCGTCATCAATGAAGACCGCATCGAACCGGGTACCGGCTTTGGCACCCATGGCCACAAAGACATGGAGATCATCAGTTATGTGCTCAGCGGCGCGATCGGGCACCAGGACAGCATTGGCAACGGCGCATTCATTGCGCCCGGCGACGTGCAGCGCATGAGTGCCGGCACCGGCATCCGGCACAGCGAGTTCAACCATGCGAAGGACGCAACGACGCACTTTCTGCAAATCTGGATTGAGCCCAATGCGCGCGGTATCCCGCCCGGCTACGAACAAAAGACCTTTGATGACCGCGAAAAACGTGGCGTGCTCAGGTTGGTGGCGTCCAATGACGGGATACAGGGCTCGGTGACGATCCATGCCGATGCGAAACTTTATGCAGGCCTGTTCGACGGCAGCCAGACCGCCGAGCTGGCGCTGGACCTCAAGCGCAAAATCTATGTTCATCTGGTGCGCGGGGAACTCCAGGTCAACGGGCAGCTTCTGCGGGCAGGCGATGCCGCCAAGCTCGAAGCAGAAAGCCGCTTGCAGTTGGCGCATGGCAAGGCCGCCGAAGTGCTGGTGTTCGATCTGGCCGCGGGTGCAGACTGACTTGCACAGACGGGCGCTTGGGTTCATCATCCTGGAAACCGCAGTTGACCGCTCATTTTCCGCTGGAGATGCTCATGAATGCTGACATTCTTGACCACGACGAACTTCACCTTTTGGGTGAGCGCGCGACACACCCGATTGAGCCGCCCTGGGGCGCGCCAGGCGCGTTGCGCCTCCTTGCTGGCAGTAGCCAGCCGCGTCGTCGCGCCTTCCCGGCCCACCCCATGACGGCCCACTCGGGCCTGTCCAACTGCGGTTTCCAGGTTTATTTCCGTTCTTCATCACACTTTCAACCAAGGAGTCTTCATGCTTAACTCACTTCAAAACCCGTTTTCACTACTCGGGCGCGTACTGATGGCCTTGCTGTTCGTCCCGTTCGGCTTCAGCAAGATAGCCGGCTTCGCCGGTACGGTGGGCTACATCGCTTCAAAAGGCATACCGCTTCCGGAAGTATGCGCAGCCATTGCCATCGTGGTCGAACTGGGGCTGGGTTTGCTGCTGCTGGTGGGCTGGCAGACGCGTTGGGCGGCGCTCGGCATGGCCCTCTTTACCCTGGTGATCACATTCATCTTCCACAACTACTGGGGCGTGCCGCCCGAGCAGGTCATGATGCAGCAGCAAAACTTCTTCAAAAACATCGCCATTGCGGGCGGTCTGCTGACCGTCGCCGCCTGGGGGCCAGGCGCGTGGAGTATTGACGGCCAGCGCAAAGGCTGATTCACCGCTCAAGGAAACTTCCCCGCAGGCCGGTCTTTTCACCGGCCTGCTTTTCAACTTGATCAAGGAAAAGAAATGACAAAAATCGTGGTGGTTTACCATTCCGGGTACGGGCACACCCAGCGCATGGCGCAAGCGGTGGCTGAAGGCGCGGGCGCCGAGCTGCAGGCCATTGATGCCGAGGGCAATCTGCCGGAGGGCGGCTGGGACGCGCTGGGCGCAGCCAGCGCCATCATCATGGGTTCGCCCACCTACATGGGCAGCGTCAGTTGGCAGTTCAAGAAATTCGCCGATGCTTCTTCCAAACCCTGGTATACACAGGCCTGGAAAGACAAACTGTTTGCAGGCTTTACCAATAGCGCCAGCATGAATGGCGACAAATCTTCGACCTTGAACTATTTGTTCACCCTGGCGATGCAGCACGGCGGCCTCTGGGTCAGCCAGGGCGTGTTGCCCAGCAACAGCAAGGCCGCCCAGCGCAATGACTTGAACTACCTCGGTGCCTACAGCGGCGCCATCGCACAATCGCCCTCCGACGCCGGCGCCAATGAAATGCTGCCGGGCGATCTGGAGACCGCCAAAGCGTTCGGCAAACGCGTACGCGATGTGGCTGCCAAATTTAGAACTTAGGGCTACGCTGAATAAGTCCGTTCGCGTTGAGCCTGTCGAAACGCTGCCCTTGCAAATCAACAACTTGCGAAGGACTTCGACAGGCTCAGTCCGAACGGGGTTGTAGCGCTTAAATGAACAGCATTGCTCTTAGAGCCGGTGGTTTGAGTTGCCGGATCATGTGAACTGGTGTTTAATGAACGTTCGTTAAGTCGTGGTCGAAATACCGGTGCGGTTCAATGACAAAGCAAGCTTTCAGGCGTACGCGCGAAGATATCCTCGGGCTGGCAGTTCCGCTATTTGCATCGGCTGGGTTTGACCGAGTTTCGATGCGTGATATCGCGGCTGCCGTGGGCGTGACGCCTGCTGCCCTTTACCACCATTTTTCGGACAAGGAGCAGCTCTGCCTGGAGGCAGTTGGATACGCCTTCGTGGAAAAGATGGGACCCTTGATGCCTCTTATGGACGGAGGGGGAAAACCCTGGGATCGGTTGGAAGTCTTCGTCGCCCAGCTCACGCGCATGCTCGCGAAGGAGAATAACATCAGACGTCTGATTCAGTGGGTGCTGCTGGACATCGACGAGAAGCGCCTGCAAAGCCTGGCGGACTTCGTCTTTCGCGGCTTATTCAACGCACTGCGCAATCTCGCCGCAGAACTCGCTCCGGGTCAGGATGCCCATCGACTTGCCGTTTCAATCATCGGCTTGGTGTTCTATTCCTTTGAAACCCAATCGGTGCGGCATTTCCTGCCGGGCTACGCCCCACAGAACGAAGTTCCCGAGGCCATTGCGCGGCATGTTGTCGGCTTGCTGCGCAACGGTCTTGGCGCGAACATGGAAGGGAAATCACAACAACGCCCTGCCCAGGGCAAACGTGCGGAGCAGACGTACCCTGTTCCATAACCGCAAGGAGAAAAAGCGATGAAACTGCAAAAATGGTTGATTTTGTCTGCACTGGTGATCGGCGCAAGTGCGCAGGCTGCGGAGGAACCTGCGGCAAAGCCGGTCGAGACGGCCAAGGTGTCCGTGCTGCAGAAAGCGGAGGAAGGCGCGAAGAAGGCGGCCGAGGAAGCCAAAGAGGCAACGCGCAAAGCCGCGGAAGCCGCCAAGCGGGCTGCAGAGAAGGCTGAGCAGGCCGTCAGTGACGCCTCGCAGAAAACTGCGGAAGCTGCCCGGCAGGCAGCGCGAGACGCTGATGAAGCTGCCAAAAAGGCTGTACGGAAGACCGCAGAAGCGACCAGGAAAGCGACCGCAGCCACCAAAGAGGCCGCACAGAAGGCCGAAGAAGCCGCTAAAAAAGCAGCCGTAGCCACCAGGGAAGCCGCGCAGAAGGCCGAAGAAGCCGCCAAAAATACGGCCAAATCCGGCAAAGAGGCTGCGCAGAAAGCGGCCGAAGCTACGCGGAACGCCGCGCAGAAAGCCTGGGAAGCCACCAAAGAAGCCGCCGACAAGGCGCTTGAAGCGACCAAAGAAACGGCCAAAAACGTCAAGGATGCCGTGACGAAGTAACCCTTGTCGGGCAGGCTGCCTGCCCGACAAGTTTTCACTTCGTTGCGCTTTTACTTTTTACTTTCATCACTGATCGAGAGGTTTTCCATGTCTGAATACAACAAACCCGGCGCCACGCCCAAAGACAAACTGATCGCCGACCTGAAGCAGATGGTTGCCGATGCCGATGCGCTCTTGCAGGCTACCACCGATCAAGCCAGCGAGAAGGTCGCCGGCTTGCGCACCCGTCTTCAGGCAAACCTGAAGGCGGCCCCAGGCCGACTTGCCGAGTTCGCGGCCACGGACGTCGACAAAACCACGCAAGACATCCGGGACGCGCTGCAAAAAATCTCGGATGCGGCCAATCAAGCGTCTGAAGCCGCCAGGGAAGCGGCGCAGAAAGCCGAGGACTCGGTCAAGAAAGCGACTGAGTCTGGCAAAGAGGCGGCCCAGCACGCCGCGACAGCCGCCAGGGATGCGACCCAGAAAGCAGTTGCAGCCACCAGGGAGGCTGCCGACAAGGCATTGGCAGCGATGAAAAATTGGATGTGATGAGGGGAGCAACCCATCAAACCAAAAACGCCATCAACCCGTAGTTCTTGGCAAGCACGGCCCGGTCGCAGCGATGGGCGGGGCGTGTGGAAGACAAACGCCCTGGCGACGCTTTTCCACGCTATTCAGTTCACCGCTTCAAGAGGATTCCCATCATGGCGCGCCTGCTGGAGAGCCTGCAGGCCATCGACAGCCCGGTGCGGGCGCAATTCGGGGCCTGGCTGCACAAGGCACTCCAGGAGCCGCTGCCCGGCATTTTCGACGTGCTGCTGGCTTCGTTCTACATCATGCAGGCGCGCGTCACCGAAGCCGCCTTGCAGCAAGAGCGGCCGGACATCCTGATCCAGCCGCCGCTGGGCACGGTGCGCTTCATGGCGTTCGACCGCGCCGAAGAAATCATCGACATCGGCTACCGCAGCGCAGCCGAACAACTGGCCCGGCGCCTGCCCAACACTATGACAAACCAATGAGAAAAGCGTCCCTTCTTATGACAAGAAAGCACCTGCTCCCATCCCTGGCGCCGCTGGCGCTGGCCTTGCTCCTGGGTGCCTGCGGCAAAGCGCCGCCGGACCCTGCAGCAGATACGGCCAGCCATTCCCTGCCGGTCATGACCGCGTCCACCGGGGCGCCGCTCGAATACACGGCGGTCGGCTCGGTGGTGTCGGACCAGCGCGTCGAGGTCGCCTCGCGGCTGAGCGGCTATATCCGCGACATCCTGGTGCAGGAGGGCGACCGGGTGCGGCGCGGTCAGTTGCTGGTCCGCCTGGATGCATCGGACGTGGAAGGCGGCATCCGCCAGGGCCAGGCGGCGGGCGGCGCGGCAGAGGCGGTCTTGCGCGATGCACAGATTGACCTGGAGCGCTTCGAGCGTTTGTTTGAGCGCGGCAGCGTCTCGGACAACGAATTGCGCAAGGTGCGCCTGAAGTTCGAGGCCGCGCGCGAAGCCCGCAACCAGGCGCGCGCCGGTCTCGACACGGCGCTGGCCCAGCGCGCCTACGCCGAAATCACCAGCCCGGTGGACGGCGTGGTGGTGGCGCGCCACAAACGAACGGGCGACCTCGCCGTGCCCGGCATGCCGCTGCTGACCCTGGAGTCGGGCCGCGGGCTGCTGTTCGAGACCTTCGTGGCCGAAGGCCAGGTCGCTGCCATCGTGGTCGGCAAGGCGGTGCAAGTCAGCATCGATGGTCTGCCCGCACCCTTGAAGGGCACGGTGAGCCGGGTGGTGCGCTCGGGCGACCCCGTCAGCCGCAGCTACCAGGTCAAGATCGCCCTGCCTGAAGCGGCGGGGCTGATGTCGGGCATGTTCGGGCGCGCGGCTTTTGCACTCGGGGCAAGCCCGGCGCCGCTGGTGCCCAGGCGGGCACTGGTCGAGCGCGGCGGGCTCACCGGCGTCTTTGTGGTCGATGGCGAAGGTCGGGCGCGCTTTCGCTGGCTGCGCATAGCCCGCGAGTGGCACGATCAGGTCGAGGTGAGCGCTGGCCTTGTCGCCAACGAGCGTTTCGTGGCGGCAGCCGAACCCGCTCTTCGTGACGGCGACCTGGTCACCGCAGCGAAGGAGGCGCAATGAGCGACCCCAAGTTCAACAGCGCCGGGCGGCTGGCGAACCTCTTTGCCACGTCCAAGTTGACGGTTCTTTTCATGCTGGCCTGCGCCCTGCTGGGGCTGCTGGCCGTGACGCTGACCCCGCGCGAGGAAAACCCCCAGATCGTGGTGCCAGGCGCCCAGGTATGGGTGGCACTGCCCGGTGCGTCCGCCGAGGAGGTGGAGGAACTGGTGATCCGCCCGCTGGAGGGCATCGTCAAACAGATTGCCGGCGTTGATCACACTTACGCGACCGCCGTGAATTCGATGGGCGTGCTGATGGTGCAGTTCAAGGTCGGCGAGGACAAGGAAAAATCCCTGGTCAAACTCTACGACCGGGTGCTGGGGCAGCGCGAGCGCCTGCCCGCGGGCGCGGGCGAGCCGCTCATTCGCAGCGTGGACGTGGACGACGTGCCCATTGTCACCGTCACCCTCGCCTCCGAGATCTACGACGATTACGCCCTGAAGCGTCTGGCCGACCGCCTGATGGAGGGGCTGCGCAGCCTAGAGGCGGTGTCCGCCGTTTCAGTCAAGGGCGGGCGCGACCGCGAGTTGCGCATCGAGTTGGATCCGCAGCGTCTGCAGGCCTTCGGCGTCACGCTGGACCAGGTGCGCGCCCACATGGCTGCGGGCAATGTGGCCGCGCCGCTGGGCACGGTGGTACAGCAGGGACAGAACCGCCAGGTGTTTCTGGACGGTTTTCTGGCATCGGCGGAAGATGTCAAGCGCCTCATCGTGGGCAGCCACGCCAACCGTCCGATCTATCTGGGCGACGTGGCGCAGGTCGTTGACAGTCCGCCGGAAGAACGCAGCCGCCTCAGCCGCTTGGCTTTCGGTCCGGCCGATGCGCGCTTTGGCAAGGCGCAGCAGGCGGAGATGCCGGCCGTCACGCTGGCGGTGGCCAAGAAAGCCGGCACCAACGCCGTCTTCGTTGCCAACGACGTGCTTGATCGCATCGAGCGGATGAAGGCGCAGTTCGTGCCGGCGGGGGTCGAACTCGTCGTCACCCGCAACGATGGCCAGAAGGCGGATGCCGCAGTGAATGGGCTGATCGAGCACCTGGGCATTGCGGTGCTGGCCGTGTTCCTGGTAACGGCCGCGTTCCTGGGGCTGAAGGAGGCCTTGATCGTGGGGGCAACCGTGCCGCTGATCCTGGCGTTGACGCTGGGCGCCGATTACCTGTTCGGTCCGACCATCAACCGTGTCACCCTGTTTGCACTGATCCTGTCGCTGGGACTGCTGGTCGATGGTGCGATTGTCGTGATCGAGAACATCCACCGCAACTACAGCCGCCTTGGCAAGCAGGACAAACGGCTGGTCACGGTGCAGGCCACCAACGAAATCGGCAACCCCACCAACCTGGCGACGCTGGCGGTCATGCTGGTGTTCGGCTCGCTGCTGGTGGTCAGCGGTATGCCGGGGCAGTATTTCTACCCGGTCGCTTTCAACGTGCCGGTTGCCATGGCAGCCTCGCTGCTGGTGGCCTACACGGTGGTGCCCTGGGCTGCCAACCGCTGGCTCAAGCCCGGTGAAGGGCACGATCTGGAAGACCACGACACCCATGACCGCCTGCATCGCTTCTACCGTCATGTCATGTCGCCGCTGGTGGATCGCTCGCGCAGCCGCTGGCTCGTTTTCCTGTTGGCGGGCTTGGCCATTGCCGTGTCGCTGCTGCAACCGGCTTGGCAGTTCGTGCGCCCGGCCGGTTTGAGCGGGCCGCAGTCCTGGTTCGGCGTCGAGCTGGCCATGATGCCCAAGGACGACAAGAACACCTTCAACATCACCCTGGACATGCCCGCGACCGCGCCGGTGGAGACGACCGACCAGTTCGCGCGCGAAGTCGGTGCGCTGCTGCGCGAGAACGCCTACGTTCGCAACTACCAGAGCTGGATCGGCGAGGCCGGCGTGATCGACTTCAACGGCTTGCTGCGTGGTTCCGGCAACAAGCAGGGAGCGCATGTCGCCGAGATCCGCGTCAACCTGCAGAACAAGGCTGATCGGAGCAAGACCTCGATCGCCATCGTGCGCGAGATGCGGCCCACACTGCAGACCATGGCTGCGCGTTACCCCGGCAGTACGGTGCAACTGGTGGAAGACCCGCCGGGGCCGCCGGTGCGCGCCACCGTGCTGGCCGAAATCTATGGCAAGGATCTACCGCAGTTGCGCGCGCTGTCCGCGCAGGTCAAGGCGGCCTTCCGGCAGACGCGCGACATGGTGGAAGTGACCGACTCAGAGGCTCAGGATGTACCCCAGTACCGCCTGACGGTGGACCGGGAAAAGGCCGCGCTGTCCGGGCTGAGCGTGGCCGAAGTCGCCGTCGCGCTGCGTCGCCTGATCGATGGTGAGGAAATGGGCCGGGCCCGCATCGCCGGCGAGAAGAACCCCGTGCCCATCCGCTTGCAGATTCCCCGGCGCCACCAGATCGACCCCGCGCTGCTGGCACGCGTGTCCGTGACCAACCGGCAGGGCCAGCGCGTACCGCTGTCCGAGCTGGTGCAGGTCGTCCCCGGCTCAGTCGACCGGGCGATCTCGCACAAGGATGGCGAACGCGTCACCTACGTCGGCGGCGAGCTCGAATCCACCGCCCCTGTGTACGCCGTGCTCGACCTTGACCGGCGATTGGACGGCTTGCTGCTCGCCGATGGCAGCCGGCTCACCACCGGCAACCTGCGCCTGAACCCGGTCGCGCCCGACACCCTGGAGGGCCCCCGCCTGCTGTGGGACGGCGAGCTGCGCATGACGCTGGATACCTACCGCGACATGCTGGGCGCACTGGGCCTGGCGCTCACCTTCATCTTTCTGGTGCTGGTGGCCTATTACCAGTCGTTCAGCCTGCCGCTGGTCGCCATGGCGGCGATCCCGCTGGGACTGGCCGGCATCTTTCCGGGGCACTGGCTCATGGGGCAGCCCTTCACGGCCACGTCCATGATCGGCATCATTGCGCTGGCCGGGGTGGTGGTGCGCAATTCGCTGCTCATCATCGATTTCGTGCTGGATTACCGGCGACAGGGCATGGACTTGCGCGAGGCCATCCTCGAAGCTGGCGCGGTGCGACTGCGGCCCATCCTGCTGACGGCACTGGCCATCGTGCTGGGCAGCGCCGTGATGCTCACCGACCCGGTGTTCGGCGGGCTGGCCATCTCGCTGATTTTTGGCACGCTGGCCTCCACCGTGCTTACCCTGATCGTTGTGCCTCTGTTGCTTTATCTGCTGCTTCGCTACAAGGACCAGAAAGAAGAAGCTACCATGGCGAAAGGAACCTTATGAACCGCTCTATAAAAGTTCGCGGCCTGTTGCTGCTGGCGGCTCTGGCCGCTGCGCTGCTCGCCGGCAACGCCGCCGCCGAGTCCCTGCAACAGGCATGGGACACCGCGCTGAGCGTTGACCGTGGGCTCAAGGCCTCGCGCGAAAGCAGCGCCGCCGCCGCGAGCCTGCTGGAGGCCGCGAAATCCGCCCGCCTGCCCAATGTGGCGCTGGAGGCGGGCTATACCGCGCTCGGTGAGACACCGGCGGCCAAAGTCGATTTTTTCGGCCAAATGCCGCTGGCGCAGAAGGGCAGCGCCGCCTACCGCGCCATGGCGACGCTTCCGCTCTACACCGGTGGCCGCATTGAGCGCGGCATCGACGCGGCCACGGCAGGCATGGAGGCGGCGAGGCTGGGCGAAAGCGCCGACGCACAGAACCTCAAACTGCGCGTGGCGGATGCTTATGTCAGCGTGTTGCGCGCCGGCCGCATGTTGAAGGTTGCCGAAAGCCACGTCACCAGCCTGCAGGCCCATGCACGGGATGTGGGCAACCTGCACGAGCAGGGCATGGTGGCCAAAAGCGACCTGCTCTCGGTGCGGGTGGCCCTGGCCGATGCCAATCAGCGCAAATTGCAGGTCGCCAATGGGCTGGATCTGGCGCGCGCCGCCTACAACCGCCTGCTGGGGCGGCCGCTGGATCAACCCGTCTCGCTCGACGACCTTGCGCCCGAGGCGACGCAGGCGCAGTTTCCCGTCCTGACCGAGCGGGCGCTGGCGCAACGCAGCGAGCTGGCGGCACTGGCGCGACAGATCGAGGCGCTACGCCACCAGGCCGCCGCCGTGCGCGGTGAAACCGCCCCGCAGGTCGCGCTGTCCGGCGGTTACGGCTACCAGGAGAACCGCTACCAGGTACACCCAGGGCAATGGATGGTCACCTTGGGAGCCAAATGGAATCTGTTCGATGGCGGCGTGGCCGGCCACCGCGCCAGCGCCGTCGAGCGCCAAGTCGCAGCATTGACGGAGCAACGCGACGAGCTGGCATCCATCATTGCGTTGCAGGTACGCCAGACCTGGCTGGATGTGGAAGAGACGCGCAAGCGCCTCATCGTCACCCAGTCAGCCATCGCCCAGGCCGAGGAAAACCTGCTGGTGGCGCGCGACCGCTATGCCAACGGCCTGTCCACCCATACCGAGGTGCTCGATGCCGAGACCTTGCGCACGGGCAGCGAGAGCAACCACGCCAATGCGCTGTCTGATGCGGCACTGGCGGGGCTGCGCCTGAAGCGCGCCACAGGCGAACTCTGAATCCGAGGACACTGATGCCATGAAAACACCCCCCAAACGCCTGCTCGTTCCGGTGGCGGTGGCCCTGCTTGCTGTCATGGGCCTCACCGCCGCGTGGTGGTGGCTGCGCCAGTCGCCGCTGCCCGAAGGCCTGATCCAGGCCAATGGCCGCATCGAGGGGGATCATTACCTCGTCGCAGGCAAGATGCCGGGACGCGTGGCCGAGCTCTTCGCCAGAGAAGGCGACGCGGTTCAAAAAGACCAGGTGCTGCTGCGGCTGGATGCCGCCCAGGTGGACGCCAGGGGGGAGCAGGCGCGCCAGGCGGTGGTCGCGCTGGAAGCGCAATTCAAGGCGGCCCAGACCGGGCTGGCGATGCTGCGCAAGGATGCGCCGCTGACCGTGCAGACCGCCGAGGCTGGCGAGGCACTCGCGCGTTCCCAGCGCGCGACGGCGCTCGCCAACGCGGCGCAGGCGGCGCGGGATGCCGCCCGTTTCAAGCGGCTCGCGGAATCCGGCACGGTGGACCGGCATCGTTACGAGCAAATGGAACTCGCCAGCCAGGTGGCGCAAAACCAGGCCGATGCGGCGCGGCACGGCGTCACCAGTGCCGAAAAACAGCTCGCCCAAGCCCGGCTGGGCCTGGAGCGCATCCGCGCCAGGGAGGACGAAGTGGCGGCCCTGGCCGCTCAGCGCGACCAAGTCAAAGCGGCGCTGGCCGAGGCGCAGAGCGTGCGGGACGACCTGACCCTCAAGGCACCGGCGGCGGGGATCATCACCACCCGCATGGTTGATGTGGGCGAAGTCGTCGCGCCCGGCGCGCCGATGTTCGACATCGTCGATCTGGACCGGCTCTATCTCAAGGTGTTCATCCCGGCCAACGAGATCGGCAAGCTGCGCCTGGGCCTGCCGGCGCGCATCCATACCGACGCGTTTCCGGATGAACCGCTCGCGGCCACCGTGCGCCATATCGCCTCGCAGGCCCAGTTCACCCCCAAGGAGGTGCAAACGCCGGATGAGCGCGTCAAGCTGGTGTACGCGGTCAAGCTCTATCTGGACGCGAACCCGCAGCACCGCGCCACGCCCGGCCTCCCGGCCGATGCCGTGATCCGCTGGAAAGAGGACGCACCGTGGGCCAGGCCGCGATGGTAGGCAAGGATGCGCCCGTCGTGCGGGTGCAGGATGTCGTCAAACGCTATCGAAAAAAGACAGCGGTCGACGGCGCCAGCCTCCGCATTGAGCGCGGCGAGATTTACGGCCTGATCGGCCCCGATGGCGCTGGGAAAAGCAGCCTGATGAAGGCCATCGCCGGGGTGCTCTCGTTCGAGGGCGGCACACTTGACGTCTTCGGCGAAAAGATAGATTCCGAAGCGGCGGCCGAACGGGTCAAGGGCCGGCTCGGTTTCATGCCGCAGGGACTGGGCCTCAATCTCTATCCCGAACTGTCGGTGGAGGAGAACATCGATTTCTTCGCCGAACTGCGCGATGTCCCGCCTGCGGAACTGGCCCGGCGCAAGCACCAGCTGCTGGCCATGACGCGCCTGGACAATTTCCGCGACCGGCCCATGAAGCAGCTCTCCGGCGGCATGAAGCAAAAGCTCGGCCTCGTCTGCACGCTGATCCACGAACCCGAGCTGATCATCCTGGACGAGCCGACCACCGGCGTGGACCCGGTGTCGCGGCGGGATTTCTGGATGATCCTCACGCAATTGCTGCGCGAGCGCGGCGTCACGGCGCTGGTTTCCACCGCCTATATGGACGAAGCGGCGCGTTTTCATCGCCTGTCCCTGATGTTCGACGGGCGGGTGCTGATCGAGGGCGCGCCGGACGCGATCCTGCGCGAGGTGCCGGGCGTGCGGGTCGAGTTGGTGGCCGAGCCGCAGGTCGAGGCTTTGTTGCGGTTAAAAACGCGCTTCCCGCAGACGGAAGCGGTGGGACCCAAGTTACGCGTGTTTGTGCCGGGGGCGACGCAGCAGCTTGCCCGTGCGCAGGTCGAAGCGCAGCTTGAGGGGCTGATGGTGAGCGAGATGCAGGCCGTGCCCCCCGAGCTGGAAGACGCCTTCATCGCCCTGTTGCAGCAGCGGCAACCGGCCGGGCAGGACGATGCCCGGCAGACACAGGTCTGGCTGGATGGCGATCCGCCCAAGGGCGACGGCATCGCCATCGCGGCGCGGGAACTGAGCCGCGATTTCGACCACTTTCGCGCTGCCGACCGGGTCAGTTTCGAGGTGCGCCAGGGGGAGATTTTCGGCCTGCTGGGCGCCAACGGCGCCGGCAAGACCACGGTCATCAAGATGCTCACCGGCATCCTGCCACCCACGGGCGGCGCGGGTACGGTGGCGGGGGCGGACATGCGCCACGCCAGCCAGGCCATCAAGGAGCGCATCGGCTATGTGTCGCAGGCGTTTTCCCTTTATCAGGACATGACCGTGACGGAAAACCTACGCTTGTTCGGGCGCATTTACGGCGTGCCGGGTAGCCGCCTGGCTGAGCGCATGGGCCGCGTGGTGGCACTGGCAGGACTGTCTGACGTCACCTCTCAGCTTGCCAGCAAATTGCCGATGGGCATCCGCCAGCGTCTGGCGCTGGCCTGCGCCCTGGTGCATGGGCCGCGCGTGTTGTTCCTCGATGAGCCGACCTCGGGCGTGGACCCCATCGGCCGACGCCGCTTTTGGGAAATCCTGGTGCATCTGGCGCGCATCGAACAGGTGGCCGTCCTCATCACCACCCATTACATGAGCGAGGCAGAACACTGCGACCATCTGGTGCTGATGTACGCCGGCCGCGTCATTGCCGACGACAGCCCGGCCGCGCTTAAAGCCGCGCTGCAATGGGAGGCATGGCTACCACCGGACAATGCCCCGCGCAGCCCGACCCTGGAAGACGTGTTTGTGCATCGCATCCTGCAGCAGGAACAGCGGGAGGCATCCGCATGAAGGTCCCGCGCATCATCGCGCTGGCGCGCAAGGAGTGGCGCGAGATTCTGCGCGACCGGCTGTTTTTCACGCTGGCCTTCGTGGTGCCGGCGTCCCTGATGCTGATTTTCGGCTACGGCCTCACCCTGGACGTGGAGCACATTCCGTTCGCGGTGGTCGATCATGACAAGAGCGCCATGAGCCGCGATTACCTGCACCGCTTCATCGGCTCGCGCTACTTCGACTACCAGGGGGACGTGGCGAGCGAGCGCGAGATCGAACCCCTGCTCGCCGACAGCCGCATCCGGCTCGCCATCGTCATTCCCCCGCGCTTCCAGGAAAATCTCATGAACGGGCGGGCGGTGGCGGTACAGACCCTGATCGACGGCACCTTCCCGTTCCGCAGTTCCAGCAGCAAAGGTTACGTGGTCGCCATCAATGCCGCTTTCAACGGCGAACTGCTGGGCAATTACATTTCGCGCCGGCTCGGCGTGCCTGCGCAAACGGCGAAAGCCCTGGCGCAGCCAGTCGCGGTGCAGCTTCGTTACCTCTATAACCAGGAGGTCAAGAGCGTCTGGACGATTGCGCCGGTACTGATGATGTTCGTGCTGATGATCACCCCGCCATTCCTGACCGCACTGGGCGTGGTGCGCGAAAAGGAGAATGGCTCCATCTACAACATCTATGCCTCGACCGTGACGCGCGGCGAGTTCCTGATCGGCAAGCTCACGCCCTACGCGGCCATCTCGGTGATCAATTTTCTGGTTCTCTGGCTCATGGCCACGCAGCTCTTTGGCGCACCCTTCAAGGGCGATCCGCTGTTCTTCTTCCTCGCCTCGGTGATCTATGTGACCTGCACCACCGGCATCGGCCTGCTGGTGTCGCTCTTCGTGCGCACCCAGGTGGCGGCGATGATGCTCACCGTCATCGTCACTATTGTCCCTTCCGTACTGTACTCGGGCCTTTTGGTGCCGATCGCCTCGATGGATCCGGCAGGACAGTTCGAGGCCCATCTGTTCCCCGCCATGTATTACACCGACATCGTGCTCGGCAGTTTTCTCAAGGGCGTCGGTCTTGAACAATTGTGGGGCAAGGTGCTGGCGCTGCTGATCTACGCCGTCGTGCTGTGGACGGCAAGCTTCCTCATGTTTCACAAGAGGCCGAAATCATGAACGTTCGCCCCGAAGAAAGCCGCGCACGCCTTCAGTTGTGGTGGACGCGCCTCGCAACGATGACGGCGAAAGAGCTGATCCAGTTCGGGCGCGATACGCTGCTGTTGCTCGCCATCGTCTATCTGTTTGTCTTCGACACCTACATGGCGGGCAACGTGAGCATGCAGCTCAATCACGCCGTGGTGGCGGTGCATGACGCCGACCACAGCGCGGCCTCGCGCGAACTCGTCCATCGCTTCCGCCCGCCCTACTTCAAGCTGGGCGGCGAAGTGCTGGACAACCGCGAAGGGCAGCGCCTGCTGGACCAGGGGCAGGCGCTGGTGGTGCTCGACATCCCGCCGCACTTCGAACGCGACATCCTTCAGGGCAAGCCCACGGACGTGCAGGTGCAGGTCGATGCCAGCAACACCGTGCTGGGCTTTCTCGCCTCCAGCTACGCCGCGCAGATCATCGGGCAGTACGGCTTCGATCAGGCGCTGGCCCGCCTGGGCGTCACCGAGCGTTCAATGCAAAACGTCCCCATGATCCAGAGCCAGCACCGCGTCTGGTACAACCCGAACCAGAGAGATGCCTGGTTCATGCCCATCGCCGAACTGCTCACCGTCATCACCATCATGGCCATCATGCTGCCCGCTGCCGCAGCCGTGCGCGAAAAAGAGCGCGGCACCATCGAACAGTTGCTGGTGTCTCCCCTGACGCCGATCCAGATCCTCCTGCCCAAGGTCATCGCCATGACCCTGGTCATCCTGCTGGGCACCGCAGTCAGCCTGTTCTTCGTGCTGCACGGGATGTTCGACGTGCCGATGAAGGGCAGCCTCGTGCTGTTCTTCGCCGTAACCACGCTCTACACCTTCACCACGGCGGGTCTGGGCCTCTACATCGCCACCCTGAGCCGCAACCTCGCCCAAGCGGCCATGCTAGCTATTCTCGTGTTGATGCCGATGATTTTCCTCTCCGGCGCATGGACCCCGCCGGAAGCCATGCCCGCCGGGATGCGCGAAGCGATGTTCCTCTCACCGCTCTATCACTTCATCGAGATGGGCTACGGCATCCTGTTGAAAGGCGCGGGGCTGGAGGTGCTGTGGGATTCGCTGCTGGGCCTGGCGCTGCTCGGGATGGCGATCTTCAGCTTCGGCGTCTGGCGCTTCAAGCGGCAGTTCGGATAGACAAGAAGGTGGTGGGGCCACAGGTGGTTGCTGCTGCGCCAGCCGATCACGTTCCTGAAGGTGCCGACATCGGATTCAAAGGCGTCCGTTTCCTCATTGTTTCGCACCCTAAAATGAAGCCATGTTCGTCCATTTACGTATTCACACCGAATTCTCGGTAGTCGACGGTACCAACCGCATTGATCAATTATTCTGGTTGTGGCTCAAGGTTCAAGAACGGTGGGCACGCGACTCGGAATTTCAGGCGCGGTTGCAGTACTAGGTTTTCCCAAACCCGCAGAACTCCATCGCCTCGGGAAGATAAGCGGCAAAGTCGGAAAAGCCGTGGTCCGACCCTTTCACGATTCGCATTTTTGCGCCCCTGTAGCGGTCTACCGCCCGCCGGTAGTCTATGACTTCATCTCCGGTGGTCACCATCAGCAAGTAGCGCGACGGGGTGATGGGTTCCACCTCCAGGCAGCGCAGTTCCTCCAGGTGGGCCTCGGTGAAGACGAATTCCTCGGCAGTGTAGAGATTCTTCTGGGGTCCGATGACCACCGCGGAAAATTCATAAGGACGTATTGCGGGGTTTACCACTACCGCTCTAAGGTTGTGGCGTTCCGCCAGCCAGGTGGCGTAATACCCCCCCAGGGAACTGCCGATCAGGACGAGTTGTTCCCGCTGCTCCAATAGCCGTTGAATTTCGATTTCCAGGAGCTTGGCCGCCGCGGCAGGACCATAGGGCAGGTCAGGGCAGCGGAACCGGCCCTCCTTGCCCCGGCTTTTCAACCATTGTCTGACAAGGCCGGCCTTGATGGAGGCCGGGGAGCTCTTGAAACCGTGGATATAAACGACCAGGGGCCCATCCCGGTCAGCGCTCACCGTTGACATTGCGCTATTTCCTTCCCGTCCGAGGTGCGTCAATCGCACACGCTTAGTCATTAGGCTGCAGCCTTTTGGACCGTCGCCTTTTGGATGCTCCCGCTATTGTCGAATACGGCGCGCAGAGAGGCTTCCTTCTTTTTGGCCAGGGGGATTTGCCGTGCCTTGATGTGGCCAAAACCATAAATTTCATCCGGAATGCTGGCGATCTCCACCGCAGTTGCGTAGTTTTCCGGAGTCACGCGGGCCAGCAGGCCGGTCACGACGGTTTCGTAATCCTCTATCAATTGCCTTTCGGTGCGGCGTTCTTCGGTACGTCCGAATAGGTCGAAGACCGTCCCGCGGAGGAACTTGAGTTTCGCCAGCAGCCGCATCGCCTTGAATACCCAGGGGCCGTACTCTTTCTTGATGAGTTCGCCGGTATTCGGATCGCGTTTGGCGAACAGCGGCGGCGCCAAATAAAAGCGCAGCGTCGAGAACCCCTCGAACTGGGAGTCGAGCTTTTCCTGGAAGCGCCCATCGGTAAACAGGCGCGCCACCTCATATTCGTCCTTGTAGGCCATGAGTCGGTGGAAGTTGCGGGCTACCGCCTGGGTCAGAGCGGAACGGCCCTTGATCTTCTCCGACTCGGCTTGCTGGACGCGGCGCACGAGTTTTTGGTAGCGGGCCGCGTAATCGGCGTTCTGGTAGAGGGTCAGTTCTTTCATTCTGAAGGCGATGATGTCATCGGTCGAATCCAGAACCTTTTCCGCCTCCGCTTTGCTGGCCAGATAGGGCGCCGCGGCTGCCTCGACGACGGCGCGATTGTGGGCGGCAAGACGGCCCCAGGAAAAGGCCCGAAGATTATCCGTGACCGCCACGCCGTTGAGCTCGATGGCCCGTTCGATCGAATCCCGCATGATCGGGATGAGTCCCTTTTGATAGGCCACGCCCAGCAGGAACAGGTTGCCGGTAATGCTATCCCCCATCAAAGCCGTGAGCAGTGCGTTGGCATTGAGAAACGTCGTGTTCCCACTGCCCACCGCATTGCCGATGATATTTTCCAGCCGCTTCGCATCGAGGTCCATTCTGGGCTTGTTAATGAATTCGGCCGTCGCCACCAGATGGGTATTCACCACGACACGGGTCCGGCCGTGCCGGGTTCGCTTCAAGGATTCGGCGCCGGACGATACGATCAGATCGCAGCCGATGAGCAGATCGGCATTGCCGTTTCCGATGCGCAAAGTATGGAGATCCTCCGGCTTGGGGGCGATCCGTACTTCGCTGAGCACCGCTCCGTTCTTCTGCGACAAGCCCGTGAAATCCAATACCGAGCAACTCAGTCCTTCCAGATGGGCGGCCATTCCGAGCAGCGCGCCAACAGTCAGCACTCCTGTGCCGCCGATCCCGCCGACAAAAATCTCGTAAGGCCTGGCGAGTTCCGGGATCGAGGGTTCCGGAAGATCGCGGAACAAGGTGTCGAGATCTTGCGCCGTTCCCTTGAGCTTGCGCACGCTCCCGCCGTGAACCATCACGAAGCTGGGGCAAAAGCCCTTGACGCAGGAAAAGTCTTTATTGCAAACTGACTGGTCGATAGCGCGCTTGCGGCCGAACTCGGTTTGCACGGGAGCGATGGCGACGCAATTCGACTTCACGCCGCAGTCGCCGCATCCCTCGCAGACGAGGGCATTGATAAAGGCCCGTTTGGCCGGATCGGGAAAGGCACCGCGTTTGCGCCGCCGCCGTTTTTCTGCGGCGCAAGTCTGGTCGTAAATCAAGAGGGTCACACCCTGCGTTTCCCGAAGTTCACGCTGAACCGTTTCCATTTCGTCGCGATGGTGAATCGTTGTGCCGGGCGGAAAGCCGGGTTGAGACCCATATTTGTCCGGCTCGTCGGTGACGACGGCGATGCGCCTGACCCCCTCGTGATAGACCTGTTGGGCAATTTGAGGGACGTTGAGGCCGGCGTCCAGCGGCTGGCCACCCGTCATCGCAACGGCGTCGTTGAACAGCAGCTTGTAGGTGATGGTGGTCTTGACCGCGATACAGGCGCGAATTGCCAGCAGCCCGGAATGGTAGTAGGTGCCGTCGCCGAGATTCTGAAAGGCATGTTTTTGATGGGTGAAGGGCGCTTCCCCGATCCAGGTCGCTCCTTCCCCTCCCATGTGGGTAAAGAACTTAACCCCGGATTCCGGCATCCATACGGCCATCGCATGACAGCCGACGCCACCGAAAACACGGCTATCGGACGGGGTCTTGGTACCGGTGTTGTGCGGGCAGCCGGCGCAGAAGAATGGAATCCGGACGATATTCGAGTGCGCCGCCTTGGCGGACTGCTCTTGTGCCTCTATCTCCGACAGGGGGGTGAGGAAATTGGGCATGTTGCCAAAATTGGCGAGCCGGCCGGCGATGATCTTGGCGACCATGTTCGGATTGGTTTCGCCATGGGACGGTACCAGTGGTCTTCCGGCAGGGTCGGCCTTGCCGACAATCAGCGGCCGCGATGACCCGCCGAGGTTATAGAGCAAAGCGGTCAATCCGGACTCGATGATGGGCCGCTTCTCTTCGATGACGAGGATCTCCTGCAAACCTTCCGCAAATCGTCGCGCGCCTTCCGGTTCAAGCGGCCACACCATCCCCACTTTGTAAAGACGCAGTCCGATGCGGGCGGCGATTTTATCGTCGATGCCGAGGCAGTCCAGCGCGTGCCGCACATCCAGATAGGCCTTGCCCGAGGTGGCGATGCCGATCCGCGGCTGGGGCGAGTCGAAGACAATGCGGTCCACGGAGTTGGCTCGTGCGTATGCCACGGCGGCCGGCAATTTGTAATTGACGTGCCTGTCCTCTTGATCAAAGCGGGAGTCCGGCCAGCGAATATGCAGGCCGTCCTTCGGGATGACAGCATCTTCTGGGAGGATAAGCTTGGGGTCGTCCCGGTTGACGTAAATGGATCCGGCGCTTTCGACAATTTCGGTCACGGCCTTGAATCCCACCCACAATCCGGCAAAGCGGGACATGCCAAGACCGATAAGCCCGAAATCAAGATACTCTTGGACGCTTGCCGGGTAAAGGATGGGGATCATCGAGGCGATCAAGGCCTGATCGCTCTGGTTCGGCATGCTGGAGGATAGGCCGCCGTGATCGTCGCCCGGCCACGGCAAGAGCCCCCCCGTTTGGCGAGGTTCCAGCCAGATTGGCATGCTTGAAGGCGTCGCCGCACCGGTCGAGCCCCGGATTTTTGCCATACCAGATGCCGAATACGCCATCGTATTTGCCTTTGCCTGACAGCGGAACCTGTTGGGTTCCCCATATGGCGGTGGCGGCAATGTCTTCGTTGAGACCGGGTTCGAATTTGATGTGATTGGCTTCGAGAATATTCTTGGCGTGCCAGAGTTCCAGATCATAGGCGGCTACCGGCGACCCCCGGTAGCCGGAGACAAAACCGGCGGTGTTCAACCCCGCCGCAAAATCGCGACGACGCTGCATGATCGGCAAACGCACCAGAGCTTGAATTCCAGTGATATACACGCGCCCATTGTCAAGCGTGTATTTGTCATCGAGCGTTCCGGCCTTGTATTTCATGCGTTCAATTCCTTCTTGATCATGTCGATCTTGAATGCCGCCAGCAATGCCGTCAGTGGCTGACCGGGTTTTCGACATCCTTTTTCAACTTATTGAAAACCGTGAAAATGACCGGCAACTCTCCCGTTCGCCCCGAGATGCCATGGTTCAAGTCAAACCATGCTCAGGTCTTCAAGCTTGACAGCTCCCAATCCCGTCTCTATGATGGAATCGTTTCATTCTGGTGTCAAGTCCAAATTGTCAACTGACCAATTTGTCAACAGGGGTTGTATCCAGAAAACAGACCGTCGAAGGGCTTGCAGGCCATGTCAGGTAAAAGTCATGGTACCTAAGCCGGCGACGAACGAAGTATCCGTCCGATTTTTCGAGGAGAGTGACAGATGACAACGGCGCTGACTCGCCAACTGGGCTCTTTTATTGCCGATCTGGCTTTCGACGCCATTCCGGAAAACGCGATAGCGACTGTCAAAACCGGGATGATCGACTGCATCGGCGTTATGGTGGCTGGTTGCCGTGAGCCGAACGTGGTCATCGTTGACCGATGCTTTCGGCACACGGCGGAAGTGCAAGAATCCCGACTGTTCTTGACCGGCGAGCGAGTCGGCGCTTCCCTCGCGGCGTTGGTCAATGGCGTGGCGGCCCACGTTCTGGACTATGACGACGTTGCGGAACCTCTGGGGGGGCATCCGAGCACGGTGCTGGCGCCGGCCATCCTGGCCGAGGCAGACGCGCTACCCGGGATCAACGGTCGGGATATGGTGCGAGCTTACGTGGCGGGTTACGAGGTGTGGGCGGAGCTCGCCGGGCGGGACCGGCATCAGCATCATATGAAAGGGTGGCATCCGACTTCGGCTTTCGGGGTGATCGGCGCGGCCGCGGCCTGTGCAGCATTGCGTGGCTTCAATGCGGACCAGACGACCCATGCGCTCGGCATCGCGGCTTCCGAGGCTTGCGGACTGGTAGCCAATTTCGGCAGCATGACCAAAAGTCTTCATGCCGGACGCGCAGCGCAGGCAGGGGTTCTGGCATGCCGCCTTGCCGCTGCGGGCTTTACTGCGGCACCGGATGCCCTTGAGCACCCGAGAGGTTTGCTGGCGGCGCTTTCCCCGCACGGTGAGATCGATGTAACTTCCCCCGTTGAATCGCCGAGACGGCAATGGCGCATCGCAACTTATGGGCTGGGGATCAAGAAGTATCCAATGTGCTACGCCGTCCACCGCGCGCTGGATGGGGTGTTGGACTTGGTCAAGGCCAATTCCGTTGCTCCTGAGGATGTGGAACAAGTCAATGTCGTACTGGGAGAAAAACAAGCTGCCATCCTGCGAAATCACCGGCCCCAGACGGGCCTGGAAGCGAAATTCAGCATTGAATTCGCCATGGCTGCCGCCCTGACCTCGGGGCGGGTTGGACTGGCTGAACTGAGCGATCCATTCGTGCTGCGTGACGACGTGCAGCGTTTGATGACCCGGGTGCGAGTTGAGCCCCTAGCCGAATCCGGCGGCGAGGAGAGCATTTTCTCGCCTTTTGATCAGGTAACGTTGCGGTTGAAGGACGGACGGGCGCTGGCAGGAGCCCGGATTGAGGTGGCCCGTGGCGACAGTAGGCAACCTTTATCCCAAGAGGAGTTGTGGATCAAATTCCAGGATTGTCTGGTCTATGGTGGACATGGCAGCGATGAGGCACGCAAGCTGTTCGACGCGCTTAGCCAACTGGAAGAAGTGGACCGGGTGGGGGATCTACCGTCGCTGACAAGCGAACCGCCCCGTTTTGTGAAGCATGCCGGGGCATGATATGCCGCGCCGATGGAGGACAACAAAGTGAGCGATATTCCCAAGTTTGTCGAGTTCCGCGAGGAGGGGCCGCGGGAGGGCTTTCAAGCCGAAAAACGGATCTATTCGGTGGAAGAAAAGGTAAGCCTGATCGAGGCCTTGAGCGAGACCGGATTACGGCGGATTCAGATCGGCTCCTTTGTGAGTGCGCAACGCGTCCCGAACATGGCCAATACGCCGGAAGTGGCCCGCAGCATCAGGCGCCGCCCCGGAATCCGCTATACAGCGTTGTGGCTGAACAAGAAAGGGTTTGAGGATGCAGCAGCCACGAAAGGGGTCGATTTGAGCGGCATGATGGCGCTCTACACGACCGATGCTTTTTGCAAACGAAACAACAATTGCACCGTGGACGAGATGAGAGAGCGCCAGCTCGAGTGGCTGGCGGTCTATGATGCCCATCATCTGCCTTTCGAGGTGGCCGGCATCACCACCGCCTTCGGCTGTAATTTTGCAGGTGAAGTCCCGGTAGAGAGCGTTCTGGCGTCGGTCCGGTTCGTTGCCGACATTTGCCAGGCGCAGCACCGACCATTGCCTATCATTTATCTTGCCGATACGGTCGGATGGGCCAACCCCGAGGAAGTCAAGCGCAGGGTCGGCGCCGTTCGGGAACTGGTTCCGCAGGCGCGCATCGGCCTGCACTTGCACGACACCCGAGGCCTGGGGCCGGCCAACTTCTACGCCGCCCTGCAAATGGGCGTTGATTGTTTCGACTCTTCGGTGGCCGGCTTGGGCGGCTGTCCGTTTGCAGCCCATGCGAACCTGAATGCGGCGGGCAATATTTGCACCGAAGACATGGTGTTCATGTGTCATGAGATGGGGATTGAAACCGGCCTCGATCTCGAGAAACTCATTGAGGCGGCACGTCTGGCGGAGCAAATAGTCGGGCGTACGCTCAATGGGCACCTGATGCACAGCGGTTCGCTGCGCTCGTTCCGGTGTTGAGATGATGAGGCTGGTGTCGTGCGTCAAATAGAAATGTTCTTATTCTTACTCAGTGTGTTCGGGCGGTTGAGGCACAGACTGATGCTGTCCCCGATCTTCGCGCACTCAACCCAATTGGCTTGGCCGCTCGCATGGCACCGACCTCCTCCGTGTTTGGAAGCGTGGTCATTACATGAGTTCTGCTATTTATGCAACCCTGAACTAGGGCAATCATGACTACGACCGTAACAGTGCAACCAAGTATGGTGGATAGCACCTACAAACTCGATCAGAACCGTACGGCCTTGGGCGGTCGCGTCTTTCTGACTGGCACGCAGGCATTGACACGAATGCTCGTTATGCAACGCAAGCTGGACCAGTTACGCGGCCTTCGTACAGCCGGCTACGTGAGCGGCTATCGCGGTTCCCCCCTTGCCGGTGTCGATACCGAGATGTGGCGCTCAAAAGCGGTTCTGGCGGAGCACGACATCACCTTCCTGCCCGCCATCAACGAGGACTTGGCGGCCACGGCTGTGATGGGCACCCAGCAAGTCGGTATGGACCCCGAGCGGAAGTACGACGGTGTCTTCGCCATGTGGTACGGAAAAGGGCCAGGCGTTGACCGGGCTGGCGATGCGCTGCGCCACGGAAATGCGGCTGGTGCGTCGCGCCATGGCGGCGTCTTGCTGATCCTGGGTGACGATCACGCCGCTACGTCATCGTCGCTTCCCAACGCGAGTGACCTTTCGCTCATGGGTTGGAACATTCCAATCGTTCACCCCGCCTCTGTCGACGAGTACGAGGAGTTCGGTCTGTGGGGCTGGGCAGCGTCGCGCTATTCAAGTAACTGGGTGGGATTCAAGGCGATATCCGAAACGGTCGAAAGCGGCCGCTCCGTCCCGTTGGTCGGGCTTCCTACGTTCCAGACGCCCATCGATCCGCCGCCGGACCCAGCGTTGCTTCAATATCGTACTGATGACTTCGTAACGACCCAGGTCGAAGTTCGCCTTGCGGCGAAGCTGGAAGCGTTCAAGGCGTTCGCCCGCGTCAACTCTATCGACAGGCTGGTAGTCGCTGCGCCTACCGCGACCATCGGGATCGTCGTGGTGGGAAAGTCGTTCCATGATCTGATGGAGGTGTTGCAGCGATTCGGTCTCGATGTCGCGGAGCTTGCGCGCATTGGAGTGCGGTTGTACAAGCCGGGTTTGACCTTTCCTTTGGATCTAGGCCGAGCGGGCGACTTCTGTCGTGGCCTGAAACACGTCCTGGTAATTGAAGAGAAGGCCTCCGTGGTGGAACAGCAGTTGAAAGACCACGTCTTCAATTGGCCTGATCGACCCACAATTTGCGGGAAGTCGGATTTCAACGGACGGCCGCTGGTAAGCTGGATCGGGCAGCTCAGTCCTGCGGAGTTGGCGCCAGCCTTGCGGACTTGGCTGGACGCCGCCGCCCCTCAGATGGCCCAGCGGATCGACTTGTCATCCTTCGCCAGGCCCAGTGTGCTGTTCAATGAAGCCGACAACATGCGGCGGCTTCCGTACTTTTGTTCCGGATGTCCGCACAACTCCTCCACAAAGGTCCCGGAAGGAAGCAAGGCACTCGGCGGCATAGGCTGTCACGCCATGGCTACCTGGATGGATCGCAGCACCAGTGGCTTGACCCAAATGGGCGGTGAAGGCGTCGACTGGGTGGGCCGTGCATCCTTCACAGCCATGCCGCATGTCTTTCAAAATCTGGGGGATGGGACGTACTTTCATTCAGGCTATCTTGCGATTCGCCAAGCGATCGCCGCAAAGGCGAACGTCACGTACAAGATCCTCTTCAACGACGCTGTCGCGATGACGGGCGGTCAACCCGTGGACGGCAGCATCAGCGTTCCACAGATCTGCACACAGGTCAGCAGCGAAGGCGCCAAGCGTGTCGTGGTCGTCACCGATCAACCGGAGCACTACGCGGATGTGAGCCTGCCACCGGGAGTGAAAGTCCACCATCGTCGGGAATTGGATGCAGTTCAGCGCGAGCTTCGGGAGATCAAAGGAGTCACCGTCCTGGTCTACGACCAAACCTGTGCGGCCGAAAAGCGCCGTCGGCGCAAGAAGAACGAGTTCCCCGATCCCGCCAAGCGTTTGTTCATCAACTCAACGGTATGTGAAGGTTGCGGCGACTGCGGTATCCAATCGAACTGTCTTTCAATTGCGCCTTTGGAAACGGAGTTCGGGCGCAAACGGCAGATTGAGCAGTCCAGTTGTAATAAGGACTATTCCTGCGTGGAAGGCTTTTGCCCAAGCTTTGTGACAGTGCTTGGCGGAGCCGTCCGAAAAGGCCAAGTCGTCGCATCGCCGCAGGACGACATCGAGTCGTTGACCTCCAAGCTGCCGCTACCGGTTCTGCCGAGTATCGATGAACCCTACGACATGATGGTGGCTGGAGTGGGTGGAACCGGCGTCATCACGATTGGTGCCTTGCTCACCATGGCTGCCCACCTCGAGGGCAAGGGAGCATCGGTACTGGACTTCACGGCGCTTGCCCAAAAGGGAGGTGCTGTCATCAGCCACGTTCGCTTCGCCAGCAGTTCCGACGATTTGCACGCGGTGCGGCTTCAATGGCAACGGGCCCGGGCGGTGATCGCCGCCGACATGGTGGTCGGGGTGCTGCCTGACGTACTGGGGACTGTCCGCTCGGGCGTCACTCAGGTGATCGTGAATTCTTACCTCCAACCGCTTGCAGAGTTTACGCGCGCACCGGACATCGACTACCGCCCTGAGGCGTTGCTCGAAAAGCTCAAACACGCCGCGGGCGAGAGCAATATCGACATTATCGACGCGCATTTCGCAGCGAAGAGCCTTCTGGGCGATGCCATCGGCGCCAACATGCTGTTGCTTGGCTATGCGTGGCAGCGAGGCCTTGTTCCGGTATCGCTGCCGGCCCTTCTGCGCGCAATTGAACTCAACGGCGTCGCCATCGAGGTCAACAAGAAGGCGTTCGCCACCGGACGGTTGGCTGCTCACGATCCGAACTGGCGTCAAAAGCTCATGGCGCGGGCCGGAACCGTCCTCCAGTTGATCGTTCCGCAGAGTCTCGAAAAACAGATCGAAACTCGGCGTGCGTTCTTGTGTGACTACCAAGACGAAAAGTACGCCCGGCATTACGTCGAATTCGTACGCAAGGTCGAAGTGGCCGAACGCGCCTTGGGAGGCGACGTGCGCCGACTCAAGTTGACGGAATCGGTCGCCAGGGTGCTGTTCAAGCTGATGGCTTACAAGGACGAGTACGAGGTGGCCCGACTCTATGCTCGCCCCCAGTTCATGGCCGAACTGCGAGAGCAGTTCGAAGGCGACTACGCACTGCGATTCAACCTGGCGCTGCCCTTGTTTTCCAAGCGCAACGCGAAGGGTGAACTGGTGAAAAAGGAGTTCGGGCCATGGATGTTCACGGCTTTCAAGATGCTGTCTGCTTTGCGCAGTCTGCGCGGCACGCCCCTCGATATCCTGGGCTACACCGCAGAACGCAAGCAGGAGAGACGCCTGATCAGCGAATACAAACAGCTTGTCGGAGGGCTGCTAGAGAAGCTGACGGAACAGCAACTGCCGTTAGCCGTGCAAATCGCGGGACAGGCGGAGAAGATCCGCGGCTACGGCCACATTAAAGAGCGAAACCTCCACGAATACCAGCAAGAACTGACCGCTTTGCTGGAGCAATACCGAGGCGACGCTCCCGCGCTTCGTTCAGCGAAGACTGCCTAAGTTATGAAGCATGCCGGGGCCTACTTGAATAGCAGTCAGCGCTCATTTCTTCCTACGGTGGTTCCGGTGGTCGCACGGTACCTGCCGGGTCACGCCCTTGATCGGGGTCAGCGATAACGATCTCTCCCAATAGGCTCGCATTCAATAAGATCGTGGCATCCCAAGGACATTCTGGCCGATGAACGCCAGGATCAGGTTGGTCGAGATGGGGGCGACGCGGAAATGACGGGTCTCGCGCCATACCCGTTCCACGTCGAACTCGCGGGCAACGCCGAATCCGCCGTAGGTCTGCATGCATACCTCGGCCGCCTTCCATGCCGCCTCCGCCGACAGGTGCTTGGCCGCGTTCGCCTCGTAGCCGCAGGGCTTGCCGGCATCGAGCAGCATGGCGGCGCGACGAGCCATGAGGTCGGCGGCGTCGAGTTGGGCATAGGTGTCGGCAATGGGAAACTGGATGCCCTGGTTGGTGCTGATCGGGCGGCCGAAAACCACGCGCTGGTTGGCGTAGTCCACTGCTTTGCGAATGAACCAGTTACCGTTGCCGAGGATGGCGCCGCAGGCGAGCGTGCGCTCGGCGTTCATGCCCGACAGGATGTAGGTAAACCCTTCACCCTCCTCACCGATGCGGTTTTCCACCGGCACGACCGCGTCATTGAAGAACACCTCGTAGGTGAGGTGGTTGGTCATGATGTCGATCGGTCGGATCTCGATCGTCTTGTCGCGCAGACCCTGTTTCACATCGACCAGGAACACCGAAAGTCCGTGCTTTTTGTGCTTCATTTCGTCTACCGGGGTGGTGCGGGCGAGCAACAGCATGAGGTCGGTGTGGGCAGTGCGGGAAATCCAGATCTTCTGTCCGTTTATCAAATAACGGTTGCCGTCGCGCACTGCCCGGGTCTTGAGTCTCAGGGTATCGGTGCCGGCGCCTGGCTCGGTGACGCCGAAGGACTGCAGGCGCAGTTCCCCGGTCGCGATTTTGGGCAGGTAATGTTCCTTTTGGCTTTTGTTGCCGTGCTTGAGCACCGTGCCCATGGTGTACATCTGGGCGATACAGGCTCCGGCGTTACAGCCTTCCTCGTGGACCGTTTGCAGAATCACCTGAGCAGCGCGGAACGGCAGGCCGGAGCCGCCGTACTGCTCCGGAATGAGGGCAGCGAGATAGCCCGCGTCGCCCATGGCTTTGACGAAGGCATCCGGATAGTCTCCCTTTACGTCCAGATCGCGCCAGTACTTTCCGGGGAAGTCCGCACAGAGCTTGCGAACGCTGTCGCGCAACTCCGGATAATCCCGGTCGATCCGGACCATGCTCTCGTCATTGACTTGTTCCATCGTTGCCATATCTCTCTCCATTTCATTTAAGCAAAACCAGTGGTGCTCACAATGCCCGTCGTCTACCGTCCCTTGAAGACGGGTGGACGCTTTTCGTTGAAGGCGCGAATTCCCTCGTCCCGATCCTCGGAAGTCACCAGACGGTAGTAGGCTTCCAGCGCAAAACGGTGAGACGTCTTGCGGTCCACGTCCAGACTCACGTTCATCGACTTCTTCGCCTGCTTTACCGCCAGCGGGGCATTGGCGCAGATGGCGTTGGCGACGGCTAGCACTTCTTCCATCAACTTCCCAGGCGCGCAGACCCGGTTGACCAGGCCCCATTCGAGGGCGGTCTCGGCGTTGATGGGGCGTGCCGACAGCACAAACTCTTTTGCCCGCCGCTCGCCGATGATCCGCGGTAACACCGAAACGCCGCCGCCGCCTGGCATGATGCCGCGGCTCACTTCGGTGATGGCGAACTTGGCGTGGGGCGCGCAATAGGTGAAGTCACAGCCCAGTGTTATCTCCAGTCCCCCCGCGTAGGCGACGCCATTGACGGCCACGATAATGGGCACCGGGCAGTCCGCCATGGCGAACAGCCCCCGCTGGCCATCCAGATGCTGATCCAGCCATACCTCGGTCGTCATGTGGTTGCGTTGCTTCAGGTCGCCGCCGGAGCAAAACGCTTTTTCACCGGCCCCGGTCAGCACGATGCAGCGGATATCCCCCGGCCTTTGGGCGAGCGGGACGAACAAATCTCCCAGATCGCGCATCATCTGGGTGTTCATGGCGTTGTAGACTTCCGGACGGTTGAGCGTCACGATCATCAGCCCATTGTCGCGGCGCTCCACAATGATGGTTTCGTACTTGTCCTGCATGGGTTCCCCTTTCTAAATTGACTGGCCATTTTTAT
Source organism: Polaromonas sp. (assembly GCA_030655515.1). GTDB lineage: Bacteria > Pseudomonadota > Gammaproteobacteria > Burkholderiales > Burkholderiaceae_C > Polaromonas. The sequence goes on along the minus strand of JAURVI010000044.1, from coordinate 72,008 downwards.
ACACGGCTTGGCGAATGTCAATGAATCGTTTCAACGATTTTTTCTAGAAAGCAAACGTGATCTGACTCCGATGTTATTGAGAATGACGGAACCGGTTGAATTACCGGCGGCGAACGGCTGTGCGGCGGGTTGCGGGATTCTTCCCCGCCACTGCCGCAGGGGCGGCGCAGGACCGGCGAACAATGAGTTCTGTAGGCAAAATGATCCGACGGGGCTTGCTTTTCTTGGGCTGCGCCTCTCCCAGTCGCTCCAGCAGGAGTTGGGTCGCCACCGTGCCCATTCCCGCGAAATCCTTCCGGATCACCGTGATGGGCGGCGTGGCGAATTCGGCGAGATCGGAATCACAGCCGTTGATGATGGAAATATCCTCCGGAATGCGGAGACCGGCTTCGTTGATGGCGTGCAACACGCCGGGCAGCATCATGGTGCCGCCGATGATAATGGCGGAAGGAGGTTCCTCCCTCGCCAGCAAGTCCGCCGTGTTCCGGTAGGCTGAAGTGGCGATGAAATCGCTGTGAACGATCAGCCACTCTTCAGGGGCTAGTCCGCGAGCGGCATAGGCGCCGCGGAATCCGGCCTCGGTTTCGCGGGCTGGACGGACTGCCCTGTTGCCGGCCAACAGGGCGATGCGTCGGTGGCCGAGTTCCAGCAAATAGTCCGTGGCCAAGGCGCTGCCGCCGCGATGATCGATCCATACCGTATCGGTGTCGAGATCGAGTTCGCGATCCAGCAGGATCATGGGCACATTGACGGCTTTCAGGGCTTTCCGGAGTTCGGGCGCGCCCTCGTCGCATAGGGTTACCAACAGCCCGTCCATACGGCGCCGCAGGAACATCTCGATGATCATCAATTCGTGCGCGACCGAGTCATTGCCGTTGGCAAACACCAAAACATAGCCGGCTTTGCTCAATATCGGTTCCGCACTATTGATGAACCCAGCCATCATGGGGAAGGTCAGGTTCCGCACCAAGCCGCCGATCATTTTGGTGGAGTTGGTGCGCATGCTTTGCGCGATTGGATGCGGACGATAACCGAATTTTCGAATGACCGCTTCCACCCGCTGCCGATTCTCCGGACTGACCGATTTATGCTCGTTGAGGACGCGGGATACCGTCCCGACAGACACAGAGGCGGCATGGGCGATATCGCGAATGGTCGGTTTTTTTTTGATCAACAACTATTCCTCACAACGCAATTCAAACCCTATGGGCCGAGAATGAACTGCTATTCGGCGATTGCGCCAATCCTCTCAGTCCGAGAATTCGGCGCGAATCTCATCCGCATGTTCCCCGAGAGCGGGAACGCGGCCAATTCTATCAGCCTCTCCGGCGATGCGCAGGGAGGGCGCGACGATTTGCAGTGGCCCTTTCCCGGTTTCCATGAAGGCGCGCCGCAGGGCCGGATGCTTGGCCAAGTCAGCCACTTCATTGATGGCGCCGTAAGCTATGGCGGCCTGGCGCAGCCGATTAACCACCGTAGCGCGATCAAGGGGGGAGAAAATCTCCTCGATTGCGGCGCTCAAGGCGTCCCGATTGATGTTGCGTGCCGGATTGTTTGCATATTCCGGTTGATTGGCGAGTTCCGGGCGTTGCAGAACGATTTCACAAAACCTGAGCCACTCCCGCTGATTTTGCACGGCAATGACCAGCTTCGTTCCGTCTCCGATGCGAAAGGCGCCATAAGGCGCGATGAGGGAGTGGCTGAAGCCGGTCCGTGGCGGCGCCTTGCCCGTCAGTTCGTATACCGAAAGAAAGACACTCATCCAGTCTGCCAGACAGTCGAACAGCGAAATCGACAAGCCCGCCCCGACGCCGGTGCGCTCACGGGCGATGATGGCTTGCAGAATGCCGGCGTAGGCATTGGTGGCGCAGACCATATCGCATATTGAAACACCGCATCGGCCGGGGGCCTCCGGCGTCCCGGAAACGGCGGCCAGCCCGCTTTCGGCCTGAATCAGAAGATCATATGCCTTCATGTCCCGGTAAGGTCCGTCCAGGCCATACCCGCTGATGTCGCAGGTGATGAGTCTGGGGTTGCGGGCACGCAACGCATCCGAGCCGAACCCCGCGCGCTCTGCGGCACCGGGGGCCAGGTTCTGAATGAAGACATCGGCTTGATCTATGATTTTGTGCAGCAGCGCGACATCCCCGGGGTTCTTGAGGTCCAGCGTGATGGATTCCTTGCCCCGGTTTAGGTAGGCGAAAAACAAGCTATCCCCTTTCCAATGGGAATCATAGGCTCGGGCGAAATCGCCTTCCGGGCGCTCTACCTTGATGACCCGGGCGCCAGCTTCCGCCAGGCGCGTTCCGCAAAATGGCGCGGCCACGGCCTGACCGATTTCGACGACCAGAATGCCCGCCAAGGCATTGTTCATTATTGCTGCCACGAAAAGCTCCTTGAAATGAAACGTTTCCATGATACTATGCAAACGCTTATCTGAGCGGGCAAGTGGCCGGATAGGAAGGCAATCGCTGGCCCGTCATGGAGCAAAAGACAACCGTCTAAATGGTTGTTAAATATAAACCAGCAGAAGAAGGAGACACCTGATGAGTAAGATTCGAATAACTCAATGTGGAGTGCTGGCTGTCATCCTATGGATGGCGGTTACCGTCAGCGCATGGGCTCAGCCGATCAAGATGCGGATTTCGGTCGATAGCCCGGCGCAGCACGTTAAAACCAAAGTCATGAACGACTATGTCGCCGCGCTGAAGACAAAGGTCGGCAACAGGCTCGACATCGAGCTGTTCCATAGCGGCCAGCTTTTCAACGACCGCGATGTGAGCAAGGCGATCCGCCAGGGTGCGGTGGAGATGGCAGTGCCCGGCACCTGGCTGCTGGGAGGGATCGACCCCAACTTCAACTTCACGGGCTTGCCGGTACTCTATGGGATGAGGTTTGAACCGGTGCGCAAGATCACCGACGGCGAGCTGGGTCGGGAACTGAACAAGAGCCTGGAAACCAAGCTCAACGCGAAGATACTCGGTGCTTGGCTGGAAATGGGCTCGGGGCAGTGGTACAGCACCAACAAGCCGATCAACAGCTTCCAGGATATACAGGGGATGACCATTCGCACCCCCGGCGGGGCAGGCAATGAACTGCGGTTGAAGTTCCTCAAGGCCAATGTCGTCACCATACCCTTTCCCGACCTTGCGCTCGCCTTGTCCCAAGGCAAGGCCGATGGGTTCCTTTCAGCTCACGACAGCGTCGTCTCTTCCAAGATGTGGGAATCCGGCGTGAAGCACAGCTTTGAGGATTATCAACTTCTCGCTCACTACGTTCCGATGCTGAACGGAGGTTTTTGGGACAAGTTGCCGCCCGACCTGCAAAGGATTTTGGCCGACACCTGGCAGGAGCAAGTGCCCGCCCAGCGCGCGGCGATGGCGGCGGCGCAAACCCAAGCCCGGGATGTCTTGATCGCCAATGGAGTCAAGATCGTTACCCCCGATTCGAAGACGGTAGCCGCAGTGCGCGAGCGGATGATGCAGGATTACGACGAATGGGTTAAAGCGCTCAAGATCGACCCGGATTTTGCCAGAAAATTGGCGCAGGCCCTCCGTTAAGGCGGCGCTCCAAACGTGCGGGGTCCAGGCGCCGGACACGGCCGCCCGGATCCCGTGTCTGTGTACCACGGTTCAGCCTTGATTGGGCTCGGGAAAGGAATGAAATGCTGCACGCATTGTTATCCGGATGGAATTGGCTCGAACGCAACCTGATCGGCCTGCTGGCGATTGCCGCGCTGGCCATCGCCGCCTACCAGATGATTGGGCGATACTTTTCGTCTGCCGGCCTGCCGACGGCCTGGGCGGGGGAGATCGTCATCTATCTGATCGTCTGGGCGGTGTTCGTGGCCGCCAGCCTGCTGGTCCATGAGGATGCCCATGTCCGCGCCGACTTGGTTTTGCGGTTGTTGCCGGCGAAATCCCAGCGGTCGGTCGAGATTTTCAACATTGTTTTCGCCTTGGTCTTTTGCCTGGTGTTGACGTATTACGGCGTTCTGGCAACGCTCGACTCGTGGCAAATGGACGAGCGGTCCGTCACCGCCCTGCGTTTTCCGATGTGGGTCTATTATGCCGCCCTGCCGACGGGCTTCGCTTTAATGGCATTGCGCTATGTTCGACGGCTTTATCTTTACTTGTTTCGTTACGATCCGGAAACGATGTCGGTGCATTCAGGCCGTGAGAGTTGACCGCATCTCCCAATTCCCGTCGATCCACCTGATTTATTACCACTTTAAGGAGTGCTGACGTGTCGAACGTTTTACTCGGGTTGTTCTTTGTTTTTCTGGCCAGCGGCCTGCCGATTTTTCTCGTCCTCGGCATGACGGCGATCATATTGTTCGGGGTCGATGGACAGCCCTTGGTCAGTATTGCCCAGAAGATCGTCGATCAGTTCAATTCGGACACCCTGATGTCGGTGCCGTTCTTCGTCATCGCTGCCACCTTCATGCAGCGCGGCGGGGTGGCCGGGGCGCTTATCGATTTCGCCAGCGCCTGGACCGGGCGCCTGCGAGGCGGTCTTGGCCTCGTCTGCGTGTTCGGTTGCACCATCTTCGCTGCCGTATCGGGTTCAAGCGTGGCGACGGCGCTGGCCATGGGCACGATCCTGGTGCCTGCGATGCTGTCGCGCAATTACGAGCGACCGTTCGCCCTGGGCGTGGTCGGCGCTTCCGGCACCCTTGGCATCCTGATCCCGCCCAGCCTGGCATTCATCCTCTATGCCATCATCGCCGAGGAATCGGTGCCGCGCCTGTTTCTGGCCGGCGTAGTGCCGGGCTTGATTCAGGCCGGCATCTTCGCGCTCTATGTCATGTGGTACGCGCGCCGCCACAACTATCCGCGCGAGAAGGCGCTGTCCCGCCAGGAGTTCATCCGCGTCAACCTGCGCGCGCTACCGGCGCTGGCGGTACCACTGGTCATTGCCGTGGGCATCTACGGCGGCGTCGTCACCATCACCGAGGCTGCGGCGTTTGCTGCACTGGTCACCCTGATCGTCAGCGCCATCGTCTACAAGGGTTTTAGCTGGCGCGAATCGATCGGCGTGATGGGTGACGCAATGAAAAGCGGCGCCAGCATCCTGTTGATCGTGGCCACCGCCCTGGTGTTCGGTCATTGGATGACGGAAGCCGGCGGACCGGCGCGCATCGTCAAATTCATCGTCGACAACGGCTTTAGCCCCTGGCAGTTCCTGCTCGCGATAAACGGCATCCTGTTGATTCTGGGCATGTTCCTGGAAGGGGCTTCGATCATGCTGATCACCCTGCCGTTGCTGGTTCCGGTGCTCAAGCCGCTGGGCATTGACCCGGTGCATTTCGCTGTCATCATCGTCATCAATCTGGAACTCGCCCTGATAACGCCTCCGGTCGGCCTCAACCTCTATGTGCTGTCGGGCATCACCAAGGCGCCCATGTCCGAGGCCATCAAGGGAGTCACTCCGTTCATTGTCCTCCTTGCCGGGCTCCTGATCGTGGTGACCTATGTTCCGGAATTGTCGCTGTGGCTGCCCAATCTGGTTTATGGGGCGAGGTAATCTGCTGAACCGTCATTGAGGGAAATAATCAATGCTTGCTGGCCCGTACCCGGCCGAAATGCCAAGCAAGCCCCGCTCCGGCCAGCAATGCACCCAAGGCCACCGCTCCCATCGCGGCAGTGTCGGAGAAGGAGAAAACGCCTACCCCCCGCAGCAGGCCGTAGCCGATGACAAAGTTGATCAACCCCCAGATCACGTTGATCACCGGGGAGGATTCCCCCACGCCCGGAGGCTTGGCGAACGGACTCTGGAAGGAGCGGCCGGAAATGCCATTGACGAAATGGGGAACACCGTTGGCCAGAAAGACCCCGGCAAGGAAATAAGCCAGTCCTGTGGTCCATTCCATAGTTACATCCTTCCCGATGTGTGTTACCGGTTCTGCGTTCTCCAGCCACGGAGAATGCCATAAAAACCGTCGGCCAGTTTAATTCGAGGTTGCAATAGAAACAAAACCTGAGACCTATTTTACTCATGGATTGCAACGCCCCCATGGGCAAAAAGACGCAGTATGACCAACCCCCGGCAACCCCGCCAATGCGCTTTTTGATGCGGCACTGGCGGGGCTGCGTCTGAAGCACGCCGACGGGCGAACTCTTAATTTGGTGAGAATGATGGAATGAAAACGCGCCCCAAACGCTTGCTCGTTCCGGTGACGGCGGCCTTGTTGTCATTGACCTCGCCGTCGGGTGGTTGCTGCTGCGCCAGCCGATCACGTTCCTGAAGGTGCCGGCATCGGATTCAAAGGCGTCCGTTTCCTCATTGTTTCGCACCCTAAAATGAAGCCATGTTCGTCCATTTACGTATTCACACCGAATTCTCGGTAGTCGACGGTACCAACCGTATTGATGAAATTGTTCAAACCGCAGCAGCCGACCGGCAGCCCGCGCTGACCATCACCGACCTGAGCAATCTGTTTGGCACGGTCAAGTTTTACAGGGAAGCCCGCGGCGCCGGCGTCAAACCGCTGATCGGGGCCGACGTGTGGGTGCAGGTGCCCGGCAAGGATGCCGGTGCGGCGCCGGCCCGGCTGCTGCTGCTGGTGCAAAACCGCCAGGGCTACCTGAACCTGTCGGAGTTGCTGACGCGGGCCTGGACAAAAGGCGTGGTGCGCGACCAGGCCGTCATCCGGCTGGAATGGTTGCAGGAACTCAATGAAGGCCTGATTGCCCTGTCCGGCGCGCAGGGCGGCGCCGTGGGGCAGGCGCTGGTGCAGGGCGATGGCCCGCGCGCGCTGGCGTGCGCGCTGCATCTGGCGGGGCTGTTTCCGCACCGTTTTTACCTGGAGCTGCAGCGTGCGCAGCGTGTTGACGATGAGCAGCATGTGGCGGCGGCGGTCCAGTTGGCGGCGCGGCTCAGGCTCCCGGTGGTCGCCACGCACCCGGTGCAATTTTTGAGCTACGAGGACTATGAGGCCCACGAAGCCCGCGTCTGTATTGCCGAAGGCGAAATTTTGGGCAATGCGCGGCGCGTGCGCAAGTTCACTCGCGAGCAGTATTTCAAGTCCTCGGCCCAGATGGCAACGCTGTTTGCCGACCTGCCGTCGGCGCTGGCCAACACGCTGGAAATTGCCAAGCGCTGCAACCTGACGCTGGCGCTGGGCAAACCGATGCTGCCCGACTACCCGACCCCCGAAGTCAATGGCGTGCGCCTGCCGATCGACGCCTACTTTCGCCATGCCTCCTTCGAAGGCCTGGAACAGCGCCTGGCCCATCTCTACCCCGATGAAGCCGTGCGCCAGCAAAAGCGTCCGGCCTATGTGGAGCGGCTGGAGTTCGAGATCAACACCATTTTGAAAATGGGTTTTCCGGGCTACTTCCTGATCGTCGGCGACTTCATCAACTGGGCCAAAAACAATGGCTGCCCGGTGGGGCCGGGCCGGGGCTCCGGCGCCGGTTCGCTGGTGGCGTATTCGCTGAAGATCACCGACCTGGACCCGCTGCAATACAACCTGCTGTTCGAGCGTTTCCTGAACCCGGAGCGGGTGTCCATGCCCGACTTCGATATTGATTTTTGCCAGACCAACCGTGATCGCGTGATTGATTACGTCAAGGACAAATACGGCAAGGAAGCGGTGAGCCAGATCGTCACCTTCGGCACCATGGCGGCGCGGGCGGCGATTCGCGACGTCGGCCGGGTGCTCGATTTTGCCTACGGCTTTTGCGATGGCATTTCCAAGCTGATCCCGAACAAGCCGGGCCAGGCCGTGACGCTGCAATTGCCGCCGCCCGACCGCGACAAAAACGACAAGCTGGTCTATGCGCTGGAGGCCGAACCGATTCTGGCCGAGCGCGAGCGCAAGGAAGAAGATGTGCGCACGCTGCTGGAGCTGGCCCGCAAGCTCGAAGGTCTGACGCGCAACGTCGGCATGCACGCCGGCGGCGTGCTGATCGCCCCGGGCAAGCTGACCGACTTTTGTCCGCTGTACCAGCAGCCGGGCAGCGGCTCGGCGGTCAGCCAGTTCGACAAGAACGACGTGGAAGCCATCGGCCTGGTGAAGTTCGACTTCCTGGGGCTGGCGACGCTGACGATTCTGGAGCTGGCCAAAGACTTCATCATTGAACGCCACCCGGGCCAGCAGAACTTTCGCTACGAAGACCTGCCTATCGATGACGCCCGCGTCTACAGGCTTTTTTCCGATGGCAAGACCGAAGCGGTGTTCCAGTTTGAAAGCCGCGGCATGCAGGGCATGCTCAAGGACGCCAGGCCGACCCGCCTGGAGGACCTGATTGCGCTCAACGCCTTGTACCGCCCCGGGCCCATGGACCTGATCCCGAGCTTCGTGGCGCGCAAGCATGGTCGCGAGGAAGTCATTTACCCTCACCCGCTGGTGGCCGACATGCTCAGCGAGACCTACGGCATCATGGTCTACCAGGAGCAGGTGATGCAGACCGCCCAGATTCTGGGCGGCTATTCGCTCGGTGGCGCGGACATGCTGCGCCGCGCGATGGGTAAAAAAGATGCGGACGAAATGGCCACGCACCGCCAGATTTTTCGCGATGGCGCCGCCAAGAACGGGCTCAACGAGGCCCAGGCCGACGAGGTCTTCGACCTGATGGAGAAGTTCGCGGGCTACGGCTTCAACAAGTCGCATGCTGCCGCGTATTCCCTGCTGGCCTACCACACGGCCTGGATCAAGGTCCATTACACGGCCGAATTTTTCTGCGCCAACATGACGGTGGAGATGGGCGACACCGACCAGCTCAAGGTGCTGTTCGGCGATGCGCTGAAGATGGGCTTGAGCTTCGAAGCGCCCGACGTGAACCGCGGCCAATACCGTTTCGAGCCGATCACAGACACCAGCATCCGTTACGGCCTCGGCGCGGTCAAGGGCACCGGCCAGCAGGCGATTGCTGCCATCGTGGCGGCGCGCGAGGAGGGTGGGGCCTTCACCTCGCTCTATGATTTTTGCGTGCGGGTCGACAAGTCCAAACTCAACAAGCGCACGGTCGAGGCCTTGATCAAGGCGGGGGCCTTCGACAACCTGCAACTGAACCGCGCCTCGCTGCTGGCCTCGGTAGACCGGGCTTTTGAATTTGCCGCCGCGACGCAGGCCAACGCGAATCAGGGCGGACTGTTCGACATGTCGGACTCCCATGCGGCCAGTACGCAGGAGCCGCCGCTGGTCGAGGCCGTGCCTTTCGGCGTCAAGGCGCGTCTGACGCAGGAAAAAACGGCGATCGGCTTCTATTTGTCGGGCCACCTGTTCGACGAGGTCGAGCGCGAAGTGCGCCAGTTCGCCAAACGCAGGATCGACGAGCTGATCGACTCGCGCGACCCGCAACTGCTGGCCGCCATCGTGACCGATTTTCGGGTCATCAACGGCCAGCGCGGCAAGCTGGCGCTGTTCAAGCTGGACGACAAATCAGCCGTGATCGAGGCCACCGCCGACGAGGCGCTGATCAACGCCAACCGCCACTTGCTCAAAGACGATGAACTGGTCATCGTGCAGGGCATCCTGCAGCCGGACCGCTTCAGCGGCGGTTCGCGGCTCAAGGTCACGCAGGTGTGGGACCTGGATGCGGCGCGCTGCCGCTTTGGCAAATACCTGCGCGTGGCGGTCAATGGTGCCGCGCCCGATGTGCGGCGCATGGTCAGGGACTTCCCGCCGCGCCGTGAGATGTCCGAGCAGGGCGAGGTCAGCCGCGGATTGCCGGTGCGCCTGAGCCTCCAGCGCGGCGGTGTCCGTGCGGAGTTGCAGCTCGGCGACGCGGCGAAGTTTTTCCCGACGGATGCGGCGCTGGCGAGCTGGATGGCTCAGGCCGACCAGGGGCTGGCGCAGATTGTCTATGAGTGAAATCGAGCGCTAACTGTCATGAATCCTGAGCGAGGCCCCGAATGATGAAAGCGTCTCGTCATCGCGAGGCCGAAGGCCGTGGCGATCCATGAACCCATGGATTGCCACGCTACTGTTATTGCGAGCGAATGCGACGCGGTAATCGCAATGACGGAATTGGAGGAAATGACGCAGTGTTCCATGGAACTTCATTTACAACTTTCCGCGTTGACTCTCTGTCGCGTTAATCCCTGGGGCCGAATTCGACTGGAAAGTCGGGCACCACCTTGCCGTTTTCGTCTAAAGGAATGCGCTCCGTTTTTTCAACAGCCCGAAGTACCGCTTCGTCCCAGGCTGGCACGCCACTGGATTTGCTCAACTTTGCGCTCATGATGATTCCAGTGGACGAGACTTTTACCTGGACAACGGCTTTTGGATTGCCTTGAATGTCCTCGGCATTTGCAAAGCTGATGTTACGTTTAAATAAAGCGGCTAATCGCCCCTTGTAGCTGGCCGAAGGGCTGCTTGATTTTTGCGCCGAACCTTTGGCGTCGGCGCCGCCCGTGGCGCCCGCCAGGCCAGCGATGCGCCGGATATTTTCCTGCCGCTGTTTTTCTGTTGCAGCTTCTGCCTGCTTTTGCTTGTCCTGCTTTTTCTCCTCCACTTTTTTGGCTTCGAGCTTTTTGGCCTCTTCAGCCTTGCGCCTGGCCAGTTCTTCTTTCGTTTTTTGTTCTTTTTCTTTTTTTGCCTGAAGCTCTTTCAGGCGCTGCTGCTCTTCCTTCGCTTTCAGCAGCTCAGCCTCTTTCTGCTTCAACTCCAGCTTGCGCTTTTTCTCACGCTCCAGCGCAATATCCACGTCGGGTGTGGGCGCCGGCTGCGGAGCTTTGACCTGCGGCTCGGGTGCCGGAGGAGGAGGGGGCGGAGGTGGCGGGGCTTCCACCGGCCTGGGGGCGGCTTCCTGCGGCAAGCTGGACCACAGCTCGGCTTCAAAGGAAATATCGGGGTTGCTGCGCTTCCAGTTCACGCCCCAGGTGAGCGCCGCGCCCAGCAGCAGATGGGCCAGCAAGGCCAGGCCAAAGGCCCGCAAGGCGCCCGGTTCGGGGTGTGGTGCAAATTCGAGGCGGTCGGCAGCGCTGGGCATGGATGTCTGGGGCCGAAACCGGGTTCAGTTGCCGGTCTGCACGGACAGCCCGACACGGGCCACGCCTGCTTGGTGCAGTGCGTCCATGACCTTGACCACGGTTTCGTATTGGATGGACTTGTCGGCGCTGATCACCACCGGCGTGACTTGCTCGTTCGCCGGCACCGCCGGCTGCAATCGCTTGACGGCCGCTCCGACCTCGCCGAGCCTGATCTTCACCGATTTGCCTTCCGTCTTGATTTCTATGCGCTCGTCCTTGCCGATTTGTATCTCGATCGGCCTGGGCGGCTGGCCGGCTGCCTTGCCGACCTTGGGCAGGGAAATCATGCTGGGGGTGATCAGCGGCGCCGTCACCATGAAGATGATGAGCAGAACCAGCATCACGTCGATAAAAGGCACCATGTTGATTTCGCTGATGGTGCGGCGGCCGCGGCCGCGCGAGTTGACTGCGGGCATCGTGGGCTCCTGGACTAGTGACCTGAAGGCGACTGCGCGCCCAGGTTGCGTTGCAGGATGTTGGAGAACTCTTCGATGAAGGTCTCCAGCTTGTTGGCCACGCGGTCGATGTCGTGGGCAAAGCGGTTGTAGGCCACCACCGCGGGAATGGCGGCGAACAGGCCAATCGCGGTAGCCACCAGCGCTTCGGCAATGCCGGGCGCCACGCTCGACAGCGTGACCTGCTCCAGCGCGGCCAGGCCGGTGAAGGCATGCATGATGCCCCAGACCGTGCCGAACAGGCCCACGTAAGGCGAGACCGAGCCGACCGTAGCCAGGAAAGACAGATTCGATTCGACCGCATCGACCTCGCGCTGGTAACTCGCGCGCATGGCGCGGCGGGCGCCGTCCAGCAGGGTGCTGGGGTCCGCCATGCGGCGCTCGCGCAGCTTCTGGAATTCGCGCATGCCGCTGGCGAAAATGCGTTCCATCGGCCCGCTGTGTTTGGCGTTCTGCGTGGCTGCGGCATACAAATCGTTCAGGCTGGTGCCGGACCAGAACTCGCGGTCAAACGCGTCATTGAGCGACTGCACGCGCTTGAGCGAGATGATCTTGCGGAAGATCGCGGCCCAGCTCGTGATCGACACGCCGACCAGCAAGGCCACGACGCCCTGGACCACCCAACTGGCGTTGAGAATGAGACTGACGATGGATAAATCCTGATTCATGTTGTGCTTTCCAGACGGTCAAGGATGTGAGCGGGAATTCTGGCAGGTTTGAGGCTGGCGGCGTCCACCCAGCCGATGCGTATCGTGCCCTCACAGAGTAATGTCGCCCCCACGCTGTTCGCTGCGCGTAATGCGCTGCCCCCCGAGGGGGCTAATTTTCCTTGGGGCGGCCCGGCGGAAAATTGCCCGTCGCCCGAGTAATTGCATGGCAGGTCATTTTGCTCTGATTTCAATAGCGCCTTCTGTTCGATTATCAGGGACGCGCGGCCTTTTTCGGCCAGGCTCGCGGTAACAGTCAGTTCATCATCGAGGCGGGCCGGGCGGTGATAACGCAGACGGGTCTCCGTGACGACAAAGAGGCCGCCGGTGCTCTCGCGCAGGCGCTGCTGCTCAATGCCCAGCGATCTGAGCCACTCGGTGCGCGAGCGTTCGAAAAATTTCAGGTAGTTGGCGTAGAACACGATGCCGCCGGCGTCGGTATCTTCCCAGTACACGCGCACCGGCCATTGGAATGTGGCCCCCACGCTTTTCACTTCGTGTAAGACGCTGCCCCCCGAGGGGGCTAATTTTCCTTGGGGCGGCCCGGCGGAAAATTGCACGGTTTTCTCCGCTGCCGCCCCATTTGGGTTCGCCCCAGTTGATCCCGGCCTAGCCAAGGACGGCCTCCAGCCGGGCGACGGCCTCTTTCAGTTGGGCCATGGAATTGGCCGTGGAAAAACGGATGTACCGCTCCGGAGCCATCGTTCCGAAATCGCGACCCGGCGTCACCGCCAAGTGGGCGCGTCTCATCAGTTCAAACGCACAGTCCCAACTGCCGGAAACGCCCAGCCGGGCGGCGGCGCCCGTGCAGTCGGCATAGGCGTAAAAAGCGCCGTCCGGCATGACCGGTACACGAAGGCCCAGGCGGTTGAGTTCGGGAATGAAGTAGTCGCGCCTGGCCTTGAACTCGGCGCGGCGGCGTTCGTATTCGGCCAGGCTGTCGGGTTCAAAACAGGCCAGCGCGGCGTGTTGGGCGACGGTGCTGGCGCAGATGAACAGGTTTTGCGCGATGCGTTCGACCACCGGCGCCAGCGCCTCGGGCACGACCAGCCAGCCCAGGCGCCAGCCCGTCATGTTGAAGTACTTGCTGAAGCTGTTGATGCTGATGATGCGCTCGCCCAAACCATCAGCCATGGCCAGCGCGGTCTGGCCAAAGCGTTCTTCGTAGCTCAGACCCAGGTAAATTTCATCAATCAGGGTGATGCCACCGCGGCTGTGGACAAACTCATGAATGCGGCGCAACTCCTCCGGCGCAATCGAGGTGCCGGTCGGGTTGGACGGCGAAGCCAGCAGCACGCCGCGGGTGGCGGCTGTCCACGCGGCCTGCACCTTGGCGCTGCTGAGCTGGAAGCGCTCTTCGTCCGTGGTCGGAATCAGCACCGCGGTGCCGTCGGCGGCGCTGACGAAGTGGCGGTTGCAGGGGTAGCTGGGGTCGGGCATCAAAATCTCGTCGCCCGCCTCGATCAGCGCCAGGCAGGCCAGTTGCAGGGCCGCTGAAGCACCGGCGGTGATGATGATGCGGCCAGGGTCGACATCGGCGTGAAAACGCGTGGCGTACCAGTTGCTGATGCATTCGCGCAAGGCTTGCAGGCCGGTCGCCTGCGTGTACTGGGTGTTGCCGTCCTGAATGGCCCGTGCGGCGGCCTGCCGAACCAGCGGTGGCGCGGTGAAATCGGGCTCGCCAATGTTCAAAAAAATCATCGGCTGGGCGGTGTGGGCGACTTCCCGGGCCATCGTCGCCGCCGCTTTGGCGATCTCCATCACATAAAAAGGCTCAATGCGCTGCGCACGCCGGGCAATTCTCATGGGGCGTTCAAGCTTTGTCCGCGGTGACTTCGGCGGCCCGAAAGGCCGGCGCCAGTTTGTGCAGGACGCCGTTGACGTATTTGTGGCCGTCGGTGCCGCCAAAGGCCTTGGCCAGCTCGATGCATTCGTTGATGACCACGCGGTAGGGCACATCCGGGCAGTACTTGAACTCGTAGGTGCCAATCCACAACACCGCATGTTCGACCGGCGATATTTCGCTCATCTTGCGGTCCAGCAGCGGCGCCACGCTGGCGTCTAGCAACACTGCGTCCTTAATACAGCCGTGCAGCAGGGCGTCGTAGTGTGCCGAGTCGGCCTTGTGAAAACCCACCAACTCCCGGGTGAATGCATCGATGGATTCCGCTTCGTTGCGGCCCACCAGGTGCTGGTACAGGGCCTGCATCGCGAACTCGCGCGCGCGGGTGCGGGCCGATTTGTCCGCCGCTTTTTTCACGCCGGTGTCGGTCAGCCCGGTGCGGGTCTGCGGCGGGCGTTTGGGTTTTGTCGGAATTTTTTCGGTCATTGGCGCGCTTGTTGAGGATCAGTCAAGTTCATTCAGCAGGTTGGCCATTTCCACGGCAACGCGCGCCGCGTCGCGGCCTTTGTCGATCTGGCGGGCTTGCGCCTGCGCCACGTTTTCCACCGTCAGGATGGCGTTGGCGATTGGCAACTGGTAGTCCAGTGCCAGCCGGCTGACCGAGGCGCCACTTTCATTGGCGACCAGTTCAAAGTGATAGGTTTCGCCGCGAATGATGCAGCCCAGCGCCACCAGCGCGTCGTATTCGTTGCGCTCGGCCAGCGCCTGCAGGGCCGAAGGTATTTCCAGCGCGCCCGGCACCTTGATGTGGCGGATGTTTTTTTCTTCGACACCAAGCGCCAGCAGTTCCTGCCGGCAGGCCTGGGCCAGTGCGTTGGTAATGCTTTCATTGAAGCGCGCCTGGACAATGCCGATCAAGAGTTTTTTGCCGTCAAGTTTGTCGGCCGAGCCTTTTTCTGCGCCAAACATGATTATTCCTTTTTGGCGATGTAGCCGGTGATCTCTAAGCCATAACCCGTCATGCTGGGCATGCGGCGCGGATTGCCCATCAAATTCATTTTGTGGACGCCGCACTCGCGCAGGATTTGCGCGCCCACGCCGTAGGTGCGCAAATCCATGCGGCCGCGTTCCGGTGCCTGGCTGGGCCGTGCCGTGCCTTCAAATTGCGCCAGCAACTGCGCGGCGCTTTCACCGCAGTTGAGCAGCACGGCCACGCCTTTGCCCTCTTTGGCAATGTGCGTCAGGCTTTGATCCAGGCTCCAGGAGTGCATCGAACGGCTGGTCTCCAGCGTGTCCAGCACCGACAGCGGCTCGTGTACCCGCACTGCCACCGTATTGCCTGGGGACCACTGTCCCTTGACGAGGGCCAGGTGCAAGCCCTGGCTGGGCTTGTCCTTGAAGGCATGCATGGCGAACTCGCCGAAAGCGGTCTGAATCGTCCGTTCGCCGATTTTTTCAATCAGCGACTCGTGGCGGCTACGGTGCTCGATCAGGTCGGCAATCGTGCCGATTTTCAAACCATGCTCGGCGGCGAAGAGCTGCAGGTCCGGCAGCCGCGCCATGGTGCCGTCGTCCTTCATGATTTCGCAAATCACCGCCGCCGGTGAGCAGTCGGCCATGCCGGCCAGATCGCAGCCGGCTTCGGTGTGGCCGGCCCGCATCAAGACGCCGCCGTCCACCGCTTGCAGCGGGAAGATATGGCCGGGTTGCACCAGGTCGCTGGCTTTTGCATTCCTGGCCACGGCGGCCTGCACGGTGCGGGCGCGGTCCGCCGCCGAAATGCCGGTGGTCACGCCAACAGCGGCTTCAATCGACACCGTGAAGGCGGTGCTGTGCTTGGCGCCGTTGCGTGTGACCATCGGCGGCAACTGCAACATGTCGCAGCGCTCGCGCGTCAGCGTCAGGCAGATCAGGCCCCGGCCATAACGCGCCATGAAGTTGATGGCTTCGGGCGTGACATGGTCGGCAGCGAGCACCAGGTCGCCTTCATTTTCACGGTCTTCCTCGTCGATCAGGATGACCATGCGGCCGGCCCGCATATCGGCCACGATGTCCTCAACAGGGGAGATGGCAATCGTCATGGTTCAGGCTTTCTTGTCTTGGAGCATGCGCTCTACATAGCGCGCGATCAGGTCAATTTCCAGGTTCACTTGTGATCGTGTTCGCAGATGACCCAGTGCTGTGTTTTGTACCGTGTGGGGGATCAGGTTGAGGCTGATTTCGCAGCCTGCCTGTTCAGCGGGCAGATCGGTGACCCGGTTGACGGTCAGGCTCACGCCGTTGACCGTGATGGAGCCCTTGCAGGCGAGGTATTTGCTCAACGCACGCGGGGCATGGATGCGCAGCTCCCAGCTCTCGCCGACCTGGGCGAAGTGCGTCACCTCCCCGATGCCATCGACATGGCCGGTCACCATATGGCCCCCCAGGCGGTCGTGGGCACGCAGCGCTTTTTCCAGGTTGACGGGGCCGGGCTCCGCCAGTCCGCTGGTTTTGGCCAGCGACTCGGCCGAAATTTCAATCGAAAACCGGTTGATGGCGCTGTCCAGCGCCATCACGGTCATGCAGGCGCCGTTCAGCGCAATGCTGTCGCCCAAACCTACGTCGTCGAGATAACCCGCAGGCGCTTCAATGGTGAGGCGCTTGCCGTGGTCTGAAGAGCTGCCCAGGCTTTGGATGGTGACGATGCGCCCCAAGCCGGTGATGATTCCGGTAAACATAGGTGTATTGTCTCAGAATGGGTGAACGTCATTGAGTGGGTGATATCATTTGTTACTTCAAATTGCATTCAAAGGTGATGCCATGACTGTGATCAGCATTCGTGGGATAGATGAGAAGGCTATTCTCCGTCTTAAAAAACAGGCGCAACAAGAAGGCAGTAGTTTAAATTCTCTGGTTGTCCGGTTGCTTGAAACCGTTGCGGGTGTGCGTTCAACCGACAAGGGTTCGCAGCGTTTTGACGACCTTGACGCTTTGCAAGGGACCTGGAGCGTGCAAGATGCTCGTGATTTTGAGTCCGTCACAGGTGACTTTGCGCAAGTTGACCCCGCGTTGTGGAAGTAGCGTCGCGCCATGAGAAGCATCGTTCTGGATACCAATGCCTACGTTGCCTTCAAGCGGGGCGACGACAAAATCGTGGCTGTCATTCAGCGTTGCCCCGACTTGTTGATCTGCGCCACGGTTCTGGGCGAGTTGCTGGCGGGCTTTGCGGCTGGCACGCGTGAAGCCAGGAATCGCGAGGAACTCAGTGTATTCATGCAGTCACCCCGAGTGCGCACTGTGGTTTGCGGCGAAACCACCGCAGACAACTACGCGTTGGTCTTTGCCGCATTGCGCCGCAAAGGGCGACCCATCCCCACCAATGATCTTTGGATAGCAGCCAGCGCATTGGAGCACGGTGCTGGCCTGCTCACGCTTGACATCCACTTTGCTGAGATTGATGGCCTGCGCTGCGGGCAACAGCCCGCAGACTTCTTGCCTTGACCGGTTCCTTAAAATTGCTCACGCCCCGGAATTCGGGCCAAGATGCGCAAGTCTGGCCCCAGCATATCTATGGATTTAAATTCAAGCGGGATCGCTTGAGACAATTCAGATATCGGGCCAAAGCTGGCCATCCCGCTGCCCTGGCCAATCAGTTTGGGCGCCAGGTAAACGACAAACTCGTCAACCAGCCCCTCACGAATCAGGGAGCCATTGAGTTTGTGCCCGGCTTCGACGTGCAGTTCATTGACCTCGCGCCGCGCCAGATCGCGCAGCATGGCCGCCAGATCGACCTTGCCGTTAACGCCGGACAGGTAGATAACGGTCGCACCACGGGCTTCGAGCGCCGATTTTTTCGCATCATTTTGCTCTGCGGCGTAGATATAGAGCGCGCGGCCCGCCATGAAAAGATGCGCGTCCAGCGGCGTCTCCAGGCGGCTGTCCACCACCACCAGATGCGGCTGGCGCTTTGTCGCGACCAGCCGCACGTCCAGGCGCGGGTTGTCTTGCAGCACGGTGCCGATGCCGGTCAGCACCGCGCTGGCGCGCGCACGCCAGGCATGCCCGTCTGTGCGCGCTGCTTCAGAGGTGATCCACTGGCTCGCGCCATTGTTCAATGCGGTTTTGCCATCGAGCGAGGCGGCGACCTTCATCCTCACCCAGGGGGTCTTGCGGATCATGCGGCTGAAAAAGCCGATGTTGAGTTCGCGCGTGGCCAGTGCCGCAGGGTCATCGGCGTCGAGCACGCTCACCTCGATGCCCGCTGCCCGCAGCCGCGCGATGCCGCGCCCGGCCACCAGCGGGTTGGGGTCCTGCCGGGCCACCAGCACCCGATGGACGCCGGCTTCGATCAGGGCATCGCAGCACGGCGGGGTGCGGCCGTGGTGGGAGCAGGGCTCCAGCGTGACGCAGGCGGTGGCGCCGCGCACGTCGAAACCCGCCGCGCGTGCAGCCCGCAGCGCCATGATTTCGGCATGGGCCAGTCCAGCGGCCTGGGTGTGGCCTTGTCCCAGCGTGCGGCCGCGGGCGTCGACGATGACGCAGCCGACGCGGGGGTTGGGGTCGGAAACCAGGGTGGCCTGCAGCGCCTGCGCAGTGGCCTCCTGGAGAGCGGCAGCGGGGAAGTGGATCGGCAGCATAGGGCCTGTTTTTACCACTTGTCCGGATGAGCCCGCCACTTATCGACTCAGGCTGGCAGGCGCCGGGAGGCCGGCCAATAATCAAAACATGGACAAAAGAATTTTCATCATGCGTGCCCGGCAACATGGCTTCACCCTGATCGAGCTCATGATCACGGTGGCCATCATCGGCATTTTGGCGGCGGTGGCCTATCCTTCGTACACCCAGTACATCGTCAGGGCCAACCGCTCGGCGGCGCAGAGCTTCATGTATGCGGTTGCCAACAAGCAGGAGCAGTTCTTGCTGGATGCTCGCCGCTACGCGGGCGGAGGCGCTGCAGCAGTGCCAGAGTTGAATATGACGGTGCCTGCGGACGTGTCCAGCAAGTACACCATCACCGCTACCTGCACGATGCCCACGGCGGTCGGAAATTGCACGGCAGTGGCCGGCACGCCGACCTACCTCATCACCGGCACACCGAGGGATACCCAGTTGTCCCAAGATACAAAATGCGGCACCCTGACGCTCAACCAGTTGGGTGCGAAAACAAAATCCGGCACGGCCAGCGCTGTGGCCGATTGCTGGTAAGGGGATATGGCAATGCGGCGCATGTCCCGTGGCTTTACCCTGATCGAGCTGATGGTGGTGATTACCATCGCGGGCGTGATGCTGGGCATTGGCGTGCCCTCGTTCAAGAGCTTTATTGCCGGGCAGCGTGTGAAAACAGCGGCCGGCGATTTTTCCACTGCGGCCATTTATGCGCGCTCAGAGGCCATCAAGCGCAATGCGGAAGTCGGCCTGGTGGCTGCGGCCGGCGGCTGGAAAGACGGCTGGAGTGTCAAAGCCGGCGCCGTGACCTTGAGTCAGCAGGCTGCCTTTCCTGCGCTGACCATGACCAGCGCGGTCGCCGAGGTGGTTTATCTGGGTAGCGGCAGGCTCAAGGAGCAGGTGCTCGCGTCAAGTTTGCAGGTGGCGGCCGATGGCGCAAGCTCGGCGCGCTGCGTGTCGTTTGAGCTCAGTGGTCTGCCCAAGAGCAGGTTGGGGAATTGCTGATGAACTCCTTTCTCAAGCGACGCCGGCGCCAGCAGGGCTCCAGCCTGATCGAGGTGCTGGTCACGCTGGTCATTCTGATGCTGGGCCTGCTGGGACTGGTGGGCCTCATGCTGCAGAGCCAGCGCTCCCAGGTGGAGTCCTACCAGCGCGTGCAGGCGCTGGTGGTGCTGCAGGACATGGTCAACCGCATCAATGCCAACCGCAAGGTGGCGGCCTGCTACGCGTTCACCACGGCGGTCAATGGCTCGCCCTATCTGGGTTCGGGTTCTGCGCTCGCCCCGGCCTGTGCGCTGGGAACGGCCGAACAAAATGCCCGTGCGGTGCAGGACATGACGGAATGGAACAGTCTGTTGCTCGGAAGCTCGGAGAAGTCCAGTACCGGCGACGATGTGGGGGCCATGCTGGGCGCGCGCGGGTGTGTCAGCCTGGTCGCCGGCGTCTACCAGGTCAGCGTCGCCTGGCAGGGCAACGGCAAGACCGCAGCGCCGCCCGGCGTGAACTGCGCCACTGATCTTTATGGTGATGACGCGCAGCGCAGGGCCGTCACTGCGCCCCTTCAAATTGCCGATTTGAGTTGACACATGCACGCCCATTCATCAAGCTCTTTGCCGTATCCGCAGTGCCGTTTCTCGCCAGGGCGGCGCCAGCAACTGGGCATGACCCTGATGGAGTGGATGGTCTCCATCACCATTGGCATGATCCTGCTTGTCGGGTTGTCGGCCCTGATCGCCCGGCAAAGCAGCACCCAGGCTGAACTCGAAAAATCGAGCCGCCAGATCGAGAACGGGCGTTATGCGACGCAGCTTTTGCAGGAAGATATCCAGCTCGCTGGCTATCTCGGAGAGTTCTCCAAACTGGATGACTTGCCCGTGCCGGGCGCCTTGCCCAACCCCTGCCTGGTCGGCGCCGCCGATCTGTCCAGCGCCTTGCCTTTTTCGATTCAGGGATACGACGCGCCAGGGGCTACGCTTCCGGCGGCATTCGCTGACTGTCCTCTGAATGCGGCCAACCATCTGGATGGAACCGACATTCTGGTGGTCCGGCGTGCCGACCCCGAAGTGACCGCAACAGGAGCGCTGGTTGTCGGGCAGTTCTATCTGCAGTCGGGTTTGACCCCGACGCTTGAATTCAGCTACGTCCTGGCGAAGGCCGCCACCCCAGCGGTCGACACCGCCGTGTTCAACCTGAAGCTCAAAGATGGCGTGACCGCCGCGCCTTTGCGCAAGTACAGGGTCAATATTTATTTCATCAGCCCCTGCAACCTGCCGGCCTCTGGTTCAACTTGCTCAGTTGCCCAAACAGACGATGGCGGCATTTCCATACCGACACTCAAGCGACTGGAGTTGTCGGCACAGGCGGGCAATCCAAAGTTTGTGACGACCTCGCTGGTGGAAGGCATTGAGACGATGCAGATCGATTACGGCTTCGATGCCGCCGCCGCCACCGGTGATGGCTCTCCCGACAGCTATGCCACGGATGCGGCTGCCGTGGCCGACTGGGCCAATGTGATGGCCGTTCGGCTTCACCTGCTGGCGCGCAACAACGAACGCTCCGTCGGTTACCAGGACACAAAAACCTACAACCTGGGCCTGGCGGGCGCAACGGCCGCCCCCAATGACGGCTTCAAGCGCCGGGTATTCAGTCAACTGATCCGGGTGGTCAATCCAAGTTCGCGGAGGGACCAATGAACTCCCCGAGAAAAGAGGCGGGGTCCACCCTGCTGGTGAGCATGATCATGCTGGTGGTGCTGACCCTGCTGGTGGTGTTCAGCATCCGGTCCGGCAATACCAATCTTCGCATTGCAGGCAACATGCAGTCGCAGACCGAGGCCGCCACGGCGACCCAGCAGGTCATTGAGCAGGTGATCGAGCAGATCAAGGTGACTGAAAACCTCGCCCTGATTCCGGCGCAAACAGTCGCGGTGGCGACGGGCGGCACGACTTACACGGTGAAGGTCGAAGCCCTGAACAAATGTCTCGTTGAAGTTCCCGTGCTGACTACAAAACTGGATACATCCAAAGCGAACGACATGCCCTGTTTCGATGGCATAGAACAAGACATAATTTTAGACGAAGGCGGCAAACCGATTCCCAAGCTTTCTGCCTGCAAGACGCAGCAGTGGAACATCCAGGCCGGTGTGATCGACGGCGCATCGGGCACCAAAGTTTCCCAGATTCAGGGAATCACCATTCGGGTACCCGCCACGGTGGATTGCCCCTAGTTTTTACAGAGGTTGCCATGAAAACTCTTCAAACTTTCCTTATTGTCCTGATGCTCGGCTTGCTCGGCGCGCCGTCGTTCATTCATGCGGAAGACATCGACATCTACAGCGACAACGCCGGGACAACAAGTCCTCCCAATGTGTTATTCGTGCTGGATAATGCGGCAAATTTTGAAGCGGCGGCGGGGAACTGCACCTACACAGATGGCACGGCGCCCTCTCTCAACGGATCGGCGGGCGGCGTTGAACAATGCGCGCTCTACAACGTGATTTCAAGCTTGCCGGAGGGCTCGGTCAATATCGGGCTGATGGTCTACAACAACAACGGCATCAGGGACATCAACGACGCCAATTGTGGCGGCTCGGAAGGCGGCTGCCTGGTCCAGCCACTGGCGTTGATGTCAGGCACGGCCAAATCCAATTTTCTGGCCTGGATCAAGACCTGGAGAACGTCGGGCGGTGCGGGCAACGGTTACATCAAGGCCAGCGGCGAGGCGACCGGGCAAACCATGCAGGAGGCCTGGGCCTACTATGCCGGTCAAACGGGTTTGTCCGGGCGAACCTACACGGCACCGCCCGCAGGATGCCAGAAAAATTTCGTCATTTTTATTGGTAACGCCTTTACCGCCTCGGGATCGCCGGGAGACAGCGGCAGCAGCAGCCCCAAGGCCGCTTTGGCTGCGGCGCCGGGCGTCACGGCAGCACAGTTGGCGGCTATCACCATTCCGTCAGGGTCCTACGGCACCAGTGCCTTCAGTTGCGGCAGCTACACCATGGGCAATCACACGGATGGGTCCGGCCTGTATGCCGACGAGTGGGCGCGCTACATGTACCAGACCGACATCTACGGCGGCTTCGACGGCAACCAGTCGATCACGACCTACACCGTGGGCTTGCTCGGGTCCCAGTGCAAGCCGGACTACCCGGCCCTCATGACCAGCATGGCCAAATACGGTGGTGGCAAGTATTTCGCCACATCCGACTACAACGAAATTTCAACCGCCATCCTGAAAATCCTCAATGAAATCCAGGCCGTCAACAGCGTTTTCTCCGCGGCCAGCCTGCCGGTCAGCGTCAATGCACAAGGCACTTACCTGAACCAGATCTTTCTGGGCATGTTTCGTCCTGATGCAAGCGCCAACCCGCGCTGGGTGGGCAACCTGAAGCAGTACCAGTTCATCCTGGAGTATCCGGACCCGACCAATCCTGACCCGAACAAGGCAACGCTCAAGCTGGGCGACAGCCTGGGCAACGCGGCCATCAGCGCTTCGGGCACCGGCTTCATCACACCGACGGCCGTCAGTTTCTGGACCAAAAAAGACACCAGCACCGCACCCGATTCAACCGGTGGATTTTTCATCAACGACGCGCGTGGCGCCGGTGGCGCCTACGACTCGCCGGACGGTGAACTGGTCGAAAAAGGGGGGGCGGCGCAACAGTCCCGCCTGAGCAACCTGACGGTGAATTACGCCAGCACGCCGTCTTCGCCCCGCAAGCTGTACACCTACTGCCCAAGTGGGTCTGGATGCAATGCGAGTCTGTCAGACGGCACCAATGCGTTTGCCACCACCAACGCTTCCATCACCGACGCCCAGCTCAGCTCGATGGCCAGCGTCAGTGTTTCGTCCATCACGAGATCGGGCACGACTGCCACCGTGACCACGGGCTCGAACCACGGCTTCAGCACGGGGGACTCCATCACCATCAGCGGCGCCAACCAGACCGAGTACAACGGGCAGAAAGCGCTGATCAACGTTACAAACCCCACCTCTTTCAGTTTCACCGTGGTGGAATACCCGCCCAGTCCGGCCACTGGCGCCTTCACAGCGTCCATCGCCGGAGCGCCGCTCGCCGTGAGCTCCATCACGCGCAGCGGCACCCTGGCGACCGTGTCCCTGCCGGGGCATGGTTACGTCACGGGACAATCGGTCACCATCGCAGGGGCCACGCAAGCGCAGTACAACGGAACCTTCACGGTCACGGTGATCAACGCGAATTCCTTTTCCTATACGGTCGTCGAGGGGCCTGTGTCGCCCGCGGGCAGCGGAACAGCGAAGGTGCTGTCAACGACCAGGATGATCGAGGCCTACAACAGCAACCCTAACCCCGGTGTGGTGCGTACAGCGGGCACCACCACCGTCACCGTCACGACCACCGTGAACCATTTATTTGCCAACAGCGGTTCTGTAACGATCACGGGTGTGATCGACCCGGCAACCAACAGCGCGATCCCTGAGTACAACGGCACGTTTAACTATACGAAGACGGGGAACAAGTCGTTCACCTATTCGATTGCGGCGATCACGCCCGCCAGCCCGGCGACCGGCACGATCACGGCCGATGGCAGCACATCCCCGAAAACGATTTCCAGCTTGACACGCAGCGGGTCCGTGGTGACTGCAAGCACCGCCGCCGCGCATGGTTTCACGACAGGCCAGACGGTCAGTATCGGGGGCACGGCCGGCACCAATGAAGGCGGCTATGTGGGCAGCTTCCCAATCACGAAAGTGTCTGACACTTCCTTTACTTACAACGTGGTGACCACTCCCCAGTCACCGGCCACGGGAACCATCATCGCCCAAAAGAGCGGCACCAGCGACCGCACCGCCCTGATCAACTGGGTGCGTGGCGAAGATAATTTTGGCGATGAAGCCAGTCCCGGCAGCGGCTACACGGTCCGTCCTTCCATTCATGGCGATGTGTTGCATTCGCGGCCCATCGTGATCAATTACGGCGACAGCCGGGGCCTGGTGGTTTACTACGGCGCCAACGATGGCGTATTCCGTGCCATCAATGGCAGCCAGACTGCCGCCATTGGCTCTGTGCCCGCCGGTGGTGAGCTGTGGGGCCTCGTTTTGGCGGAGCATTTCGACAAGCTCAACCGCCAGCGCATCAACAGCCCGGAGCTGAAGCTGCCCTCCACTGTGCTCGCCAGCGCCCGGACCAAAGATTATTTTGTCGATGGCTCCATGGGGGCGTTCCAGAAGCTCAAGGCCGATGGCAGCATCGACAAGGCCTATATTTACCTGACCATGCGCAGGGGCGGGCGTTTCGTCTATGCCCTGGATGTGACGGAGCCGACCAATCCGAAGTTCATGTGGAAAATCAGCTCCGGTACGTCTGGTTTTGGGGAGTTGGGTCAGACCTGGTCGCGGCCCCGGGTGACGCTGGTCAGCGGTTATGACAACCCGGTTCTGGTGTTTGGCGCCGGCTATGACCCGGCCGAGGATGCCGAGCCGCCTGCGGCCGGCACAATGGGGCGCGGTATTTTTGTGGTGGATGCAGTCACCGGCGTGCGGGTTTGGAACGCTGCCTACACGGCAGGCGCATCGTCTTGCAGCGGCACCAGCACGCAGGCCGCGTGCGCGGTCTCCGGCATGAACTGGGCCATTCCGGCTGACCTGAGTTTTGTAGACCGCGACAACGATGGCAAGACGGACCGTTTCTACGCGGCCGATGTGGGTGGCAATGTTTGGCGCGTCGACCTCGAACCGGCTGGCGGCAGCACCCCCGACAAGTGGCAGGTTACCAAGCTTGCGGCTCTGGGCTGCGCGACGGGCAACTGCGCCAGTGGCACGACGCCCCGCAAGTTTTTCTTCCCGCCCAGCGTCCTGTCGGTCGGTGCCACCGGGGCAAGCACTTCTTACGAAGCGGTACTGCTGGGATCGGGCGACCGGGAGCATCCGCTCAAGAGCACGGCGACAGGCTCCGCCTACAACGTGGCCAACCGTTTTTACATGCTCAAGGACACCAAGACAGGCAAAGATGCCAATGCCTTGCCGGTTAGCGCAGTCATTACAGAGGCGGCTTTGTTCGATGCCTCTGCCACCCTTTATAACGGATCGTTGAGTGGGTTCTACCTGACGTTCGGAACGGGCGAAAAGTCGGTGAATGCTCCGGCAACGGTCAGGGGAACGACATTTTTCGGGACCAACCAGCCTACGCCGCCGAGCGTGACATCATGCACCTCGAACCTGGGTCTCGCCAAGGGGTATGCGCTGAATCCCTTTACCGGCAAGTACGGCGTCACGGTCTACGATGGCGGAGGCATGCCGCCCACTCCGACGACGGGTGTTGTGACGATCAAGTTGGCCAATGGCACTGAAGTCAAGAAGGATTTTTGCGTCGGTTGCGGCGGCGGAGGTCGTGATGGTGGCCTAGATCCCGATTGCAAAACGGGGGTGGGAGTATGCAGCCCAACCACGACAGTGCCCAAGAGCCCGCGCCGCACCTACTGGTACAAGCAATAAGACATGCTTGATCGACGCCACGGTTGGCCGTACCTCGCCAATGACGCTGAATGAATTCTCCTCCCCCAATTGCAGGATGACAAGCGCCCAGTCCCAGCGCTAGGATGCGGCCAGAACCCTGTCTCCAAGCGCGAGACAGGGACGCTGGGCCGACGCAAGACCGGCCTCAACTTATCCGGGGGAGGCGGGTATGGGCAGGCAGGGGCATTCCCGCTCTGGCGGTGTCACGTTGATCGAGCTGCTGGTGCTGCTGGCGATTGTGGCGGTGCTTCAAACGCTGGCGGCTCCGGCCATGTCTGGCTTTGCTGATTCCCTGCGATTAAGCGCCGGGATCAATTCGCTCCTGTCCAGCATCCACCTTGCACGCAGCGAAGCCATCAAGCGCAATGGCCGGGTCGTGCTCTGCAAGTCGGCCGCGGGTGACTCCTGCGCCAGCACGGGCGGGTGGGAGCAGGGCTGGATCGTGTTTCACGACGCCAACAACAATGCTTCGCCGGATGCGGGTGAGGTCATTTTGTCGCGGGAGCAGGCACTGCCGCAGCCCATTCGGCTGACTGGCAACGACCCGGTGATCAGCTATGTGTCTTACACCCCGATGGGGACGACCCGCTACACGTCGGGCGCATTCCAGGCGGGCACGCTCACGGTCTGCCCGGAGTCTGCTACCCGTGTGGAGGCCCGCCAGATTGTGATCAGCAGCGCAGGACGGCCCCGTACTGTGAAGAGCAAGGTGGCGCATTGCCCGCTATAGTCAGCGCCTGACCTCACTCGGGGCGCATAAAGCCGTGTAATCGGGAATATAAAAATCCGTAGAAATCCTGATCGCCGTGGTACGAATACGTCATGCGCAATGCGCGCCGGCGGTCTATACTGATCCGACCCGAGGAGACGGCTTTGCTGTCTTGTCGGCAACCATGGCGCGTCCCGCTGCGGGGTGCGCACGAAGGAGGAAGGCGATGTCGGTCGAAACCCTAACCTTGAAATCCCCCGTGTCCCAGGACATGGTGCGGGTCAACACCTTTACTGGCGGCCTTGTCGGTCCCAGCCTGAAAATGTCCGGTCCGGTGAAAGACGGCGGTACCATTGTCGCCAGCACGGCGCCCGGTTGCTGGGGGCCGATGATCACGCCGAAATTCCAGGGCGGCCATGAAGTCACCCAGCCCGTGGCGGTGGCAGGCGCCGCCGTCGGCGATGCCATTGCCCTCAAGCTCAAGCGCGTGGAAGTGACCTCGCTGGCCACTTCTTCCGGGGTGATGCAATTCGTGGACGGCCGCTACCTGGGCGACCCCTTTGTCGCCAAGCTCTGTCCCCAGTGCGGCACCCAAAGCCCTGCCACCCATCTGGAAGGCATCGGGCAGCAGGCGGTGCATTGCGACGTGTGCGGCGCGGAGGTGAGTGCGTTTCGCTTCACCAATGGTTATGTCATTGTTTTCGATCAGGAAAATCAGGTCGCGGTGACGGTCAGCAAGGACATCGCCGAACGCATCGCCAAAGACGCGAAACAATTTGCCCGCCTGCCTGCCGCATCGCAACAGCACTCGATCCTGTCGTTCGCGGAGGCCGACATCGTCGGCCTGGTCTCACGCATGCAGCCCTTCATGGGCAACATCGGCACCACGCCGTCACGCGACCTGCCGGACTCCCACAACTGCGGTGATTTCGGCGCTTTCCTCATCAACGCCCCGCACAAATACGGCATGAGCCAGGAGGAACTGAACCGCCACAAGACGGACGGCCACATGGATGCCAATTCGGTGCGGGCCGGCGCCGTCGTCATCTGCCCGGTGAAGGTGCCGGGTGGGGGCATCTATATCGGGGACATGCACGCCCAGCAGGGCAATGGCGAGATCGCCGTGCATACTACCGACGTGGCGGGCGAGGTGGAACTGCAAGTGGAGGTTATCAAGGGGCTGACCCTCGACGGGCCGATCCTGCTGCAGCGCCTGGAGGACTTGCCGCTGCTGGCGCGCCCCATCACCCCGGAATTGCGGGAGAAGGCGCACGCCCTGGCGCAGCGTTTCGGCGGCGTACCTCTTGAGGACAATGCCCCGATTACCTTCATCGGCTCCGGCGCCAACCTCAACGAGGCCACCACGAATGGTCTGGAGCGCGCCGCCAAGGCCACCGGCCTGCCTTACGACGAAATCCTGAACCGCGCCACCATCACCGGCTCCATCGAGATTGCCCGGCTGCCCGGGGTGGTGCGTGTCACTTTCCTGTGCCCGATGCCGGTGCTCGAGCGCATCGGCATCGCGCATCTGGTGCGGGCGCAATACGGGCTGTAGGCGGGAGCGGGGTCAAGTCCTGCAATCCCGCATCCAGCCTAATTTGATGCTTCCGGGTCGCAGTATCAGCGCCGAACTTCATCGACCAGCGTTTTGAACTCGTCGATGTCCTCAAAGCTGCGGTACACGCTGGCAAAGCGCACGTAAGCGACTTTGTCGAGCTTTTTCAGCTCGCGCATGACAAGCTCGCCGAGTCGGGTGGAAGGCACCTCCCGGAGTCCCAGGTTCAGCAGCTTTTCTTCAATCCGCTCAATCGCAGCGTCCACCTGTTCGGTGCTGACGGGACGCTTGCGCAGCGCGAGGCTCATGGAGCCGAGGATTTTGCTGCGTTTGTACTCGATGCGGCGGCCGTCTTTTTTGACAATGGCCGGGAAGTTGACGTCGGGACGCTCGTAGGTGGTGAAGCGTTTTTCACACGCGCCGCACTGGCGGCGACGGCGTATGAAATCTGCGTCTTCCGACACCCGCGTTTCGACGACCTGGGTTTCAAGGTTGCCGCAGAAGGGGCATTTCATGGGTCTATCGCCACGTCAAAAACACAATTTAGCGATAGACAGGGAAGCGGGTGGTCAGGGCGTTGACTTTGGCGCGAACCGCTTCAATGTTGGCCGCATCGCGCGGATTGTCCAGTACGTCGGCGATCAGGTTGGCGGTCATGCGCGCTTCCTCGTCCTTGAAGCCGCGGGTGGTCATGGCCGGGGTGCCGATGCGCACGCCGCTGGTGACCATCGGTTTTTCCGGGTCGTTGGGAATCGCGTTCTTGTTGATGGTCATGTGGGCGCTGCCCAGCACGGCTTCGGCTTCCTTGCCGGTGATGCCATGTTTCCACGTCGAGCTTTCGCGCAGGTCCACCAGCATCAGATGACTTTCAGTGCGGCCACTCACAATGCGCAGACCGCGCTGCGTCAGCGTCTCCGCCACGATTTTTGCGTTTTTCAGCACCTGCTGCTGATAGGCCTTGAACTCGGGCGTCAGCGCTTCCTTGAAAGCCACGGCCTTGGCTGCAATCACATGCATCAGCGGCCCGCCCTGCAGGCCGGGGAAGATGGCGCTGTTGATGGCTTTTTCGTGTTCGGCTTTCATCAGGATGATGCCGCCGCGCGGGCCGCGCAGGCTCTTGTGCGTGGTCGAGGTCACGATGTCGGCATGCGGCACCGGGTTGGGGTACACGCCCGCGGCAATCAGCCCGGCGTAGTGCGCCATATCGACCATGAAAATCGCGCCCACCTCCTTGGCGACCTTGGCAAAGCGGGCGAAATCAATGCCGAGCGAGTAGGCCGACGCACCGGCAATGATCAATTTGGGCCGGCTCTCGTGGGCCTTGCGCGCCATCGCGTCGTAGTCGATCTCTTCCTTGTCGTTCAGACCATAGGAGACGACGTTGAACCACTTGCCGCTCATGTTCAGCGCCATGCCGTGGGTCAGGTGGCCGCCTTCGGCCAGGCTCATGCCCATGAGGGTGTCACCGGGCTTGAGGAAAGCCAGGAACACGGCTTCGTTGGCGGAGGCGCCGCAATGCGGCTGCACATTGGCGGCTTCTGCGCCAAAGATTTTTTTGACGCGGTCAATGGCGAGCTGCTCGGCCACATCCACATGCTCGCAGCCACCGTAGTAGCGGCGGCCGGGGTAGCCTTCGGCGTATTTGTTGGTCAGTTGCGAGCCTTGCGCGGCCATCACGGCGGGCGACGCGTAGTTTTCGCTGGCGATCAGCTCGATGTGGTGTTCCTGGCGCGCGTTTTCAGCAACGATGGCAGCCCAGAGTTCCGGGTCGGTTTGTTCCACAAGAATGGTGCGGTCGTACATGGCAGTCCTTCAAGACGTGGTCCCTGTTATTGCTGGAATAAAACAAGGGCTGCCCAGGCGAACGGCTGAACGCTGTTGTCACCGAGGACGTCAGCGGTGCGCTTCCCAGTGGTATCCCACGTCAGCAAACGCCCTCAGAGGCAGGGGATTTGCCTATCGCCAGTCGCGCACAGTCCCTAGTGTAGCGGAGTTGGCGTTTTGCCCCGTAACCCGGCGCCAAAGACCTGTCAGGACAGCGCCAGGCCGGCAATTTTTTCGCCGGTCTTGTCGTCCGGCAGGCCTGGCTCCTCGGGCTTGAGCGGCAGGGATGCCGGGATGGCGTGGGGCGCACGCACCGCCGGGCCGTAGGCGGGTACACGGCCACTGACCACGGCCAGCAGCCGGGCATGCTCGGCCATGACTTTGGCTGCATAGCCGCCGTCGCTTTCCATATTCGCCGCACCCACGTAGAATTTCAGTCCGGCTTCCACCGAGCCTGCGCGGGCGATGCATTCCTGCAGCACCTTGACGCCGACGCGAAGATTGGTCACCGGGTCAAAGGCCGCCAGCTTGCCGCCGAAGTTTTCATACTTGGCGTGGTGAATCTTGGTCATCACCTGCATCAGGCCCTGGGCGCCCACCGGACTCTGTGCAAACGGGTTGAAGCCCGATTCAATCGCCATGATGGCCAGGATCAGCGTGGGGTCGAGCTTGGCTTTTTTGCCGATTTCAAAGGCTTCTGCCACCAGCACGCTCAAGGGTTCTGGCGCCACGCCGTACTTTCTGCTGAGCCAGAAAGCCACCGCAGCCTGCTGCCGGGGCAGGTCTTTGGGGTTGGCTGCCGTGGCCCGGTCAATGGCGCCGGGCTCGGTAAAGCCAATCGCCGCTTCCTGGCGCTCGAGGAGCCAGGCCGTCAGCCTGGATTCGCCGGCCTCGCGCAGGTCGGGCTGGGCGGTCAGGGTGATCACTGCAAACACAACGGCCAAGCCGAGCAGTGCAAAGCTGTTGTGGGTAATTTCAAAAAAGCCGTGGGTAATAGGGTTTGCAATGCTTGCAAAACTGTCGCCGACGCTTTTCTGAATGGCTCGCACCAAGGATGCGGAGCTTGATGGTTCTAGCGCTGTCATAGCACTCCTTTCTACGCGCACCAGCTTTTTGAGCCTTGCGCTTTGATTGGAGTTTTTGGGGTCGGAGCCCAAATTCGCCGAGCCTATTGGCTCGCCCTGCGGGTGCGGTGCAATGCATCGCAGCGAAATGGGTGTCTGACCCCAATAACTCAATAACGCCCTTGCGGGTGTTGACCCCTTGTCTGACTTTGCCGGGTTCGGATCGTCCCTTGGCTTTCCTTGGGACGGCGAATTTTATGAGCGGTCTAAATAACTTGTCAATACTATTATTTAAATTTGTTATATTCAAAAAAGAATATATGAGCTGATTTTTGACTCAAACGCCCCGGTTTTGGCTGCTTCGCAGGTTTTTTGAGAGCTTGCCCTAAGTCAAGGCCATGACGCCAGGTTTCAGCTTGCGCCGCACGTTTTGTCAGTAATTGGTTGGTATCTCAAGCAATTGCGGTATTTTTTTGAAGAAAGTGCCGGAACATTCGAACAGACCTGTTCGACGCGTCACGTCGTGTGACGCTGATCTGTATGCAGGACAAGACCGCAAGATGTCAAAGCGCAAGAAAATCGCAATCGGCGTCCGGTTTTTAATTGCAAATTTCCACTTGCGCGCTGCCTGCCGGAGGTTTAGGCTGCAAGGGCTTGAGTACCTCAAGCATTCGCCGGGTAGCCAATCCCGGTCAACCTGGGAGCAATCACTTGCTCCCATCGCACTGGAGACGAACTTCTCTTCTTTGCGAAGCCCGACGGCATGAGCATCACGCCCGCCGTCAGCCCCGGCCGGCCCTCTGCTGACCGGGGCTTTTCTTTTGGGGCCTGCCAACAACCATTTCGCTTTGTGCTGTGCGCCGCAGTGTGCGTCGTTGCCTCGCAGATCGGCCTGCCTCCGAAGGGCAAGCGAAGCGCCCGAACAAGCCCTAATTGGCGGCGTTTTAAAAACAGCGAAAATACCCGCAGTGCTTTGTTTCTGAAGCTTGGGTGGGGGGTGCGGGTTTTGTCCTGCGGCTCCTCTTTTGTACGCTGTTCCTGCCTTTCCCTGTTGAAGCCATCGGCCCGGAGGGCGAGTCTGCAATTTCCCGATCCCTGAAGATCCTCGCTTCTTCGGCCTCAATCATTTTTATATGCTTCGTTTTTCCATGTCCACATCTGCCAAGCTTGACAATTCCGCCGTGAAAACGCCTTCCACCCAACCGGCTGACAGCCATTCGCTGGACGACCTCACGGGCGGTGCTTTTTCAGCGCCTACCTCCGGCGAGCGCACGGCGCGCATCCGCGCGTGGCTGGCCACCGAGCCCGGTGCCGAGCAGATGGCCGAGGTCTACAAGGACCTGGCCAACCGCGACAAGGGCGCGGCCAAGCCGCTCAAGGAAAAGCTCGACGAAGCCAAACGCCTCAAGAGCCAGGAAGCCGTGGCGGCCGAGTGGGCCGAAAAAGGCAACGCCTTGCTGGTCCTGAAAAAACTCAACATGGCCGATGCGCTGGCCTGGCAGCGTGACGCCGCCAAAGCCGGCGCGCCGCTGTCCCGCGCGCCGCTGGCCGGTTTGAAAGTGCAGCTCGCTGATCGCGTCAAGACCATTGAAGACCTGCAGCACCGCACCCAGGTGCAGCGCGAGGCCGCCGTGCTGATTGCCCAGCGTATCGAAGTACTGTCGACCAAACCTTGGCGCGATGCCCAGGCCGTGTGGGACGCGTTGCGCGCCGACGTGACGCACTGGCAGGCCCAGGCCGACGAGCTTGCGCAAGACAGCAACTGGCCCAGCGTGGACGCCAAGTTCCCGCCGCAACTGGACGCCTCGCGCGGCCAGTTGCTGGCCGTGTGGGAAGCCTTTCAGGGCGCTTTGTCACTGGCCATGGCGGCTGCTGAAGACGCGGCTGCACCGCTGCCTGCGGTGCCAGTATGGGCCGATGAGCTGCGCAGCACCCGCGGCGCGCAGCGCGCAGCCGACGCGCCGGAAGGCGACAGACCGGCGCGCGCGCCCAAGGTCAAACTCGACCCGGCGGTGCTCCAGGAAATGCGCGCCAGGTCCGCCGCCATCGTGCAGGCGGCGCTGGCTAATCTGGAGCAAGCGGTCGGTGACGGCCATGGCAAGGCCACGCCGAAAGCGGCGGCTGATTTGCGCCAGGCGCTCAAGGACAACATCCGCAACATCGACGCCGCGCTGGAAGCCGCGGCCCACGCCGCGCTGACGGCGGCCGGTGAGCTCGAAGGCTGGCAGCGCTGGCGGGCCGACCAGATTCGTGAAGAGCTGGTCGCCAAAGCCGAAGCGCTGGTGCTCAAACCGATGGGCGGCCGCAAGCAGCAGGATGCGCTGCGCGCGATGCGCGAGCTCTGGAAAACCAGCGACCAGGGCGGCACGCCCAACCATGCGCTCTGGAAGCGTTTCGACGAGGCTTGCAACGAAGCCCACAAAGTGGTGGAAACCTGGCTGGAAAAAGCCAAGGAACAGACGGAAATCATCAAGGCCGAGCGCCGCACACTGATCGACGAAGTGTTGGCCTGGGCTGCGGCCAACGCCGGCAACACCGACTGGAAGCACCAGATACGCAGCCTCAACGGTTTCGTCGAGAAGTGGACGGCGGCCGGCCACCTGAATGAGAAAGCCTTTGCCGAAATTCAGCCGCTCTGGAAGGCGGCCATGGACGCCGCCGACGCGCCGCTGAAGGCCGCGCGGGCCGAAAGCCTGGCGCAACGCAAAGCCATGATTGAAGAGGCGCAGGTGCTGGGCGCCGAGCCGCAATTGCGCATCGATGCGGTCAAGGCTTTGCAGCAGCGCTGGCAGCATGAGGCGCAAAGCGTGCCGATCGAGCGCAAGCAGGAGCAAAAACTCTGGGACGCTTTCCGCAAACCGATTGACGACGCCTTCCAGCGCAAGACGGCCGAGCGCGAAAAAGCGGCGTCGGCGCTGGGTGAACATGACCGCCTGGTGCTGGCGCTGTCCAAAGCGCTGGATGCCGCCAACGTGACCGGCGATGCGCAAAAAATCCGCGCCGCGATGGCCGACCTGGAAGCGGCGCTGCGTGGCCAGTACGCGCCGCCCGCACCTCCCGCCCCGGCGGCTCCTCAAGCAGAGGCCGCAACCGCTGAAAGCACTGAAGCCACTCCAAATTTAGAGGCAAATCAGGCGCTATCCATCGATGCACCTTCGCAGGAGGCTCCTGAAACGATAGCGGAACAGGCGGAGCCGGCAGAGCACGCAGAACCCGCAACACCGGCGCCCTTCGTTGTGCCGCCCAAACCCGCCAAGCCGGTGATTGCCATGCGCGGCGACGACCGTCCCGGCATGAAAAAGGCCGAACCCATGGCCGCAGGCCGCGGCGGTAAGTTCGGCGACCGCAAGGAGGCCCGCCCCGGCGGCAAGCCCGATGGGCGCGGCGCGCGCCCGGCCGACAACAAGTTCGAACCCTACCGCGCCGAGCGTGAAGAGCGCGGCCGTTTCAGCGAGCGCCCGGCTTACGAAGAACGCGGCCCGCGCCTGGGCGATGCCGCCTTCCGCGCCCAGCGCGAAGCCTTCGACCATGCCCAGCATGCGCTGAAAAAGCTGACCGAGCAGGCGCACGGCGAGGTGCTTACCCATTTGCTGGGCGCCTGGGAAAAACGCGACCCGGCGCTGCTGCCAGGCGCTCAGGAATTGGGCAAACAGGTCACACCGGTCACACGCAGTGCCTGGACCCAGGCACTGGGTGCCGCCCCCAAGGGTGATGTGTTTGAAACCCTGCTGCGTCTGGAAATTGCTGCCGAGTTGCCGACCCCTGCCGAACACCTGAGCGCGCGCCGTATGTTGCAACTGGTGCTGCTCACCAAACGCCATGACCCGACACCGGCGCAGACCTGGGGTCAGGACATCGCCAAAGTGCTGGCCGCGCCTTATGACGCCGCCCCTGCCAGGCGTTTGCAGAACGTGCTGAAAGCGCTGCTCAAGCGATGACCGCCCCGGCCGCGACTTTGGGTATCACTGCGGCCTTGCCGCAGGACAGGCCGCAGTCGCTGGGCGAGGAAATCGCCAACAGCATCAGCCACGGCGCGGCCCTGCTGGCCGCCCTGATCGCCGCGCCTTTCCTGGTGGTGGCCGCGGCGCAGCGCGGCGGTGCCGCCGACATCGTCGGTGCCAGTATTTTTGCGGTGACCATGGTGCTGCTTTACTTCACCTCCATGCTGTACCACGCCCTTCCCATGCGACGGGCCGCACGCGCCAAGCAGGTGTTCCAGATTCTCGACCACGGCGCAATTTACCTGCTGATTGCAGGCACCTACACGCCGTTTACGCTTGGCGTGCTGCGCGGTCCCTGGGGCTGGACCTTGTTCGGACTGGTCTGGGCCATGGCGCTCGCGGGCGTCGCGGTCAAGGCTGTGGCCGGCATACGCTACCCCCGCGTTTCGACCGTGCTCTACCTCGCCATGGGCTGGGTTGCCGTGATTGCCATCAAACCCATGTGGCAACTCATGCCCGGCTGGGGACTGTTCTGGCTGTTCGCCGGCGGCTTGGCCTACACGCTGGGCGTGGCTTTTTTTGCGTTGGACGGGCGGCTGCGTTACGGGCATTTTGTGTGGCACCTGTTTGTGGCGGCCGGCACGGTTTGCCACTTTATTGCGGTGCTTTACTACGCGGCTTGAACCGGGTCTGCCAACCCGTCATCCTGCCCGCTTGACGCGCTGTATTTCATGCGGCATGATGGCATGAAGTGTTTGCAAGGAGTTCTCAATGCTCAAGGAAGTCGGTGTCAGCGGCCAGATATCGCTGGGTAAAAAATACGCGGGTCAATTATTTGATGTGGTGTTTTACCCCGACGGCCGCGTTGAACTGGTGCCGATGAAGGCGGTGCCGACGGTGCAGGTATCGCCAGTGATTTCTCTGCCCAACGGCACGCAGAGCCATAGCGTGCAGGAAGAAGCCAGCACCTACCGCATCGGCGATGGCTGGCTCACGCCAGAGAGGCTGGCTGGTCGCAAAGCCGCCGCCGAACGCAGTCCTGATGAAACGCAGCGTCTTGCCCGCCAGTGGGAGTCTGAAAATCAGGAGGTTATCGACAGCATGAACCAGCACTACGAAGCGGTGGGCAGCATGGGCTGGCGCACTCACGACTTGCGAAAGAGTCAGGCCGCTGGAGTTGATTTTGCCGCTGCTGTCGAGTTGCCAGCCCAACAACGGCGAGGCTAATGGCATGAATAATCCGCAAGGAGTTCCCATGCACCAGAAAATCAACGCACCCGCGAGCGCCGAAAATCGTCAGTGGGTTGCTGCTCGCGCCACCGAGATTGCGCAGCACAACGATTGGTGTGACAAGCGCGAGTCCTACGCCCAGCGTGTGCGCCGCTGGCGCGAATCACAAACAAACGGCAAGTCCCAAGCCAATGCCGCAGTTTGACGTGTACCGCCACCCGGTTGAAGCGTGGCGCGAACTCACGCCTTATGTGGTGGACGTGCAAAGTTCTTGGGTTAACCGGTCTGACTTGCGCTTGACGGTGCCCCTGCTGCGTAAAACATTGCGCAGCGGTGATAGCCGTCTTTATCCGTTGTTCGCTGTGCAGGGCGAAACCCTTGTTTTCGACACACTTAGCATCGTGGCGTATCCGGCCAGTGACTTGCACCGTCCAGTTGCCAGCCTCAGCGCTCAAGCAGAGGCCGTGTTCAGCGCCGTGGACTTTGCCCTGCACGGCTACTGATTCAAATGACCCCGCAAGACTTCATTCAAAAATGGGGCCCCGGCGGCCCGGCCTTTCAGCTCAATGAAGAGCAGGGGGCGCAAAGCCACTTTCTCGACCTGTGCGAGCTGCTGGACGTACACAAGCCCGGCAGCGAAGCGGGCTACCTGTTTGAAGAAAAAAACAGCATCATCGGCGGGCGCACCGGTTATGCCGACGTGTTCCGGCGCGGCGTATTTGCGTGGGAGAACAAGGCACCGGGCAAAAACCTCGATGCCGCGCTCCGGCAGTTGCAGAGCTACAGCCTGGCGCTGAGCAACCCGCCGATTCTGGTGGTGTGCGACCGTCTCACCATTCGCATCTACACCCAGTTCACCGGCCACCCGACCGAAACCCATACCGTCCTGCTGCCGGAGCTGGATCAGCCCGACAAGCTGGCGCTGCTGCGCCGTATCTGGACCGCGCCCGAAAGTTTTCGTCCCAAGAAAACCAGTCGCGACATTACCGAAGAAGCGGCCAAAAGCTTTGCCACACTCGCCGACGGCTTACGCAAGCGCGGGCCGTCGAAGGAGCAAGACGCGCAGGCTTTCCAGACCCACGCCGACGAAGTGGCTCACTTCCTCACCCAGTGCCTGTTCTGCTTTTTTTCCGAAGACGTGGGCTTGCTGCCGGGTCGCATGTTTGAAGGGCTGGTGAACAACCGCAAGCTCACCAGCGACAAACTCACCGTTGGCCTGAGCAACCTGTTCACGGTCATGCGTGAAGGCGGGCTGTATGGCAACGACGACATACCGTGGTTCAACGGCGGCTTGTTCAAAAAGATCAAGGTACCGCAGCTCACGGTGATGGAGATGACCGAGCTGCGCAACGCCGCCGCGCTGAACTGGAGCGCAATTGACGTGTCAATTTTCGGCACCCTGTTCGAGCGCGGTCTCGACCCGAGCAAACGCAGCCAGTTGGGCGCGCACTACACTGACCCGGCCACCATCATGCGGATTATCGAACCCGTGCTGCAACGGCCGTTGCTACAGATTTGGGAGTTACTTGCGCCCGTCATCAAGGGGCTGCTGGCCAAAAGTACAAAAAAAGGCGACAAGAACTACAAAGCCGCACAAGCGAAGTTCATTGGCTGGCTCGATCAGCTCAAAAACTACCGCGTACTCGACCCGGCCTGCGGCAGCGGAAACTTTTTGTTCCTCGGCCTGAAGACACTCAAAGACATCGAGCACCAAAGCCACCTCGCCGCCGCCGCCATGGGCCTGGACCGCGAGGCCGACCTGGTGACCGGCCCGCACAACATGCTGGGCATTGAGCTCAACGAATACGCCGCCGAGCTGGCGCGCGTGACGGTGTGGATTGGCGAGCTGCAGTGGCGGCTGCTGCACGGCTACGAGTTCAAGACCAACCCGGTGCTGGAGCCGCTGGACCACATCGAGTGCCGCGATGCGCTCGTTGATTTTCTCCCCCCTCCGCTGGAGGAGGGTAGGGATGGGGGATCTCCCCGCGCCGTCGAAGCCGTGTGGCCGAGAGCCAGCGTGGTGATTGGTAATCCGCCGTTTCTCGGCGGCAGCAAAAAACGCCGTGAGTTGGGTGATGCGTACTTTGAGACGCTGGACACGGTGTTTGCAGGTCGTGTTCCCGGTGGCGCGGACTTGGTTTGTTACTGGTTTGATAAAGCCCGACAAGCCATTGAGACCCATGGTTTAGGCGCTGCGGGTTTGGTGGCGACCCAGAGTATTCGCAGTGGCTCAAACCGCGCGGTGCTTGATGCCATCAGGCAAAACACCCGCATTTTTGATGCCTGGAGTGACGAGGCATGGGTTAACGACGGCGCTGCGGTACGCGTGTCGCTGGTGAGTTTTGGATGGGGCGAATGCTGTTTCCTTAATGGTAAAAGTGTTGAGCAAATCACCTCAGAATTGGGCAGCTCGGTTGTGAGCGATATGTCGCTCGCCAAGCCGCTGCCTGAAAATGCCGGTATCAGTTTTGAGGGCACCAAGAAATACGGCGATTTCGATATTTCAGGCGAACTGGCGCGTTCGTGGTTGCAGAAGCCCAACCCCCACGGGCGCCCCAATTCAGACGTGGTGAAGCCGTGGCGGAACGGGCAAGACATTACTCGCCGACCAAGTGACACATGGGTCATTGACTTTGGTGCCTACACGCTTGAGGCTGATGCGTCCCTATACGATGCGCCTTTTTCTCACCTTGTGCGTAGTGTGAAGTCTGAGCGAATGAAAGTGCGTCGCGAGCGCACTCGACGGCTCTGGTGGATTCACGAGGAGGCGCGAGTTTCTCTGCGCGATGCCTTGAATGGATTGCCACGATTTATCGCAACGCCGCGTGTGTCTAAATATCGCTTCTTTGTGTTTCTGGATGCCACTGTGTTGCCCGATACCCGGCTCAATGTGGTAGCCCGTGCCGACGATCTTACTTTTGGTGTGCTCTCCAGCCGCATCCATGAAGTTTGGTCACTGGCCAATGCGTCGATGCATGGCGTTGGCAACGATCCCACTTACAACGCCAAGTCCTGTTTCGAGACATTCGCGTTTCCTGACTACACGGATTTGCAATCCGATGTAAAACCGGCCATCGCCCGCGCCGCCAAACGCCTGAACAACCTGCGCGAAGCCTGGCTCAACCCGCCTGAGTGGACGCAGCGCGTGCCTGAAGTCGTTCCGCTGGGCATGAGTGTGAGCCCGTACCCGGACCGCATCCTGCCCAAACCCGGCCATGAAAAAGACTTGGCCGAGCGCACACTGACCAAGCTCTACAACCAGCGCCCAGCCTGGCTGGACGCCGCCCGCCAGGAACTCGACGCTGCCGTGGCCGCCGCTTACGGCTGGACTGACTATCGCGCAGACATGCCCGACGAAGAAATCCTCAAGCGACTGCTGGCGTTGAACTTGGCGCGGGCGGGGGCAAGGTGAACGATGCTCCTTGATGACCCTCACCCGATTGCTCCTGAAATTCGCGCGCAAGTGATGGCCCGTCTGGCTGCGGTAGAGCGGCAGTACGGTGTGCGTGTGCTGTATGCCTGCGAGTCGGGTAGCCGGGGCTGGGGTTTTGCTTCACCTGACTCCGACTACGACATTCGCTTTATTTACCTTCGGCCTGCGCGTGACTACCTGCGTGTGTGGCCTTTGCGCGATGTGATTGAGGAAGTTCCCGGTCCGGTGTTTGATGTAAATGGGTGGGACTTGCGCAAGGTCTTGCAGTTGCTAGCCAAGGGCAATGCGACTTTGGTGGAGTGGCTTAGCTCACCCGTGGTTTATCGGCAAGATGAAGCGTTTGTGACGCACCTGCGCAGCGCTGCTGCCCTGGTGTACCGGCCTCAGCGCGGGTTTCACCACTACCTGCACATGGCCCGTGGCAACTACCGCGTGTACCTGCAGGGCGAGCAGGTACGTTCAAAAAAATACCTGTACGTGCTGCGGCCCATACTGGCGGCGCAGTGGACCATGCTCAAAAGTGATGCGCCGCCCATGATGTTTGAGTCTCTTGTCGTGGCCATGGTGAAAGACCCGCTTGTGCTGGCCGACATTCATGAGCTGCTTCGCGAGAAGAGGGCCGCCCAAGAGCAGGAAGTGACGCCCCGCAAGCCCCGGCTCAATGCGTTCATTGAATCCAGTCTGGATCAGCTCGCGAATTACGCGCCGCCAATGCACAATCCTGATTTTTCGGTGCTGGATGACTTGCTCTGCAATACCTTGCTTGCGTCGTTGAATCATGGCGGGTAAATTCCCCGCCCCTTGGGACGGGGGTTTTTATCGGCTGATCGCGAACGCTGTGTGCTGAGCCAAGAAATGCCAGTGATTCTCAACCTTATCCTGATTGGCGAAGAGACATTTTTTTGCGGCGTGGCCCGCTGGTGATCGTGCTCTTGGCGGGTGGCGGCAAGCGCACGCAAGATGCTGATATTGAGCGCGCCGCCGCAATTGCAAAAGAATGGAAGGATTGAGTCATGGCTGAAAAACACAGCGCTGAGAAATTTTCCCGCCGGAACCTTGTGGATGACCTCATGACCGAGGAATATCTCGTGCTGTATTTTCAGGCGTGCGTCGAGGAAGACCCTGGCGACGGCAGAATAGTCGCTTGCGCCGGTTTATTCGGCTGTAGGCTGATTCTTCTTGAAAAACCGGTCAAACAACGGCGTCAGCGCTGCAAAGTCTGCGGCGAAGCGCGGACGGTTCACGAAGTAGGCCTCACACGCCACCGCAAAAAATTCGGCCGGCGACTCGGCGGCATACGGGTCCAGCCAGGTCGGCTCACCGCCGAAGCGCTCGGCCACGGTTACTTTTTCGCAAAAGGCGTCGTAGGCCGGTTGCATGACATCGTGCCATGCCGCGTGGGCAGCGCGCGAGGGCAGGGGCGGGCAGCCGTCGGGCGCACCGTCACGCATGTCGATCTTGTGGACGAACTCATGGATCACCACGTTGTAGCCCTGGCCGGCGGACACGCCTGCCGCCGCCACGTCCTGCCAGTTCAACGTCACCGGGCCGCGCTCCATCGCTTCACCGGCCAGCACTTCGCTGTAGCGATGCACCACGCCGATGTCGTCGGTCTTTTCGCGGCGCGCCAGCATCTGGCCGGGGTGGACCACGATGCCGACAAAGTCGTCGTACCAGGCCAGGTCCCGGTCCAGGTGCAGCACCGGCAGGCAGGCCTGCGCGGCAATGGCGACGGCGATTTCGTCCGTGATCACCATGCCTTGCGCGCCGTGAAATTCTTTTTGCGCGAGAAAGCGGCTGCTCAGCGCGCGCAGCCGGGCCTGCGCTGGCGCGGACAGTTGAGCCAGAAAAGGGTAGCGGGCCAGCGTGTGTTGCCACAAGGCATCCGGGATGGCACGGGCCGCCGCTTTGCCCTTGAACAACTGGTGCAGCCAGTCCAGCATGGCCGCCATCAGACCCGTTGGATGCGCTGCAAGCCGGCGGCGCTCAGGCGCAGCACCTCGGCGCGGGCGGGCCGGGCTGCCGCATCCCAGTCGCTGAGCACCACGCGGTTAAAGCCTTGCCCCAGATCGTGCTCTGCGGGTTTGTGGGTGTGGCCGTGAATCAGGGTCCGAGCGTTGGCGGCCTCCAGCCATTGGAAGGCAGCGGGGGTGTCCACGTCGGCATGATCCAATGCCGACTGCTTGCGCGCTTCGCTCTGCTGGCGCAGGCTGCGCGCAATCGCCTGACGTTCTGTCAGCGGCTTGGCCAGAAACTGCTGCTGCCAGGCGGCGCTGCGCACCTGCCGGCGAAACTGCATGTAGTCCACATCGTCCAGGCACAAGGCGTCGCCGTGGCTGAGCAGCCAGCGCCGGCCGGCAAAGGCCAGCACGGTCGGGTCGGCAAGCAGCGTGGTGCGGCACAGCGCCATGAACCGCGGGCTGACCAGAAAGTCGCGGTTGCCATGCATGAAGAACAGGGCCAGTCGCCCGGCGCTTTGTTGCAGCACCTGCGCGCATTGCTCCTCGAAGTTCAGCGCATGGCCGCTGGCGGAAAAATCGGCAGGCAATTTGGCGCGGATGGCGTCGTCACCCACCCACACTTCAAACAGGTCACCGAGGATGAACACCGCGTCTGCCGGTGTTTCTTGCATGTAGTGCCGCCAAGCCGTGAAGGTGGCCGGTTCGCTGGCCTGCAAATGCAGGTCTGAAATGAAATCGACCGTGCGCCAGGCCGGTGGCGCTTGGATCTCCACCATCCGGGGCACGGTCGCAGGGCTGCTCACAGGCTGGACTTCACAAGCTCGGCAACGGGCTCAGTCCGGACATGACTCAGGCCAGCGCGACGGCTTTCTCGATCACGACATCGGTTTGCGGCACATCGCTGTGGCCGCCTTTGCTGCCGGTCTTGACAGCCTCGATCTTGTCCACCACATCGCTGCCCGACACGACCTTGCCAAATACCGCGTAGCCCCAGCCCGACGGGGTGGGCGCGCTGTGGTTCAGGAAACCGTTGTCGGAGGCGTTGATGAAAAACTGCGCGGTGGCCGAATCGGGCACGTTGGTGCGGGCCATCGCGACGGTGTATTTGTCGTTCTTCAGGCCGTTGTTGGCTTCGTTGGCAATCGGTGCGTCGCAGGGCTTTTGTTTCATGCCCGGTTCAAAGCCGCCGCCCTGGACCATGAAGCCGGGAATCACGCGGTGAAACACGGTGTTGTTGTAGTGGCCCTTGTTGACGTAGTTCAGGAAGTTGGCGACCGACTTGGGCGCTTTGTCCTGGTCCAGCTCAAGGGTGATGACGCCGTGGCCGGCAATGTGGAGTTCGACTTGGGGATTGCTCATGATGATTTACTTGATGAGGGTTGCAGAGTTGACAAGAATCGGTGTTTTGGGAACATCGCCGGGGAAGGGACCGCCTGGGCCGGTCGGCGTGGCCTTGATCTTGTTGACCACGTCCATGCCGCTGACGACTTTGCCGAACACCGTGTAGCCGAAAGCGCTCGGTGTCGGGTTGAGAAAATCGTTGTCCTTGACGTTGATGAAAAATTGCGCGGAAGCAGAGTTCGGGTCGTTGGTGCGCGCCATGGCCAGTGTGCTGGCCACGTTTTTGTCGCCGCCTTTGGCCAGTGCTTCACGGCCCTCGTGCGGCACCGGCGCGCGGGTTTTTTTCTCGGTATAGCCGGCGTCGTAGCCGCCGCCTTGCACCATGAAGTTGTCGATCACGCGGTGAAACACGGTGCCGTCGTAATGTTTGTCCCTGACGTATTGCAAGAAGTTTTCGACTGTTTTCGGCGCTTTGTCGGGATAGACCTCCACGACAAAATCGCCGACACTGGTCGAAAATTTCACTTTGGGCGCGTTCTGGGCACAGGCCTGGCTTGCCACCAGGCTGAGGGCCGCCAGCGCCAGCCACATGCGCCGCCCGGTTGAGCATTTGCTGTGATTCATCCAATCACTCCTTCAAAAAATATTTTCCATTGACGGCCCTGGCGCACCCAGTATTGGCGTCGGACCGGGCCGGTGCGTGAGCCGCTGAGAACTTCGCCAAAGGTGACCACCATGGTGTCGGCGCTGTCGGTCCAGCGCAGGTAAGACACGTCCTTGAGCTGCACCGAGCGCCCACGAATTTTTTCGATTTCAGTGCGTTGCAGGCTGGTCCAGTCGGCCAGTGTTTTGCCGTAGCTGCTGAAGTCGCTGGCGTACAGGCTGGCCAGCGTGGCGAGATCGCCGTCCGATTTCGCTTTGTGCCAGCTTTGCAGCGCCTCTTCAAAGGACTTGCCGTCGGTCTTGATTCTGTGCGGCGTCACCCATTTGAGGCTTTGCGCGATCACCACCGGAGTGGAGCGCACTTCCACGGTCCGGATGATGCGCTCCAGATCCGGGTTGGCCAGCACCACGCAGCCGTCGGTGGCCAGCGGGGCGCGCGAGAACTGCGTGGGCGGTGTGCCATGCAGCCAGATGCCGCTGCCGGTTTTGCCGCGTTTGACATCCAGCGGGTTGGGGTAACTGATGGGCAGGGCACCGGAACCATAAAAGTCTTTCAATGATTTCGGGTCCAGATTGCTGGTGACAAAGTAGATGCCCAGCGGCGTGCGCAAATCACCTTCGACGGATTTTTCGA
Organism: Polaromonas sp.; assembly: GCA_030655515.1. Classification (GTDB taxonomy): domain Bacteria; phylum Pseudomonadota; class Gammaproteobacteria; order Burkholderiales; family Burkholderiaceae_C; genus Polaromonas. Next base: position 27,527 of record JAURVI010000044.1, on the reverse strand, counting down.
CGCCGGATTGACCCAGCGAGATGTAGTAGTCGCCCAGCAGCTTCAGCCCGGAGGCGGTGTTTTCAAACAGATAAAGCCGGGCTTTCGACGCATCGACCGCAATCGCGTGTTTGTTGCGCGGCGACAGCGCCAGAAACTGCGAGGGAATGGTGCCCGCGGCCGGCCTTTCCCGCAGCGCCTTCAGGCGCAGCAAGGACTCCTGGCGCAGATCGCCCAGTACGCCGGCGCCGGCTTTGGCCGTGTTGTCGGGCACGTCGCCCATGGTGCGCAGGGGGCGGGATCGGGCTGCCAGCAAGTCGCCGTACACCAGTTGCGCCAACTGGAAGTTGGGGTGGTCATTGACCAGGCGTTCGGCCTGGGTCAGCGCCGCACGTCCTTTCGACTGGCCCGCCAGTTTGTAAATCTCGATCAAACGCGCTTCGGCTTCGCCGTCCTTGACCGTCGGCCTGGCCGGCGGGCGCGTCTTTTTTTTGTGGCTCTCGTCCACCGCGCGCGTCGTCGTTTTTTGTGTTGCTCGGGTTTCGGCGGCTGCGGCGTTGCTGCACAGCACCGATAGTGCTATGAAAAGTGGAGCTGCGGCTGCGTGCTGCATGGAGGGGGTGAGAAAAAAAGTGTCAACAATCAAGGAAGCGCTGGAGGGTGCGCATGCCGGTCAGCCGCCGGTCGACTCCCTGACGATGAGCCAGCGTTCGCCGGCTTTGGCCATGTCCAGCGTCTTGCGGCTCGACACATGGAGCGCATCGGCGCTGTAGTCTTGCTTGAACCGGGCGGTGGCCGTGTTGCCTTTGACGGCCACGGACAGGTTGCTCAGTTTCACACTGATCCGGGATTTGCCGACGATGCGGCTGCGCCGCTCTTCTTCCCAGGTTTTGCGGGACTGCTTGCCGGGGGGGGTGAAGTCTTTGCCGTAAGCGGCCAAGTAGGCGGCCATGTCTTTGGCGGCCCAGGCGCTGGCCCAGGCACGCACGGTGCGTTCAACTTCTTTTTCAGCAGCGCCGGCCGGCACCGTGGGAGCCGGGGCAGGCGCGGTCGTAGCCGGGGTAGCCGGTGGTGCAGCCGGCACCGGAGCTGCGGGAGCGGGAGGTGCCACGGCCGCAGCAGGTTTGGCCGGCACGGGTGCCGCCGGTGGCTGGACCGTGACCGGCCCGGAGGACTGGTTGCTGGGTGCCTGCTTCTGGCCTTTGACCTCGGCGGTGAAGAGGGTGCGGATCAATGCCAGCTTGGGCGGCACGGCGCTGTTGCCGCCGTCGAGCTGCAGGGCCTTGCTGTAGGCCTGGCTGGCCAGCCTGGCGTACACGTCGCCGAGATTTTCGTGGGCGGTGGCGTAGCTTGGGTTGGTGCGTATCGCCATCTCGAGCGCCGCCCTGGCTTTGTCGAACTGGTTTTGACCGGCGTACAACACGGCCAGGTTGTTGTAGGGTTCGGGCAGCTCCGGGTAGTCCTGGGTGATCTTGATAAAGGTGCTGATCGCGTCGGCCGGTTTGCCGGCCTCGGTCTGAATCACGCCCTTGATAAAACGCATTTGCGGATCGCGCGGCTTCGCCGCAAGGTACTGGTCGGCCTTGGTCAACGCTTGCGTCAACTGACCGGAGCGGACCAGGTCGTTCACGTCGGTGTACTCGTCGGCATGTGCCGCCGACACGAGCAAGGCCGCCGCCAAAGCCAGCCAACGCAGGGCGGCCGGCAGCGGATTGCTTGGAAGGGAACCTGACTTGGACATATTTTCTCTGCAAAGCATGGGATGGCTGGTACGAAACACGAACCTGGAAAAAGCTGACGTGGCGGCTTGCCGCACGGACTCTGACCAGGTGGATATACTGGGCGATTGTATCTCTGAGGGGCGCTATAGTCTGGGAGACTGTCTTTGGTTAAATTGCCCGCCTGCGTTTTCATGGCCCCACCTTTCGGAGCAGCTTTCCCTCTTTTGCTGATGTACGCGATGACCTGCCTCAGTTCCAGCGACTCCTTCCGGTTTCGGCGAATCAAGCCAGACTGAACACCCAGACATTTCATGAGCCTTCGCATTTACAACACGCTCTCGCGTGCCGTGGAAGATTTTTCGCCCCTGGTTCCCGGGCAGGTACGCATGTATGTGTGCGGCATGACCATTTACGACCTGTGCCACATCGGCCATGCCCGCATGATGATGGCGTTCGACGTGGTGCAGCGCTGGTTGAAGATCAGCGGTTTGCGCGTGACCTACGTGCGCAACATCACCGATATCGACGACAAGATCATCAAGCGCGCGGTCGAGCGCGGCATCACCATCCGGACCCTGACCGACGAGATGATTGTGGCGATGCACCGCGACATTGGCGCGCTCGGCATCGAGTCGCCCACGCTGGAGCCGCGCGCCACCGAGTACGTGCCGCAGATGCTGGGCATGATCGCGACGCTGGAGAAAAAAGGCCTGGCCTACCGCGCCGGAAACGGCGATGTGAACTATGCCGTGCGCAAGTTTGTTGGCTACGGCAAGCTGTCGGGCAAGTCGCTCGACGAGCTGCGCGCCGGTGAACGGGTGGCGGTACACGATGGCAAGGACGACCCGCTCGATTTTGTTTTGTGGAAGTCGGCCAAGGCCGACGAGCCTGACGACGCCAAATGGGACAGCCGCTACGGCAAAGGCCGGCCCGGCTGGCATATCGAGTGCTCGGCCATGAGCTGCCAGACGCTCGGCGAAACTTTTGATATCCACGGCGGCGGCGCTGACTTGCAGTTTCCGCACCACGAGAACGAAATCGCCCAGAGCGAAGCGGCCAACGGCAAGCCGCTGGCCAGGTTCTGGATGCACAACGGCTTTGTGCGGGTCGACAACGAAAAGATGTCCAAAAGCCTGGGCAATTTTTTCACGATTCAGGAAGTGCTTGCCAAGTACGATCCCGAAACCGTCCGCTTCTTTATCGTCCGCGCCCACTACCGCAGCCCGCTGAACTACAGCGACGCGCACCTGGACGACGCGCGCAATTCGCTGAAACGGCTGTACACCGCACTGGCGCTGGTGCCGCCCGATCAGGTAGAAATCGACTGGGCGCAGCCCTTTGCCGCGCGTTTCAAGGCAGCCATGGACGACGATTTCGGTACCCCCGAGGCGATGGCCGTGCTGTTTGAACTGGCCGGTGAGGTCAACAAACGCAAGTCGGCCGCGCTGGCGGGTTTGCTCAAGGCGCTGGCAGGTTGCCTGGGTCTGCTGCAAAACGATCCGGCTGCCTTTTTACAGGCCGGCGCCGGTCTTGACGAGGCCGCCATCGACGCGTTGATCACTCAGCGCGCCATCGCCAAGGCGGCCAAGAACTTTGCCGAAGCCGACCGCATCCGCCAGGATATGCTGGCGCGCGGCATCGTGCTCAAGGACGCGGCCGGTGGAACGACCTGGGAGGTCCAGTCTTGACGCATTTTCCAAGAAAAAAAGGCCTCCATCCCTTGATAAACGGTGGCGAGCGGCTATGAAGAAGATCGTAAAAAGCGGCCCGGCCAGCACCGAGCTGGCCGACGTGGGCGAACCGGTCGCGACCACCATTCCCGCCTACTGGGCCGAGGCCTGCAAACACCTGGTCAAGAAAGACCGGGTCATGAAGCGCCTGATTCCGCAGTTCGGCGACGCCTGCCTGCAGTCGCGCGGGGACGCCTTCAGCACGCTGGCACGCAGCATTGTGGGCCAGCAGATTTCCGTGAAGGCGGCGCAGACGGTCTGGCACCGTTTTGATGCGCTGCCGAAAAAAATGACGCCCGGCAACGTGCTCAAGCTCAAGGTGGACGACATGCGCGCGGCCGGCCTGAGCGCGCGCAAGGTCGAATACCTGGTCGATCTGGCGATCCATTTCGACGCCGGTACCGTGCATGTCAAGGACTGGGAGTCGATGGACGACGAGGCCATCATTGCCGAACTGGTGGCCATTCGCGGCATTGGCCGCTGGACGGCCGAGATGTTCCTGATTTTCTATCTGATGCGCCCCAACGTGCTGCCGCTGGACGACGTCGGCCTGCTCAACGGCATCAGCCAGAGCTATTTTTCCGGCGAATCGGTCAGCCGCAGCGACGCACGCGAGGTGGCCGCCGCCTGGGCGCCATATTGCAGCGTTGCAACTTGGTATATTTGGCGCTCGCTGGACCCCTTGCCGGTTCTGGGTACTGAGCAAGTTCGAGTTTAAGCCTGAGGAGCAGACCATGGCCAAAAAGACCTTTCTCGATTTCGAGCAGCCGATTGCGGAGCTTGAAGGGAAAATTGAAGAGCTGCGTTACGTGCAAACCGAGTCCGCCGTCGATATCTCCGAAGAAATCGACCAGCTCGCGAAAAAAAGCCAGCAGCTCACCAAAGACATTTACAGCGACCTGACGCCGTGGCAGATCACCAAGATCGCGCGCCACCCCGAGCGGCCCTACACGCTGGACTATGTGGGCGAGCTCTTCACCGATTTTGTGGAACTGCACGGCGACCGTCATTTCTCCGACGATCTGAGCATCGTCGGCGGCCTGGCCCGCTTCAACGGCACGGCCTGCATGGTGCTGGGCCATCAGAAGGGGCGCGACACCAAAGAGCGCGGCCTGCGCAACTTCGGCATGAGCAAGCCCGAGGGCTACCGCAAGGCCTTGCGCCTGATGAAAACCGCCGAAAAGTTCAAGCTGCCGGTGTTCACCTTTGTCGACACGCCTGGCGCCTATCCCGGCATAGATGCCGAGGAGCGCGGCCAGTCGGAAGCCATTGGCCGCAACATTTTCGAGATGGCGCAGCTCGAAGTGCCCATCATCACCACCATCATCGGCGAAGGCGGCTCCGGCGGCGCGCTGGCCATCTCGGTGGCGGATCAGGTCGTGATGCTTCAGTACTCCATTTACTCGGTGATCAGCCCCGAAGGCTGCGCCTCCATTCTCTGGAAAACCTCGGACAAAGCGCAGGAGGCGGCCGAAGCCCTGGGCATCACCGCGCACCGGCTCAAGGCGCTGGGCGTGATCGACAAAATCGTCAACGAACCGGTGGGCGGCGCGCACCGCGACCACAAACAGATGGCGGCTTTTTTGAAGCGCGCGCTGAACGACGCGTTTCGCCAGGTCAGCGATTTGAAGGTCAAGGAATTACTGGACCGCCGCTACGAGCGCCTGCAAAGTTATGGCCGCTACACCGACACCAAAGCCGACGCCAAATAAGCCGCAGGCCGCCTCCGGAGCCGGTTTCGACCTCGACCTTCCCAACCCGGCGCTGGCCGCGCTGGCCTCGATTTCCCCCACTGCGCCGCTCGGCGTGGCCTACAGCGGCGGCGCCGACTCCACCGCCTTGCTGCTGGCCGCTGTGCAGCGCTGGCCCGGCCAGGTTCAGGCGATTCACATTCACCACGGGCTTCAGGCCGCCGCCGCCGATTTTGTGCGCGTCTGCGAGTCGGTATGTTCTCGCTTGTCGGTGCCGCTGCACGTGGTGCATGTCGATGCCGGCCCTGCGCCAGGAGAGAGCCCTGAAGATGCGGCGCGGCGGGCGCGCTACGCGGCGCTGGCGGGCGCAGCAAAGCAGCAGACCTTGAGCGCTGTACTGCTGGGCCAGCATGCGGATGACCAGGTTGAAACGCTGTTGCTGGCGCTCAGCCGTGGCGCTGGTTTGCCGGGGCTTTCGGCCATGCCGGCACAGTTTGAGCGCGATGGGGTGGTGTTTTACCGGCCGTTGCTGCAAATCCCGGCGCCTGCTTTGCGCGAATGGGTGTTGGGGCAGCGTGTCGCCTTTGTCGATGACCCGACCAACACCGATGAGCGCTACACTCGCAACCGCATTCGGGCGCGCCTGTTGCCGGTGCTCGCGCAGGCGTTTCCGCAGTTCCGCGCCACCTTTGCGCGCAGTGCCCACCATGCCGCGCAGGCGCAGGCGGTGCTGCTGGAGGTGGCTCGCGAAGACCTCAAGGTACTGGGCATTCCGCCCGCGATCAAGGCCTTGCAGGGGCTGTCGAAAGCGCGGCAAGCCAACGCGTTGCGCCACTGGCTGCGGGATGCCCATCAGGCCACGCCGAGCGCGGCGCAACTCGATCAGTTGCTGGCGCAGATTGCGGCCTGCACCACGCGCGGCCACCGGATTGACCTGAAGGTGGGGGCAGGCCATGTCACGCGGTCCGGCGACGTTTTGCACTACGCTTTTTAGCGGGTTCTCCTCGGTATAATTAAAAAGTTTGCGGGTGGTCCGTGCCTGCTGATGCGGCGTTTTTGACAGCAATTCCGCGCAAAAAAAAAAGCAAAAGTTCGCAACCCAACCCCTGATTGACATCACGCCATGGCTTTGATCGTTCATAAATACGGCGGCACGTCGATGGGCTCGACCGAGCGCATTCGCCATGTCGCCAAACGCGTCGCCAAGTGGGCGCGGGCCGGCCATCAGATGGTGGTGGTTCCCAGTGCCATGAGCGGCGAAACCAACCGCCTGCTGAGTCTGGCCAAAGAACTCGCTCCTGCCCGACCCGGTGACGCCTGCAACCGTGAACTGGACGCGCTGGCGGCTACCGGCGAGCAGGCCTCCAGCGCGCTGCTGGCCATTGCATTGCTGGCCGAAGGCATGCAGGCGGTCAGTTATGCCGGCTGGCAGGTCACCATCAAAACCAACAATGCCTACACCAAGGCCCGCATCGAGTCGATTGACGACCAGAAGGTGCGCGCCGACCTTAACGCCGGCAAGGTCGTCATCATCACCGGCTTTCAAGGCGTGGACGAGGCCGGCAACATCACCACGCTGGGCCGCGGCGGCTCGGACACCTCCGCGGTGGCGGTTGCGGCCGCGCTGAAGGCGCACGAGTGCCTGATCTACACCGACGTGGACGGCGTTTACACGACCGACCCGCGCGTGGTGCCCGAAGCGCGCCGCCTGCACACCGTGAGCTTTGAAGAGATGCTGGAGATGGCTTCCCTGGGCTCCAAGGTGCTGCAGATTCGCTCGGTCGAGTTTGCCGGCAAGTACAAGGTGCCGCTGCGTGTGCTCTCCAGCTTCACGCCCTGGGATATCAACATCGACGAAGAGGCCAAGTCCGGCACCCTGATCAGTTTTGAGGAAGACGAACAAATGGAACAAGCCATCGTATCGGGCATCGCATTCAACCGCGACGAAGCCAAAATCTCCATACTCGGTGTGCCGGACACCCCGGGCATTGCGTACCAGATTCTCGGCGCTGTCGCCGACGCCAACATCGAAGTCGATGTGATCATCCAGAACATCAGCAAGGGCGGCCTGACCGACTTCAGCTTCACCGTGCATCGCAACGACTACGCCAAAGCCATGGACCTGCTCAAGGCCAAGGTCTTGCCCGCATTGGGCGCGCAGGAAATCACCGGCGACGCGAAAATCTGCAAGGTCAGCATCGTCGGCATCGGCATGCGCAGCCATGTCGGTATTGCCAGCAAGATGTTCCGCTGCCTGAGCGAAGAGGGCATCAACATTCAGATGATCTCCACCAGCGAAATCAAGACCTCGGTCGTGATCGACGAAAAATACATGGAGCTCGCCGTGCGCGCACTGCACAAAGCCTTTGACCTGGACCAGCCGACTGCCTGAACCCCGGATTGCTCGACAAACGCCCGAGTCGTGCGATAATCCGCGCTCAGCCAGAAATCAGGAAACGTGACCGAGTGGCCGAAGGTGCTCCCCTGCTAAGGGAGTATGGGGTGTAGAGCCTCATCGAGGGTTCGAATCCCTCCGTTTCCGCCAAGAGAGTAGGTTCTAAGACTTCCCAAGAAGTCTGGTAATCACCCTAAAAGCCCCGTAAATCGGGGCTTTTTTGTTTTCAGACCCTCATGCCAACCGGGTTCACCCCACATCGACAGACGCCGATAACTCTTCCTTCAGCTTGCCTGCCGCTTGTGACGACTGGCGCATCGGTGACGCAGATTCCATGTCGGTACGGGTCACAACAGAGCCTACAACAGATGCCGGATAGACGACTGCAGGCGCTTCCCCAAAAGCCGATCTATCGGTCAGTTTCTTGCCGTTGTGGGGGAGTCCATATATGACCGCGCTTCGCCAATCTACCCCGGCTTCGGCGTTTCAAACACCAGACAAGTCGTTGTGGCATGGGCGTAGAGCTTGCCGTCGGGTCCGACGATGCGGGCCTCGGCGGTGGCCAGTTGTCTGCCGCAGTGAATGACGGTGCCGATGGCGCGCAGCGGGCCGGTTGTGTGTGAGGCTGCACGCACGATGTTGACACCGAGCTCGGCCGTTGTGTGGGCACGGCCCGCCGGCAGCATGGTGTGTATGGCGCAGGCCAGCGCAGAGTCCAGCAGCGTCGCATACCAGCCGCCATGCACGCTGCCCAGCGGGTTGTAGTGTCTGAGCTGTGGGGTGCCCTGGAAGACGGCTTTGCCGGGTTCGACCTCGATCAGCGAGAAATCCAGTGTCTCGGCAATGGGCGAGAAGGGCAGGGTGCCGGCCAGCATGGCCTGCAATATTTCCAGTCCGGTTTTGCCGGCCACCATCTCGGGGCGGGCCAGGCCCGGCTTGCCACCGCCGGCCAGCATGCGCTCGACGACGGTGTTGCGCTGCTCAATCCATTGCGCAAGGGTTTGTTCCGGGGTCATTGGGGATTCCTTTTTTTTTGTGTATTTTACAGATGAATGGGCGCGAACCCAGCAGATATGAGCGTAAGCAGCTATGTTTTCAATAGCTATTGCAGTGGGGCGCGAAACGGGCGCGGCCTAAAGAAGGCCACCGCATGCCCGCTACCGGTCAGCCGGCTTGGCACGCTGCAAGCCGCAGGCATGGGAGACAATGCACAAAGCCTCGAGGGGGTGGCCGACCCAATGACCAGACGCCGCCGCCCTGAACCCACCGCTTTTTCAATCTTCTTCCGGAATGCCCATGCCTCATGTCACCAAAGTCATTCTCTACACCGGCGCCGACGGCCGCGCCAAATTCCGCGACGAGCCGATCACGCTGACCGAAGGCTCGCCGCAAGCCTTGCTGTCGCCGCTGCTTCCCTCCTCGGGCTACCGGTTGCGCCACAGCCCGGTGGGGTTTCGCAGCCAGTTTCACTGCACGGTGACGCCGCAGTGGGTCTTCATTCTCGGCGGCCAGATGGAAATCGGTCTGCAGGGGGGCGTGTCGCGGGTGTTCAAACCCGGCGAGCATTTTTATTCGGCGGACCTGCTGCCGCCGGGCGCCAGTTTTGACCCGGCAATGCACGGCCACTGGAGCCGCCAGATCGGACCGGACCCGCTGGTGACGCTGTTCGTGCAGGGTTGACGGACGCGTTTGCGGCCAGTGTCGGTGTGCCGCCGTCCAGGCCCATTCTCCGGGTTTTGGCGCGCAGCCGCCGGGCCGCCCCAAGCAAGCCCGGCCAGAGGGCCACAACACGCCGTGAGCGGGCGTGGGGGCCTGCTATCGGCCCGTAAACGAGCCAGAATTGCCGGAGCGGCCCGACCCGTTGCTCCGGCCACCCGGGCCACCGGATCGTCCGCCGCCGGCTGGCCGACCGCCGCGGAAGCTGCCGCGGTTGCCGCCCGTGGGCTGGCCCGATGAGGGGAACCCTGAGGAGACATGGCTGGTGGGTTGTGCGTCACCGCGTTCCTCGGGGTCGCGGTGTCTTGGTGCCTGTGCATTGGGGTTGCGCGCTTGCTGTTGTGCCGGCCGGCCGCCTTGCGAGTAGTCCGAGTTCTGGCGCGGCTGGCCGCCCTGGGGCTGGCTGCGCCCGCCACCGCCGTTGCGGCCTCTTCCATTGCCGCCACCGCCGCCTGCATTGCCGGCGCCACGGCCTGACTGAGGTTTGTTCTCACGCACGCGTGTCATCATTTCGCTGCGCGCGGCCTTGGCCGCGGCCTGCATCACGTCGCGACTGGGCGGTTTGCCCAGGCCGCCCCAGATGGTCTGGCGGCCCATGGCCAGCGGCTCGGCTTTTTCGCCGGGCTCGGCTTCAAAACCGGGCACGATGACTTTTTCGATGTTCTGCTTGGTGAAGCGCTCGATGTCCTGCATGAAGCCTTCTTCGTCCAGGCACACCAGACTCACGGCCTCGCCGCTGTTGCCGGCGCGGCCGGTGCGGCCGATGCGATGCACATAGTCTTCGCTGACGTTGGGGATTTCGTAGTTCACGACGTGTGGCAGCTCATCGATGTCGATGCCGCGGGCGGCGATGTCGGTGGCCACCAGCGCGCGTATGCTGCCGCTCTTGAAGTCCTGCAGGGCCTGGGTACGGGCGGTCTGGCTCTTGTTGCCATGCAGCGCCATCGCGGGGATGCCGTTTTTCGTCAGGTGCTCGGCCACATTATTGGCGCCGAACTTGGTGCGGGTGAACACCAGCACCTGGCTCCAGTTGTGCTCGTTGATGATGTGCGTGAGCAGCGCTTTCTTCTTGCTGCGGCCGACGGGGTGAATCGTCTGCGTGATGCGCTGCACCGTGGTGTTGCGCGGCGTGACCTGGATGCTTTGCGGATTTTTCAGCAGGCCGTTGGCCAGCTCGCGGATTTCATCGCTGAAGGTCGCGCTGAACAGCAGCGACTGCTTCTGCTTGGGCACCAGGGCCAGCACTTTCTTGATGTCGTGGATGAAGCCCATGTCGAGCATGCGGTCGGCTTCGTCGAGCACCAGGATTTGTACCTGGCCCAAGTCCAGTGTGCCCTGGCTGGCGTGATCGAGCAGGCGGCCGGGGGTGGCGACCAGAATATCGACGCCGCGGCGCAGTTTGTCGATTTGCGCGCCCATGCCGACACCGCCGAACATCGCCATGGAGCTCAGTTCGAGGTATTTGCCGTAAACGCGCACGCTTTCCTCGACCTGGGCGGCCAGTTCGCGCGTGGGCGTCATGATGAGGGCGCGCACGGCGTTGACGCCGCGCTTGTTTTTCAGGGCTGGCTCGGAAGACAGGCGCTGCAGCATGGGCAGCACGAAGGCCGCCGTTTTGCCGGTGCCGGTCTGGGCGCCGCCGAGCAGGTCGCCGCCGGCCAGCACGGCGGGAATCGCCTGGGCCTGGATGGGGGTGGGTGTGTCGTAGCCTTGCTCAAGCACGGCTTTAAGAATGGCCGGGGCCAGATTCAGATTTTCAAAAGTCATTGGTAATGCACCGCTGGGGCGCTGAAGATCGGCCTGTCGGGAGCTGTTGAAAGCCTCCGCCAGTGAAAGGCAGATGGGGAACAAAGTCAGGCTGGGCACCCAAACTGTCACCGAAGGTGTGCCTAAATATTGCAGGCAACTGGAGCCAGCAACCTGGGCATTGTCGCATGGAACGATAATCCAGGTATTCACACCAGAAAAGCGCCTTGATTTGAGGTGCCGGACCCCCCAGCTACGGTGTGTGTTTAGTCTGCAAGGAAACCTGCAAGACGCCTGCTCACAGGCGGCATGCGGGCCGTTTCTTTTGCGTTGTTTTTTCTTTTTTTTAAGTTATATCCTGATGGCTCAGTACGTATTCACCATGAACCATGTCGGCAAGATCGTGCCGCCCAAGCGTCATATTCTCAAAGACGTTTCACTCAGTTTTTTCCCCGGCGCCAAGATCGGTGTGCTGGGCACCAACGGCTCGGGCAAGTCCACGCTGCTCAAGATCATGGCCGGCCTGGACAAAGAGTTCGAAGGCGAAGCCACGCCGATGCCGGGCCTGAACATCGGCTATCTGCCGCAGGAGCCCCAGCTCAATCCCGAGCACACCGTGCGCGAGAGTGTCGAGGCCGGCATGGGCGCGGCGTTTGCCGCCAAGGCCCAGCTCGAAGCGGTGTACACCGCCTACGGCGAGCCCGACGCCGACTTTGATGCGCTGGCCGCCGAGCAGGCCAGACTGGAAGCCATCATCGCGACGACCGGCACCGATTCCGAGCACCAGATGGAGATCGCCGCCGACGCGCTGCGCCTGCCGCCCTGGGACGCCAAGATCGGCGTTCTGTCGGGTGGCGAGAAGCGCCGCGTGGCCTTGTGCAGCCTGCTGCTGTCCAAGCCCGACATGCTGCTGCTCGACGAGCCGACCAACCACCTGGACGCCGAATCGGTGGACTGGCTGGAGCAGTTTTTGCAGCGTTTCCCCGGCACCGTGGTGGCCATCACCCACGACCGCTACTTCCTGGACAATGCGGCCGAGTGGATTCTGGAGCTGGACCGCGGCCGCGGCATTCCGTGGAAGGGCAACTACAGCAGTTGGCTGGATCAAAAAGGCGAACGTCTGGCGCAGGAGCAAAAAGGCGAAGAAGCCCGCGCCAAGGCCCTGAAGAAGGAGCTCGAATGGTCACGCCAGAACCCGAAAGCGCGCCAGGCGAAAAGCAAATCGCGTCTGGCGCGTTTTGAAGAACTGTCCGATTTTGAATACCAGCAGCGCAACGAAACCCAGGAGATTTTCATTCCCGTGGCCGAGCGCCTGGGCAATGAGGTCATCGAGTTCAAAGGCGTCAGCAAGTCCTTCGGCGACCGCCTGCTGATCGACAACCTGAGCTTCCAGGTACCGGCCGGTGCCATCGTCGGCATCATCGGCCCCAACGGCGCCGGCAAGTCCACGCTGTTCAAGCTGATTTCGGGCAAAGAAAAGCCCGATAGCGGTGAAGTGGTCATCGGCAAGACGGCCCGCATGGCGTTCGTCGACCAGCACCGCGATGACCTTGCCAACGAAAAAACCGTCTGGGAAGACATCTCTGGCGGGCTCGACATGCTGACCGTCGGCAAGTTCACCATGCCCAGTCGCGCCTATGCCGGCCGCTTCAACTTCAACGGCGCCGACCAGCAAAAACGCGTGGGCATGCTCTCGGGCGGCGAGCGCGGGCGTCTGCACCTGGCCAAAACCCTGATCGCTGGCGGCAACGTGCTGATGCTCGACGAGCCGTCGAACGACCTCGACGTGGAAACCCTGCGCGCGCTGGAAGACGCGCTGCTCGAATTCGCCGGTTCGGTGCTGGTGATCAGCCACGACCGCTGGTTCCTGGACCGCATTGCCACGCACATTCTGGCGGCCGAGGGCGACAGCCAGTGGACTTTCTTCAACGGCAACTACCAGGAATACGAAGCCGACAAGAAAAAACGCCTGGGCGAAGAGGGCGCCAAACCCAAGCGCGTGCGTTTCAAGGCTTTGCACTAGTGCCCCCACGCTTTTCACTTCGTGTAATGCGCTGCCCCCCGAGGGGGCGCTGCGCCTGCGGCCCGGCGAAGCCGGTTCCGCGGCCCCTGCTGGGCTGAAGAATTCTCGCGATCGCTCATTGCGTGTAGCTTCCTGGAGATGCTTATGACCGACGACGAAGTCCTGACTCAAACGCGTCACTGGCTCGAAAAAGCCGTGATCGGCCTGAACCTGTGCCCGTTCGCCAAAGCGGTTTACGTGAAGAACCAGGTGCGCCTGGTCGTCAGCCATGCGCGCCATGCCGACGACCTGCTCGAAGAGTTGGACCGCGAGCTGGACCTGCTGGTGGTCACGCCTGCCGAAGAAGTCGACACCACGCTGCTGATTCACCCGACGCTGTTTCCGGACTTTCTCGACTTCAACGACTTCACCGAACTGGCCGAAGGCGTGGTGGACGAGCACGGGCTGGAAGGCGTGGTGCAGCTTGCAAGCTTTCACCCGCGGTTTCAGTTCGAGGGCACCGAACCGGACGACATCAGCAACTACAGCAACCGTGCGCCGTTTGCGATATTGCACTTGTTGCGCGAGGAAAGTGTGGCACGTGCGGTGGCGGCTTTTCCTGAAGCCGAAGCGATTTTTGAGCAGAACATCCAGACGCTGGAAAAACTCGGCCTTGACGGCTGGAAGGCGCTGGGCCTTTGAGTTTGTGCCGGCAAGTTCAGGCCGTCACAAGCAGGCGCTCCTGCGGCAACACGCAGGACCATCGGACAAGTTTTTAAATTGCGGCTCGACAATCCATGGCGCTTGCGCCGTGTCACGCACGAGACCGCGCACGGGGTGCGTTGCACCGAAAATGAACGCCCCATCATTTTTCATGACATCAACGAACCATGAGCATCAAACAACAAGCCTGCATCGCGGGTGCCTTCGAGCACCCGACACGCAAGGCACCCGACAAGACCGTGGCCCAGTTGCATGCCGAGTGCGCGCGCGGCGCCCTGGAGGACGCAGGCCTTTCGCTGCAGGACGTGGACGGCTATTTTTGCGCCGGTGACGCGCCGGGGCTGGGCATGCTCAGCATGGCCGACTACATTGGCCTGCACCCGCGCCATATCGACTCGACCGAAACCGGCGGCTCGTCCTACCTGATCCATGTGGCGCATGCGGCGCAAGCCATCATGGCGGGCAAATGCAACGTCGCGCTGATCACGCTGGCCGGGCGGCCGCGTTCGGAAGCGTCCAGCGGCACGCAGCCGCGCAACTGGGGCCCGAACGTGCCGGACGTGCCGTTCGAGGCGCCGTTCGGGCCGGTCACGGTCAACATGTACGCCATGGTGGCCCAGCGCCACATGCATGACTGGGGCACCACCGCCGAGCAACTGGCGTGGATCAAGGTCGCGGCATCGCACCATGCGCAGCACAACCCGCATGCCATGCTGCGCGATGTCGTCACGGTGGAAGACGTGGTCAACTCGCCGCTGATCTCCGACCCCTTGCGCAAACTCGATTGCTGCGTGGTGAGCGATGGCGGCGGCGCCCTGGTCGTGACCCGGCCCGAGATCGCCCGTTCCCTGAAGCGCCCGGTGATCAACGTGCTGGGCGCGGGGGAAGCCATCAAGGGGCAGGAAAGCGGCAACATCGACCTGTCCTACTCCGGCGCAGCCTGGTCCGGTCCACGCGCATTCGCCGAGGCGGGCGTCACACCGGCGGATATTCAATATGTGTCGATCTACGACAGCTTCACCATCACGGTGCTGATGCAGCTCGAAGACCTGGGCTTTTGCAAAAAAGGCGAGGGCGGAAAATTCGTGTCCGATGGGAACCTGATCTCGGGTGTCGGCAAGCTGCCCTTCAACACCGACGGCGGGGGGCTTTGCAACAACCACCCGGCCAATCGCGGCGGCATCACCAAGGTGATCGAGGCGGTGCGGCAGTTGCGCGGCGAAGCGCACCCGGCGGTGCAGGTTAAAAATTGTGGTCTTGCGCTGGCGCAAGGCACCGGTGGTTTGCTCGGTTCACGCCACGGAAGCGCCACCCTGATTCTGGAAAGGGCTTGAGACCATGAGTACCCCCACGCAAGTGCGCCAAATTCCCGCGCCGCAGATTTACCCCGACAACGAAGCCTTCTGGGCCGGCACCCATGCCGGCAAACTTCTGATCAAGCACTGCAGCGCGTGCAACAAGCCGCACTGGTACCCGCGGCCCCAATGCCCGTTCTGCATGAGCGACAAGACCGAGTGGAAAGAGTCGGCCGGCATCGGCACGATATACACCTTCAGCGTGAGCCGCCGCGTCGGGCCGGTACCCTACGCCATCGCCTATGTGCGGCTGGACGACGGCGTGACGATGATGACCAACATTGTCGATTGCGACCTGGACGCGATCCGCATCGGCGACCGGGTGAAGGTGGTGATGAAACCCAGCGACAGCGGCGCGATGGTGCCGATGTTCACGCCGCTGTGACAAGGCCGCGCGCAGCGCGCGCGCGATTCGCCCGAAAAATGAATTGGTAGAAGTTCTCCGGAGGCTGTTCCCGCTACAGCCTTTGCAGCTTCTTGCGCACCAGATGAATATTGCTGCGCAGCGCATACAGCTCGTCGGTGTAAGACAGCGGCACGCTGATTTTCTCGGCGCGGTTCTCCAGGCTGTTGAGCTCTTCGAGCAGCGCGCTGTTGTCGCCGGTGCTTTCAATGCGGTGCTCGATGTCCCTGAGCTGGCCGTACCACCTGAAGATGCGCGAGCGGACGCGAAACTCATAGAGCGGCGGCACGATGCGCGACAGCGGCAGCAGCACCGCGATGATGATGCCCATCACCAGCCACATGCGTTCGACCAGGTTGGCGACCCAGAAGGGCAGGTAGCGCTGCAGCAGTGGCGCACCGGCCTGGATGCTGCGCTCGGCTTCTTTGGCGACCGGCAGCTCGTTGTTTTTGACGTTGGGGTATTCGCGCGCCCGCTTGAACCAGCCGGCGCTGCCGTGAATCTCGTTGCCGGCCAGCGCAAACAGTTGCAGCAGCGCCGGGTGGGTGCCGGTTCGCGTCAGCAGCGTGGTGGTGGGCGCCACCAGGCGAACGTCTTGCGGCGGAATATTGGCCGCCAGGTCCACCACGCCGCGCGGCAGCACGACCGGGCTCAAGAACGCAAAGCGGCGCGAGTAGGCTTCGCTTTGCGCAAAGTCCATCAGCTTGACGCCCGGCGTCTGCAGCAGCATCTGCACCATCAATGACTCGGGGGCCGAGGCAAAAACAATGGCGTCCAGCTCGCCGGCCAGAAAGGCGACGGTGGCCGGCGTCTGCTCGAGCTGGGAGATTTTCAGGACGCTGGTTTCGATGCGGTTGCTCTCCAGCAGCTTGCCCATCAGGTTGGGGACGCCGCTGCCGGGTGTGCCGACGTTGACGCGCAGGCCCTGCAGTTGCGTCAGGGTGCTGAGGGTGGCCCCCACGCCTGCCGCATCGCGAGCCTCCGGCGTTGCGCTGCGCACGTTGGCCTCCGACGCGACCTTGCGCGCAGCGTCTTCGCGGTAAAACAGCCACACCGGTTCCACGAAAAGGCTGCCCAGCGATTCCAGTTGCTCGTCGTTGCCTGTGCCTGCTTCGCTGGTGCCGCCCTGCACAAATCCAAGATCGGCCTTGCCCTCGCGCAGCAACTGCAAATTGGCGGCCGACCCTTCGGAGGGCAGCAACACAACTTCGATGCCGTCTTTCGCAAGAAGTCGGGCGTAGCGCTTGCCAAACTCCTCGTAAGCGCTTTGCGCCGGGCCGGTGGCCAAGGTGACGCGCTTGGGCGGGTTCGGGTCCAGCCACGCATAGGCCAGCACCAGCAAGCCCACCGCCAGCAGTAAAAACGGCCCGGCAGAGACGGCCAGGTCGCGCAACGACAGCAGGGTGTAGCGTATGGTTTTTGGCATGCGCGAACCATAGCACGAGCCGCCGGCCGCTGCAGCAAGCTTTTCCGGTCGTGAAAAAGCCCGCAGTCCATCAAAATGGGTGCGGGGCTATGGCATCGGTTATGGACGTGGCTCTATCGAAAGAACGGTGAATGCGCCGTTGATTTTGTCGACAGTAAAACTGATCTTGTCTCCCGCCTTGACCTTGTCCAGCAGTGCAGGATACTTGACCTGAAACACCATGCTCATGGGCGGCATGTCGAGGTTTTTGATCTCGCCATGCTTGAGGGTGATCTTGCCGTTGTCTTTGTCGACCTTGCGGACTTCTGCGTCGGTCAGGGGCAATGCCGTCTGTGCAAAAGCGGCAGAAGCCAGGAGTGCGGTGATAAGAGTCGTGAAGTGTTTCATGGGTAGTCCTGTCAGGCGCGGTGGTAGCTTTGATAAACAGGCGCGCTGCCATCACGGCGAATGAGCAGCACGTCATACGGGTCTTTGCGCCCGCCATAGACTGGCCCATCCATGCCCGGTGTGCCGACCGGCATGCCGGGAACGGCCAGGCCGATGGCTTGTGGACGTTCCTTCAGGAGACGGCGGATTTCGCGGGCGGGAACATGCCCTTCGACGGCATAGCCGCCGACCAGCGCGGTGTGGCACGAGCCGAGTTTTTCGGGCACGCCCAGCCGGGTTCTGGCTGCTGTGTTGCCGGCGTCGTGGACCTGCACCTGAAAGCCGCTGGCCTCCAGGTGCTTGATCCAGTCCTTGCAGCAGCCGCAGTTGGGGTCTTTCCAGACCGTGATCTGGTTTTTGTCGCTGCGAGCCAGCGCTCGCAATGGTTGACCGAGAACCGCGGCCCCGACGATGGCCAGCGGCAACCGCAGCGCCGACCGACGGGAAAAAACCTCAATGCTTGTGATCGGCATGGCCATCTCCCTGGACCGGAATTTTGCTGCTCGCCGCCACAGTCACCAGGCCCTTCATGCCCGCGTCATAGTGGCCGGGCTGCAGACAGGCGAAGTCAACCTTGCCGGCTTTGGTGAATTGCCAGATGATCTCGCCGCTTTTGCCCGGCGCGACCGTGACCATGTTGTCGTCGGCGTGTTCCATCTCCGGGTTTTTCTTCATCACCTCGTCGTGTTCCTTGAGCTCTTTCAGGGTGCCCAGCACCATTTCGTGCTTGACCTTGCCGGAGTTCTTGGCGACGAAGCGGATGGTTTCACCCTGCTTGACGGCGATTTTCGAGGAGTGAAAGCGCATATCGTCGGTCATGTCGACAATCACTGTGCGCGTGACCTGGGATGCGACGCCGGGCTTGCCGATCTCGGCGACGCCGTCATGACCGCCAGCGTGGTTGCCAGCCGCCATGGCGGTCATGGCGAGCAAGGCGGCAGGAATTGCAAGCAGGATGTTTCGTGATTTCATTAAATACCTTTCAAGGGGTGGGGTTAAAAAAAATGGATCAATGCTTCATATTGCCCATGGA
This sequence comes from Polaromonas sp., assembly GCA_030655515.1. Lineage (GTDB taxonomy): Bacteria > Pseudomonadota > Gammaproteobacteria > Burkholderiales > Burkholderiaceae_C > Polaromonas. The sequence goes on along the minus strand of JAURVI010000044.1, from coordinate 9,181 downwards.
GGGCTTGCGGACCTGAACTTCGACTTCTTTCATGGGCATGTTTTGAACCGGCATGGACTGGCCGCCCTCCGAGGCGAAGCGTGCAGGATTGGGCAGCGAACCTGCCCATTCATAGGCCACCTCACCGGCCGGATGCTTGTACCAGCCCGGGTCTTTATAGTCCCCGGGTTTCTGGTGCTTGCGTACCTTGACGACGGAGAACATGCCGCCCATTTCGACCGACCCGAACGGACCCTGACCCGTCATCATGGGCACCGTGTTGTCGGGCAAGGGCATTTCCATCTCGGCCATGTCGGCCATGCCGCGCTCGCCCATCACCATGTAGTCCGGGATCAGGTTGGTGATTTGCTTGGCGACGCCACGGTGGTCCACGCCAATCATCGTGGGCACGTCGTGGCCCATGGCGTTCATGGTGTGGTGGCTCTTGTGGCAATGGAAGGCCCAGTCACCTTCCTCATCGGCCAGAAATTCGATCTGCCGCATCTGGCCCACGGCCACATCGGTGGTGACCTCGTACCAGCGGGTCGATTTCGGCGTCGGGCCGCCGTCGGTGCCGGTCACCAGGAATTCATGCCCGTGCAGGTGCATCGGGTGGTTGGTCATGGTCAGGTTGCCGATGCGGATGCGCACCTTGTCGTTCTTGCGCACCACCAGCGGGTCGATGCCGGGGAAGATCCGGCTGTTCCAGCTCCACAGGTTGAAGTCGGTCATGGTCATGATCTTCGGCGTGTAGGCGCCCGGGTCGATGTCGTAGGCGTTGAGCAGGAACACAAAGTCGCGGTCCACCTCGTCGATCAGCGGGTGTTTGGCTTTCGGGTGGGTAATCCAGAAACCCATCATGCCCATCGCCATCTGCGTCATTTCATCGGCATGCGGGTGGTACATGAAGGTGCCGGGGCGCCTGGCCACAAACTCGTAGACAAAGGTTTTGCCGGGATCGATGGCTTTTTGTGTCAGGCCGCCCACGCCATCCATGCCGTTGGGAAGGCGCTGCCCATGCCAGTGGATGCTGGTGTGCTCAGGCAGCTTGTTGGTCACGAAGATGCGAACGCGGTCTCCTTCGACCACCTCGATCGTCGGCCCGGGCGACTGGCCGTTGTAACCCCACAGGTGGGCCTTGAAGCCCGGGGCCATTTCGCGCACCACGGGTTCGGCCACCAGGTGGAATTCCTTGACGCCCTTGTTCATGCGCCAGGGAAGCGTCCAGCCGTTGAGCGTCACCACCGGGTTATACGGCCGGCCCGTGGTCGGCGTCAGCGGGGGCATGGTGTCGGGTTTGGTCTGGAGCACGGGCTCGGGCAGGGCGGCCATGGCGACCTTGCTGACGGCGGCGGCTGCGACCGCCGTGGTAATTGCACCGGCACCTGCGAGAAAATTTCTTCTGTTTGTCATGAGGATTTTGTGGGTTCGTTGATGCGGTGTCTCAGTGGCCGGCTTCGGCGGCGGCGGCGCCAGCCATCGGCATGGCGCCCATGGACGTCGGTTTGCCGGTCATCGAGGCGGCCAGCGCTGCGTCGGCCAGCCAGAACTGCTGGTAGGCATTGATGGCCGCCGTCACGCTGGAAATCTGGTCGCGGGTGTCGGCCAGCAGTTCGAACACGCCGATCAGCATGCCGTTGTAGCGGAGCACGTTTTCTTCGGCCATGGTTTTACGCAGGGGCACGATCTCGTCGCGGTAATGCCTGGCCACGTCGTAGGCCGTGCGGTAAGCCGAATAGCTTTCGCGCAACTGCGACGATGCACTGCGCACCGTGCTTTCATACCGGGTGGCTGCTGCCAGCGATTGCGCGTTCATGGCGTCGCGCTGCCCCGATCCCCAGTCGAAGATCGGCAGGCGAATGCCCAGCTCAAACCCCCTGCGCGGCGTGCTGGTGCCGTGGGTGTTGTCGAACACGGTGTCGCGGCGCAGCCCCAGTTCCACATCAACCAGGCTGTTGAGCAGGTTCAAACCCTGGGATTTCCCCGCGAGGTCGAGCTGGCTGCGTGCCATCTGCACATCCAGGCGCTGCTGCATGGCATTGGCGTTGACAACGCCCGCCGGCCGGGGTGCCTTGGGCAGGTCGGGCAGCCGTTCCGGAAGCTTCAACTGCGTCGCCTGCTCGTCCGTCAGGCCCAGAAGGCGAATCAACTCCTCGCGGGCAGCGGTGGTCGCGTGCTGGCTGGACGCCAGCTGGGCCGCGGCATCGGCATAAAAAGACTGCTGCCGTGCCCGCTGCAGCTTGTTGAAATTGCCGACTTGCTGCATGCGTTTGGCCAGCTCGGCACCCGCCTGCGCGGTGCGGTTGACCTGCACGGCGTATTCAAGGGTCTGCTGCGCCGCCACCGCGCGCACCCAGGCCTGGCGCACCTGGGTGACCTGCTCGACGACACTGGCGCTGAGCTGCACTTTCGCCTGCGCGGTCTGGCCGCGCGAAATCTCCAGGCGCCTGGGCAGTGTCAGCAGGTCCAGCAGACCGAATGACAACAGGCGCCCGAGCTCAAGCTCGTCGGCAAAACGCATGCGTTCAAAGGTGAAAACGGGGTTGGCGATGCGGCCCGTCTGGTTGGCCGCCGCCATGTCAGACCAGCTCTGCGCGAGCAAAGTCTGCACCGCCGGGCTGTTGGCCAGGGCCAGTTGCACGGCGTCATCCTGGGTCAAGGGCCTGTTCAGCAACTCACTGGCCAGCTTGCTGCGCGCCTGCGCCTGCTGCTGGGTGCGGCTGAGCTCGAGCTTGCCCTGGGTGAAGGAGCCGGTGGTGTCGTTGGTGTCCTGGACGGCCTGGTCAAAATTGACCGAGGCGCATCCTGCCAGCACAAGGCTTGCGGTGGACAAAGCACCCAATCGAAAAAACGTTCTCATGGCGGTTCCTGTCATGGTTTGGCCTGCACGGCGCGCGGGTCGGGCTTGGCCGCGGCATCCGGCGCCTGCGGCTGACGGGCCGCTTTGGCGTATTCGCGCCAGCCACCGATACGGCCAACGTTGTCGTTGGCTTCTTTCCAGGGGACGATCTTTTCGTCGGTGTAGGGCTGGTAGCCTTCAAGTGCCGAGCGAAACGCAGCCGGCGCGGGCGGTGTGGGCGCCTGCGCATGGGCGACGCCTGCCCATAAGGGCAGAACCAGCACAAGCAACGGGGCGAGGCGGGCGGGCGGGTTTGAAATAAAACGCACAAAAATCTCCTGAAATACAAGCGGGGCGATTGCGGCCAATCGCGGTGTCCGGGCGTGACGGTGATAAGGCCGTGCCGGAGGCAAGTACAGGCCCAGTACGGGCCTGGAAATCAGGAGATGGGGGGTTTTTGGCCCAGTGCAGCTTCGGCGCTGGCGAATTGGGGCGCCACGGCGCGGGGCCGGGTGAACCGGTGGACAACAGGGGTCAAATCCGGCGCCATGGTTGACAGCGCTACCGTTTGGCAGGCCTGGCAGACGGAGCAGGAACCGCAGTGTGTGTCTGCTGTGTGAGATGTGCCGCCCGCGGCATGGCTCGCGCAGTCAGTAACCGCCTGGGCCGCCGCTTCATGGTTAAAATGGGCTTGCATCCCCGTTTCATGGGCGTGAGAGGCTATGCTTTTTGCAGCTTCCGGTTGATACTGCAATTGACCAGCCGCCATCCCGGTCGCCATTGCATCGCCGACCCAGCCGCGCACAGGCAGCAGGGCGATCATCAGGGCAAGGAGCAAGACACGCATGAAACTAATGATAAGCGATCAGTAAAAAAAGTTCCCGCGTCCGTCGAATCTCCATTCAACTCTTTGGGGCCGCATGCCGCACCGCCTTGAGCTCCTGCATCGCTTGGTGGAGCACAGTCCAGCCGCTGGTGATCGCCAGCCCTGCCATCACGGCCGCCACGGCCAGGTCGGGCCAGGCCGAGCCGGTGCCGAACACGCCGAGCGCGGCCAGCATCACCGCCAGGTTGCCCAATGCGTCGTTGCGCGAACACAGCCAGACACTGCGCATGTCCGCATCGCCTTCGCGGTACGCGTAAAGCATGAAGGCGACGCTGGTGTTGGCCAGCAGGGCCAGCAGGCCGATGCCGCCCATGGTCCAGGCTTCGGGGGTGCCGCCCTGAGTCAGCATCCACACGGCCCGGGCCATCACAAACACGCCGAACACCACCATGCCGGAGCCCTTGAGCAGGGCCGCACGGGCGCGCCAGACCAGCCCCATGGACAGCACCGCCAGGGACACGGCGTAGTTGACCGTGTCGCCAAAAAAGTCAATCGCGTCGGCCAGCAGGGATGTGGCGCCGGAACCCAAGCCCGCACGGGTCTCCACGCCGAACATGATCAGGTTGACGGCCAGCGCGATCCAGAGGATTTTTCTGTAACGCGGGCTGCCGGCCCTTGTGTCGGCGGCAGGGGCATCGTGGCTGCAGCAGTGGGCGGACATCGGAGTTTCTCCAAAGTGCTTGGGAAGCGCGGATTTATTCCTCGCGGCCCCCGATCACTTGGCTTGGGCGGTCTGCGGCGTTGCAATTTTTGCCAATAGCTACGGCTATTGGCTGCAAATTGCGCCTTGCAGCCCATCCCAAACCAAGCGCCGGGAATCCACGACGAATAAATCCGCGCTTCCCCAGGGTTCAGCACCCGTGTTTGTTTTACAGGAGACTCTCCATGAAATTCAAATTCACCCTGGCACTGGCCGTCCTGGCCCTCAGTGCCGGTTATTCCATGGCCCAGCAGGGCGTGCGCAAGACTGAAATCACCCTGGGCTCGATCCAGGACTTGTCCGGCCCCTTGGCAGGTGCCGGCAAACAGACCCGGCTGGGCATGATGCTGCGGGTCGATGAGATCAATGAGCAGGGCGGCATCAATGGCCGCAAGCTCAAACTGATTGTTGAAGACTCGGCCTATGACCCCAAGAAGGCCTTGCTGGCGGCGCAGAAGCTGGTCAATCAGGACAAGATTTTCATGATGGTGGGCCATATCGGGACGGCGCAAAATCTGGCCGCCATGCCGGTTCAGTTCGAGAAGAACGTCATCAACTTCTTCCCGCTGACAGCGGCGCGCGAAATGTACGAGCCCTTCCACAAGCTCAAATATTCCTTCGCCGCGACCTATTTCGACCAGATACGCAACGCGGCGCCGAAACTGGTCAAGGAAAAAGGCATCAAGAAGGTCTGCACCCTGTACCAGGACGATGAGTTCGGGCTGGAAGTGATGCGCGGGGGAGAAGCCGGCCTCAAAACATTGGGGATGGAATTTACCGAAAAAACATCCTTCAAGCGGGGCGCGACGGATTTTTCATCCCAAGTCGCCAAGATGAAGGCCGCCGGCTGCGAGATGGTGGTGCTGGGCACCGTCATCCGTGAAACCATAGGCGCCATTGGCGAGTCGCGCAAGACCGGTTTCAACCCCGTCTTTCTCGGCTCCAGCGCGGCTTACCTCGACCTGATTCACAAGCTCGGCGGCAAGGCCATGGACGGGTTTTATGCCGTCATGACGGTGCAAAACCCCTATCTGGACGAGGCCTCGCAGCCCATCCGCTTCTGGGCCAACAAGTACAAGACCAAGTTCAATGAAGACCCGGGCATCTTCTCGGTTTACGGCTACTCCATCATTGACAACTTTGCCAGGGCCGCTCAAAAAGCAGGCCCCGGCCTGAGCACCGAGAGCTTCATCAAAGCGATGGATACGATGACCATGCCGCCGGACATTTTTGGCAGCGCCCCCTACAGCTTCTCACCCACCAAGCGGCTGGGCAGCGATTCCTCGCGCCTGTCGCAAATTGTCGACGGCCGATGGAAAGTGGTTTCCGAATACTTCAAATAATCGGCCGGCAAGCCCTCAAAAGCCACCTGCAGGTGGCTTTTTTCATGTCAAGCCGGGAACGCCCCGCCAGCGGGCAGCAGCGCCAGACACTTCGTCACGTTACCGTTCACCCGTCCAATCGCGGGGCTCAAATTTTTGAAAAATCGGGCTTGCGCTTTTCCATGAAGGCGCTGAAGGCTTCGCGTGCCGCCGGCTCGCGCAACATGCGGCTAAAGCTGGCGAGCTCTTCGGCCATGCGTTCGGTGAGGGGGTCGGTTTGGCTTTTTTTCAGCAGACGCTTGGTCTCCAGCAGCGAACTGAGCGGCTTGGCCGCGAGTTTTTGCGCCTGCCTCTGCGCCAGCGCATTGGCCTGCGACGGCGGCACAATGCGGTTGACCAGCCCCATCTCCAGCGCCGACTCGGCCGTGAACGGCTCGCCGAGCAGCAGCGCCTCGGCCGCGCGGGCATAACCCATCAACCGCGGCGCCAGCAAGCTCGACCCGGCTTCTGGGCACACGCCCAGATTGACAAAGGGCATGGAAAACGCGGCGTTGTCGCCGGCGTAGACCAGGTCGCAGTGCAGCAGCATGGTGGTGCCGACGCCCACCGCCGGACCGCACACCGCGGCGACCAGCGGCTTGGGGAAGCTGCTGATGCCGCGCAGAAAACGGAACACCGGCGAGTCCTGGGCGAGCGACGAGCCGTTTAAAAAATCGGCAATGTCATTGCCGGCGGAAAAAATGCTTTCATGGCCCTGAATCACCACCGCGTACACGGCTGCATCGGTGGCGGCGGCGTCCAGCGCATCGGCCATCGCGGCGTACATGGCCGAGGTGATGGAGTTCTTCTTGTCGATCCGGTTCAGCGTGATGGTCGTCACGCCGCTTTCCGTGTGGGCCAGTATGTCTTTGAATGGGTTGCTCATCGCAGTTCCTGAAGTTAGGGAGTTATTGGAGTGGGTGCGGCACACAAGAAAGTGATTTCAAACTATCGGCTCAGTGCTTCGCGCACAAAGTCCAGCCTGTCCTGACCCCAGTACATTTTCGCACCGACAAACAGGGTCGGCGCGCCAAAGATGCCGCGCGCGACAGCCGCCTCCGTGTCGGCCCGCAACTGGTCTTTCACCGCCGGGTCGGCGGCCAGCGCCATCAGGTCGGCGGCATCCACACCTGCCGCTGCCAGCACCTCGGCCACCGTGGCCGAATCGCCCAGGTTTTTGGCGCTGACCCACATCGCTTCGAACATCGCTGCAACGTAAGCGTCAAAGCGCGGGTCGGCGCGCATCTGCAGGCCGGTGGCCATGCGCATCAGCGTGACGGTATTGACCGGGAAATGCGGGTTGCGGTTCAAGACCACCCCGTAGCGCTCGGCAAAACGCCCCAGGTCTTCGAACAGGTAGCTGCCTTTGAGCGGAACCGTGATGGGCGCGCGGTTGCCGGTGGCCTGAAACACGCCGCCCAGCAGCATCGGTTTGTAGTTCAGTGCGGCCCCAGTGTCTGCGCAGAGCCGGGGCAACTGCGTCCAGGCCAGGTAGGCAGCCGGGCTACCGAAGTCGAAATAAAAATCAACAGATTTTTCCATGACGGCCTTTCAGAAGCTGTTTCAAAACGGTTTCAAAATTCTTGCGGAAACCCGTGTGCGCAGCGGGGGCAGCGAAGTACACGCAGTGACGAGCGTGGGGGCCGCCGAACGCAGCGAAGGGCCGCCCCAAGCAAGTTCAGCCCCCTCGGGGGGCAGCGAAGTACACGCAGTGACGAGCGTGGGGGCCATCTTCACTCTTTGTAGTAAACGGTCTGGCTGGTGGTGACCAGCAGCGTACCGCTTCCGCTCCACAACTGGGCGGTCTGGTCAAAAAAACCGTTGCGAAAGGCCTGCGCCTCGGCCTGCCCGAGCAGAAAACCATCGCCACTTTCCGCCAACTGCCCGCTGTCGGCATGGAAGTGGATCGTCATGGACACCGTGCCCACCGGCACGCGCGTCGCGCGTCGCAGCCACACCCGCGGAAAAAACACATCGGCCAGCGCCGCCAACGAAGGGAAGTCGAGCGGACGCGGCGGATCGTCGCGCACCCACAGCCGGCTCAGGCTGTGAGTGCCGCTTCCGTCCCAGACGTCCGGGAATCGCCCTGCCAGAGGCCGCATTTCATAACGATTGATCCATTCGACGCCGGCTTTGAGGGTGAGTCGTTCGGCATCGGCCGGTGGCGCCACCGCAGGCATGGGCCTGTCGCTGACCCCCCAGGTCTGGCGCCGCGCAGCGGTCACGGCGGTGGCCGTCATGACCACACCCTCCGCGCCCGCGGCATCGGCCTGCGACAGCGAAACGCTCCAGTGCTGGGTGGAGCGATTCGTGCGAACCGGCGTGGCCTGCACGGTAAACGGGCCCGGCCCCAGGGCGCTGGCGTAGTTCACCGTCAGCGCGATCGGCTCGCCAAGCCGACCCGGGTGCTGCATCACCGCCTGCATGGCGGTGGCGGCGGTGATGCCGCCGTAGGGGCCGATCATGTTCCAGTAAGCCGGGCTGCTGACGCCGGTGAAGCGGCCCGGCGCAGCGGCATCTGCGCCCGTGGTCAGGGGGGTGAGGGTAACGGCGGCATCAAAGGAGTGGGGGTTCATGTTGGGAGTATGCAGGAGATAGTCGTTTCAGGCAGTCGTGCGGGTGACGCGGAAAAACCCCTTGTGCGAACTCCCGATGAGCGTGCGTCAGAAGGTGTTTTTAACGAAGCGGATGATGAGGGGACGCGCCCCCATCCCGGCCTTCCCCCAAAGGGGGAAGGTGAAGTGCAATGGAGGCCGCGGTAGCCTCAGACTCTGGCTCCTTCCCCCAGCGGGGGAAGGAGCCAGAAAGAGACGGGTTCATTTGATTTTTTAATTTTCCCGCGGACCACCCGTACGCCGTTTCATCGGTGACCGTCACCGGCACCGTTCCAGGCCAGCGCTTCGTCAGTTTCCATCAGCGACTGGCTACCCGAACGGGCCGTGCGCATCAGTGTTGCGGTCTCGGGGAACAGCCTGGCAAAATAAAATCGCGCCGTCTGCAATTTGGCCTGGTAGAACTTGTCGGTGTTGCCCGCCGCAACTTCACGCAGCGCCACTTGCGCCATACGTGCCCAGAAGTAACCAAACACCAGGTGGCCGGCCACACGCAAGTAATCCACCGCAGCCGCACCCACTTCGTCGGGATTCTGGAAACCCTTGAAACCAATTTCGGTCGTGAACGGGGTCATCTGGTCGGCCAGCCCGGCCAGCGGGTTGATGAATTCGGCCATTTTTTCGTTGACGCCTTCCTCCGCCACCAGCGCCGCAATCAGTTTGCCGAATTTTTTCAAGGTGGCGCCGTTGTTGCCCAGAATCTTGCGGCCCAGCAAATCGAGCGACTGGATGGTGTTGGTGCCTTCATAAATCATGTTGACGCGGTTGTCGCGCACAAACTGCTCCATGCCCCATTCCTTGATG
>JAURVI010000042.1 GCA_030655515.1 Polaromonas sp. | reverse complement strand
TGATCGCATTATGTGGCCGGCGAGGGTGGAGGAGGAAGTGCCTCAAATGGAAGGGCTGTGGGTATCCGTTGCCCACCCGATCAGGGTTGCGCGGGTGTAGTTCAATGGTAGAACTTCAGCCTTCCAAGCTGATAGCGTGGGTTCGATTCCCATCACCCGCTCCAGTTAAAGACAGTAGCGAGTGGCAAGTGGCGAGGGTGGTGAATAGCGGCTCTTATGGGTTTGACTAGCTACTCGCCACTAGCGACTAGCTACTGATTTGCCCATATAGCTCAGTCGGTAGAGCACTTCCTTGGTAAGGAAGAGGTCATCGGTTCGATTCCGATTATGGGCTCCATATTGTAATTTTGCACCTGAACAGCACACAAGATTCGACATAGTGAGGAGAGGGCATCATGTCCAAAGGAAAATTCGAGCGCACCAAGCCCCATTTAAACGTGGGCACCATCGGCCACGTCGATCATGGCAAGACCACGCTGACCGCGGCGCTGACCAAAGTCATGGCCGAGAAATTCGGCGGTGAATTCAAGGCCTACGACCAGATCGACAACGCCCCCGAAGAGCGCGCGCGCGGCATCACCATCGCCACCGCCCACGTCGAATACACCTCCGCCAACCGCCACTACGCCCACGTCGACTGCCCCGGCCACGCCGACTACGTCAAAAACATGATCACCGGCGCGGCCCAGATGGACGGCGCCATATTGGTCGTCTCCGCCGCCGACGGCCCCATGCCCCAGACCCGAGAGCACATCCTGCTGGCCCGCCAGGTCGGCGTGCCCTACATCATCGTCTTCCTGAACAAATGCGACATGGTCGACGACGCCGAGCTGCTCGAACTCGTTGAAATGGAAGTGCGCGAGCTGCTCGACAAATACGACTTCCCCGGCGACGCCACCCCCATCATCCACGGTTCGGCCAAACTCGCCATGGAAGGCGACAAAGGCCCCCTGGGTGAAGAAGCCATCATGAAGCTGGCCGACGCCCTGGACACCTACATCCCCATGCCCAAGCGCGCGGTGGACGGCGCCTTCCTGATGCCCGTCGAAGACGTCTTCTCCATCTCCGGGCGCGGCACCGTCGTGACCGGCCGAGTCGAGCGCGGCGTGGTCAAGGTCGGCGAAGAAATCGAGATCGTCGGCATTGCCGATACCCAGAAAACCATCTGCACCGGCGTCGAGATGTTCAGGAAGCTCTTGGACCAGGGCCAGGCCGGCGACAACGTCGGCATCCTGCTGCGCGGCACCAAGCGCGAAGACGTGCAGCGCGGTCAAGTCCTGTGCAAGCCCGGCTCGATCAAGCCGCACACCCACTTCACCGGCGAGATCTACGTCTTGTCCAAAGACGAGGGCGGCCGCCACACCCCCTTCTTCAACAACTACCGTCCCCAGTTCTACTTCCGCACGACGGACGTGACCGGCGCGATCGAGCTGCCCGAAGGCAAAGAGATGGTCATGCCCGGCGACAACGTGTCGATCACCGTCAAGCTGATCAACCCGATCGCCATGGAAGAAGGCCTGCGCTTTGCCATCCGCGAGGGCGGCAAGACGGTCGGCGCCGGGGTCGTGGCCAAGATCATTGCGTAATCCTGCAAATACTTAAAAGGAATTACCATGGCCACCAAGCAAAAAATCCGCATCCGCCTGAAGGCGTTTGACTACAAGCTGATCGACCAGTCGGCCGCCGAAATCGTTGATACCGCCAAGCGCACCGGCGCGATTGTCAAGGGCCCCGTGCCCCTGCCAACCCGCATGAAGCGTTTTGACATCCTGCGCTCGCCCCACGTCAACAAGACAAGTCGCGACCAGTTGGAAATCCGCACGCACCAGCGTCTGATGGACATCGTTGATCCGACGGACAAAACCGTTGATGCGTTGATGAAGCTCGATCTGCCCGCCGGTGTGGATGTGGAAATCAAACTACAGTAAGCGAAACCCAAAAACCCGGGTTTCAGCGCAGACAGACTTGCCAGCGCTGGCAGTCTGCGCTATACTGTCCGGCTGCCCTGAGCATGTCATTCGTGTTCGGGGGAGTTTTATTAACAGTATTTCACAGCAAAACGTCTGCGGCCAATTGAAGTTGCAGCGGTGAAAGTTACGAAAGAAAAACATGAGTCTGAGCAACTCCCTCGGGTTGCTGGGCCGCAAGGTGGGCATGATGCGTCTGTTCACTGATGATGGGGATACCGTTCCTGTCACAGTGGTGGATGTGTCCAACAACCGCGTGACCCAGGTGAAAACCCAAGCAAACGACGGCTACGATGCCCTTCAAGTGGCATTTGGTGCGCGCAAGGCATCGCGCATCATCAAGCCCGCCGCCGGCCACCTTGCGAAAGCAGGCGTTGAAGCCGGTGAGATCCTTAAAGAATTCCGCGTGACGGCGGATGTTGCAGGCAAATACGCTGCCGGCGCCGTTGTGCCTGCCGCCGAAGTGTTTGTGGTGGGTCAGAAGGTCGACGTGCAGGGCACCTCGATCGGCAAAGGCTTCGCCGGCACGATCAAGCGTCACAACATGAAGTCGCAGCGCGCATCGCACGGTAACAGCCGTTCGCACAATGTGCCCGGCTCCATCGGCATGGCGCAGGACCCGGGACGCGTGTTTCCGGGCAAGCGCATGACGGGCCACATGGGCGATGACACCATCACCACGCAAAACCTCGACATCGTGCGCATCGACGAAGCCCGTCAACTGCTGATGATCCGTGGCGCCGTGCCTGGTTCCAAGGGCGGTTTTGTGACGGTTCGCGCCGCCATCAAGGCCCAACCAACCGCTGCCAAAGGAGTGAACTGATGCAGGTCGAACTCCTCAATGACCAGGGTCTGGCTTCGTCCAAAGTGGACGTACCCGATACCGTGTTTGGTCGCGAATACAACGAAAGCCTGGTGCATCAGGTGGTGGTGGCCTTCCAGGCCAATGCCCGCCAGGGTACCCGTGCCCAGAAAGACCGTGAGCAGGTCAAGCACTCGACCAAGAAGCCTTTCAAGCAAAAAGGCACCGGACGCGCACGTGCCGGTATGACCTCTTCCCCGCTGTGGCGCGGAGGCGGACGTATCTTCCCGAACATGCCCGACGAAAATTTCACGCAGAAGATCAACAAGAAGATGTACCGCGCCGGCATGGCGTCGATCTTCTCGCAGTTGGCGCGTGAAGGCCGTCTGGCCGTGGTGGACTCGCTGACGGTGGATTCGCCGAAGACGAAAGTCCTGGCCGACAAGTTCAAGGCCATGAACCTCAAGTCGGTGCTGGTCATCGCGGACGAGGTTGATGAAAACCTGTATTTGGCTTCCCGCAACCTGACCAACATTCTGGTGGTGGAACCCCGTTACGCCGATCCGGTGTCGCTGGTGTACTACAAAAAGGTTCTGGTCACCAAGGCGGCCATGGACAAACTCAAGGAGATGTTCGCATGAGCGCCGTGAACACCAAACCCAAATTCAACGAAGGCCGCCTGATGCAGGTGCTGGTCGCGCCCATCGTGTCTGAAAAGGCCACCATGGTTGCGGACAAAACCAATGCCGTGCTGTTCAAGGTGCTGCAGGACGCTACCAAACCCGAAATCAAGGCCGCTGTGGAATTGATGTTCAAGGTCGACGTCAAGGCCGTTTCTGTGCTCAACCAAAAAGGCAAGACCAAGCGTTTTGGCAAATCCACCGGTCGCCGCGACAACATTCGCAAGGCCTATGTGACGCTGAAGCCCGGTCAAGAGCTGAACATCGGTGGGGAGGCTGCGTAATCATGGCTGTCATTAAAATGAAACCCACTTCACCGGGCATGCGTGGCATGGTGAAGATTTCCCGGGACCACCTGCACAAGGGTGAGCCTTACGCGCCGCTGCTCGAACCTCAGTTCCAGAAGTCCGGCCGTAACAACAACGGGCACATCACGACACGCCACAAAGGCGGCGGTCACAAGCACCACTACCGCGTGGTGGACTTCAAGCGCAACAAGGACGCTATTGCAGCCAAGGTCGAACGCATCGAGTACGACCCCAACCGCACGGCCCACATCGCGCTGATCTGCTACGCCGACGGCGAGCGTGCCTACATCATCGCCCCGCGTGGCCTTGAAGTCGGCGCCACGCTGGTCAGCGGCGCCGAAGCCCCGATCCGCGTCGGCAACACCCTGCCGATCCGCAACATTCCGGTGGGCTCCACCATCCACTGCATCGAGATGCAAATCGGCAAAGGCGCGCAAATCGCCCGCTCCGCCGGCACATCCGCGACGCTGCTGGCCCGTGAAGGCACTTACGCCCAGGTGCGCATGCGCTCCGGCGAGGTTCGCAAGATTCACATTGAATGCCGGGCCACGATTGGCGAGGTCGCCAACGAAGAACACAGCCTGCGCCGTCTGGGCAAGGCCGGTGTCAAGCGCTGGATGGGTATTCGCCCAACCGTTCGCGGTGTGGTGATGAACCCGGTCGACCACCCGCACGGTGGTGGTGAAGGCAAGACCGGCGAAGGTCGCCACCCTGTCGATCCATGGGGTAACCTGACCAAAGGCTACCGCACCCGCAACAACAAGCGCACGCAAGTGATGATTGTTTCGCGTCGCAAGAAGTAAGGCTCGGCTATGACACGTTCACTCAAAAAAGGTCCCTTTGTCGACCATCACCTGGTAGCCAAGGCTGATAAAGCCGTTACCAACAAAGACAAAAAGCCGATCAAGACCTGGTCGCGCCGCTCCATGATCCTGCCCGAGTTCATCGGCCTGACCATCGCCGTACACAACGGCAAGCAGCACGTGCCGGTCTACATCACCGATCAAATGGTTGGCCACAAGCTGGGCGAGTTCGCACTCACCCGGACTTTCAAAGGTCATCCGGCTGACAAAAAAGTCGTGAGAAAGTAAGGAAAGACCATGGAAACACGTGCAACCCTCCGGGGCGTTCGTCTGTCGGTCGACAAAGGCCGTCTGGTCGCCGATCTGATCCGCGGCAAAAAGGTGGATCAGGCCCTCAACATCTTGAATTTCACGCAGAAAAAAGCTGCGGGCATCATCAAGAAAGTGGTCGAGTCGGCCATTGCCAACGCAGAACACAACGATGGCGCCGACATCGACGAGCTGACGGTCAAGACCATCTACGTCGAACAAGGCGCCACGCTCAAGCGTTTCTCGGCACGCGCCAAAGGTCGCGGCAACCGTATCAGCAAGCCCACGTGCCATGTGTACGTTGTGGTTGGCAATTAAGAAGGCAGACAGGCTATGGGACAAAAAATCAACCCTACCGGGTTTCGCCTTGCAATCAGCCGGAATTGGGCCAGCCGCTGGTACGCCAGCAACAAAGACTTCGCCGGCATGCTGGCCGAAGACATCAAGGTGCGCGAGTACCTCAAGGCCAAGCTCAAGAATGCCGCGGTGTCGCGCGTTCTGATCGAGCGTCCCGCCAAGAATGCCCGCATCACGATTTTCTCGGCACGTCCGGGCGTCGTGATCGGCAAAAAAGGCGAGGACATCGAAAACCTCAAGAAAGAACTGAGCCGCCAGTTGGGCGTGCCGGTCGCCGTGAACATCGAAGAAGTTCGCAAGCCTGAAATTGATGCCAAGCTGATCGCAGACAGCATCACCCAGCAGCTTGAAAAACGCATCATGTTCCGCCGTGCAATGAAGCGCGCCATGCAAAACGCGATGCGTCTGGGCGCCCTGGGCATCAAGATCATGTCGTCCGGCCGTCTCAACGGCATTGAAATCGCCCGTTGCGAGTGGTACCGTGAAGGCCGTGTGCCTCTTCACACCCTGCGCGCCGACATCGACTACGGCACCTCTGAAGCCAAGACCACCTATGGTGTGATCGGCGTCAAGGTCTGGGTCTACAAAGGCGACACCCTGGGCCGCAACGATGGGACCGGCGCCAAAATGCAAGAAGTTGCCGACGAGGAACGCAAGCCCCGCGGCCCGCGCCGTGATGCACGTCCTGGCGACCGCACGGACCGTCCTGCTCCCCGTGGTGCCGCACGTTCTGCGCGCGGCCCCGTCGGTGGCGTGAATACGGCCCCTGCGGATGGCAGCGACAAACCGGCTGAAGCTACCCCTGGTAGCGACGCCCCGAAAACCACCGTTAAGCGCGTCCGCAAAGCCGCGCCAGCCGCAGCAACTGACGGTGCCAAGACCGAGTAATCGGTCTAACTACGGAGAATACAAATGCTGCAACCCGCTCGCAGAAAATACCGCAAAGAGCAAAAAGGCCGCAACACCGGCGTCGCCACCCGAGGCAACTCGGTGGCGTTCGGTGATTTCGGTCTGAAGTGTACCGACCGCGGTCGCCTCACTGCTCGTCAAATTGAAGCCGCACGCCGTGCGATTTCCCGTCACGTCAAACGTGGCGGCCGCATCTGGATCCGTGTCTTCCCGGACAAGCCGATTTCCCAAAAGCCTGCTGAAGTGCGCATGGGTAACGGCAAAGGCAATCCCGAGTATTACGTGGCTGAAATCCAGCCCGGCAAGATCGTCTTTGAAATCGTCGGCGTGCCTGAAGAACTGGCTCGTGAAGCGTTCCGCCTGGCCTCTGCCAAGCTGCCGCTGCGCACCACCTTCGTCACCCGCATGATCGGCCAGTAATCAGGAGAATGAAGCCATGAAAACGACTGAACTGCGCAAAAAAGACGTTGCCGGCCTGCAAACCGAAGTCAAAGAGCTGCAAAAAGCCCACTTTGGCCTGCGCATGCAAAAAGCCACGCAACAACTCACCAACACCGCCACGCTGCGTTCCGCGCGCCGTGACATCGCCCGCGCCAAAACCATTCTGGCCGAGACCAACGCCCGCCAAGGAGCGAAATAATGACGGAAGCTAAAAAATCCCTCAAGCGCACCCTGGTTGGCCGCGTGGTCAGCGACAAGCGCGCCAAAACGGTGACGGTGCTGGTCGAGCGTCGTGTCAAGCACGAGCTGTACGGCAAGATCGTGTCCTTGTCCAGCAAGTACCACGCCCATGACGAAAAGGGCGAGTACAAGACCGGCGACATGATCGAGATCACCGAGAGCCGTCCGATCTCCAAAACCAAGAACTGGGTTGTGACTCGTCTGGTGGAAAAGGCCGCTGTGGTTTAAGCCTTCCAAGGCTGTGACTGCAAGTCATCAGAAAAACGGCCCACATCGTGGGCCGTTTTTGTTTTGTCCCCGGCTTTGAAAGGCTTTGGACAATCGTTGAAAATGGCGTCCAGATCCACCTTACCCCAGCATATGAAGGAACACACCATGATCAAAGTAGGCGACACACTTCCCGCGGCCACGCTGATGGAATTTTCTGAAGTCGAGGGCAATGGCTGCAGCATCGGCCCCAATCCCGTCGACGTGGTCAAGGCCACGGCGGGCAAAACCATTGCCCTGTTCGCACTGCCGGGCGCGTTCACGCCGACCTGCTCCGCCAAACATGTGCCCGGTTATGTCGAAAAGTTCGCCGAGCTCAAAGCCGCCGGCGTTGACGAGATCTGGTGCGTGAGCGTCAACGACGCCTTCGTCATGGGTGCCTGGGCGCGTGACCAGAAGACCGGCAACAAGGTTCGAATGCTGGCCGATGGCAGCGCAAACTTCTCCAAGGCCCTCGGCCTGACGCTGGACCTCACCGCGCGCGGCATGGGTTTGCGCAGCAACCGCTATTCAATGCTGGTCAAAAACGGCAAGGTCGCTGCCCTGAACGTGGAAGGCCCCGGAAAATTTGAAGTCAGTGATGCCGCCACCTTGCTGGCGCAGACGAAGGCTTGAATTAGTCTTACTGTGTCACAAAATGTGGTATGATGTGTTTATCTTTCCTTCCAAGGGGATGAGATGGACATTGCCAAAGAGTTCGATGACTACATGGCTTACCTGATGCAAGGACTGGGTCATGCAGACCGGCACGCGGGGTTGAG
>JAURVI010000033.1 GCA_030655515.1 Polaromonas sp. | reverse complement strand
GAGTTCGTGAAGGACGAAAACGGCAGCGACCGCCTGCAGATCAACGCGCAGAACTGCGTCCACTGCAAAACCTGCGACATCAAGGACCCGACACAAAATATCGTGTGGGTCACGCCCGAGGGCGGCGGCGGACCGAATTACAGCGGCATGTAAATTCACCGCATTCTGACCGCCCTAGGCTCAATACTGTTCGCTTAACCGTTCGGGCTGAGCTTGTCGAAGCCTGTTTGCACTGTGACGCCCCTTCGACAGGCTCAGGGCGAACGGGGTTGTAGCGCTTCAATGAACAGCATTGGCCCTAGGCTACACTTACGCGGTCAGGAGAGCGTTTTCTCAAGAAAACCGCCGAAGGCGCATGTACCACCCCAATGGTGGGCTGAACGCTCAGGCAAAAGGACTGGCAACCGTCTTTCGGCAAACACTTGCCGAAAGACGTTCCCTACTGGAGAGAGGCCACCTTCGAGATGGTCCACCGAAGGAGCAAGCCTGCATCGCCAGGTGAATCTCTCAGGTAAAGCGGACAGCAGGGGCAGCCCATGATTTTCATGGTTCATGATGCCCTGCCCGGAGATCGCTTTTGTCTGCTACCGACACAACCCTGTTAGAAACACCGCTGCACAGCCTGCACCTGGCGCTCGGTGCGCGCATGGTCCCGTTTGCCGGCTACGCCATGCCGGTCCAGTACCCGTCCGGCCTGATGGCCGAGCACCAGCACACGCGCAGCGCGGCCGGGCTTTTTGATGTTTCGCACATGGGCCAGTTGCGCCTGGCCGGCCCGGATGCGGCGGCCGCGCTGGAGACCCTGATGCCGGTCGATGTCATCGACCTGCCCGTCGGCAAGCAGCGCTACGGCCTGTTGCTCAATGACGACGGCGGCATCATCGACGACCTGATGTTTTTCAACCGCAACCATGCCCATGGCGGCGACATCTTTGTCATTGTGAACGGCGCCTGCAAGGCCGGCGACATCGCGCATATCCAGCAAAAAATCGGGGGGCACTGTGAAGTCATTCCCATGCCCGAGATGGCGCTGCTGGCGCTGCAGGGACCGCAGGCCGTCACCGCGCTCTCTCGCCTGGCGCCCGGCGTCGAAAAACTCGTTTTCATGACCGGCGAACGCTTCACCGTGGCAGGTTGCGACTGTTTCCTCACACGCAGCGGCTACACGGGCGAAGACGGTTTTGAAATCTCGGTGCCGGCTTCGCAGGCGGACACGCTGGCGCGCGCCCTGCTCGCACAACCCGAGGTCAGGCCCGTCGGACTGGGCGCGCGCAACTCGCTGCGCCTTGAAGCGGGCCTGTGCCTTTACGGCAACGACATCGACACCCGCACGACGCCGGTCGAAGCCAGTCTGAACTGGGCCATCCAGAAAGTGCGGCGCTTCGGCGGCGCGCGGGCCGGCGGTTTTCCTGGCGCCGACAAGGTGCTCGTCCAACTGGCCGACCCCACGGCCCTCCAACGCAAGCGGGTCGGCCTGGTCGCGCTGGAACGGGTGCCGGTCCGGGAACACACCGAATTGCAAAATACCGAAGGCCAGCGCATCGGCAAAGTCACCAGCGGCCTGCTCGGGCCAAGCATAGACAAGCCGATTGCCATGGCCTATGTGGCGCCGAAGTACGCGGCTCTGGGCAGCCGGGTAAACGCCATCGTGCGCGGCAAGCCCGTCCCCATGGAAGTGGCCGCCATGCCTTTTGTTCCAAATCGCTATTTCCGCGGTTGAAGTTTTATTTTTTTTGGAGAAAATCATGATCAAGTACACCGAAGACCACGAGTGGCTCAAAGTTGAGGGCGACAGCGCCACCGTCGGCATCACCCACCATGCGCAGGACGCGCTCGGCGACGTGGTGTTTGTCGATTTGCCAACGGTCGGCGGCACGCTGGCACAAAAAGACGTGGCCGGCGTGGTCGAGTCGGTCAAGGCCGCGGCCGACGTCTACATGCCGGTCAGCGGCCACATCACCGAAGTCAACGAAGCCCTGCGCAGCGACCCCTCGCTGGCCAACACCGACCCGCTGGGGGCCGGCTGGTTCTTCAAGGTCAAGCTGGCCGACAAGAGCCAGCTCGATGCGCTGATGGACGAACCCGGCTACACGACTTTTTCTGCCAACGCCTGATCCAGGACTCCCATGCTGATGCCATCCGCCCGCCCGCTCGGCGATCTTGAAAATGCCTCTGAATTCATTGCTCGCCACATCGGCATCGACGAAGCCGACGAAACCCGGATGCTCAGCGCCGTCGGCTCGGCGTCCCGGCGCGCCCTGATAGAGGGCATTGTGCCGCGCTCCATCGCCCGCAGCAATGCCATGGCGATACCGGCAGCCGTCACCGAAGCCGTGGCCCTGGCCGAGCTCAAGGCGATGGCCGCGAAGAACAAGGTCTTCAAAAGCTTTATCGGCCAGGGCTACTATGGCACCCACACGCCCGGCGTGATCCTGCGCAACATCCTTGAAAACCCGGCCTGGTACACCGCCTATACGCCCTACCAGGCCGAAATTTCACAGGGCCGCATGGAAGCGCTGGTCAACTTCCAGACCATGGTCTGCGACCTGACCGGAATGCCGATTGCCAACGCGTCCATGCTCGACGAAGCCACGGCCGCCGCCGAGGCCATGACCCTGGCCAAACGCAGCGTCAAGAGCAAAAGCAATGTATTCATCGTCGCCGGCGACTGCCACCCGCAGACGATTGAAGTGATTCAGACCCGCGCCAAACCGCTGGGCATTGAAGTCAAGGTCAGCACCGCATCGGCCAACCTGCCGCAACTGATGGCCGGGGGTGACTACTTCGGTGTGCTGGCACAGTACCCGGCCACCACCGGCAGCATTCACGACCTGCGGCCCCTGGCGGGACAGGCGCACGCCGATGGAGCCGCCCTGTGTGTTGCCGCCGATCTGCTGGCGCTGACCCTGCTCACCCCGCCGGGGGAATGGAACGCCGACATTGTGCTGGGCAACACGCAGCGCTTTGGCATGCCCATGGGCAATGGCGGCCCGCATGCGGCCTACCTCGCCTGCCGCGACGAGTTCAAACGCTCCCTGCCCGGCCGCCTGGTGGGTGTGAGCGTGGATACCCACGGCAACCCCGCTTACCGTCTGGCGCTGCAAACGCGTGAGCAGCACATTCGCCGCGAGAAAGCCACGTCCAACATCTGTACCGCGCAGGTGCTGCCCGCGGTGATTGCCAGCATGTATGCGGTCTACCACGGACCGCTGGGTCTCAAGCGCATTGCTGAGCGCGTGGCCGCTTACACCGCGATCTTTGTGCGCGGCCTGCGGGAACTCGGCTACGACATCACCAGCACCGGCGCTTTTGATTCGGTCACGGTCAAAACCGGAGACGCTACCAATTTAATAGCTGATCGCGCCCACCATTCGGGGGCCAACCTGCGATTTCGCCTGAATAACCACCTGGGCGTGTCGCTCGACGAAACCACCAGCCGCCAGGACATCGAACTACTCTGGTCCTTCTTTGCCAAACCCGGCCAGGCCGTGCCTGTCGTCAGCGCCTTCGAAAAAGGCATCGAATCGCTGATTCCGTCCGCACTGCGCCGCAGCAGCGACTTCCTGACGCACCCGGTGTTCAACACCCACCACTCCGAAACCGGCATGCTGCGCTACATCCGCGCGCTCAGCGACAAGGACCTGGCGCTCGACCGCAGCATGATTCCGCTGGGAAGCTGCACGATGAAGCTCAACGCGACCAGCGAGATGATTCCGATCACCTGGCCGGAGTTCGCCAACATCCACCCGTTCGCCCCGGCAGAGCAGTTGCAGGGCTACGCCGAGCTGGACCAGCAGTTGCGCGACTGGCTGTGCCAGGCCACCGGTTATGCCGGCATCAGCCTGCAGCCCAACGCCGGCTCGCAGGGCGAATACGCCGGCCTGCTGATCATCAAAGCCTACCTCGAAGCGCATGGTCAGGGCCACCGCAACATCTGCCTGATTCCCTCCTCGGCCCACGGCACCAACCCGGCCAGCGCGCAAATGGCCGGCATGACGGTGGTGGTCACCGCCTGCGATGCGCGGGGCAACGTGGACATGGCCGACCTGAAAGCCAAGTGCGAACAGCACAGCGCCAATCTGGCCTGCGTGATGATCACCTACCCCAGTACCCATGGCGTGTTTGAAACACAGGTCAAGGAGCTTTGCCAACTGGTGCATTCGCACGGCGGACGGGTGTATGTGGACGGCGCCAACATGAATGCACTGGTCGGCGTGGCCGCGCCGGGTGAGTTTGGCGGCGATGTGAGCCACCTCAATTTGCACAAGACCTTCTGCATTCCGCACGGCGGCGGCGGGCCCGGCGTCGGGCCGGTTTGCGTGGTGGCCGACCTCGTGCCTTACCTGCCCGGCCATGCCACGGCGGGCATTCCCGGCGGCGGCGTGGGGGCCAGTTTCACCGCCGGGCCGCCCCCAGGTGAAACAGCTCCCTCGGGGGGCCGCGCATTACACGCAGTGAAAAGCGTGGGGGCCATCTCAGCAGCACCACTGGGCAATGCAGCCGTGCTGCCGATCAGTTGGATGTACTGCCGCATGATGGGTCCCGAAGGCCTGCGGCAAGCGACCGAAATTGCCATCCTCAGCGCCAACTACATCAGCGCGCGCCTGAAAGACCACTACCCGACGCTTTACGCGAGCGAAAACGGCCATGTGGCGCACGAATGCATTCTGGACCTGCGCCCGCTGAAAGAAACCAGCGGCATCAGCGCCGAAGACGTGGCCAAGCGCCTGATGGACTACGGCTTTCATGCGCCGACCCTGAGCTTCCCGGTGCCGGGCACGCTGATGGTCGAACCGACCGAAAGCGAAACGCTGGCCGAGCTGGACCGTTTCATCAACGCGATGATCGCCATTCGCGAAGAAATTCGTCTGGTGGAAAAAGGCACTTGGCCGCAGGATAACAACCCGCTCAAACACGCACCGCACACCGCCGCCAGCCTGATGAGCGTCGACTGGAACCGACCCTATTCGCGCGAAACCGGCGCCTTCCCGCTGACCACGCTGAAACAGGCCAAGTACTGGCCACCGGTGGGCCGGGTTGACAACGTCTACGGCGACCGCAACCTGTTTTGCAGTTGCGTGCCGGTCAGCGACTACGCATGAGGCAGGCGCCGCGCCGGGCGGAAACCGGCCCGGCGCAGACTGATTTTGCTACTGATTTAATAGCTAATTGCACCCGATCCGAAAGAGTTGGAGGCCGATCTGGTTTGGAACCCTCTGGCGACTGGATATCTATTGCAGACGTTTCCCCTATTTGGAGGATGCGAGCTGATCAGCATTGAGCCTACACTCGTGCAGTGTTTGGTGATCAGTTGATTGATCTGACAGGAAGGCACGATGACAAAAAATCATTGCCTGACAAGGGCTTCGCGCCATCTTCGGGGGTCG
Organism: Polaromonas sp.; assembly: GCA_030655515.1. Lineage (GTDB taxonomy): Bacteria > Pseudomonadota > Gammaproteobacteria > Burkholderiales > Burkholderiaceae_C > Polaromonas. Next base: position 57,984 of record JAURVI010000033.1, on the reverse strand, counting down.
AGTTATGCCGCAGCGGACGTTTTCTACCGCAGCGCATGCGGTCTACAGATCACGTGGATGTCTAGAAGACATAATGGTCCTTCAAAAAACTTCTTCTGGTGGCGCGGTGGCAAATAACTTCAAGAGTGACGACAGTTTCCTGAGAAAACTTGCTGTCGGTGCCGCAGGCACGAATGCAACCATCAACCGACTGAAAGCAATGGGATTCAACCCGATAGAGCTCGAGCGCGGGTCCACAGGCTTCAAGATCTGGAAGAAAATCAAAATCAAGCGTGTGCGGGTGCCTGACATTCTGTGTTTGAACACGGGCATACGGGTCGAGTCCCGTGGCAAGACAAAACTTGAAATATCAATGTCTCATTCCCTCAACGACCCGAAGCGGGCTTGGGATGCTGGTATGCGGGACGACGACCTTGTTTCAATCGTCGGCTTCGAACAAAACAACGATTCTCCAGTAGATTTGAAACAAATCTCGCCTGTTCACTTCGTCAGCGTGAAGGACATGCGGAAGGCGTTTGCCGCCGGACAAGTATCCATCACTCAACCCAAAGGGGTTGAGGAAGGCTCCGAAATACGGGTGATGTGGACATGTGCTGCCGCCAATCAGCGATCAGATGTTGCGGCAGTGGAACCCGGTAGGATCAGCCTTACCTCCATCACAGAGGCACGGAAACAATCGATCCAGTTGAGCCGGAGCAAAGGCAAGATAACCTTGCTGCCACAGGCCAGAACTGGAAATGCCGTCGAGGCCAACCAGATTGTGGCGGCGGTCATTCCGGTCAACACAGAGCTCCAGTGCCCCGCACCAGTCAACGAAGCCTATTTCATAGACAAGCTCGCAAGCGTCAACCTGAGCGAGCGGTACGCTGCCGCAAAAGCGTTGCGGTATCGAGGCTACACAACAGCCAAGCCGGTGCTCGAATCGAGAATGGCCGATGCCGATGAGGATATTTACGTCCAACTGGAGGCTGCGGCTGCGCTTGCGGCATATGACGAGTCGAACGGCTGGGAGTTCATGGAGAACAAGCTGCGCAGTCCGGTCATGACGGTGCCCCTTGAAACGCAGCTTGAAACGGTCATTGTCGCATCCGAAATACCCAAGAGCCGGAGCGAACAGTTGCTGATCAAGGTGTTGCAGGACTCGCAACGTGACGACGAGCTGCGCGCCGGAGCAGCGTGGGCGCTGGGTCAATTCGCCTCCGCTGCATCGGCAACGGCACTCGTTGACACATTCAACTCAAGCCCCCTGGAGATCAAGGTTGAAGCGGCACGAGCACTCTTGCGAATTGCTGAGCCACAAATTCCTCACTTGCTTGATCTCCTGAAAAACGGCGATCCCGCCAAACGCGATGGCCTATCGTGGGTACTTGCCCGAACTGGCCAATTCAATCCATCAGACATGGTCATCGGGGCCGATGAGAACCTTAGAAAATGGATGAGCTACATCGTCGGCTATGGCAAAGACAAGTTTGTTCAGGGCGATTTTGAAACCATCTGCCAGGCAGATCCGGAAGTCTATTTCGCCGCAAGCGTCTTGTGGCAGATTGTGGCAAGCTGGGCCAATGACCTGAGGGAATACTGACATGCAGAGCAAACCGCTTTACCATACCGCCAGTGGTCAGGCCTATGTCGGAGATTCTCTTGAGCTTCTCGCAGAATTACCCGACAACAGTATTGACCTGGTCATCACATCGCCGCCGTTCGCGCTTCTGCGCCAAAAGACCTATGGCAATGTTGAGGAAGCAGGGTATGTTCAGTGGATCAAGCCATTCGGACAAGAAGTTTTCCGGGTTCTCAAGGAAAACGGGAGTTTCATTCTCGACTTGGGGGGAGCCTACCGTTCTGGCATCCCATCCCGTTCTCTGTATAACTTCCGCGTACTCTTGGCCTTTTGCGACGAGATCGGGTTTCACCTTGCCGAAGACTTCTACTGGTTCAACCCGGCCAAGCTGCCGTCGCCCATTGAATGGGTAAACAAACGAAAAATTCGGGCCAAGGATTCCGTCAACACTGTTTGGTGGTTTAGTAAGACCGCCTTTCCGAAAGCCGACGTTCGGAAAGTGCTGGCCCCGTATTCTGATCGGATGAAGAAGTTGATCGAGGACCCGGAGAGTTTCTATACGCCCAAAAAACGCCCGTCGGGCCATGACATAAGTGCTGGGTTTGGCAAGGACAATGGAGGGGCGATTCCTTCCAACCTCCTTTCCATACCGAACACCGACAGCAACTCAAGCTATCTCCGGCTCTGCAAGGAATTCGGGCTCGAACGCCATCCGGCCCGATTCCCCTCGGAACTCCCCGCGTTCTTTATCAAGATGCTGACCGAGGAGGAAGATGTCGTCCTGGATATTTTTGGCGGATCCAACACCACCGGATTTACCGCCGAGGCTCTAAAGCGTCAGTGGCTAACTTTTGAAATAAATCCGAGTTATCTTGCTACATCCGCATTGCGGTTCCTTGAGGGGCACAGCGCTGAGACCGTCAAGCAAGTGTTGGTGGCGTTGAACAACAGTCATGCCAATCACTTCATTGGCAAGGCGGTCTGCACATTGGACTCAGCAAGAAGAGTGAAGTCGAAAAATGAATCTCGGGACCTGACCCGTTTCCACGGACAGTTTGAGCTTCTACAATGAAGCTCATGAATGATCCTGGAAACCGCAGTTGACCGCTCATTTTCCGCTGGAGATGTCCATGAATGCTGACATTCTTGACCACGACGAACTTCACCTTTTGGGTGAGCGCGCGACACACCCGATTGAGCCGCTCTGGCGCACCCCAGGGCGGCCCACTCGGGCCTGTCCAACTGCGGTTTCCAGGATTATCGGATTTCAGGATTGATTGATGTTTCGTGATCGTGATGTTTCGGTGATCGCTATTGCCATCGTTTTCAGCCTCTTCCTTGGCGGATGTGCCGTGACGTCAGAGGACAAGTCAACCAACCTGTCTACCCAGCCTGGCGCCACGTCACCACAAGCAGCCTCCGCACCGATTGACGTCCCGAAGAGCACAGCGGTTTTGCCTCGAGAACCAAGTGTCTCGCCAATGCCTGCGCCAGCGCCGTCAGTGACATACTCATCTTCAGCAGCAGATGTAGACATTCAAAGCAGAAGTCCGGTTCGTCGTAGATATGTAATGGCCTCACAGGCAGGAAGCAGCAACGAAATTGAAAAACTGGAAAGCTACAGCGTCGTCGTTTCCGCAGACAAAGAAATTCGGATTCCAGGGCCTCCTGGTGAGATGCGGGTTTGGATTGGAAGCCCTCCCCATAAGCCCACGACCCCCGCAGGTATGCATTCCGGGACAACCGTCATCCCGGCTCTGAGCAATACGGCGCGGATTACTCCGTTTGCGCCAGGGATGGAGGTGGTTCCAAAGGAAAGTGTGTGCGAAAGAATTGACCCGACCGGATCAGAAGTAAGGTTCCAGTTGAAACCGGCCACAAAAGGGACTTATAAGGTTGGCGCAGATGTTGCCCTGTACGTGTCGAGCGACTGTAGTGGGTTGCCAATTCCGAAAGCGACTTCGACAATTCAAGTCGAAGTATCGGTCAACACAATGGCGAAAATAGAACAGCACGGAGATGAGATTGCCGCTGAGACTTGGAAGGGCTTCTTGGCATTCTGGGGAAAGGTGGTTGCCTTAATTTTTGCGTTGTTGCTGTTCCTTATCCGAAAGCGTCTGTTTCAATGGTTCGGGTTCAAGCCGAAAGACTGAGATGCCCCGCTACAAGGGCTTGCCGTAGTTGAGCAGGCCCTATTCGCCAACCTTGCCGCGCGAGGCCTTGATCTCCGAGCGCTGGCTTTTGCCGGCCAGGCGCCGCTGTTTCGAGCCATAAGTTGGCTTGGTGGCGCGCCGCGGCTTGGGGGGCTGCGAGACGCTGTCGACGATTTCCTGCAAACGCGCCAATGCATCGGCACGGTTCATCTCCTGCGTGCGGTGCTGCTGTGCCTTCAGCACCAGCACGCCTTCCTGGGTAATGCGGCTGTCGCTCAGCGCCAGCAGACGGGCCTTGATGTCGTCGGGCAGCGACGAGGCGGCAATGTCAAAGCGCAGGTGGACGGCGCTGGATACCTTGTTGACGTTTTGCCCGCCCGCTCCCTGGGCCCGGATGGCGCTCAAGTCCACCTCGCGCTCGTCAACCGGAAACTTCGGCAGCAGCGGCATCGGTCAGCCCCCTGTTGTGAGTCCTTCTCAGGCCGGCTCGGCCAGGCCTGCCAAACCGGCTATCGCCAGCGCATAACCGCTGGCGCCAAACCCGGCCATCACCGCTTTGGCCACCGGTGAAATGTAGGAGTGGTGCCGGAAAGCCTCGCGCGCATGAACATTGCTGATGTGCAGCTCGATCAGCGTGACACCTGCCCCCTTGATGGCGTCATGCAGCGCCACGCTGGTGTGCGTATAGGCAGCGGCATTGAGAACCACGCCGGCCAGCGTGCCGGCCGCCTGCGCACGCCCGGCTTCCTGGATCGCATCGACCAGCGCGCCTTCGTGGTTGCTCTGGCGAAAGTCGAGCTTGAAGCCGTGCGCGGCGCAGGCCTTGGCACACAGCGCCTCGACATCAGCCAGCGTTTGCGAGCCGTACACGGCGGGTTCGCGCGTACCCAGCAAATTGAGGTTGGGGCCATTGAGTACCAGGACTGTTTTCATGAAAAAAGTCTTTCAGTTTTTGTTCCGGTTTCAGATCGGATTTTGCGGCGAAACGCACGACTCGTGTGATTATCGGCTTTGCCCGGCCGTCCATCCATCAAAGTACGCCCGTTGCTCTTGCAGCGGAACTACCGCGCCAGGCCCTGTAAGCACAAAACGTCGCGATCAGGCTGATCACGGCGCAAGCCCAGTACACACTGACCAGGCCATGGGCCGAGCTGAGAATCCCCCCGGCCAGACCACCCAGCACACCCGGAAAACCATAGGCCACCACCACATACAGCGCCTGGCCCCGTCCGCGCAGGTGCCCGGGGAAATGGCGCGACAGCAACGCAATGCAGACCGTGTGGTGGGTCGCAAAGGTCAGCGCATGCAGCATCTGAGCAAACAGCAGCAGCACCAGCACGCTGGCGCCGGTGGCGGTGATACCCATGCGCAACGCCATCGCCGCCGAACACACCAGCAGCCAGCCGGTCAGGCTGAGTCGGGGCAGCCAGCGGCCCTGCGTATAGAACCAGCCGATCTCCACAATGATGGACACCGCCCACAACACACCAATCATGGTCTTGTTGTAGCCGATCGAGTCCAGGTACAGCGATAAAAAGACATAGATGCCGATGTGCGACAGCACATGAAAGAATGCCGATGCAAAAAACCACAACACGGCGCGCTGGCGAAGAATCGGCAACACCGAAAGTTTTTCGCCATGGTTGCCGCCCGACTCCTTCAGGTCCGGCAGCAGCCAGACGCTGACCGTCACCGCCAGCAGGGACAAAAAAGTCCAGGCCGGAAAATGCCCCATGCCGAAGTACTCAAACCAGTTGCCGGCGGCAAGCACGGTGACCAGAAACCCCAGCGATCCCCACAGCCGGACGCGCCCGTAACGCCGGGCGTCAAAAGCACCGTCCTGGCTGATCAGGTGCGCCATCGCGGCCTCGCTCATCGGCATCATGGCGCTGGTGTGGGTGAACATCACCAGCAACACGGCGGTGAGCCACCAGATGCCGAAACGGGAATCAAAATCGAACCACAAGCCGAGCGAAGCAATCAGAGCGACGCTGGCACCGTAGCGCAGCAGCTTGACGCGCTCGCCGGTGTGGTCGCTCAGCGCGCCCCAGCCGTAAGGCGCAAACAGCCGGGTCGCGGCCTGCACCGAGGTCAGCAGGCTGATGGCCAGAAGGCTGAAACCCAGTTCCTTGAGCCACAGTGGCAGATAGGGATTGAAAAACCCGATGTGGGCGAAATAGCTGGCCGACAGCGCCGCGAACGGCACCAACTGGCGGCGCCGGGTTGCCGGAGTCCCTTCAGTCATGAATCAAGGTCTGTTCACACCGAGGCCTCGATCACCCGCATCGGCGAGATCACATCGCCGCACTGCGCGCGCTGGCGCAAGGCGTGCTCCATCACCACCAGCGCCAGCATGGCTTCGGCAATCGGTGTCGCGCGAATGCCGACGCAGGGGTCGTGCCGGCCTTTGGTGACAACCATCGTCGGCGCGCCCGTCATGTCAATCGACTCACGCGGCGTGATGATGGAGCTGGTCGGCTTGATCGCGATTGACACTTCCATATCCTGCCCGGTGCTGATGCCGCCCAGCACACCGCCAGCGTTGTTCGACTTGAAACCCTCGGGCGAGAGCGAATCGCCATGCGTGGTGCCGCGCTGGATGACGCTGGCAAAACCCGCGCCAATTTCGACACCCTTGACGGCATTGATGCCCATCATCGCAAAAGCGATGTCGGCGTCCAGCTTGTCAAACAGCGGCTCGCCCAGCCCCACCGGCATGCCGGTGGCGGTCACGCGGATGCGCGCGCCGCAGGAGTCGCCGGCCTTGCGCAGTTCGTCCATATAGGCTTCCAGCGCTGACACGTCGGCCACCGGGGCAAAAAACGGGTTATTGGGCACATGCGCCCAGGATTCAAAGGGGATGGCGATATCGCCGATCTGCGTCATGCAGCCGCGAAACGTGGTGCCGTATTTTTCAAACAGCCACTTTTTGGCCACCGCACCGGCCGCCACCATGGGCGCGGTCAGCCGGGCCGAGGCCCTGCCCCCGCCACGCGGATCGCGCAGGCCGTACTTTTGCAGGTAGGCGTAGTCGGCATGGCCGGGGCGGAAGGTGTCGAGAAGGTTGCCGTAGTCCTTGCTGCGCTGGTCGGTGTTTTTGATGAGCAGGCAGATCGGGGTGCCGGTGGTCTTGCCTTCGTAGACGCCGGAAAGGATTTCCACCGCGTCCGGCTCATTGCGCTGCGTCACATGCCGGCTGGTGCCGGGGCGGCGCCGGTCCAGGTCGGTCTGGATGTCGGCCTCGCTCAAGTCCATGCCGGGCGGGCAGCCGTCAATCACGCAGCCAATGGCCGGGCCGTGGGATTCGCCAAAGTTGGTGACTGCGAAGAGGTTGCCGAAGGTGCTGCCAGACATAGTGGGCCGATTTTAGATGAAGGGGCGGGCACGGACCCCACGGCTTGACGCATCCTGTCCAAAACATTCACGCCGGCATGGCGTGGGCTGCCTCAAAGCAGCGGGGCCTGACTCGGCTCATCTTCCGACGGCCAGTCGCGGATGTAGGCCTTGAGCATCTTGTTCTCGAAATTCTGCCCATCCACCACGGCCTTGGCGACGTCGTAAAACGAAATCACGCCTTCGAGCAGCTTCTTGTTGAGCACCGGCATGTAGCGGGCATGGCGGCCCAGCATCATGCGCCGCACCTCGTCGATCTCGGTGTCGGGGGTGCAGGTCAGTGGCGCATCATCCATCGCGGTGCGCACCAGCGTGCCGCCGATCTCGCCGCCGTTTTTGACAATGCACAGGATCACTTCACGGAAGGTCAGCATGCCGACCAGGTCGCCATGCTCCATCACAACCAGCGATCCGATGTCTTTCTCAGCCATGATCTGGGTTGCCTTGGCAAGCGGTTCGTCGGGCTGAACGGTATAAAGCGTGTTGCCTTTGACGCGCAGGATATCGAGTACTTTCATGGGGCGCTCCTTCCGTAAATTGTCTCGGTGATCTGGGGGTATTCTCCCGGTACGGCCCGGAGGGAAAATCAGTTCAAATATAGCCCACAATCAACCGGCAGGCCACTGCGATTTGTTTCAGTGCAAGCGCCGCATCCCGTTTTTTTCGCCCTTTTCTGGAGACACCATGCCTGGCTACTCTGACCCCGGCTTTGACACGCTGGCCCTGCACGCCGGCGCCGCGCCCGACCCGGCCACCGGCGCGCGTGCCGTGCCGATTCACCTGACCACCTCGTTTGTCTTCGAATCCAGCGACCACGCGGCCAGCCTGTTCAACCTGGAGCGCGCCGGCCATGTCTATTCACGCATCAGCAACCCGACCAACGCGGTGCTGGAGCAGCGGGTCGCCGCCCTGGAAGGCGGCATTGGCGCGATCAGCACCGCCAGCGGCCAGGCCGCGCTGCACCTGTCCATCGCCACCCTGATGGGCGCCGGTTCGCACATCGTGGCCTCGACCGCGCTGTACGGCGGCAGCCAGAATTTGCTGCATTACACGCTGCGCCGCTTTGGCATCGACACCACCTTCGTCAAGCCGGGCGACATCGCCGGCTGGCGCGCCGCGGTGCGGCCCAACACCAAACTCTTTTTCGGCGAAACCGTGGGCAACCCGGGGCTGGACGTGCTGGACATGCCTACCGTGTCAGACATCGCGCATGAGGCCGGCGTGCCGCTGCTGGTGGACTCCACGCTGACCTCGCCCTGGCTGGTCAGGCCTTTCGAGCACGGGGCCGACCTGGTGTACCACTCGGCGACCAAGTTTTTGAGCGGCCATGGCACGGTGATCGGCGGCATCGTCGTCGATGGCGGCAGCTTCGACTGGGACAAGTCCGGAAAATTCCCCGAGCTGACCGAGGCTTACGACGGTTTTCACAACATGGTGTTCAGCGAGGAAAGCACCGTCGGCGCTTTTTTGCTGCGCGCGCGCCGCGAGGGCCTGCGCGACTTCGGCGCCTGCATGAGCCCGCACACCGCCTGGCTGATTTTGCAGGGCATCGAGACCCTGCCGTTGCGCATGGCACGGCACATGTCCAACACCGAAAAGGTGGTTCAATTCCTGGCCGCGCAGCCGTTTGTCTCGCGCGTCGGCCACCCGATGCTGGCGTCCCACCCCAGCCATGCGCTGGCGCAAAAGCTGCTGCCGCGCGGCGCCGGGTCGGTCTTCAGCTTTGACCTCAAAGGCAAGCGCTCCCAAGGCAAAAAATTCATCGAAACGCTGAAGGTCTTCAGCCACCTGGCCAATGTGGGCGACTGCCGCAGCCTGGTGATTCACCCGGCCAGCACGACCCACTTTCGCATGACTGACGAAGCGCTGGCGGCGGGCGGCATCACGCAGGGCACGATACGCCTGTCGATCGGACTGGAAGACCCGGACGACCTGATCGACGACCTGAAGCGGGCGCTCAAGGCGGCCGAAAAAGCGGGGGCCTGACCATGGAACTGCTCGTCAACGGCGCCAAGACCTATTGCTACACCGGCGGCAAGCCTTTCCATGCCGCCCAGCCCACCGTTGTTTTCATTCACGGCGTGCTGGGCGACCACAGCGTGTGGATTCTGCAAAGCCGCTACCTGGCCAACCACGGCTGGAACGTGCTGGCGCTGGATCTGCCCGGCCACTGCCGCAGCGCAGGCGAGGCGCCCGCCAGTGTGGAAGAAGCGGCCGGTTTTGTTGCCGCCCTGCTCGACGCTGCCGGTGTGCAGCGCGCCGCACTGGTCGGCCACAGTTGGGGCTCGCTGATTGCGCTGGAAGCCGCATCAAGGCTGAAAGACCGCGTCACGCATCTGGTGCTGGTGGGCACGGCCTTCCCGATGAAGGTGTCGCCGGCGCTGCTCGATGCCTCGCTCAACGAGCCGATGAAGGCATTGACGATGATCAACGTGTTCTCCCGCAGCACGCTGGCCCCGCCGCCCTCGGCGCTGGGGCCGGGCACCTGGGTCTACGGGGCCAGCCTGGCGCTGGGCCGCCGCGTACTGACCAGCAACACGAAAGTCAACGTCTTCCACCGCGGTTTCAAAGCCTGCGACAGCTATGTGAACGGCGAAACCGCCATCGCGCAGATCACCTGCCCCGTGCTCTTTGTACTCGGCGCGCAAGACCAGATGACTCAAGCCAAAGCCGCCCAGCCGCTGATCGACAAAGCAAAAAGCAGCGGCAAAGCGGTGCAGGTGGTGAGCCTGCCGGTAGGCCACCACCAGATGAACGAGACGCCTGATGCGACGCTGTTTGCGATCCGCGACTTCCTGAAGGCATGAGCGGGGCCGTGATCGCACGGCCGTCTCAAATCTGAAGTGAAGCTTCTTGCGCCTGCTGCTCAAAGGCTGGGTGCCGGCATCGCTCTCATAACACGTCGTACAGGCGGATCGCCGACAAGTGGCCGTTTTTCCATAAATTTTGCATGGCCGCATCCTGACTCAGCAGCAACTGCGTCATCAAGGGCGCCAGCGCGGTGGACGCCGGGTCGGCCAGCAGCAGGTAGCGCGCTTCATGCGCATCGTCCGGGCCGGTAAGCCGGCCAATCCAGTCCAGCGCCATCAGGGTTTCCAGCACAGGCTCGAGCTGCAACACGTCAACCTGCAGCGCCTGCGCCAACTGCGAGGCCGCCAGCCCCAACCTGGCCGTGCCGCGCGCCTTGTGCAACTGCTGCAGCAGTTCCACCGCCAACTGGAACTGCCAGCCGTGGGTGCTGCCGCGGCGCGCCACCCCGGCCATCAGGCTGGGCAGGTAGGCCGCGATCACCGCCCCCAGCAGCACAATGACCCAGGCCAGGTAAATCCAGACCAGCAAAATCGGCACGGTGGCGAAGGCACCGTAAACCAGCGAATAAGTCGGCACACTGCTCAAATAGAAGCTGAGCGCTTTTTTCGCCAGTTCGATGCCCGCCGCCACAAACAGCCCGCCGGCCCAGGCATGGGCCCAGCGCACAAAGGTGTTGGGCACGTAACGGTACAAGGCGGCCACGCCGCCCGCCAGCAGGAAAAACTGCAGCACGTCCAGCAGGAAGCGCAGCCCGTCGGGCAAGCTGCCGACCATGCCGCGCGAGGCGGAAACGACATACGAGGTGACGGCCAGGCTGGCGCCCAGCACCAGCGGCCCCAGCGTGATCGCGGCCCAGTAAATCAGCACCCGCTGCGCCAGGGGCCGCGGCTTCTTCACGCGCCAGATGCCATTGAGCGTGCGGTCAATGGTCAGAATCAGCGCAATCGCCGTCCCCAGCAGCACCGCCAGGCCGGCCACGCCCAGCTTGTTGGCCTGCTTGGCGAACTGCGTCAGGTAGCCCAGCACCTGGCGCGAAATATTGTCGGGAATCAGGCTGTTGACCAGCCACGCCTGCAGCGCGCCCTGCAGCTTGGAAAACATCGGAAAGGCGGTGAAGATGGCCAGCGCCACGGTGAAAAACGGCACCAGCGCAATGCTGGTGGTAAAGGTCAGGCTGCTGGCCGTCAGACCCATGTGGTCCTCGCGGAAACGCTGGCGCAGCGTGATGGCGGTATCGCGCCACGGGAAATGGGACAAGTCAGTCAATAACTGCTGCAGGGACTGCTGGAATTTCATCCCCGGTATCATGCCATCGACATGACCATGAACAAAACAAGGCAGATCGACGCCACACGCCGGCTGGCTCTGGGCAGCCTGGGCGCCTTGATCGTATTGGGGCTGGCCTGGGAACTGTGGCTGGCGCCGGTGCGGCCGGGCGGCTCGCTCTTGGCCCTCAAGGTACTGCCGCTGTGCATTCCGCTGGCCGGCCTGCTGAAAAACCGCATGTACACCTACCGCTGGGTCAGCCTGATGGTGTGGCTGTATTTCACCGAAGGCGTGGTGCGCGCCTGGAGCGACCGTCCGCCCGGCAACTACCTGGCGATGGCGGAAGTGGCGCTGTGCCTGCTGCTGTTTGCCGCCTGCGCCCTGCATGTTCGCCTGCGGCTGAAAAACGCAAGAGATAACTCAATCCCTCAACCCGGACCCCAAACATTGTGAGCACCCAGAACGAATTGATCGAGTCCCTGCGCCAGATCATCGGCGCCCCCAACGTCCTGACCGAAGGCGACCTGACGGCCTGGGTGCGGGACTGGCGCAAACGGGAAACCGGCAAGGCGCTGGCCGTGGTGCGCCCCGGCTCGACGCTGGAAGTTGCCGCGGTGGTCAAGGCCTGCGCGGCGGCGGGCGTCAGCATCGTGCCGCAGGGCGGCAACACCGGCATGGTGGTCGGCTCCACGCCGGACGCCAGTGGCACGCAAATCGTGCTCAGCCTGCAGCGCATGAACAGCGTGCGGGCGCTGGATGCCGCCAACCTGACCATCACGGTGGACGCAGGCTGCGTGCTGCAAGCCATCCAGGAGACCTGCGAGCAGGCAGGCTTCCTGTTCCCCCTGAGCCTGGCCTCCGAAGGCAGTTGCACCATCGGCGGCAACCTGGGCACCAACGCCGGCGGCACCCAGGTGGTGCGCTACGGCAACACGCGCGATCTGTGCCTGGGGTTGGAAGTCGTCACCGCGCAGGGCGAGGTGTGGAACGGCCTGAGCGGCCTGCGCAAGGACAACACCGGCTACGACCTGCGCGACCTGTTCATCGGCTCGGAGGGCACGCTGGGCGTCATCACCGCCGCCACCATGAAGCTCTACCCCCTGCCTGCGGCGCAGCTCACTGCCCTGGCCGCCGTGCCCTCGCTCGACGCGGCCGTCACCCTGCTGGGTCTGGCGCACCGGTTCTTGAGCTCGGGCTTGACCGGTTTCGAGGTCATGGGTCAGTTCGCCCTGAGCCTGGTCGTCAAGCATTTTCCGCAGCAGCGCGTGCCGCTGTACCAGGACGCGCCCTACTGCGTGGTGCTGGAAAACTCCGACCATGAGTCCGAAGCCCATGCCCGCGCGCAGTTCGAGCGGCTGCTGGAAGCCGCCATGGAACAGGGCTGCGTCACCGACGCCGTGGTGGCCGAAAGCATCACCCAGGCACGAGCGCTCTGGCACATCCGCGAAAGCATTCCGCTGGCGCAGGCCGAGGAAGGCCTGAACATCAAGCACGACATCTCGATTCCTGTGTCACGCATCCCCGAGTTCGTGCGCGTCACGGACGCCCTGCTGGCGCAGGCCTTCCCCGGCGCCCGGCTCGTCAACTACGGCCACCTGGGCGACGGCAACCTGCACTACAACGTGCAGGCCCCCGCGGGTGCTGATGCGGCAGCGTTTCTGAACGAGCAGGAACAAGGCATCAACACGCTGGTGTACGAGTCGGTCGATCAATTCGGCGGCTCCATTTCCGCCGAACACGGCGTGGGCAGCCTCAAGATCGACAAGCTGGAACACCACAAATCCCCGGTGGCGCTGGGCATGATGCGCGCCATCAAGCAGGCGCTGGACCCGCAGGGCATCATGAACCCGGGGCGGGTGGTTCGGGTTTGATTCACGCCCGAATGAACGAATCAGGCCGACAATGGCCGCACGCCTATCCAGCGTGTGAGCATTTGTAGTTCCACCGTCCACATGCCTTGGGCTCCACGTCTTACATAACCGGCGCTGCGCGGCTTCATCACGCAGCGTCCGTGGTGATGGATGGGTTCGTTGGGCTTCTCATTCATAGTGCGTCCACATACGCAGGACGCGAACCGTTCTCTCTTTGGCAAAAACTTCGTACACAATGCGGTGCTGAATGCTGATGCGGCGCGAGTATGCGCCGGCAATATCTCCGACCAGCTTCTCGAAGGGCGGTGGATTCTGAAATGGATCGTTGGCAAGAACCGCGAGTAGTTCTTGCGCCTTTGGTTTAAGGCAATGCTGAATAAGTCTCCCCGTTCGGACTGAGCCTGTCGAAGTCCTTCGCAAGTTGTTGATTTGCAAGGGCAGCGTTTCGACAGGCTCAACGGCGTCTTGGCGTAGACCACCCAGTCGTGTTGGTAGCGACTCACCGAGGGCTTGAAACTACGGGTCAAGGATGTTGATTCTGACCGGCAAGTGCTGGTGATGCGTGACGGCAAAGGTGGAAAAGATCGGGTGATGATGCTGCCGCGCAGCCTGGGCGTGCCGCTTGAAGCGCAGAGTAGTTGACCGCATCACGCCATCTGTGGACGCATGGCGGCGGGTGGCACGGCCAGTCCGTTGGATGCGCTGACGCCTTGTTTGCGCACACATCATGCGCATATAATTTCCACACTCATCCGCAAGGAGTCCCCCTATGCTCCAGTTCGACAAAGCCCCCAAGAAAGCCACCAATCTCTCGCTCAACGCCAAGGTGCTGGAGATGGCGCGCGAGCTGGGAATGAACATCTCACAGACCGTTGACGGGCTGCTGACCAAGGAGGTGGAGCGGCGCTACTGGGCGCAATGGAACGAACGCAACAAGGATGCCATTGACGCCTACAACGCCCGCATTGCAAAGTACGGGCTGCCACTGGCCAAGTACCGGACTTTCTGACCAAGCGCATCGTGGCCTGTTTTGATGTTTACCCGCACCCGGATGCTGCCATTCGCAAGACGACGCCTTTTCTTGTGAATGTGCAAAACGACTACATCGACCGGGTGGAAAGCCGTGTGGTCATCCCCATGCGGCATGTGGCTGCTTTCGGCCCCCGGATGCGCGGCCTGAACCCGGTTTATGAAATCTCTGGCAAGGAGGTTGTCCTCGATACTGCGGCACTGGCCGCCTTCCCGGCCGCAGGGCTCAAGAAGCCTGTCGCCAGTCTTTCGGCGCAGCGCGAGGACATCGCGGCTGCGTTAGACACTCTTTTCGGTTCTTATTGACATGGCCACCCACCCCATCCGCTCCCAATACGAAGACTTCATGCGCCATGTGGACACGCATGGCGTGGTCAAGACCGACCGCACCGGCACCGGCACGAAAAGCGTGTTCGGCTATCAGATGCGTTTTGACTTGAATGAAGGTTTTCCGCTGGTGACCACCAAGAAGGTTCATCTGCGTTCCATCATCCAGGAGTTGCTGTGGTTCCTCACCGGCTCTTCCAACAACAACTGGCTGAAAGAGCGCGGCGTCACCATCTGGGACGAGTGGGCCGGGCCGGACGGCGACCTGGGGCCGGTCTACGGCGTGCAGTGGCGGAGCTGGCCAACGCCGGACGGCGGCCACATCGACCAGATCGCCGAAGTGATCAAAACGCTCAAGACCAACCCCGACTCGCGCCGCATCATCGTCAGCGCCTGGAACGTGGCCGAGATTCCAAAAATGGCCTTGGCCCCTTGCCATGCACTGTTCCAGTTTTACGTGGTCAACGGCACGCTGTCCTGCCAGTTGTACCAGCGCAGCGCAGACATCTTTCTTGGTGTGCCTTTCAACATCGCCAGTTATGCCCTGCTCACCCACATGGTCGCGCAGCAGTGCGACCTGAACGTCGGCGACTTCATCTGGACCGGGGGCGACTGCCACATCTACAGCAACCATGTGAAGCAAACCGAGCTGCAATTGAGCCGGACACCGCGTCCGTACCCCTCACTCCGCATCAAGCGGCGGCCGAGCTCGATTTTTGATTACCGGTTTGAGGATTTCGAGGTGCTCGAATATGATCCCCATCCGCACATTCCGGCACCCGTGGCCAAGTGATCGGAACACTTTGGGGCCGCACATGACGCACGTCAACCTCATCTGGGCGCAGACCCGCGACCGCGTGATCGGCAACAACAACGCCCTGCCCTGGCACTTGCCGGAAGACATGGCGCACTTCAAGCGTCTGACCCAGGGCTGGCCGGTCATCATGGGGCGCAAAACCTGGGATTCGCTGCCGCCCAAATTCCGCCCTCTGCCCGGACGAACCAACGTGGTCATCACGCGGCAACCGGGCTGGCGGGAAGATGGCGCCGCGCCCGCCGCCAGCCTGGCTGATGCGCTGGAACTTTGCCGCCAATCTGAGGAAGTCTGGGTGATCGGGGGCGCACAAATCTACGCGCAGGCCGAACCCCTTGCGCACCGGATTGAGGTCACCGAAATTGCCCGGGACTTTGAAGGGGACGCCTTTGCACCCACGCTGGGGCCGCAATGGATGGAAACCGCACGTGAAAATCACGTTTCTTCCAATGGACTGAAATTCAGCTTTATCACTTACAGCAACCACAAGGAAAATTGATATGTCAGAAGGCGGATTTCACGTGCATGGGCCGCACGACCACGAGCTGGAACATGCCGCGCAGAGTGGTCACGACAGCGGCGGCATGATCGCGCAGATCGCGGTCATCACGGCCATCATCGCAACGGTGGGGGCGATTTTTTCCTACATGGGCGGCGCCACACAGGCCAATGCCGGCCTGTATAAGAACAACGCCGCCATCAAGAAAACCGAAGCGTCCAACCAGTGGAACTACTTCCAGGCCAAGAGCACCAAGCAGTCGCTGGCCGAACTGGCCCGCGACCTGGCGCCCGAGGATAAAAAAGCTGGCTATCAAGGCAAGATCGAACGCTACGAAAAAGAGAAAAACGAGATCAAGACGGCCGCCGAGAAACTGGAAACCGAGGCCGCCACCTGGGACAAATCGTCCGACGAGCAAATGCACCAGCACCACCGCTGGGCGCAGGCCACCACCGTGCTGCAGGTCTCGATTGCCCTGGCGGCGATTGCGCTGCTGACGCGCAAGAAATGGCTGGAGTACGGCATGTTCGCGCTGGCCAGTGTGGGCCTGGTGATCGGCGCACTGGCTTTGCTGCATATTTAACGGCTACTTGCGCCCGATCATCCTGGGCTGGAGCACTGAAACGATGAAAATCGCCACCTGGAACATCAACTCGCTGGCCGTTCGCCTGCCGCAGGTACTTGGCTGGCTGGCCGCCAACCCGGTCGATGCGCTGTGCCTGCAAGAGCTCAAGCTCAGCGACGACAAGTTTCCGCGGGACGCGCTGGCGGCCGCCGGCTACCAGAGCGCGGTGTTCGGGCAGAAAACCTACAACGGCGTCGCCATACTCAGCCGCACGCCCGCGCGCAATGTGGTGAAAAACATCGTGGGGTTTCCCGATGAGCAGTCGCGCGTGATTGCCGTGACGCTGGACACGCCCCAAGGCGAACTGCGCCTGATCAATGGCTACTTCGTCAATGGCCAGGCACCCGGCACCGACAAGTTTGCCTACAAGATGCAGTGGCTGGACGGCCTGTGCAACTGGCTGCGGGGCGAACTGCTGGCCCATCCGAAGCTGGTGCTGGCCGGTGACTTCAACATCACCGCAGACGACCGCGACACTTACGACCCGGTGGCCTTGCGCGAAACCATTCACCACACCACCGAAGAGCGCCAACATCTCAATGCCTTGCTGGGCCTGGGCCTCAATGATGCCTTCCGCCTGTTCGAGCAGTCTGAAAAAAGCTACTCGTGGTGGGACTACCGCGAGTTCGCCTTCCGCCGCAACCGCGGCCTGCGCATTGACTACATTCTGGTCAGTGATGCGCTCAAGCCCACCGTCACAAGCTGCGTGATCGACAAGCTACCGCGCAAGAACGAACGGCCCAGCGACCATGTGCCGGTGGTGGCCGAGCTTGACTTGCCGTCAATAAAATAGCCGCTTTCGCCCACCGGCAAAGCGCTTGAGACAAACTCCATCAAGACCGGCGCAGCACCTGGCCGGGAAACTCCGCCGACTCAACAATTGCCCCCGCGGCATGGCGCTGGCCGTTGCAGACCTCGTGGCTGATGGCGAGGTTCTCCGCATGGCTGTTGCCGCCCTCGGACAAGGGCTGGACGTGCTCCAGCGTGGCGGCGGCAGGCAGCACATGCTCGCCACAGACCCAGCAGGGCACCTTGCCATGCAGTTGCCGGGCCACCCCAGGAAAAATGAACCCCCTCGGGAGGCCGCATCCTTACTCTAAATTCAGTTCCTGAATCTTGCGCGTGATGGTGTTGCGGCCAATGCCCAGCTTTTGAGCGGCTTCTATGCGGCGCCCGCGGGTATTGAGCAGCGCCGTCTGGATCAGCTTGGACTCAAAACGCCGCGTCAGCACCTCCCACACATCGCTGCGGCCGGTCGCCAGCAAGATCAGCGCTTCAGCCTCGAGCCCGGCCTCCCATGTGGAGTCGCCCAATGGCGCGCCATGACCCGGCGCCGCCGGCAGGGCCGCCCTGTCGGTATGCAAGGGTTCGGCCCAAGGCGCTGCGGCTGACTCCATCACCGGGAGGTGGGGCCGCGATGCGATGCCGCCTTCAGCCAGCACCGGCACCTTGACCGGCTCGCGCACGGCACCCAACACTTCGGGCGGCAAATCCTTGGCCTCGATAACCTGGGCCGGCGCCATCACGGTCAGCCAGTGGCAGATGTTCTCCAACTGGCGCACGTTGCCGGGAAAACCGAAGGTGCTCAGTTGCTGCAGCGCTGCATCGGAAATCCGCTTGGGTTCGACGCCCAGTTGCTTGGCGCTTTGCTGCAGGAAGTGGCGCGTCAGCATGAACACGTCTTCGCGCCGCTCGCGCAGTGCCGGCAGGCGCAGGCGAATCACGTTGAGGCGGTGGAACAGATCCTCCCGGAAACCGCCCTCCTTGACGCGCTGCTCCAGGTCCTGATGCGTCGCGGCAATCACGCGCACATTGGTCTTGACGGCGTTGTGGCCGCCGACACGGTAAAAATTACCGTCGCTCAGCACACGCAGCAGGCGCGTCTGCAAGTCGAACGGCATGTCGCCGATCTCGTCGAGAAACAGCGTGCCGCCGTCGGCCTGTTCGAAACGGCCGCGGCGCATGGTCTGCGCGCCGGTGAAGGCGCCGCGCTCATGGCCGAACAGCTCGCTTTCCAGAAGGTCTTTGGGAATGGCTGCGGTGTTGATGGCGACAAAAGGTCCATTGGCACGGAGTGAATGCTTGTGCAGCGCCCGGGCAACCAGTTCCTTGCCGGAACCCGATTCACCGGTGATCATCACGGTGACATTGCTCTGGCTCAAACGGCCGATCGCGCGGAACACATCCTGCATCGCCGGCGCCTGGCCCAGCATTTCGGGCGTGGCCGCCATGCGTTCTTCGGCCACTTCTTCGCGCTGACTTTCCTCAACGGCGCGGCGAATGAGCTCCACCGCCTTGGTCAGGTCAAAGGGTTTGGGCAGATACTCGAAAGCGCCGCCCTGAAAGGCCGACACGGCGCTGTCCAGGTCGGAAAACGCCGTCATGATGATGACCGGCAGGCCGGGGTGTTTTTCCTTGACCTTGGCCAGCAGATCCAGCCCCGAGCCGCCGGGCATGCGAATGTCGCTCACCAGAATTTGCGGGCCGTCGTCATCGGTGGCCTTGTCCAGCGCCGCCAGCACCTCGCGCGGGCTGGTAAAACTGCGCGTGGGCAGGCCTTCGCGCAACAAGGCTTTTTCCAGCACAAACCGGATGGACTGGTCATCGTCAACAATCCAGATCGGTTTCATGCTTCTATCCCCTTGGTATGACCGGTTATCCGCGAAATGAAAGGCCACGGATTTCAAGGCAGCGGTATCAGCATCTTGAAGTCCGTGCGGCCGGGAACACTCTCGCACTCGATCAAGCCGTGATGTTGCTGAACAAAGGTTTGCGCCAATGTCAGCCCCAACCCGGAACCATCTTCGCGCCCCGAGATCAGGGGAAAGAAGATACGGTCCTTGATGGAGTCCGGAACACCCGGCCCATTGTCGATAACATGCAATTCCAGTGCCAAGCGGTAGCGCTGCTTGCCAAAAGTCACTTGTCGAGCGATTCTTGTCTTGAACGCGATCTGCGCATCACCACCGGCAATACGTTCGGCCAGCGCCTGCGCGGCATTGTGGGCGATGTTCAGAACCGCCTGAATCAACTGCTCGCGGTCGCCGCGGAAGTCGGGAATCGAGATGTCGTAGTCCCGCAGCACCCGCAAACCTTTGGGAAACTCGGCCAGGATCAGCGAACGCACACGCTCGCAGACCTCATGAATGTTGACGTCCCCGACCAGGTGCGGCCGGCGGTGCGGCGCCAGCAGGCGGTCCACCAGGGTTTGCAGGCGGTCCGCCTCATGGATGATGACCTGGGTGTACTCGGTCAACTCCTTGGACTCGATCTCCATTTGCAGCAACTGCGCGGCCCCGCGAATGCCGCCCAGCGGATTCTTGATTTCGTGCGCAAGGTTGCGAATCAGTTCCTTGTTGGCCTGCGCCTGATCCATCAGGCGTTCTTCGCGGTCCTGTTTGGCCTGTTGCTCCAGCGGCAGCAACTCCACGATGGCCTCGCCCGGCGTGTCGGTTTGCGCCACCACCACATGGACCGGCAGGGGTTCGCGGTTCAGCGGTCTGAGCCAGGCGTCGTAACGCAGCGCCGCAAATTCATTGCTGCCCGCACCTTCGAGCGCGTTGTGCAGAATCAGCGGTTCGGTAAAACAGTCGGGAAGCCGGGAGCCTTCGATGGTGCGGCGCGAAGTGCCCAGCGCATCTTCCAGCGCCGCGTTGGCAAACACCACGATGCCGTTGGTGCGCACCACGGCCACCAGCGTGGCCAGCAGGTCAAAGGACTGAAAGCGGGAGGAAGCCGGAACGGCGGCGGCTGAAAATGGATTGGGCTTTTTCAAGCGATCTATTTTGACGCAGAATGCCGCGAGTCAGGCAAAGCGGCCTTACTGGCGCGCGATGTTTCCCGGCAAACGGGAAATTTCCCGCTTCAGACCGGCAATATCGCTTTCGTTGCGCGCAATGCTTTCCTTGAGTTCAGCGACACGATCAAGGTAGCGCTGGTGGTTGCGCCCCTCAATGCCCTGCTTTTCCGGCTCGCCGTTGTTGAACTCTTTTTGCTGCTCGGCCAGCTTGAGCTCGGCCTTTTTAAGCTCGGCCTCCAGAATGGCCCGCGCATCGCTGTCGCGGGCACGTTGCTCGCCGTTGTCCGCACGCGGCGCTGCCTGCGCCGCCGCGGCGACACGCACGGCAGACCGGCTCAACGGCGCGATCTGAACGACGGTCACGTTGCCGCCTTCAATCTGTTTGCAGCCACGTGCTTGCGCATCTCTGGCGTTGTTGATGTATTCAGGCGTCGTGCCACTTTTACCGCTGCAACGGTAAATCCGCTCCTGCGCAAAAGCGCTTGAGAAACTGCCGACAAGAAGAACAACCGAAATTGAAAGAAGTACTGTAGGTTTCATGCGTAACCCCAAGCGCCTGTTAAGGCATGGATGGTCAGCCAGTATCCTGCAAAGAGGTCAAAAAGCAAAATCTGGCGGCACATAACCCTGCTGCACCCTAAAAAAGGACGGCGAAAGCCGTCCTTTTTTTACCACAGACTGTAAAAAATTACAGCGAGTAGTACATGTCGAACTCGATCGGATGCGTAGCCTGGCGCAAGCGCGTGACTTCACCCATTTTCAGTTCGATATAAGCGTCAATCATGCTGTCCGTGAACACGCCGCCTTTGGTCAGGAAGCTGCGGCCCACGTCGAGGCAGTCCAGCGCCTGGTCGAGGCTGTGGCACACGGTTGGCACTTTCGCATCTTCCTCGGGCGGCAGATGGTACAGGTCCTTGGTCGCGGCTTCGCCGGGATGGATCTTGTTTTCCACGCCATCGAGACCGGCCATCATCAGGGCCGAAAAACCGAGGTAGGGGTTCATCAGGGGGTCGGGGAAACGCGCCTCGATGCGGCGGCCCTTGGGGTTGGCCACATAAGGAATGCGGATCGAAGCCGAGCGGTTTTTGGCCGAGTAAGCCAGCTTGACCGGCGCTTCGTAGCCAGGCACCAGGCGCTTGTAGCTGTTGGTGCCGGGGTTGGTGATGGCGTTGAGCGCTCTGGCGTGTTTGATGATGCCGCCGATGTAGTACAGGGCGAAATCAGACAGGCCGGCATAGCCGTCGCCGGCAAACAGGTTTTTGCCGTCTTTCCAGATGGACTGGTGAACGTGCATGCCGGAACCATTGTCGCCCACGATGGGCTTGGGCATGAAGGTGGCGGTTTTGCCGTAGGCATTGGCCACGTTATGCACCACGTATTTCAGTACCTGGGTCCAGTCGGCGCGCTGCACCAGCGTGCTGAATTTGGTGCCGATTTCGTTCTGGCCGGCGCCCGCCACTTCGTGGTGGAACACTTCGACCGGAATGCCCAGCGATTCGAGGATCAGGGCCATCTCGGCGCGCATGTCCTGCGTGCTGTCGACCGGCGGCACGGGGAAATAGCCGCCCTTGACAGTGGGCCGGTGACCGCGGTTGCCGCCTTCGAGCTTGTTGCCCGAATTCCAGGGGGCTTCGTACTCGTCGATCTTGAAGAAGGTGCCCGACATGTCGGTGTTCCAGCGCACGTCGTCAAAAATGAAGAATTCAGGCTCGGGCCCAAAGAAGGCGGTGTCGCCCAGGCCGGAGGCCTTGAGGTAAGCCTCGGCGCGCTGCGCGATGGAACGCGGGTCGCGGTCATAGGCCTTGCCGTCGCTGGGTTCGAGCACATCACAGCTCATGAAGAGGGTGGTCTCTTCGAAGAAAGGGTCGATGTTGGCCGTCTTGGGGTCAGGCATCAGTTGCATGTCGGAAGCTTCAATCCCCTTCCAGCCGGCAATGGACGAGCCGTCGAACGCGTGGCCCGAAGTGAATTTGTCTTCGTCAAAATGGGACACTGGAACAGTGACGTGCTGCTCCTTGCCCCGGGTGTCGGTGAAACGGAAGTCAACAAACTTGACTTCGTTTTCCTTGACCATTTTCATGACGTCTGCGACGGTCTTTGCCATCAGAATCTCCTGTTGCTGGATAGTGGTTGAAAATATTTTCAGGTCTGCAAACGCACTTTTTATGCCAAACCCGATGGCTGCGTTTTTTTGCCAAGTCTGTGATTGTGCCGCCAACTTGGCCTTGAATCCGCGGCGACCCGCTTGCAAAGCCGGAAAAATTATCCTATTTCGACCGCCCCATGTTGGTGCTAAATAAATTGCGCCTATTTGGTGCAAAAATTACCGCACCAATTCGGGGCCTAGTTTGGCATCAAAAATGTGCAAGCCTGTCAACAAAGCCGGGTAGGCCGCATTGACCGCTTCCGGAGAGCCTTTGACGCCAAGTTCGATATGCCGGCCATAGTCAGGGTGATCCACGCTGGGCAGACTGAAGACCTTGACCCCGCGATGGTCGGTTTCAATGGCCAGCATCAGCGGCGTCAGGGCCGCCTCCGTGGAGCCCATCACAATCACCGATTTTTCAGTGTAGGCCGATTGCCGATGCAGATCGGCATAGCGGGTGTCCAGCAGCCACTCGATCATGGGCCAGGCCATGACCGGGAAACCGGGTACAAAATGCACGGCCCCCGGCCCTGTGGCGCCCGCAGGACGGCAACTGAAGCCGGGAATCTTGTTGTACGGGTTGGGAATGATCGTAGCGCCCGCCGGAAACATGCCCATATTCAGGCGATGGATGTTGTCGTGCCGGCCCGGCTCGTAGGGCTCACCCTGCTCTTTGGCCAGCGCCTGCATGCGCTGCCGGATCAGGCCTTCGGCTTCAGGATGCAGCGCCAGCGCCACACCCAGCGCCTTGGCGGCGCATTGGCGCGTGTGGTCGTCCGGCGTGGCGCCAATGCCGCCGCAAGAAAAAACCACATCGCCCCCGCCGTCACCATTGCCGCGCGCCGCCGCGAAGGCGCGCGCCAGCGTGGCGGTGATGCGCACGGGATCGTCACCCACGTAATCCGCATAGCTGAGTTGCAGCCCCCGCGCCGCCAGCAGTTCAATGACTTTGGGAAAATGTTTGTCGGCACGTTTGCCGGAGAGAATTTCGTCGCCGATGATGACAAGTCCGAAGCGGGTACACATAAGTGAAAAATCTGCCACCTGTTTCAAGGCTGTTGCCCGGGCGCGCCGAACGTCGGCGCGTTCCCGTCGGCGACGCCGGAGAGCGGTGCCGACTGAGTCTTATTTGCTGTTGATTCGATAGTTTCTTGCGCCAGCGGCTCGCTGGCCGGGGCATTGTTTTGCTTGCGAAGTTGCTCCAGCGCGGCAAGCGTGTAGTGTGCAAACCAGAGCGACGAAAAGGCAAACACCAGGGTGTACATCCAGATCGCCACCGGCACCAGGACGGGCGCCATCGCGACAAACATCGCGCCGGAAGCCCAGAGCAGGCTGGGGGCGGTGCCGAGGTAGCCGCTGAGCACGCCGATACCCAGCAGGCTGGCGCGGTGCTGGCGCAAGAGCTGGCGCCTTTCTTCGGCGCTAGCGTGGTCCACCAGCGCGTCGTAAGACATCACGCGGTAAGTCAGCCAGCCCCAGATCAGCGGCGGCAAAATCAGGATCAGCGGCGGAATCAGCCACAGCGGGATCGACACGATGAGCGCAATCACGGCCAGCAAGGTCGAACCCAGCGACCAGAGCGCGCCGGCCAGCAGGGAGCCGCCCTTCTTGCGCTCCAGCAGCGGAAAGCGCCGCTCGGCCACCAGCGCCACCATGGCCGGCGTCATCAGCAGCGCGACAAACAGCAACGCAACGATGACGATGGCCGGAATCGCCAGGAAAAGCAGCAGCGCCGGCGCCAGCACCACACGCAGATTGCCCAGGCCCAAGCCTTCGAGCCAGCGCACCATGGCGCTCAGCAGCTCATAACTCTCCAGGCCGGTGCGCACGGAGGCCAACGCGTCTTCCCAGAAAAAATAGCCCAAACCCAGCGAGACGGCCACCATGATGATCAGCGGCAAAAACGACAGGGCAATCACCCGCGGGTGCAGGCAGTAGATCGCCGCGCGCCAGAAGGAGTCCAGAAGCTTGTTCATGGCATGGAGGATAACGCGATTGACCGGCCGGGGTGATGGCGGCGACACATGGAGCGACGCTTCAGGCGCGGCCGGCCAGGCGTTTCACGCCAAGCCACTGCTGGGACCAGAAGCCGCGGCCGTAGTCGCGACCCTGCTCAAGCTGGTCGCGCACGCCGGTCGGGTCGTAGCGCGGCTCGAAGCTGGCGGTGCCGAACAGCATGTCCCACCACGGTAGCAGCACGCCGAAATTGTGCCCGCCCACGGTATTTCTTCCGGCTGACTCATGGCCGATGCCTATGCCGTGGTGCAGCCGGTGAAAGCGCGGACTGACCCACAGGCGCTCGCCGAAGCGGCCAAACCACAGCCGGACATTGGCGTGCTGAAAACTTTCGCTGAGCTGGGTCAGGGCCACGATGGCAATGAACTGGCCGGGCACCACGCCGATCAGGTGCGCCACGATGACCATCAGGCTGTCTACCAAAATATCGTCGAGCAGGTGGTTGCGGTTGTCGCTCCACATCGTCATCTGGCGCTGCGCATGGTGCAGCGAATGCAGGCGCCACCAGAAGCCAAACTGGTGCTGGCCGCGGTGAATCCAGTAGGCGGCGAAGTCAAACGCCACAAGGTAAATCAGCAAGCTGACCAGCGCGTTGTCGCTAACGCCGGGCCACCACTGGTCCAGATGAAAGGTTCCGTAACCGGCCGTGCGCAGCGCGCCAAAAGCCTCGTCGAACCAGGGCGTGAGCGTGAAAAACAGCGCGACACGAAACAGCCCGAGCCGATGAATGACGGTGTAGAGCATGTCGGTGCGTATGGTGGCGCGATCTGTCACCGGCTCGACCGGACGCCAGCGCTGCAAAGGGCCTATCACGGCCAGCAGGATCATGATCTGGATCAGCCCCACCATGAACCAGGCTGTGGCTTGATAGCCGTCTTCCAGCAGGTTGCCCAAGCCCAGCGCAAACATCAGGGGCTGCACGGCCGCCTCAAACAGCCACTGCTGCACCGTCGAAAAAAGATTGCCCAACCAGTCCATGCCGCCTATTTTGCAGGCTTGGCCGGGATCGCGCGGGCTTGTGCATCTATCCAGGCTTTGTACCGGGGGTGTTCCCGTAGCGTCTCAAAGCAGAACCCGCGCGCCTTGAGCCCGACAATCAGCGGCGCCAGCACCGCAGGCGCCCACGGGTTCTGGCGCGACCAGATGCCCAGGTGGGCCAGCAAAATATCGCCCGACCGGATGTCCTTGAGCGCTTTTTTCAGGAGCAGGTCATTCGGGTAGCGGTCGCTGGGCAGTTCATCGCCCAAAAAACCGGCGGGCGACCAGCCCACATGGTCGTAACCGCAGGCTTTGGCGGCGGCCAGCAATCTGGGCGATGTTTTTCCACCCGGCGCGCGGAACAGCGGCAGCGGCTTCTGGCCGGTGATCTCCTGCAGCCGTGTGCCGGCTTTGGCGATTTCTTCGCAGTATTGCGGGGCGGTCCAGATCACTTCCCTGCCCTCCGCCGGGCCGGCTGAGGCGCGAATCTTGAACCGGGGCGGCAAGCCAGGTTCTGCGGGCGCATCGCCGCGCCAGTAAGCATGGTCGTAAGTATGCGAGGCGAAGGCATGCCCTTCGGCCGCGCGCGCTTTCCACCAGGCAGCCCAATGCGCACCCAGGCTGCCGTCACCGATCCGGGTCGGCTCGTTGGCCGCAAAAAAAGTGGCTTTCACCTGGTGTTTGTTCAGCACCTCGGCGATCAGCGGTGCGTCCGCCATGTGACCGGTGTCCAGCGTCAGGTAAACCGGCTTGCAGGCCGTGGCCTGATGCGAATTTTTAATATCAAAAGTTCCGGTAGCGCTTACAGAAACAGCGCAAGCAGCTATCAAACAAATAGCTGCTTGCGCCCAGGCCAGCGTCAGGCTAACGCGGGGCGTGGTTGAGTGTCCAGACGCCATGAGGACTCTTGCCGACATTGACCTGGCGCACCACCTTGCGGCTGGCCATGTCGATCACCGTGAGCTTGCGGGCCCAGCGCGAGGCCACGTAAATCAGCTTGCCGTCGCGCGAGACCTCGATGCAGTCCGGCCCGCCAGGCGCCGGGTAGCTGTCCACCACGGCCAGCGTCTGCAGGTCAATCTTGCTGATGCTGTTGGCCACCCGGTTGCTGACCAGCACATGGCGCCCGTCGCCCAGCGCGCGGAAGGCGTGGGCACCGGCACCGGTTTGGATGATTTTTCTGCGCTGCGGCTCCTTGCCTGTTGCTCCGCCGACGTCGTACACCTCGACCGCGTCTCCGCCGGTCAGGCTGACCAGCATCAGCGTGTCATCGGCGCTGCCAAATATGTCGGCAGGCATCGAGCCGGTTTTGGTGCGCCACTTGACGGTCTGGGTCGGCAGGTCCAGCGCGATCAGTTCGTTGCTGTCCTGCATCGTCGAATAAATCGTGGTGCTTTTGCTGTCTATCCACAAGTGGCTGGGCGTTTTGCCGGTGGCCACGCGTTTGACCAGCGTGACGTCGGTGCCGTCCCAGCGATAGATGTCGATGTGGTTCAGGCGGTTGGCGGCCGTGACAAACCATTTCATGTCCGGCGAGAAGCGCAACTGGTAGGGGTCCATGATGCCGCGCACCACGCGCTGCAATTCCGCGGTCTTGGGGTCGATGAAGGTCAGGGTATCGGACAGCGCATTGGCCACGATCACCGATTTTTCGTCGGGCGTGAGGTAGAGATGGTGCGGCTCCTTGCCGGTGGCAATGCGTCGGGTCTCAAGCCAGGAAACCGGGTTGATCACGCTGATGGTGGCATCGAGCGAATTGAGCACAAACAGTGGCGCAGTCTGGGCCAGGGCTGGCAGGACGGCCCCACCCAGACAGCAACACAGGGCGGCGGCAACCAAACGAAGGGATAAATTCACAAAACTACTTTCTTCGAGGCAGCCGGCAAGTGTAGCGGCCACGAGTTTTGATCAACGCTTGATCAACGCGCCAGGTCGCGTACTCGCTGACTTCCTTGACCATGATGCGATGAATGTCGCAGAGATCAACGGCACACGTCTCGAAGTGCGGCGGCGCATTGCCGGTTCATCGGGGCGGGTGCCCCTTATTTTGCTGTACGAAGACCTGGGAAGTCGCGTCCGCGCTGTCGGCCAAGTCCTGCGCGGTCAGCCAGCGCCACGCCCCGGGTTTCAGATCAGCCGGCAGCGCCAGCGAACCGATGCATGAGCGGTGCAGGCCTCCAACCTCTTCCACCCGGTTGCCCACGGCGGCAATCATGCGTTTGACCTGGTGGTATTTGCCTTCGGCCAAGGTCAGTCTCAACTGCAGCTCGCCGGTTTTTTCGCAGGCCGCGGCCCGCACCGGCCTGGGGCCGTCGTCGAGCACCACGCCGGCCAGCAGTTTCTGAATCTGCTTGTCGTCCACCGGGTGTTTGGCCGTCACCTCATAGACCTTGGGCACATGGTGTCTGGGCGAACTCATTCGGTGAATGAACTTGCCGTCATCCGACAGCAGCAGCAAACCGGTCGTGTCCTGGTCCAGCCGGCCCACCGCCTGTACGCCGGCCGCCGCACCACCGCCGCGCTGACGAATCGGTGCCGGCAACAAGGTATAGATGCTGGGGTAGGTGCTGGGCTTTTGCGAACATTCGTAGCCAGCCGGCTTGTGCAGCATCAAATAGGCTTTTTCGTGGTACGCCCAGTCCACGCCCTGCACCGTGAAGTGCAGGTCATCCGCCATGAATTCCATGGCTGGCTCCGCACAAGGGACGCCAGCCACAGCGACAAAACCCTGTTGGATCAGCCCGGCACAAACGCGCCGCGTGCCGAATCCCTGGGAAAAAAGAATTTCTTGAAGTTGCATGGTGACCATGAGGCTATTGTCGCCGGGGCCGCAGCGGAACCGGTTCGCTCAGAGACTGTGACGACCAGGCCGCCCGTTTGCGACATCGCCACTGACGATCAGGAACGCACCCCAGGGGAGACTCTTCGGGAGGGCGTGTTCCACGACCCGCCCGAAGGCCGTCCCCGACGGAAGGAATATCGCGGAGCCGAAATGGATGTGTTCAACCGGCAGTTCCTTCAGGACCTCGACAAGCTCTCTGCGAGTGTGCCAATGCGCGCCCTGGTACGCGCCCTTGCCGCCACTTCGGCCCTTGTCACGCCACAGCAGGCTGTGCCGATTGAGCAGTCCAAGCACGAAGCGACGCCGCGCGACTCGCACGATCTCCGCCATCGCGCGAGGCCAGTCGTCCACGAAGCACAGTGCCGTCATCGAGACGACTTGATCGAAGGCTTGGTCAGGGAAAGGCAGGTGGCAAGCGTCCCCTTCCACGTAGGATATATCATGGTCCGACCGCTGGCGGGCGAAATCGAGCGCGTCGGCATCGATGTCCAGTCCGGTCACGTCAAGGCCTGCGACGGCAAGGCGACGGGTGAACCAACCGGTACCGCAACCCACGTCGAGCAGGCTTTTGCCGGGCGTCGTAGTGAGATGGCGGCATAAAAGCTCGAATTCAACATCGCCGATCCAGCGTCCGCGCGGGCTGTCGTACCACGTGTCGTATTCTTCCGGAGTCACAGACTGCCCCCCTTCCGCCAGACCTCCGACAAGCCGTTGGCGGCGCGGCTCACTTCGTCGGGCGTCGTCATGGCGCCCACGGACGGCCCCACGGCCCCGTCCGCCCGCTCCGAATCGACCTCCATCCGGCCAATACACCACTGGCAACGCCGTGGTTGGCGTGCATCACCGACACCAGCGCTGTGGCGTTGTCGTCAAGGTAGATCGGCGCATTCATGGAGGTTTTTCCGGCAGTCGCAGTCGCCGTTCGATGACCACCGTGGACAGCAGCGCGACGGCGAGCAGCGGGACGACCGCAAGGTTCAGGGTGATCCAGCCAAAACGATCATAAAGCCACCCGGCCGACAGTGTGGCCAAGGCGACAAGACCAAAGATGGCGAACTCGTTGACCGCCTGCACCTTCAACTGCTCGGCTGGGCGATAGGCCTGCGTGAGCAGTGCCGTGCCACCGATGAAGGCAAAGTTCCATCCCGCTCCCAACAGGATCAGCGCGGAAAGGAAATGAAGGAACTCGATCCCGAGAAGGGCCACCGTGACGTGACCCAGCAGCAGAACAAAACCGATCTGCATGATGCGCGGTGCGCCGTAGCGCTTGATCAATGAACCGGTGAAGAAGGACGGCGCGAACATACCGACAACGTGCCACTGAATGACCGGCGTAACACTTGACCCCGGCAGGCCGCAACCAAGCATTGCCAGCGGCGTAGCCGTCATCACCATGATCATCACGGCATAGCCGACAGCCGAGCCCAGAATCGACGCCTGTAATGCCGGCTGTACCAAAATCTGGCGTAGGGGTCGCGCTTCACCTGCCTGGGCAACAGCGACTGGTTTCAATCGAATCTGCGAGATCAGGGCAAGTGCGGTCAAGCTAAGTGCCGCCTGGGCGAGATAGGAACCGACAAACAGACCACCAACCATCCAGTCCCGCCCCCATTGTCCGAGTTGCGGCCCCAGGAACGCGGCCACCAACCCGCCCGCGACAACCCAGGAAATCGCCCGACTCGCATGGTTGGAGTCGGTGGCCTCCACGGCGGCGAAGCGGTAGTAGTTGGCGAAACCCTGGTAGTTACCAAGAAGCAGGTGACCGGTGACGAACAGTGCAAATGATCTCTGCTGGAGTGCGAGCGCGCACAACAGACTACCCACCATTCCGAGAGTGGCTCCGATCAAAAAACCTGTGCGCCGGTCGAAACGGCGCATCAGAATAGCCGCCGGCAATGATGCGATTGCGGTGCCGATCACCATCACGGCAATCGGCAGCGTTGCGAGGCTCTTGTCCGGTGCGAGGACGCCGCCGAGAATGGCGCCGAGCGCCATCGACATGACGATGGCCGAAAGCATCATGGCCTGGCTCAATGCAAGCAGCAGAATATTACGTCGTCCGGTAAACATCGAATGGCCTTTCTATTGGCTGATCGTGCCTTGGTGTTTCGCCGACCCCGATGCGCGCGTGGCGGTCAGCATGTGTGCGGGTTTCATCAAGTCTCCTGGGGCGTTGGCCTGAGTCGGGCCGGGTTGATTCCTGGATGGGTTTCTTCGCCGAGCCACCACAGCAGCGCGCCGGAAGCGAACATCGACAGCGCAACAAACCAGAAGGCGGCTTCCATCTGTCCGCTGAAATGGGCGGCCAGGCCCAGCCCCAGCGCGCCGATGCCATAGCCCAGGTCACGCCAGAAGCGGTAAATGCCGATGGCCGAACCACGCCAGTCGGGATGAGAGATGTCGGCCACGGCTGCGGAGAGGTTGGGATAGAGCAGTGCCATGCCGAAGCCGGAGATGGCGGCGGAAACGGCCCACCAGGCCACGCCATGGCCCAGCATCATCAGCGCCACGCCCGCACCGCAGATCCACATGCCCCACACGTTGGGGCGGTGGCGTCCGATGCGGTCCGACAGGCGGCCGGTGAAAAGCTGCGCGCCGCCCCAGACGAAACCATAGACCCCGATGATCCAGCCGACGCTGGGCAGGCTGACACCCTGGCTGTACAGGAACACCGGATAAAAGACCCACACCAGGGCATCAACGAACTTCTCGACCAACCCGGCCTGGCTGATGGCCGCCAGGCGCCGGTCACGCCAGGACATCAGTGCAAAAACTTCCCAAGTGCCCGGTTGCGGGGAGACCTTGCGCGGATAGCGGGGCATGGGATGCGGGGCCGTGCCCTGGCGGTGGCGGGCGGCTTCGGCTTTGGCCCAGGGCAAGGTGTCCCTGACCCACCACTGGGTCAGCAAAAGCGCCAGCCCGATGACGATCAGCCCAAACACGAGCAGGCCCTGTCGTGCGCCCAGCCGGGTTGCCAGGTAAGCGGTGACTATGCCGGCGAGCGCCACACCGACATAACCCGCAAACTCGTTCAGGCCAATGGTGAGGCCGCGCTCATCGAGCCGCGTGATGTCGAGCTTGGAGGTCTGGGTCATCGACCAGGTCAACCCCTGGTTGATGCCGAGCAGAACCGTGGCCAGAACGATCCAGTTCCAGTTGGGTGCGTACCAGATCATCAGCGGGATGGGCAGCGCTGCCGCCCATCCGAGCAGCAGCACCCGCTTGCGGCCCACCCGCTCCGAAAGCCGGCCCGCGACAAAATTCATCGCCCCCTTGACGATACCGAAGGCCACCACGAACGCGGAGAGCAGGACGAAGGAGTTCTTCGGCACGCCGAACTCCGATTCGGCCAATGCCGGCACCACGGTGCGCATCATGCCGATGGTCAGGCCGACCAGCAGAACCTGCAGCAACTGATGCAGGAACTGGGTCCGGTTGGCGCGGATGCCGTGAATGAGTTCCATCGCTCAGGCCGCGATGTGGTGCGTGTCGATCACGTGGGTGATGTCACGCCGGCCTTGCGCGTCTCTTCGACGAACCACGCCTCGTCCCCGGCCACAACGTCAACGGCGACCGCTCTGGCGCAACCGGCGCAGCCAAAAAAATAGGACGAGGACGATTCCTTGGCGGCCAGTTGCTTGAAAAACATCGTTCGTTCCTCCTCAAAACACCAAAACCTTGTCGGCCTCGACCGTCCAGTCGGCGAGTTGCGCAAGCGTTGATCTCCTGGCGCCTTCGATGATTTCCGGCTCGGTCATGCCGCGCGCGTCCATGCAGGTGCCGCACAGCGCAACCTCGCCTTTGCGCAGGACCTTGCCCAGCATCAACTGAATGTTGTAGTAGCCCTCGGGGACTTTCTGGCCCGACCTGGCGCAGCCGACAGCGTCGGCCAGCAGGAAAATCCGAACGTGCTGACCCTCCCTGGCAGACAAGACGCCAGCCAGACGCAGCGCGTTGTAGGCCCGCTCACTCCCGTAAGGGGCTTCGTTGAGAATGAAAAGTGTGGTGCTCATTGCTTGCCTCCTGACTTGATGCTTGCCTTCAGGCCGTCGAAATCACGGCGCACGGTTTCGTTGAACAGAAGACCGGTCTTTTCCTGCCTGGCCACGCCTTCGATTTCAAGCACGTCGCTGACGATCTGGAAGCTCGCTGCGCCGTTGTAGTCCTTGCCATCGGCCACGAGCACCTGATTGCCGTAGAAAACGGAAGGTGCGGGCAAGCCCGGCGCGAGGCTGGCAGGAAGGAGCTGAATAGGCACCCGATAGATATTGGCGATCTCGGCAGCGACCTGCAGGTTGCCGTTGCAACGCACACCGGGCGGGTCCTTGGCGATGAAGGTCAGCACCTTGCGTCCGGCGGCGTCGATCGAGCCGGGCACGGGCATGGAGAGTTTTTCGGCCGCGACCGTGACCGATGCCGCTACGGCAAACAGCGTGGCGACCGCGATGACAACAATCAGTTTGCGCATGGGTGTCTCCTTTGTTGATGATTGATTCGTTCCTATGCGGAGGTCTGGAGCGGAAGCCCTGCCGCCTGCCACTCGCTGACGCCGTCCAGTATCTTGCCTATCCGATAGCCCCTGGCGCCGAGCAAGGCCACAGCCTCGTCGGACAACAGACAGAAAGGGCCTCGGCAGTACGCAACGATCTCTTTGTCGGTCGGCAGCTCCGAGAGCCGCTTTTCGATCTCGGCCACGGGCATCGAGCGGGCAAAAGGCAGGTGCGCCACCTCGTACTCGGCCTGCGGACGCACGTCGATGACGATGACGTCGCCCCGCCTGGCCTGCGCCAGCAGTTCTTCACGGCCCACCGAAGCCAGCCTGACCGGGTCCGCCACCATCTGGTCAAGCGCCAGCCGCAGTTCCAGCAAGTGCTCCTCGGCCACCTGTCGCAAAGTCACCCACAGGCCAGCGACATCGGCGCCGGTGAGGCGATAAACCACGTATTTGCCGTCACGGCGCGAGGTGACCAGGCGCGCGTCTCTCAAAGCCTTCAGGTGAGCACTGGTCAGCTTGACATCGGCCGACAACTCGGTGGCAAGCATCTCGACCGTTTTCTCGCCCTGCGCCAGCAACTCCAGCAACTCCAGGCGTTTCGGGCTGGAGACGGCCTTGCCGATGCGAGCGACCTGTTCATACAGCAGATCTTTCAATGATCGTTTTTTCATTCGGATATTCTAACGAAATAACGAATGATAGACAATTAGCTAGGCGACTAAAAACACGCCTATTTACACCCAATGCTGAGACAGCCAAGCACAGACAATGCATTTGCATTGACATGACAAGGTGATTGCATTACCATGCAAGTCATCCACCCCTTTAACTGGAGAGCGCCATGCCCGCCACCCTCGAAGTCGAATCCACGCTGACCGACCGCTACCAAACCACGGTGCCGGAGACCGTGCGCCGCGCCCTCCGCCTCGGTAAGCGTGACAAGATCCACTACACGATCCGTCCCGGCGGTGAGGTCGTACTGACGCGCGCCGAGGAGACCGGGAACGATGACCCTGTACTCAGTCAGTTCCTCGGGTTCCTGGCCCGCGACATCGCCAGCCATCCGGAGCGCCTACAGGCCATCGACGCTGGCTTCGTTCATCGCCTCCAGTCGCTGACCGGCGGCATCGAAGTCGATCTTGATGTCGCCCTGTCGGCAAACGATGAATGAGCACAGGCAAGCCCGCACCCCTGGTCATTCACGGCTGGACGGTTTTCGCACACCCGCTGTTCCTGGCGCAGCTTGAAGCCCTGGCCCAGCAGGTCGAGGCATTCAAGCAAAAGGACCCCGTCGGGTACGTGAAGAAGAACGCCAGCAAGCGACTGGCGGCGATCACCAAGCTGGCTTTCGACGTCATCCAGCAAGACCCGACGCGGCCGGAATATCGGCAAGGCAACACCCTCGGCGACGAGCACAAGCACTGGTTCCGTGCCAAGTTCTTTCAGCAGTACCGGTTGTTCTTCCGCTACCACGCGCCTAGCAAGGTAATCGTGTTCGCGTGGGTCAACGACGAAAACACCAAGCGCGGCTACGAGAGCAGCGACGACGCCTACCGGGTGTTCCGCAAGATGCTGGAAAGCGGCCACCCCCCGGACGACTGGAACCAGTTGCTCGCAGAGGCGCGGGCCGAGGGCCAACGCCTGCAGCAGTTTGCTGCTGGCATTATTACTCCGTAACGCTTGGCTTCTACGGTGAACAACGTTGTCATAGGGTCATCTGTCCAGGAGAAGAAGATGCACGACCCCGTGATGACCGAAAGGCAGGTCGCCACCAAATGGAAGATCAGCCTGAAAACCCTGCGGAAATGGCGTACCACTGTATGGGTCAGGCTCGCGGCCTTTGCGGACTTCGGGCCAGTTTCAGGGAGCGGGGTCGGAGCGAGGAATGGCCAGGAGAGAGTGGAATGTGGCCCAGAACGGCAAATTCGGGCGGCTGCCGAAGTCCGCAAGTGTTCGCAGGAACCCGCACGAGTACGCGGGAACCAGCGCGATCAGGCAAGAAAAAGCCCCAACCGAGAACGGTTGGGGCTTCAATAGTGGTGGAGCTGGGGGGATTTGAACCCCCGTCCGCAAGCCTTGTTCGGGCAGATCTACATGTTTAGCGGTCTGATTTGAGTCTCGCCACCTGTATCGCGCAGTCGCACGCTACACAGGACGCCAGCACCCTATTGTCTTGCCCCGGGTTAAGGTACCCAGCCCGGAGCCAGCCGATGAAATTATCTTTACAGCCGGGAGCCCTTAACTTGCGCTAAAGACCCCTTGCCCAGCCCATCGGCCTGCTGTTGTAAAGCTCGCTTGGCAATTAAGCAGCGAGTGCGAAACGTTCGTCGTTTGCAGTTAGTTTGTTTGAATCAGTTTTACGAGCACACTCAGCTCGACATGCACCACACCGCGTCCGAACCCACGTCGAAACCAATGCAGCCCCAGGCCGGGTAGTTTAAGCCATTTTCAGCAAATTCAAGAGCGAGGCCGGAGAAACAATGGTGGCGTCTGCATTCCAGCCCCGCGTATCAACCAGGGGACCCAGGTAGCCATAGGCCGCCGCCACCGTTGACATGCCGGCAGCGCGCCCCGCCACGATGTCGCGCTCGTCATCGCCGACATAGACGCAGCGTCCAGGCGGAACCCTCAATTGCCGGGCCGCTTCCAGCAGCGGGGCCGGGTGCGGTTTGGCATGCGGCATGGTGTCGCCGCTGACGATGGTTTGCGCCGTGCCAAACAGGGGCATCCGGCGCGTCAGCGGCACGGTGAAACGCGTCAACTTGTTGGTGACCACCCCCCACTTGAGGCCGGCCAGGTCAATTCTGGCAATCAGCTCGGCCACGCCGTCGAAGGCGTAGGTGCGCTCGCTCATGCAGGCTTCGTAGTTGGCAAAAAACTCTTCTCTCAAGACGTCAAAGCCGTCATCTTCGGGCGTGAGCCCAAAAGCCATACCAATCATGCCGCGCGCGCCGGCGCCCGCCAGGGGCCGGTAATCAGACAACGGCAGGGAAGCCAGGCCCCGGTCGGTACGCATTTTGTCGGCGGCAGCGCCGAGGTCGGGCGCACTGTCGATCAGCGTACCGTCCAGGTCAAACAGCACCGCATCAATGGATTTGAACATTTTTCAGCAGCGTTTTCAGAGTTTCTGCGTGGCCAGCAGGTAGTTGACACGGGTGTCGGCGCTAAGCCAGTAATGCCGGCTCAAAGGGTTGTATTCCATGCCACGGGTATGCTGCAAGGTCAGCCCGGCGCTGCGGCAATAAGCAGCCAGTTCGCTGGGTTTGATGAACTTGGCGTATTCGTGGGTGCCGCGCGGCAGCAGGTTCAACACATATTCCGCACCGACAATGGCAAACAGGAAGGCCTTGGCATTGCGGTTGATCGTAGAGAAAAACACATGGCCGCCCGGCTTGACCAGCGTTGCGCAGGCACGCACCACCGAAGACGGGTCCGGCACATGCTCGAGCATTTCCATGCAGGTCACCACGTCGAAACTGGCCGGCTCTTCAAGGGCCAGCGCTTCGGCGCTGATTTCCCGGTAGTCAACGCCCTGGGTGCCAGCCTCCAGCGCATGAAGCTGGGCGACTTTGAGGGCCTTGGCTGCCAGGTCGATGCCCAGCACTTGCGCCCCCTGGCGGGCCATGGCGTCGGTCAGAATGCCGCCGCCGCAACCGATATCGAGAACGCGTCGGCCTTTTAGCGGCGCCAGACCTTCAATCCAGCCCAGCCGCAAGGGGTTGATCTGGTGCAAGGGGCGAAATTCGCTCTCCAGGTCCCACCAGCGGTGGGCCAGATCGGAAAATTTGGCCAATTCGGCCGGGTCTGCGTTTTCACTAGTATGCATGACTCGATTATCGCCCGCGCATAAAAAAACCGCGCCGTAGCGCGGTTTTTAAGCAATCCGTGAAGGATTACTTGTTGGCGCGGGTACCAACCACTTCGATTTCCACGCGACGGTTTTTCGCGCGGCCTTCGCTGGTCTTGTTATCGGCAACTGGCTGTTTCTCGCCTTTGCCTTCGGTGTAAACGCGGTTTTTCTCAATGCCCTTGGACACCAGGTAAGCCTTGACAGCTTCCGAGCGGCGAACAGACAACTTCTGGTTGTAGGAGTCGCTACCAACGGAATCGGTGTGACCGACCGCGATGATGACTTCGAGGTTGATACCTTTGATCTTGCCGACCAGATCGTCAAGCTTGGCTTTGCCTGCGGGCTTGAGCACGGACTTGTCGAAATCGAAGAAGGCATCAGCGGCGTAAGTGACCTTGGTCGCTGCGGGAGGAGCCACGGCTGCAGGCGCAGCAGCAGGAGGAGCAGGTGCCGCAGCAGGTGCAGGTGCAGGAGCGGCCTTCGCAGGAACAATGGCGCCGTCACAGCCTGGCGCAGCGGTCGCCGGGGTCCAGTTGGCATCACGCCAGCACAGTTCGTTGGTGCCGTTCTTCCAAACGATCTCGTTCGAGCCGTTTTTCCAATTGTCGATTGTTTGTGCGCCAGCGGCGGTTGCAAGCGCTGCGGAAGCAAACAACATTGCCACTTTGTTGAGTTTCTTCATGGTTCTCCTCTAGAGAAAAGCCGCAGACTCGCTGCGATTGAATACACGCCGTGAGTGACCATCACTCAAAGCGTTACAGTCATTGTGCCATAGCTCATTCGCGGTTCAAGTGTGACATCGGCTTCGTCTGACACGGAATCGAGAATCTTTGTTTTCTGTTGCGGACTTGCCACACCCCGGCTAAGCTCAATGCAGGCCTTAAAATCAGCGGGCTTATCTCTCTGCGCGCGTTGCAAAAATCCAATTCAGGCCTCTCATGACCCAGTTTGCCAAAGAAACCTTGCCCATCAGTCTTGAAGAGGAAATGCGGCGCAGCTACCTGGATTACGCAATGAGCGTGATTGTCGGGCGCGCCTTGCCGGACGCCCGCGATGGCCTCAAACCGGTTCACAGGCGCGTGCTGTTTGCGATGCATGAGCTGAACAACGACTGGAACCGGCCTTACAAAAAATCCGCGCGTATCGTCGGCGACGTGATCGGCAAATACCACCCGCACGGCGACCAGTCGGTCTATGACGCCATCGTGCGGATGGCGCAGGACTTCTCCCTGCGCCACATGCTGGTGGACGGCCAGGGCAACTTCGGCTCGGTCGATGGCGACAACCCCGCCGCCATGCGCTACACCGAAATCCGCCTGGCCAAGATCGCCCAGGAAATGCTGGCGGACATCGACAAGGAAACCGTCGATTTCGGCCCCAACTACGACGGCAGCGAGAAGGAGCCGCTGGTTCTGCCCTCACGCATTCCCAACCTGCTGATCAACGGCTCCGGCGGTATCGCGGTGGGCATGGCCACCAACATCCCACCGCACAACCTCAACGAAGTCGTCGACGCCTGCCTGCACCTGCTGAAAAACCCGCAGGCCAGCATCGACGAGCTGATGGAAATCATTCCGGCGCCGGACTTCCCCACCGCCGGCATCATCTACGGCATCAACGGCGTCAAGGACGGCTACCGCACCGGCCGCGGCAAGGTGGTCATGCGCGCCCGCTGCCATTTCGAGGACATCGACAAGGGCCAGCGCCAGTCCATCATCGTCGACGAGCTGCCCTACCAGGTCAACAAAAAGACCCTGCAGGAACGCATGGCCGAGCTGGTCCACGAGAAGAAAATCGAGGGCATCAGCCACATCCAGGACGAGAGCGACAAATCGGGCATGCGCCTGGTCATCGAGCTCAAGCGCGGCGAAGTCCCGGAAGTGGTGCTGAACAACCTGTACAAGCAGACCCAGTTGCAGGACACCTTCGGCATCAACATGGTGGCGCTGGTCAACGGCCAACCCAAGCTGTGCAACCTGAAAGACCTGATCCAGGTCTTTCTGTCGCACCGCCGCGAAGTGGTCACGCGGCGCACGGTGTTCACGCTGCGCAAGGCGCGCGAGCGCGGCCATGTGCTCGAAGGCCTGGCGGTTGCGCTGGCCAATATCGACGACTTCATTGCGATCATCCGCAACGCACCGACGCCCCCCGTCGCCAAGGCCGAACTGATGCTGCGCCCCTGGGACAGCAGCCTGGTGCGCGAGATGCTGACGCGCACGCGCGCGGACGGCGGCGTGGTCAATGCCGACGACTACCGCCCGGACGGGCTGGAGAAGGAATTTGGCATGGGCAGCGACGGCCTGTACCGCCTGTCCGAAACCCAGGCCCAGGAAATCCTGCAGATGCGCCTGCAGCGACTGACCGGACTGGAGCAGGACAAGATTGTTGCCGAGTACAAGGAAGTCATGGCGGAAATCGACGATCTGCTCGATATCCTGGCGCGTCCGGAGCGCGTCTCGACCCTCATTGGCGAAGAGCTGGCGGTCATCAGGCAGGAGTTCGGCCAGACCAAAC
The DNA here is from genome assembly GCA_030655515.1 of Polaromonas sp. Lineage (GTDB taxonomy): Bacteria > Pseudomonadota > Gammaproteobacteria > Burkholderiales > Burkholderiaceae_C > Polaromonas. Next base: position 18,995 of record JAURVI010000033.1, on the reverse strand, counting down.
TGGGCGCGCGCCGCAGCCAGATCGAGCACAGCTCGTTCGACCTGAGCACCGAGGACCTGATCACGCCGACCGACATGGTGGTCACGCTGTCACACACCGGCTACATCAAGAGCCAGCCGCTGTCCGAATACCGGGCGCAAAAACGCGGCGGCCGCGGCAAGCTGGCAACGGCCACCAAGGAAGACGACTGGGTGGATCAGCTCTTTATTGCCAACACGCACGACTACATCCTGTGCTTCTCCAACCGCGGCCGCCTGTACTGGCTCAAGGTGTGGGAGGTACCGGCCGGCTCGCGCGGCTCACGCGGACGGCCCATCGTCAACATGTTTCCCTTGCAGGAAGGCGAAAAGATCACCGTGGTGCTGCCGCTGACCGGCGAAAAACGCACATTCCCGGCGGATCAGTACGTGTTCATGGCCACCTCCATGGGCACGGTCAAGAAAACTGCGCTGGATGAATTCAACAACCCGCGCAAGGGCGGCATCATTGCCGTGAACCTGGACGATGGCGACTACCTGATCGGCGCCGCGCTGACCGACGGCAAACACGACGTCATGCTCTTTAGCGATGGTGGAAAAGCCGTTCGCTTCGACGAGAACGACGTGCGCCCGCTCGGCCGCAATGCCCGCGGCGTGCGTGGCATGTCGGTGGAAGCCGGCCAGGGCGTGATCGCCATGCTGGTGGCGGAAGACGAGCAGCAAAGCGTGCTGACGGCAACGCAGCATGGATACGGCAAACGCACCTCCATCCAGGAATACACGCGCCATGGCCGCGGCACCAAGGGCATGATCGCCATCCAGCAAAGCGAACGCAACGGCAAGGTCGTCGCCGCCACGCTGGTTCACGCGGACGATGAAATCATGCTGATCACCGACAAGGGCGTGCTGGTTCGCACCCGGGTCAGTGAAATCCGCGAAATGGGCCGCGCCACCCAGGGCGTCACACTGATCGGCCTGGATGAGGGCGCCCAGTTGAGCGGCCTCCAGCGGATCGTGGAAAACGACGCCAGCCTGGACGACAACGACCTTGATAATGATTCAGGCATACAAGCCTCCTCCTCCAAACCGGAACCCAATTGATGAAAAAAATACTGACGGCACTGCTCATGGCAGGCTACGCCTTCTCCGCCACCAGCCTGGCCCAAACGGCTGATCCGAAACTCGAGTGGGCCAGAAAAGTGGTGGCCTTGCAGCAGGGTCCCGACCTTGACGCCCTGGTCGCCCAACTGGTCAATGGCGCGGCCCAAAACCTGATCACCGCCTGGACGAACAGATTTAACGCCACTGTCCCAAAAGCCAGACAAGCCAAAGCCTCGGAAGACCTCAACGCCGAGCTTGCCAAATTTGCAGCCGATGCCAACAAAATCATCAGCGCAAAAGTCGGCCAGGCCAACAGCGAGGGATTGGTTCCGGCTTACATGGAGCGCTTCACCGCCGAGGAACTCAGGCAGCTCGTCACTTTTTTCGAGTCTCCCGTTGTCAACAAATACAAGGCCGCCACGCCCGACCTGGTCAATGTTTTTGTAAAAAAACTGGTGGAGTCCACGGAAGCCGACATCCAGGCCCGCGCCAAGCAGTTTGACGCCGCCGCCGAAAAAATCGTCGGCCCTGCAGCGCCTGCCGCAAAACCCGCCAAAAAATGACCCCGGCTTTGCGTTTTTCAGCCGACGGGGGTGCGCGGTGGAGACCATCGCACGCTGCCGGCAGGCTCGCCAAGTCCGATATCCGTCAACCATGACCCAAAACCTTCAGGAACTCCGCCAGCAAATCGACTCGGTGGACCAGCAATTGCTGGTGCTGTTGAATCAACGTGCCGCGCTGGCCAATGAAGTCGGCGAGATCAAGCGCCTGGACGGTTCGCCCGTCTTCAGGCCGGAGCGCGAAGCACAGGTCATTGCCGGCCTGCAGACGGTCAACCCGGGCCCACTGAAAAGCGACAGCATTTCCCACATCTGGCGCGAAGTGATGTCCGCCTGCCGTGCGCTCGAAGCCCCGCAACGTGTGGCGTATCTCGGGCCGGCCGGCACTTTCAGCGAACAGGCTGCCGTGCAGTTTTTCGGCTCCAGCATCGAACATGTGCCCTGCGCAAGTTTTGACGAGGTGTTTCGCGCCGCCACCGCGGGAACCGCCCAATTCGGCGTGGTGCCTGTGGAAAACAATACCGAGGGCGTGGTCACCCGAACGCTCGACCTGTTTCTGAACTCTCCTTTGCACGTGGTGGGCGAAACCAGCCTGCTGGTGCGCCACAACCTGCTGCGCCTGTCGGCATCGCTCGAAGGCGTTGAGGTGGTTCTTGCGCATGCCCAGGCGCTGGCGCAGTGCCAGGGTTGGCTCAGCACCCACTTGCCTCATGCCGAGCGGCGCGCCGTCTCCAGCAATGCCGAAGGCGCCCGCCTGGCGTCCGGCAACCCGGCCTGGGCCGGCATCGCCAGCGAGCGCGCCGGTGCCGAGTTCGGCCTGCACATCGCCGCCCACGCGATTCAGGACGACGCCTTCAACCGCACCCGTTTTGCCGTCATCTGCCTGCCCCAGGTATTGGGCGCCCCAAAGGCGTCGGGCAAGGACTGCGTCAGCCTGATCGTGTCCGTGCCCAACAAGCCTGGCGCCGTGCATGACATCCTGGTGCCCCTGAAAACCCACGGCGTGTCGATGACGCGCTTCGAATCGCGCCCGGCCCGTTCGGGCCAATGGGAATACTTTTTTTACATTGATTTGCAGGGTCATCCGTCCCAGCCCCATGTGGCGGCAGCCCTGAAAGACCTTCAGCAGCTTTGTGCGTTCTACAAAGTGCTGGGAACCTACCCCGTCGGTGATTGAAACCAATGAAGCAATTGCAGCCAACCGTGGCCTCCATTCATGTTTGAACAGTTAGGACTCATAGGCTGCGGCCTGATGGGCGGCTCGTTTGCGCTGGCGCTCAAACGCGCCGGACTGGTCAAACGGATCGTCGGTTACAGCAAATCGCCATCCACCACAGAGCGCGCGCGGCAAATGGGCGTCATCGACGTGGAAGCGCCCTCGGCCTTGCTGGCGGTCTCCGGCGCCGACATCGTGCTGCTGGCGGTGCCGGTGTCCGCGACCGAAGCCATCTTCAAGGGCATCCGCCATCTGGTGAGTCCCACGACGCTGATCATGGACGTTGGCTCCACCAAACGCGATGTGGTGGACGCGGCCCGCCGTATGCTGCGCGACCACTTGGGCTGTTTTGTGCCGGCCCATCCCATCACCGGCAAGGAAGTCTCCGGCGTGGAGAATGCCGATGCGGACTTGTACGCCGGCAAACAGGTCATCCTGACACCGATTGAACGCACCTTCACGGTTCAACTGCAAAAGGCCGTGGACGTCTGGACGGCGCTGGGCTGCCATGTGACGAAGATGTCCCCGCAGGCGCATGACGCCGCTTATGCCGCCGTCAGCCACCTGCCACACCTGATTGCGTTTGCGCTGATCAACAGCATTTCCGGTCAGGCCCGGGGCAAGGATTTCCTGGCGCTGGCAGGCCCGGGGTTTCGCGATTTCACCCGCATCGCGGCCAGCGACCCCAAGATGTGGCGCGATATCCTGATTGCCAACAGGGAAGAACTGCTGGAACAGTCCAAAATCTTTCAAAGCACCCTGCATTCACTGGAAAAACTGATCACCAGTGCCGATGGTGATGCACTGGAAGACCGGATCGAACAGGCCAGCCAGACACGCGCCAATTGGCGAATCAGCGCACACAAATCCTTCACCAAATGAAAAGCGCGGGTCCATGTTCGATACCGAGTTCCTGGACATTCCAGCACTGACGAAGGCCGGCGGCACCGTCCGCCTGCCCGGCTCCAAAAGCATTTCAAACCGGGTGTTGCTGCTGGCGGCTTTGAGCCAGGGCCGCACCACGGTTCATGACTTGCTGGCTTCCGATGACACCGCCGTGATGCTGGCCTCGCTCCGGCAACTGGGCTGCTCCGTTGATCAAAACGGCGATACCGCCCTCATTGAGGGTCTGGGCGGCCAGCTTGTCAACAAAAAAGCAGCCCTTTTCCTGGGCAATGCGGGCACCGCCATGCGCCCGCTGACAGCGGCGCTGGCCCTGCTGGGCGGCGACTTCGAATTGTCGGGTGTGCCGCGCATGCACGAGCGCCCCATTGGCGACCTGGTCGATGCCTTGCGCCAGCTCGGGTGCGCCATCGACTACCTGGGGCGCGATGGTTTTCCGCCGCTGCGCCTGCGCACCGGGCACTTGACGCTGGCGGCGCCGATCCGTGTGCGCGGCGATGTCTCCAGCCAGTTCCTGACCGCCTTGCTGCTGGCCTTGCCTTTGGTGGCCAGCCAGGACATCACCCTTGAGGTCGTCGGCGAACTGATTTCCCGGCCTTACATTGAGATCACCCTCAATCTGCTGGCGCGCTTTGGCATCGCAGTCAAGCGCGAAGGCTGGCAGCGCTTCGTCATCCCCGCCGGCAGCCGTTACCGCTCGCCCGGTGAAATTCATGTCGAAGGCGACGCCTCATCGGCCAGCTATTTCATAGCGCTTGGCGCCATCGCAGCGGGGACGACAGACCGCAAAAGCATTGAAATTGCAGGTTTGGGCCGCGCCTCGATCCAGGGCGACATCCGCTTTGTCGATGCCGCCCGCATGATGGGCGCACGAATCGACAGCACGCCCAACTCGTTGCGGATATCCCGCGGCGCCTGGCCGCTCAAGGCCATCGACCTGGACTGCAACCACATCCCCGATGCGGCCATGACACTGGCCGTGATGGCGCTGTATGCGGACGGCACCACCACGCTGCGCAACATCGCCAGTTGGCGCGTCAAGGAAACGGACCGCATCGCCGCCATGGCCTGTGAGCTGCAACAGCTCGGCGCAACGGTTGAAGAAGGCGCGGATTACCTCAAGATCACCCCCCCGGTTCAATGGCGTACCGCGGCCATCCGCACCTATGACGACCACCGGGTGGCCATGTGCTTTTCGCTGGCGGCCTTCAATCCGGCGCGGCTGCCGATCCGAATTCTCGACCCTGGCTGTGTCGCCAAAACCTTTCCGGACTACTTTGAAACCCTGTTTTCGGTGGCCGAAACAGACAGCCGGCTGATTCCGGTGCTCTGCATTGACGGCCCGACCGCCTCGGGCAAAGGCACGCTGGCGGCTCGGGTCGCGCACCAGCTCGGCTACCACTACCTGGATTCGGGCGCGTTGTACCGACTGACGGCATTTGCCGCCAGCCGCGCCGGCGTGGCGCTGGAGGACGCGGCGGGCGTCGCCGCGGTAGCGCGCAGTCTGGCGGTGCGCTTTCAGGGCGACCGAATGTTTCTGGACCAAGAAGACGTGTCGGACGCGATCCGCAGCGAAGCCGCCGCCATGGCCGCATCCAGCGTGTCGGTCCATCCCGCCGTGCGCAGCGCATTGCTGGCGCTGCAGCATGGGTTCCGGCAGTTGCCGGGCCTGGTGGCCGACGGCCGCGACATGGGCACCGTGATTTTCCCGGACGCCGCGCTGAAGATCTACCTGACGGCAAGCCCCCGGCACAGGGCGGAACGGCGTCATAAGCAATTGATTTCAAAGGGAATTTCAGTTACAATTCAAAAGATTCAGCAAGATTTGGAGGCTAGGGATGCGCGTGACATGTCACGGCAATCCGCCCCTTTGAAGCCTGCCGATGACGCCAAGCCGCTGGACAACTCCGAGCTGTCGATTGAAGAATCGGTGGCGCAGGTGCTTGACTGGTGGCAAAGCACCCGGCCCTTCTGACCCCCCGTACATTCGTGTAGGCACGCCAGTGCTTGGGTCAAGGAATATTTAACTTAACCTGCGGATCATCCGCACACAACCGCCGCAGTCAGCTCTAAAAACGATAGCAATGGTGCTGTCGGAAACCTGCTCTGTGGATTAGGAAAATCAATGTCTGAATCTTTTGCCGCCCTGTTCGAAGAATCGCTCAAACGCTCTGAAATGCGTACCGGCGAAGTCATTACCGCCGAGGTCGTGCGCATCGACCACAACCATGTTGTCGTCAACGCCGGACTCAAGTCCGAGGCTTATGTCCCCCTCGAAGAATTCAAGAACGACCAGGGCGAACTCGAAGTCCAGGTCGGCGACTTTGTTTCCGTGGCCATCGACTCCGTTGAAAATGGCTACGGCGACACCCTGCTCAGCCGCGACAAGGCCAAGCGCCTGGCGTCGTGGATGAGCCTGGAAAAAGCCCTGGAATCCGGCGAATTCGTCACCGGCCAGACCAGCGGCAAGGTCAAGGGCGGCCTGACCGTTCTGGTCAACGGCATCCGCGCCTTCCTGCCCGGCTCGCTGATCGACACCCGCCCCGTCAAGGACTTGTCTCCGTACGAGAACAAGACCATGGAATTCAAGGTCATCAAGCTCGACCGCAAGCGCAACAACGTGGTGCTGAGCCGCCGCGCCGTGGTCGAAGCCAGCATGGGCGAAGAACGCGCCAAGCTGATGGAAACACTGAAGGAAGGCTCTGCCGTCAAGGGCATCGTCAAGAACATCACCGAATACGGCGCCTTCGTGGACCTTGGCGGCATTGACGGCCTGCTGCACATCACCGACATGGCCTGGCGCCGCGTACGCCACCCGAGCGAAGTGGTGACGGCCGGCCAGGAAATCATCGCCAAGATCCTCAAGTTCGACACCGAGAAAAACCGCGTGTCCCTGGGCCTGAAGCAAATGGGCGACGATCCGTGGATGGGCGTGAACCGCCGCTACCCGCAAGGCACCCGCCTGTTCGGCAAGATCACCAACATCGCCGACTACGGCGCGTTTGTCGAACTCGAGCCGGGCATCGAAGGGCTGGTGCATGTGTCCGAAATGGACTGGACCAACAAGAACGTCGCCCCGAGCAAGCTCGTGACCCTCGGCGACGAAGTCGAGATCATGGTACTGGAGATCGACGAAGACAAGCGACGCATCAGCCTGGGCATGAAACAGTGCAAGGCCAACCCCTGGCAGGAATTCGCCCAGGACACCAAGCGCGGCGACCGCGTCAAGGGTCCGATCAAGTCGATCACCGACTTCGGCGTCTTCGTGGGCCTGGCGGCAGGCATCGACGGCCTGGTGCATCTGTCTGACCTGTCGTGGAACGAGCCGGGTGAGGCAGCCGTGCGCAACTACAAAAAAGGCCAGGAAGTCGAAGCGATCGTGCTGGCTGTTGACGTTGACCGCGAGCGCATCTCCCTCGGTATCAAGCAGCTTGACTCCGACCCGTTCACCACCTTCGTGTCGATCAACGACAAGGGCGCGATTGTGACCGGCAAGGTCAAGACCGTGGATGTCAAGGGCGCCGAGATCGATCTGGGCGAGGACATCATTGGCTACCTGCGCGCCAGCGAAATCAGCCGTGACCGCGTTGAAGACGCGCGCAACGTGCTCAAAGAAGGCGACGAAGTGTCGGCCGTCGTGGTGAACGTGGATCGCAAGACACGCAACATCCAATTGTCGGTCAAAGCCAAGGACAATGCCGACCAGCAGGAAGCCATGGCAACGCTCAGCCAGCAGTCGTCGCGTGAGAGCGCCGGCTTGACCAACCTGGGCGCCTTGCTGCGGGCCAAGCTGGACAGCAACGAGACCAAATAGCCTTGCGGGGCAGGCCAGGCGGCGGCGCAAAGAGGCCCGCCTGCTCTGCCCCCAACAAGCTGATTTTTATTTTCCATGACCCGCTCCGACCTTGTAGAAGAGCTCGCTGCCCGTTTCAGCCAGCTCACCCACCGCGATGCCGAGTATGCCGTCAAGACGATTCTTGACGCCATGAGCGATGCGCTGGTGCGCGGGCACCGGATCGAGATTCGTGGCTTTGGCAGTTTTTCCATCAACCGGCGCCCGCCCCGCATGGGGCGCAACCCCCGCTCCGGCGAGAGCGTCGCCATTCCTGAAAAGCGCGTGCCCCATTTCAAGCCGGGCAAAGCGCTGCGCGAAGCGGTGGATGCAAGAACCGAAGAAATGCGGGTTTCCAAAACAAAGTAAGGCCGCTTCCCGACGGGCTCTGGCTACAATCGCCAGACCACACGGGGAGTCCAAGTGAAATACCTGATGTGGCTGCTCAAAGCAGCCATTTTTTTTACTCTTTTTGCTTTCGCGCTGAACAACCAGCAAGTTGTCGCCGTGTATTTCTTTTTTGGCGCCTTGTGGCAGGCACCGCTGGTGCTGGTGGTGCTGGTCACTTTTTCCTGCGGCCTGGCCACCGGCATCCTGATGATGATGCCGCGCTGGTGGAAAAAACGGAAAAGCGCCCGCCAGGGGCAGCACAGCAGCATCAGCGAGAATCCTTCCACCATGCACCATGGAATTTGACTTCACCTGGGTCTTGCTCGGGTTTCCGATCGCCTTCACGCTGGGTTGGCTGGCGTCGCGGCTGGATCTCCGGCAATTGCGGATCGAAAACCGGCAGGCGCCCAAGGCCTATTTCCGGGGCCTGAATTTTCTGCTCAATGAGCAGCAGGACCAGGCGATCGACGCCTTCATCGAAGCGGTCCAGAACGACCCCGACACCTCGGAGCTGCACTTTGCGCTCGGCAACCTGTTTCGCCGGCGCGGCGAATACGAACGCGCGGTCCGCGTCCATGAACACCTGATGTCGCGTGGCGACCTGACCCAGCCCGAACGGAACAGGGCACAGCATGCGCTGGCGCTTGATTTCCTGAAAGCCGGCCTGCTGGACCGCGCCGAGGTCGCCCTGAGAAAACTCGAAGGCACGAGTTACGAAGAACAAGCCCGGCTCGCCCTGCTGTCGATTTACGAGCGTTCGCGCGATTGGGCGCGTGCCACCGAGATCGCAGCCAAGCTTGACAGCGCCAGCCACGGCAGTTTCAGCGCGCGGCAAGCGCATTACCTGTGCGAGCAGGCGCTCGCGGCCGCAGCGTCGGGCGACACCGGCCAGGCGCTGGACAGGCTGCGGCTGGCGGCCGGCATAGCGCCGGCCTCGCCCCGCCCTTTGATCGACCTGGCCAAACTGCAAACCCAGTTGGGCCAGCACCAGGAAGCCTTTTCGACCTTGCTCACGCTGGAAAAAACCGCCCCCCTAGCCCTGCCGCTGGCGGCCGGTCTGCTCGGCAATATCGCGCAGCACAGCAGCCAGCAGCAGGCCGCGCTGGACCTGCTCAAAACCAATTACGCGCAGACGCCGTCCATCGATGTGGTCGAGGCCATCATCAAGCTCGACACCGCATCCAACGCGCCGCGCGAATGGTACATCCGGCACCTGGCGCGCGAGGCGTCGCTGGTCGCTGCCGCCAAATGGACTGCCGGGGAGAAGCTGGGCAACGACCACCAGCACGGCCTTGTCCAGCGCGCGCTGGACAAGGCCACCCAACCCCTGATGCGCTACCGTTGCGCCGCCTGCGGCTTTGAAGCCACCCAGCATTTCTGGCACTGTCCCGGCTGCCAGGCCTGGGACAGCTACCCCCCCCGGCGCATTGAAGAACTATGAACACCCCCGTCGGATGCTCACTTCGTGTAGCACCTTCCCCCCTTGCAGGGGGCAGACACTTGCGGCCCGGCGAAGCCGGTTCCGCGGCGTCCGCTTGAACAAGAGTTGATGAACATGACCCTACATTCCAACTTGTCGCGGGAGCAGCTCGCCAAGGCCCGCGTGCTGGTGGTCGGCGATGCCATGCTGGACCGCTATTGGTATGGCGCAGTGGACCGCATCTCGCCGGAGGCGCCGGTGCCTGTGGTGCGCGTCACGCGCCAGGAAGAACGCATGGGCGGTGCGGCCAATGTCGCCTACAACATCGTGACCCTGGGCGCGCAGGCCTCGCTGCTGAGCGTGGTCGGCGACGACGAAGCCAGCCACCAACTGGAGGCGCTGGTGGCAAGCTCGGGCATCAAGCCCTGCTTCGGCCGCGACCCGCAACTCAAGACCACGGTCAAGCTGCGCGTGATCGGCCGGCAGCAACAACTGCTTCGGCTTGATTTTGAGAACATCCCCGAAAACGAAGTGCTGGCCTCGCAATCCGCCGAATTCGAAAAACTTCTGCCGCGGCACGACAGCGTGCTGTTCTCGGACTACGGCAAAGGCGGCCTGGCGCACATCGCGCTGATGATCGACCAGGCCCGCGCGGCCGCCAAGGTCGTGCTGATCGATCCCAAAGGGTCAGACTACTCGCGCTACAAAAATGCCACGGCCATCACGCCCAACCGCGCCGAACTCGAACAGGTCATCGGCTCCTGGCGCGATGAAGCCGACCTGCAACTCAAGGCGCAGAACCTGCGCGAGGCGCTCAAGCTGCAGGCCCTGCTGCTGACCCGCAGCGAAGAAGGCATGACGCTGTTCGATGCGCAGGGCCGGCTGCATGTGCCGGCGCTGACACGGGAGGTGTTCGACGTGACCGGCGCGGGCGACACCGTGATCGGCACGCTGGCGGCCATGCTGGCTGCCGGCATGAGCCTGCATGAGGCGGTGCCGGTGGCCAACCGGGCCGGCGGCATCGTGGTCGGCAAGTTTGGAACCGCAACTGTCAGTTATCAGGAGCTCTTTCAATGAAGATCGTCGTCACCGGGGCCGCCGGGTTTATCGGCTCCAACATCATCCGGGGCCTGAACGCGCGCGGCATCGACGACATCATTGCCGTGGACGATTTGCTAGAGGGCGACAAATTCCGCAACCTGGCGGACCTGCAAATTGCCGATTACATCGATGTTGACGATTTTTACGACCTGTTTGCCGAAGCCGCCTTTGGCGATGTCGAAGCCGTCTTCCACGAGGGCGCCTGCAGCGACACCATGGAGTCGGACGGCAAATACATGATGGACAACAACTACACCTTGTCCTGCGAGCTGTTTGCAGCGTGCCAGGAGCAGGGCACGCGGCTGCTTTACGCTTCATCGGCCGCGACTTATGGCGGATCGGCCACCTTCCGGGAGTCGCCCGAGTTCGAAAAGCCGCTCAACGTCTACGGCTACTCCAAGCTGCTGTTCGACCAGAAACTGCGGCGAGAACTGGGATCTGATTTTTCCGGCGCCCCGATACAGGTCGCCGGCTTTCGCTATTTCAATGTGTACGGCCCGCGCGAGCAGCACAAGGGGCGCATGGCCAGCGTCGCCTTTCACCAGTTCAACCAGTTCCGCGCCGACGGCAAGGTCAAGCTGTTTGGCGAATACGGCGGCTATGGCGCCGGCGGCCAGATGCGCGATTTTGTGTTTATCGACGATGTCGTGGCCGTCAACCTGTGGTTCCTGGACCATCCGCAGACGTCCGGCCTCTTCAACCTGGGCACCGGCAAGGCGCAGCCTTTCAACGATGTGGCGCTGGCCGTCGTCAACACGCTGCGCCAGCAGCGAATGGAAAAACCATTGACGCTGGAGCAAGCCGCACATGACGGTCTGATCGACTACATAGCCTTTCCGGCTGCGCTGGTCGGCAAATACCAGAGCTACACCCAGGCGGACTTGACGGCCCTGCGCGAGGCCGGTTGCAGCCACGTGTTCGCCGATGTACAAACGGGTGTGACGGCGTACATGAATGCGCTGGCGCAGGCCCCAAGCCAGGGTCTTTGAACAAGCTGCCAGGTGTTCACGCCTCACGGCGCAAGCGTCAATTCCGCGGCGTCTCCAACGGAAAGTGAAAGGTGGCCAACGTCCGGCGCGGGAAAACGGTAGTACAGGGCATTCAGGTAACGCGCGACATCAGTCACGTCTTCCTCGCTCCACCTGATCCCGGACACTGCCTGCCATCGGTCTACTTCGACCTTGAGACTGGCCCAATTCTTCGCCACCCTTCTGTCCCGCCAATGAAGCCGGGTGCTGTGGCAACCGATGCAATGCGTCGAGTACAGCAATTCACCGCGCATGAATTCGCTCTTTGTCTGGGCTTGCGCAAGCCCCAAGCCTCCCAGCCAGGCAAGCATGACAGCGAAAAACAATTTCTGGGTCATGGAGGGGATCCTGTTCAGCGCGAAGACTTGCGCCCCGGCTTCTGATGCCCTGCCACCTGGCAAGCGCGGCGATAGGTCTGCAAGGTTTTCTGGGCGTGCCCCAGCACGCTGTCAGGAGAATAGTCGCCCGCTCCACCCACTACACCAAAGGAGATTCCAGTGAGCAATTCCATGCCGTCGCTCACATGCTCCGCAGTATAAATATGGAACAGTCCCCGGGCCACGGCCTCGATCACCTTGTGCTCGAGCATCAGGTGCCGGCGGTTGCGCCGTGGAATCACAACACCCTGACTGCCGTCAAGTCCGGCCGTTTCGCAGACGCGAAAATAGCCCTCGATTTTTTCGTTGATCCCGCCCACCGGCAACATTTCGCCGTGCTGATTGACCGCACCGGTCACGGCGACCCCCTGCTTGAGGGGCAGACCTGCCAGGGACGAAAGCAATACATAGAACTCGGCACAGGACGCCGAGTCTCCCTCGACGCCGTGGTATTCCTGTTCGAACACAATGGAGGCGTCAAGCGCGAGCGGCGCGATATGGGCAAACAGCGCAGACAGGTAGCTGTGAAAAATCAGAACCCCTTTGTCATGAATCGGCCCGGACATCTCCACCTCGCGCTCGATGTTGAGCAAGCCCTCATCGCCGGCAAACGTGCGCGCCGTGACACGCACCGGAAAGCCAAAACGGTAATCCCCCAGATCAATCAGGGTCAGACCATTGAGCTGCCCGACTTTCTCGCCATGCACGGCAATCAGCCGTTCGCCTTCGGCGAAGGATTCCTGCAGACGCTGCTCCGGATAATCGTGGCGCAGCGTGCGGGATCGAAGCGCCGCCTCGACATCCGGCGCTTCGACCCGCGTGCCGGAACGCGCCTGGCACAGCGCCGCACTCTCCATCACCAGGGCCTCGGTGTGGGCGAAGATCGCGCTCTGGCGCGACTGGTCGTCCACTTCGCGGTGCGAGTCTTCGAGCAGGCGCGCCACGGCTGCGGCGGAAAAATGAGGCAGGCCCATCTTTCGGCTGGCATGCGCCACAAAAACGGACGAAGCGCGACGGGTCTGGTCGCTCGACGAAAAGCTTTCCGCAAAGTCCACCTTGACCCGAAAGCGCCGTGCAAACTCCGGGTCCCCCTCCTGCAAGGCATAGTATTGTTCGATGGAGCCGATCAGGATGATCTTGACGTGAACATCCACCGCCTCGGGTTCGAGTGACACGGCCGCAATCAGGGAAAGCGTCATGCCCGGTTCCTCGATCTGCAGCCGGCCGCTGCGCAAAAAACGCCGCAGCTTCTCCCACACCAGTTCATCGGCCAGCAAGTCGCGCAAATGCAGCATCAGGAAACCGCCATGGGCCTTGAGCAGGCTGCCAGCGCGGATCCGCGAGAAATCAGTCACCAGCACATCGTTTTCAGACTGGTATTCGATGCTGCCGAACAGGGAACGGAACAAGGGATTGTCCTCGACAATCACCGGCGCCCCGCTTAAAGCCTGGTTGTCCACGACCAGATTGACGCGGTAGCGCGACAGCACGTCACTCAATGCCTCCAGCCGGATTTCCTCTTCGGCGTCAGAGACCTGGAAAAGCTCCAGATTTTCCAGGACATCGTGCATGACCTGCTCCAGATACGCACCGAGCTTGACGGAATCCTTGATCTGCTTTCTCAATTCATTGCGGATTTCCTGCAGCGCATGCTCCAGCAGCGGCTTGACCACCTGGCGCCGCAGCGCCGCCAGGCCCTCGTTCATCACCCGCTCCATCGGCCGGGTCTTCTCGATAAAACGGGTGATCTCTGCCCGCAGTTCTTCCTCGGCCCGGTCAATTTCGGTCCGGCGCTCCCTGGGCAAGGCCAGCGCTTCGTTTTCGGTCAAGGCATGGCCTTTGTCGTCCCGCCAAGTAAACACCAGGTGACCCGACTCGCGGTAGAGGGTGAAACTGCGGGCTTCCGCAAAGGCATCGAGCTCGGCATAGGCCTTGGCTTCCTCTGCCTTGTAGGTTTTTTCAATGCGCTCGCTTTCCGCCCTGAAATCCTGCCCGGCCAGACGCTGTGGAATTTCCGCTTGCAGGGATTTCGTCATCTGCCCCATGAGTTGACGCAGCAGGCGCCCCTGTCCGGCAGGCATACGCAGGGCGCGCGGCCGTTCAGGTGCATCGAAATTGTGCAGATAACATAAATCAGGCGGCACCGCCCTGCTGGCGGCGACCGTCTGCATCGCCTGGCGCAGCAGCGAAGAGCGTCCGCTGCCCACTTCCCCCAGAACGAACAGGTTGTAATCGGGCTGATCCATCCCCAGACCAAAGCGGGCGGCCATTTCCGCGCGCTCCTGCCCGATCCAGGGCAAGGGATGCTGCAGCAATTCAGACGTATCGGAAAACCCCAGCGCAGCGGGATTGATGGTGACGCGGAGATCGTCGGGACTGAGGTTTTCGATTGGCATTTTTAGACGGGTCATCCCATGGTAAATGGTGAAGCGGCACAAGTCTTGTGCCCCTGGTACGGCCTTAGCCGCGCTGCTCGAACTCCCGATCCCTGGCCCCGAGCACCCCGGCGGCAAGATCCGCCAGTTCTCGCGTCAGCAATTCGAGGATGTCCTCCATCGTGACAATGCCAGTCAGCCGGCCCGCTTCGTCCACGATCACCAGGCGGCGCAGCCTGTGCGCCCGCATCAGCGCCACCGCGTCCATCGCATCCATCTCGGGGGTCGCCAGTACCAGTTCGACGGACATGATGTCACCGGCGGTGAACACCTCGGGGTCCAGCCCTTCGGCCATCAGTGCGAGCACCAGGTCCCGATCAGTCAGGATACCGACCGGGCGGCTCTTTTCCATGGCATCCACGACGATGAGGGCGCCGACGTGGTGCTTTCGCATGAGCTGGGCCGCAACCCGCGCTGATGTCTCGGGCTCGACCACGGCAACCACGGCGGTTGAAAAATCTTTCAGGCGAGTCGGCATCGGAATGCTCCTTTGTGGCAATCATGCAGCTTATGCCCCCATGCTCCGGGCTCTGTTGATCCAGCGCAAATTCCGAGAACCTGTCCGAACGCTGCCACAGCGCTTGCCGGCATGGCCCTACGGGGCCGGTCAACCAGGCGCCCGTAGCATCCGTTAAACGTAGGACTTCCTGCCGCGCAGGAGAGATCACCCGTTTGAATTCAAACCCAACTTTGAGGAGCTTTCTGATGTTCAAGAAACTGCTGGCCTTCGTCGCCGCCCTGTATGTCACCGTGGCTTTTGCTGCTGTTGACGTCAACACCGCCACCTCCGCCGAACTCGACAGCATCAAGGGCATAGGCCCGGTCAAGTCCGCGCTGATTATTTCCGAGCGCAAAAAAGCGCCGTTCAAGGACTGGAATGATTTTGTGACCCGGGTCAAAGGCGTGGGCGCCGACAGTGCCGCCAAATTTTCGGCGGAAGGCATGACGGTCAACGGAACGAGTTACAAAGCCAGTGCCAAAGCGGACGCAAAGGCCGGCGCCAAGGCAGACAAGAAAGCTGACAAACCCGTGGCCGAAAAAGCCAAGGACGCCGCCAAGGGAACCGCCAAAGACGACAAGGCCGCAGCAACACCCAAAACCGAGACGAAAGCCGAAGCCAAGGCAACGGCCAAGGCTGACGCCGCCAAACCCGCCGCCAGCGCTGCCAAGAAATAATCCTAGAAACCGCAGTTGGACAGGCCCGAGTGGGCCGTCATGGGGTGGGCCGGGAAGGCGCGACGACGCGGCTGGCTACTGCCAGCAAGGAGGCGCAACGCACCTGGCGCGCCCCAGGGCGGCTCAGTCGGGTGTGTCGCGCGCTCACCCAAAAGGTGAAGTTCGTCGTGGTCAAGAATGTCAGCATTCATGGACATCTCCAGCGGAAAATGAGCGATCAACTGCAGTCTCCAGGATAATCGTTCAAGGCTCGCCTGACAACCCGCCATCCAGCGGGGGGGTTTCCGGGGTATGTCCGGGGAAGCTGGTGCAGTATTTGCGTCTATCCTAAGCTTCTCGGACTTATCACCCCTCCCCGTTCTATTGTCCGGGCGCATTCCATGAAATTCAAACCCGCATTGATCGCCGCCATATTCAGCGTCTGCACAGACAGCAGTGTGATCGTGCGCGCCGCCATTCCGTTTTTTATTCACAGATCGTCACCCGCCGGCCTGATCTGGTGATGGGCAAGAGAAAGTAGACAGGCGCTCCTTATGTGGTCGGTTCTAGCCATCTGCATCGGCGCCTGCGTGGGCGCACTGGCCCGCTGGGGTCTGGGCCTCTGGCTCAATCCCGGCGGTCTGATCCCCTGGGGAACGCTGGCCGCCAACCTGCTGGGCGGCTACCTCATCGGCATGTGCGTGGCGACGTTTCAGTCCATGCCGCAGATGGACCCGGCCTGGCGGCTGCTGCTGGTCACCGGCTTTCTGGGCGCCCTCACCACCTTCTCCGCCTTCTCCGCCGAAATCATAGGCATGCTGCAGCAGGCACGTTATGCGCTGGCCCTGGGCACCGCCGCGCTGCACCTGTTCGGCTCGCTGCTACTGACCGTGGCCGGTATCAAAAGTGCTATGTTTTTGATAGCTGCTCGCGCCCATTAAATAGTGGCTGGAGACCATCCAGACACCGGCAAAGTCTACCACCTCTGGTTTTGTTGCCCCGGCGTTGATCTTGTTTCAATCCGCGCCCATCATCACTGACGGGCGAACCCTCGACGATGCTGCCGACCTTCTTTGTCGTCTTTGTTTCAATCCGCGCCCATCATCACTGACGGGCGAACCGCAGATGTACCTGTGGACGTGCGCGCGCGGGGCGGTTTCAATCCGCGCCCATCATCACTGACGGGCGAACCGTCGCTCAAGCGATGGTGATCGCCGCAACTCTCTGTTTCAATCCGCGCCCATCATCACTGACGGGCGAACCGTCGCTCGCGGCAATCTTGTCCACCAAATTCACGTTTCAATCCGCGCCCATCATCACTGACGGGCGAACCGTTCTCCTGCAGCGCGCGCTGGGCGCACACCACCTCGTTTCAATCCGCGCCCATCATCACTGACGGGCGAACCTGGTGAGAGCCACCATTGATGCGGCGAAAGGCACGTTTCAATCCGCGCCCATCATCACTGACGGGCGAACCTGCTGGTCAGTGACTCAACCTTCAGGCATGTGCTGTTTCAATCCGCGCCCATCATCACTGACGGGCGAACCGGGGGGGTAAAAAAGACTGTATATCGTGCCACATTAGTTTCAATCCGCGCCCATCATCACTGACGGGCGAACCACGAGCTTGTCGAGCATGCTTTCCGAGATCGAAAGTTTCAATCCGCGCCCATCATCACTGACGGGCGAACCGCATTGCTCGCGTGCCCGACAGCAAGCTGCAACTGTTTCAATCCGCGCCCATCATCACTGACGGGCGAACGGACGCTGCGATCCACGTCAGAGACCTTTGCGGATGTTTCAATCCGCGCCCATCATCACTGACGGGCGAACAAGCGTGACTTGCTGCTCAACCAGCGTGTCGGCAGCGTTTCAATCCGCGCCCATCATCACTGACGGGCGAACCTGCCCACGGGTCTGACGGCACGAAGTCCCCGGCGTGGTTTCAATCCGCGCCCATCATCACTGACGGGCGAACTAGCTTGGCCGGTAGCGGTCCACCTTGGCGGTGATGTTTCAATCCGCGCCCATCATCACTGACGGGCGAACGCGGGAGTGCGCGGTTTCACTCTTATTACCTCTATAGTTTCAATCCGCGCCCATCATCACTGACGGGCGAACCTGATTCGCGAGGACGTGGACCGCGCGATGTTCGTTTCAATCCGCGCCCATCATCACTGACGGGCGAACGGTTAATCCAAGGCACATCCTCGATAGGGAGAGGGTTTCAATCCGCGCCCATCATCACTGACGGGCGAACTTGCGTGGCTCTGGCCGTACACCGTCACCTCGCTGTTTCAATCCGCGCCCATCATCACTGACGGGCGAACCCACAGCGCTGGGCTGCAGCCGAACCCGCGCAGCCTTGTTTCAATCCGCGCCCATCATCACTGACGGGCGAACATACCGCGCATTTCATAGTCGTCAATCCATTTCCGTTTCAATCCGCGCCCATCATCACTGACGGGCGAACTCCCAGGCTTCCCCGGCAGCGAACGGCGTGCCCGCGTTTCAATCCGCGCCCATCATCACTGACGGGCGAACTTGGCTGTCGGCTGCTGGAATCGTTATCGGAAGGTTTCAATCCGCGCCCATCATCACTGACGGGCGAACTGGGCTATCCGTTGACAGTCGGTCACTGTCGATTGGTTTCAATCCGCGCCCATCATCACTGACGGGCGAACACGACCGCCTGTCGCACCGCGATCTGTCCACACTGGTTTCAATCCGCGCCCATCATCACTGACGGGCGAACAATTCCGGGTGCGCCTGCTGGCACCAAGACCGAAGTTTCAATCCGCGCCCATCATCACTGACGGGCGAACGGTGAAACGTTCGGTGAGAACTTGGGTCCCTTCAGGTTTCAATCCGCGCCCATCATCACTGACGGGCGAACTGTTACTGAGGAGATGTCCGGCGAGTTCTGGGATGTTTCAATCCGCGCCCATCATCACTGACGGGCGAACGCCACAGCCGACAAGCGCAAGCGCCGCTAGCCAAACGTTTCAATCCGCGCCCATCATCACTGACGGGCGAACCGGTACGAGTCAGGCGGCTGGCGATCGGCGGCGGCTGTTTCAATCCGCGCCCATCATCACTGACGGGCGAACGTTGATCGTGCGGGCGGTGTATGAAGAGTTGATGGTTTCAATCCGCGCCCATCATCACTGACGGGCGAACCAACATCGCTAGTATCGCCAGGAGTAGATAATTATGGTTTCAATCCGCGCCCATCATCACTGACGGGCGAACCGGCTACGATGGGGGTGACCCTCGACATCGACGAGTTTCAATCCGCGCCCATCATCACTGACGGGCGA
The DNA here is from genome assembly GCA_030655515.1 of Polaromonas sp. Taxonomy (GTDB): domain Bacteria; phylum Pseudomonadota; class Gammaproteobacteria; order Burkholderiales; family Burkholderiaceae_C; genus Polaromonas. Next base: position 179 of record JAURVI010000033.1, on the reverse strand, counting down.
ACGGCTTTCTGCACGTCATCGAGTTCCATGAGGCTGGTTTCAATCCGCGCCCATCATCACTGACGGGCGAACTTGGGCTGCAGTGTGTGCCCGCGGGACAAAGATGTTTCAATCCGCGCCCATCATCACTGACGGGCGAACTGATCAGTGGGCGCCGGGCGGAAGACATTGCCAAGGTT
>JAURVI010000021.1 GCA_030655515.1 Polaromonas sp. | reverse complement strand
TTCCCGCCGGGCCGCCCCCAGGGAACCGAGCCCCCTGGGGGGGCAGCGAGCTACACGTCAGTGAGCGAACGTGGGGGCCACATTTCCCGCCGGGCCGCCCCAAGGGAAATGAGCCCCCTGGGGGGGCAGAGAGCTACACGTCAGTGAGCGAACGTGGGGGCCCTATCAGCCCCCCGGTTTGGCGCGCTGAACCCGCAAAACCGACGCGGTGCGTTTGACGCTGCGCATGACCGAGGCCAAATGGATACGGTCGCGCACGGCAATACCGAAACGCAAGTCGGTGGCGTCCTGCGCCGGCTCCTGGCCCATGTCCACGTGGGTGATGTCGGCCTCTGCGCCGGCCAGCGCGGAAGCGACCCGGGCGAGCACCCCCTTGCCGTTGGAGACCGTCACCAGCAAGCCGGCTTCAAAAGTGCGCGTGGGTTCGTCCGCCCAATCGACCGCGATAAAACGCTCGCTGTCGCGGTGCTGCAGTTTTTTGGCAACCGTGCAGTCCTCCGTATGAACCACCAGGCCTTCGCCGCGCCCCAAATACCCGACGATTCCGTCGCCGGGAATGGGGTGGCAACAGGTGGCGAACTTCACCGACGCGCCTTCGCTGCCATCGAGCACCAGCGCGCCTTGCGATATCGATTCGTGCGCGGTGTAGCGCTCGCGGCTCATCAACAGGGGGTCGGGCTTTTCGCCGGTTTCGGCCAGCAGGCTGACGATGCGTTTGGCGACCATGCTGGCAATGCGTTTGCCCAGCCCGATGTCGGTGAGCAAGTCAGCGCGGGACCGATTGCCGGAAAAGCGGAGTATTTTTTCCCAGGTCACATGGTGCGGCTCGTCGTCGTCGGGCAGACGTTCTATGCCCTCGGCCCGCAGCGCCTGTGCCAGCATTTTCTCGCCCAGCTCCTGCGACTCGGTGAGCGCCATGGTCTTGAGGTGATGGCGTATTTTGGACCTGGCCTTGCCGGTACGCACGAAGCCCAGCCAGGCCGGGTTGGGGCTGGAGACCGACGCGGTGATGATCTCGATCACATCGCCATTGCGCAGTTCGGAGCGAAGCGGAACCTGTTCGCCGTTGACCTTGGCGGCGACGGCGCGGTGCCCGACGTCGCTGTGGATGGCGTAGGCAAAATCGACAATCGTCGCGCCGCGCGGCATGGCCATGATCTGGCTTTTCGGCGTGAACACATACACCGCGTCGGGAAACAGGTCAATCTTGACATGGTCCCAGAACTCGGCCGCGTCGCGCGTCTCGTGCTGGATGTCCAGCAAGGACTGCAGCCATTGGGTGCCCAGCCGCTGCGACGCATCGCTGTCGGGATCGGCGGCCTTGTACAGCCAGTGCGCAGCGACGCCGGACTCCGCCACGATGTGCATGGCCTCGGTGCGTATCTGAAACTCGATGCTGGTGCCGAAGGGCCCCACCAGGGTCGTGTGCAGTGACTGGTAGCCGTTGACCTTGGGGATCGCAATGTAGTCCTTGAACTTTCCGGGCAGGGGCTTGTAGAGCTGATGCAAGATCCCCAGCGCCGTGTAGCATTCCGTGACGCCGCCGACGATGATGCGAAAGCCGTAAATATCGGTCACAAGGGCAAAGGACAGGTGTTTTTCATCCATCTTGCGGTAGATCGAATACAGGGTTTTTTCACGCCCGTCGATATGCACCTGGATGTCGGCGCCCGCGAAGGCCGATTCCACCTCGGACTGAACCCGTTTGATGACGTCGCGCCTGCGGCCCCGGGCCCGCGCCAGGGCTTTTTCAAGGGTGGCGTAGCGCCAGGGGTACAAGTGCTGAAAGGCCAGGTCCTGCAGTTCCCGGTAGGTGCTGTTCAGGCCCAGGCGGTGCGCAATCGGGGCATAAATATCCAGGGTTTCGCGTGAAATCCGCGCCCACTTGCTGCGTGGCACATCGCTGAGCGTACGCATGTTGTGACTGCGGTCCGCCAGCTTGATGAGAATGACGCGCACATCGCGGGCCATGGCCAGCAGCATCTTGCGGAACGATTCCGCCTGGTTTTCTTCGCGGGTGTTGAACTCCAGCTTCTCCAGCTTGGTCAGCCCGTCCACCAATTCGGCTACCGGCGCGCCAAAACGTTCGATCAGCTCCGGTTTGGTGACGCCGCAATCCTCGATCGCATCGTGCAGCAGCGCTGCCATCAGGGCTTGCGCGTCGAGCTTCCACTCGGCGCATTGCTGGGCCACCGCAATCGGATGCGTGATGTAGGGCAGGCCGCCGTTGCGAATCTGACCCAGGTGCGCTTCGTCGGCAAAACGGTAGGCGCGCCGGACGTTGTCAACGTCTGCGGCGCTCATGTAGTCGAATTTGGCGGTGAGCGCGGCAAAACTCGCCGCGGCCGCATTGGCCGCAGCCGGCGTCGGCTTGGTGCTTGAAGCGGGGAAAACCAGGGCGCTCATGCCTTAAATGTATCGCGGCGCCGGCAATACATGAAAAAAACCGGACTTTGGCTCACGCCATGGCAACAAAAAAGCACCGCATGGCGGTGCTTTTTCAGGGGGCGGGAGCGGCTTTCAGCCGGGGACTTTTTTCAGCATTTCCAGGCCGATTTTGCCGTCGGCAATCTCGCGCAGCGCAGTCACGCCGGGTTTGTTCTTGCTTTCGATTTTAGGCGCGTGACCCTGGCTGAGCATGCGGGCGCGGTAGGTGGCCGCCAAAACCAACTGGAAGCGGTTGGGGATTTTTTCCAGGCAGTCTTCAACAGTAATGCGGGCCATGAGGATCTCCGGGTTAAATGGGGAATAGCGAAAACAGCGGGAATCGGGCAACGATTCAAGCGATGTGCAGGGCCTGGAAGGTTTCGGCACGGGCACGTCGCTGTGCCGCAAACTTGAGCCGCTGGGCGTGAACAATGGTTTTCAGGTCAAAAACCGCCAGCTCAAATAACTCGTTGATTATAACGAAGTCGAATTCGTGCGCTTGCGCCATCTCGACGGCGGCGTTTTTCAGGCGCAATTCAATCACCTCGGGTGCGTCCTCGCCGCGGCGCTCCAGTCGCGAGCGCAACTCTTCCCAGCTCGGCGGCAGGATGAAAATCAGCACTGCGTTGCTGAAGATGCGTTTGATGTTGATGGCGCCCTGGAAATCGATTTCCAGGATGACATCGGCGCCGTGCGCCACGCGCTCCTCGATGGCTTGCCGGGAGGTGCCGTAGCGGTGGCCATGCACATGGGCCCATTCGAGAAACGAATCCCGCAGCACCATGCCGTCGAACTCTTGCGGCGAGATGAAGAAGTACTCGCGGCCGTGTTTTTCCTGTCCGCGGGGCGGCCGCGTGGTGTGCGAAACCGCGGGCTGCACCCGCGAGTCCAGCTCCATCAGGGCCTTGACCAGGCTGGATTTTCCAGCGCCGCTGGGCGCGGCGACAACAAACAGGTTTCCGGGGTAGTCCATGGCGGCGGGTTTTTGAGGGTTATTCGATGTTTTGAACCTGCTCGCGGATTTGCTCGATCAGAACTTTCATGTCCACCGAGATGTGCGTGAGTTCCAGGGAGCCCGATTTCGAGCCCAGCGTATTGGCTTCGCGGTGCAGTTCCTGGATCAGAAAATCCAGGCGTTTGCCCACTTCGCCGCCACCGGCCAGCAAGCGGTCGATTTCGTCCAGATGGGAGGACAAACGCGTTATTTCCTCAGCCACATCAATCCGTATCGCAAAAGAGGTGGCCTCCAGCAGCGCCCGGTCCTGCGCGGCTTCCGGCAAGGTACTGCCGCCTCCCAGGGCCAGGGCCTCTTTCCAGCGTTCCATGAAGCGGACTTTCTGCTGCTCGACCAGTTTGGGAACCATGGGAGTGGCCAATGCCGCCAGCGCCCGCAACTGAGCGCTGCGATCAAGCAGCATCTGCGCCAGCCGGGCGCCTTCCCGTTCCCGTGCCGCCAGCAGTTCTTCGAGGGCCTTTTTGGCCAGCCTGAGCAGCTCGGGGCTGTCATCGCGCGTGGTTTTGTCTTCGCTGCTCGCCAGCCGGAGAATATCGGCAACGCTCAAGGGCTGGACGTTGGGCAACCAGGATTTCACGGTGTCTTCCAGTGAGCCCAGGCGCTGCAGTGTCGTTGCCGCCGGGGCTCGCAGGTTGCTGCCCGAGTTGCCTTCCAGAGAAACGCGCATTTCGACTTTGCCGCGCTTGAGTTTGCCGGCCAGCAGTTCACGCAGGGCGGGTTCGGCCTGCCGCAGCTCATCGGGCAGGCGGAAGGCCAGATCCAGAAAGCGGCTGTTGACCGAGCGTATTTCCACCCCCAGGCGTGCGTTGCTGCTTGCGCTGGCGTCGGTTTCCTGCGCCGTGCCGACTGGACTGGATTGAACGGCTGCATAGCCTGTCATGCTGTAAACTGACATTTAGTAATACGCTTTTCGTAGAGTACCCAGGACCTGGTGATCCCGTCACCTTGCTCAATCCCGAATTATGTCAAAGGTCAAGCCCGCGCCACTTCCCCCCGATACCGTCATCGGCGGCTATCGCGTTGTGCGCAAGCTGTCGTCCGGCGGGTTCGGTGTAGTTTACTTGGCCGTTGACAACGAAGGCCAGCAGGTCGCGATCAAGGAGTACCTGCCTTCTTCGCTGGCCAGCCGCCCGCCGGGTGAACTGTTGCCCCAGGTGCAGCCTGACAAGCTGTCGCTGTACCGCCTGGGCCTGAAAAGTTTTTTCGAGGAAGGCCGGTCGCTGGCGCAGATATCGCATGCGTCGGTGGTCAGTGTGCTCAACTTTTTCCGCGAAAACGAAACAGTTTACATGGTGATGAATTATCTGGAGGGCGGCACCCTGCAGGATTTCATCATCACCGCGCGCGAGCTAAAAAAGCAAAAGGTTTTTCGCGAGTCAACCATCCGTTCGCTGTTTGACGAGATCCTGCGCGGCCTGCGCATCGTGCATCAGCACAAGATGCTGCACCTGGACATCAAGCCGGCCAACATTTTCATCACCGACGACAACATGGCCGTGATGATCGACTTCGGCGCGGCGCGCGAGGTCTTGAGCAAGGAGGGCAACTTCATCCGGCCCATGTACACGCCCGGTTTTGCCGCGCCCGAGATGTACCGCCGCGATTCGTCGATGGGGCCGTGGACCGATATTTACGCGATCGGCGCCTGCATTTACGCGACCATGCAGGGCTACCCGCCCAACGATGCGCCGCAGCGGCTGGAAAAAGACCGGCTTTCGCTGGCGCTGTCCCGGCTGCGGGGCGTGTATTCAGACAACCTGATTGAGGTGGTGGAATGGTGCATGTCGCTGGACCCGCTGTCGCGGCCGCAATCGGTCTTTGCCCTGCAAAAAGAACTCAGCCGCGAAGGTGAGCGGCGCTACACCAAGCTCACCGTCGGCGAAAAGATGCGCCTGCAGTTTGACAACATGGTGTCAGACACCAAGAAAAGCGCGCGCAAGGCCACCGGCTTTGCGACGAAATTCAAATGAAATTTTCTGTCTTTCAGGTCAGTCGCAAAGGCGGTCGCGAGAAAAACGAAGACCGCATGGGCTACTGCTACACCCGCGAGTCGGGCCTGTTTGTGCTGGCCGACGGCATGGGCGGGCACCCCGAAGGTGAAGTGGCGGCGCAACTGGCGCTGCAAACCGTTTCCGCGCTCTACCAGAAGGAAGCCCGCCCGCTGGTCAAGGACGTGACCGAGTTTTTGTCGTCGGCCCTGATGGCGGCCCATCACCAGATCATCCGTTATGCCAGCGAAAAAGGCATGCTCGATACCCCCCGAACCACGCTGGTGGCGGCGATACTGCAGGGACTGGGTGCTACCTGGGTTCATTGTGGCGACTCGCGTTTGTACGTGGTTCGCGACGGGCAACTGCTGACCCGCACGCGCGATCACTCCTATCTGGAGCAGCAAAACGCCGGCGTGATCAAGCTCGAACGCATCAACCGCAACATCCTGTTCACCTGCCTGGGCTCGCCGTCCAAGCCGGTGTTCGATATTGTCGGCCCGGTGATCTTGCAGCAGGGCGACAAAGTAATGCTGTGCTCCGACGGCCTGTGGGGTAGCCTGACCGATGATGAAATTGTGCGTCACATGGCCACCCACAGCGTGTCCGATGCGGTGCCCGACATGGTCGAGCATGCGCTGCGCAATGGCGGCGAGCACAGCGACAACGTGACCGTGCTGGCCATGGAATGGGAAACACCTGATGCTTTTGAAGCAACGCGCGGCGTCTCGACCGACAGCATCATGGACGGCGTTTTTGCATCGACCATCCAGGCCGGCGTGCTCGACGCTGGCGTAGAAGACCTGGACGATGCGGCGATTGAGCGTTCCATCGCCGAAATCAACGAGGCGATACGCCGTTCCGCGGCCAAAAAGGTCTGACCCGTTTTCTGCAGTTCTTGTTGCTTGGCCGGTGCCTGCCTTTTGTTCCGATTCTTTATCCTCTTGACGCGCTCGGCGTGTCCTTGCCAGAAAGCCATTGACCATGAGTTCATTTCAAAGAAGCAGCGCACGGGCTGCCGACCAGTTGCGTGCCGTGCGGATTACCCGCGCTTACACGGCCTACGCGGAAGGCTCGGTCCTCATCGAGTTTGGCAACACCCGGGTGCTGTGTACGGCCTCGGTCGAGGAAAAGGTGCCGGGCCACAAAAAAGGCAGCGGTGAAGGCTGGGTGACCGCCGAATACGGCATGCTGCCGCGCGCCACCCATACCCGCAGCGACCGGGAGGCGACGCGCGGCAAGCAAAGCGGGCGCACGCAGGAAATCCAGCGCCTGATCGGCCGTTCGATGCGGGCGGTGTTCGATCTGAAAAAACTCGGCGAAAGAACCATTCATCTCGACTGCGACGTGATCCAGGCCGACGGCGGCACGCGCACGGCCAGCATCACCGGTGCTTTTGTCGCGGCGCAGGACGCGGTGAACAAGCTGCTAGCAGAAGGCAAGCTCAAGGAAACGCCGATTCTCGGCCACGTCGCCGCCATTTCGGTCGGCATTGTGCAGGGCACGCCTTTGCTGGACCTCGAGTACATCGAGGACGTCGGCTGCGATACCGACATGAACGTGGTGATGACCGGCGCAGGCCATTACGTCGAAGTGCAGGGCACGGCGGAAGGCGCGGCTTTTTCGCGCAAGGAAATGGACGCCTTGCTGCTGCTGGCGGAAAAAGGCATCAGCGAGCTGATCACCCTGCAGCGACAGTCGCTCCTGAATTAATAGCTAATTGCGCCCGTCCTTCATGGACTGGAAGCACTCTTTACCCATGAAGATCGTACTCGCATCGAACAACCCCGGCAAACTGGCCGAGTTGCAGGCCATGCTGGCCCCACTGGGCGTGACGCTGGTCAAACAGGCGGACCTGGGCATTCCCGAGGCCGAAGAGCCTTTTCGCACCTTTGTCGAAAACGCGCTGGCCAAGGCGCGCCATGCGTCGCGGCTGAGCGGCCTGCCGGCGCTGGCCGACGACGCCGGCCTGTGTGTCGATGCCTTCGGCGGCCTGCCGGGCGTCGACACGGCTTTTTACGCCACGCAGTTTGGCTACGAAAAAGGCGACGACAACAATGTGCGCGCCTTGCTTGAGCAGATGGCTGGTCTGGACCAGCGCCGCGCCGCGATGGTCAGCACGCTGGTCGCCCTGCGTTCTGCCGATGATCCCGAGCCGCTGATTGCCGTGGGCCGCGTCACCGGTGAGATCGCCCGCGAGCCTGTCGGCAGCAATGGTTTTGGCTTTGACCCGGTGATGTTTATCCCGGCATTCGGCAAAACCTTTGCCGAACTGCCGGTCGAGGTGAAAAATGCCAACAGCCATCGCGGCATGGCGGCGCGCCAGATGATGGAGCTGATGCGCGAGCGCTGGTTGTGAGCAGCGAATGACTTTTCCGATTCCCGTGGTCAGCGTGCCGTCCCTGGAGGAAACCGGGGCGGGGCTCAAGGACATCCAGCACTACATGCGGGACGGCACACTGCAGCTCAGCGCCTTGCCGCCGCTGTCGCTGTACGTGCATCTGCCCTGGTGCCTGAAGAAGTGCCCCTACTGCGATTTCAATTCGCACGAGGCGCAGGGCGAGCTGCCCGAGCAGCGCTACCTCGACGCGCTGATGGCCGACCTCGAAGCCTCGCTGCCGCTGATCTGGGGCCGCACGGTTCACAGCATCTTCATCGGCGGTGGCACACCCAGCCTGTTTTCGCCGCAGGCCATCGACCGCCTGCTGGGCGACATTCGCGCGCGGCTGCGGCTGGAGCCAGGCTGTGAAATCACCTTGGAAGCCAACCCCGGTACGTTCGAGAAAGACCGCTTCAAGGCCTTTCGCAGCGCCGGCGTCACGCGGCTGTCGGTCGGTGTGCAAAGTTTTGACGACAGGCACCTGAAAGCGCTGGGCCGCGTGCATGACCGGGTCCAGGCGATTGCCGCGGTCGAGGAAGCCGCGCAGGCCTTCGACACCTTCAATCTCGACATCATGTACGCGCTGCCGGGCCAGACGCTGGACAATCTGGCGCAGGACATGCGCCAGGCGTTGGCGCTTGAGCCGCCGCATATATCCATTTACCATCTGACGCTGGAGCCCAATACCTATTTCGCCAAATTTCCGCCAAAGCTGCCAGAGGACGACGACGCCTACGCGATGCTGGACCGCATCACCGAGCTGACCGGCGCAGCCGGCATGGACCGTTACGAGGTTTCGGCCTACGCCAAACCCGGCCACCGCTGCCTGCACAACCTGAACTACTGGAAGTTTGGCGACTACCTGGGGCTAGGCGCCGGCGCGCACAGCAAACTCAGTTTTGCGCACCGCGTGGTGCGTCAGGTGCGCTTTCGGGAGCCCAAGCTGTACATGGACAAGGCGCTTGCCGGAACCCCGGTGGCGCAGGACAGCGAAGTCAGCCGCGCCGACCTGCCGTTTGAGTTCATGCTCAATGCCTTGCGTCTGCGCGAAGGCTTCAAGTTGCAGGATTTTTCAGAAAAAACCGGCCTGCCTTTGAGCGCGATCCAGGCCGGACTGGACGAAGCCGAACGCAAGGGCCTGATCGAGCGGGATTTCGCGCGGGTCAGGCCGACCGAACGCGGTTTTGATTTCCTGAACGACTTGCAGACACTGTTTCTGGCCGATTGACGCACGTCCGGCACGCTGCAAAGTGCTCAGACCGCCAAGCGCGGTCGGCGGCCTCAGGGTTTGCGTTTTGCCTCGTAGGCCGTGATCGCCTTTTTCAGGTCCTTGTACTCCTCGCAAGGCAGAAAACAGAGCTTGTCGAGTGCCGCCAGATGCTGCCTGGCCTTGGCAAGATCATTGACCATCAGGTAGGCTTCCCCCGCATACTCATGCGCTTCACGGTGTTTGGGATCGATTCTCAGCGCTTCTGCGTAGTGCTTGAACACCAGGGCCATGTCGGGATTGGCGCCCTTGCGAATCGAGTAGGCGTACAGGTTGTGGTAATCGGCGTTCTGCGGCGCAGCGGCCAAAGCCTTCTGCAAGCCGCCCTGGGCTGCGGCCCAGTCCTTCCTGCCGAACGCCGCCTGGGCTTGGGCCAGCACCGGGTCGGTCGACGAGCGCGCATCTGTCGAATCGCTGACGTCGCCCGCAGCAAATGCGGCGGACGAGCCATACAGCAGGGTGATGACCAACAGTCTGGTGAGGTGGTTCATTGCCGAAACTCCTTGGAAGTGCGATACCGCGAGGTGTCCGGAGATTAACGGCGTTTGTGTGGTGCATGACGTTTGTAACGATGCGGCGTTACGCCTATTCGCAGTTCGCGGGCAATGCTGCCGCTCGTGATGCCAAGATGGCCGCACTCGCGGGCAAGAACGCGATTGTTGCACCTGTTGTTGCGCCTGGGCAAGTCAGTAGCTCAAAAGAACGCCAACCGTTGACTGCTGCGGAATATGGCGCTAGCTTCATGCCGCGAATTGAGGGCTTACCGCATACCGTGCCAAGGTATGACGCATTAACTGCCCCTTCTGAGGTTCCGAAGCCTGTGGCCTGCCTGAAGGGCATCAGGCCCGGTTCTAAGGTGAAGTCTTGTACCTGCTGGAGTCAGCAGGCGACGTTGTTGAATGTGCCGTTTGCGCTTTGTACTCAGATCGCCAAAGGCGGGTTTTTTGATGACAGTCCGAAGGCTCGGGTCGAATCAAGCTTTGCGGCTGCCCCTGCTGATACTGGCAAGCCTGCAAAGGTGGCTTCTGCGGTTGTTCCCTCGGTTGATCCTGGCTTAGAGGTCGAGGGGACGGTTCACCGCGATGCTGATGTTTTGGCTTTTATGGCTAAGCGCAAATATATCAAGTGATTTTTGTTAAAGTGCATGCTTCAAAATTACGGGGCATGCGATGGCTTTTAATCAGGCATTGGGGCAATTCGCCTTTTTTCCATCTTGTTTTCAGGTCTCATTACTGCTCTCATGTTTTGGCTGTTTTATTACTGCATCAAGTGCGGCGTTCGCGACGGTCTCAAGGAGGGTATGCCTAGGGTGGCGTGGCGTGACACTTTGGCGGCACATCGATCAAGCACAGACGGTCTTCCAGATATGAGGGCTGATTGATCTACGGTTACGCCCGCGTTTCCACATCCGCACAAGAAACAACCTTGCAGCTCGACGCCTTGCACCGTGGCGGTGTCCACCAGGTGTTGCAGGAAAAGCGCTCATCAGTCGGCCAGCGCCCAATGCTCGGCCTCCTGGTCTCAATGCTCCGGCCTGGTGATATCGTCAAGGTCTATAAAATCGACCGCTTCGCCCGATCCCTGCTCGATCTCCTGGCCATCCTCGAACGTATAGAGAAAGCCGGCGCAACGTTCCAAAGCCTCACAGAGCCGATTGACACGCCCACCAGCGCGGGCCGCATGATGATGCACATGTTGGGTGCCTTCGCGGAGTTCGAGCGTGGCATCATCCGTGAACGGTCAATTGCAGGCCAGCGCGCGGCGCGTGAACGTGGTAAACACTGCGGCAGACCTCGTGGTCTCGACGCGGCCATAGAATCGGCCATGGTCAAGCTTTACGAATCCGGGTGGTACACCCTGGACAGCCTCGCACTGGCTTTCGACTGTCACCCGTCCAGCGTGAAGCGCGCAATTTACCGGGTCAAAAAACCCGGTCATTCAAGCCTGGCCTGATTGATCAGCCATAAAATAAGGCCCCTCGGGGCCTTATTGCTGCGCGTTATAGCTCCTAATTCCACATTTTCGTGATGGCGGCAAACAGTCCAACAGCGGCGAAGATGGTGGCAATATTCCACCGCTGAGATTCCGCAATAGCCTTGATTAATTCGGTTTTCATCTCTGCCAAGTCGCTTTTAGTGGCTAGCTGTACAGAATGCAGTGAATAGCGCTTGTCGATCTCTTTATTGATCGATTCGACAGCCGCTTTAGCGTCCGCCTCCGGTACGCCAGCCTTGACAAATGCATTATAAATTTCTAGTTCCATGATGTAAGTTTACTCCTGATGGATCAAATAATTGAAAAATGGCCTTTTGACCATCTTCGCCAATGCCCGCGCCTTCGCTTTCGCGGCTTTCCACCAGTCCGGGACGGTTGGTTTCCAGTCGAAAATGCACTGCATCAACCGCATGATTCGCGGCTGGTTGTGATACCCATTGCTGAAAAGCTCACGCTGAAACCTCAAGGCCTCGGGGTACTTTATAAAGTTTTTTGCAATCATGGTGCGGCCTGCGATCAGTACTCGGTGGTCAGTCCGGTGCCGTCTTCGTTGCGTTTCATGATGTCGAGATCAACGCCACGCTTCGCCGCGTTGATCTTTTCTTCTTTTGCTTGCTTGTACGTTGGGAACACGCCCCATAGCCGTGCTACTGATGGTGTTCATCGCATTGGCGGCCACGCTGAAAAGCAAACGAGGAGGGACAACGGACCGCATCCGCGATATCCGGCCAAAACGCCCGCTGAGCGAACGCGAGCAAAAGATGTTTTTTCGCCTAACGGCTACATTTCCCGAGCACGTCGTTTTGGCACAGGTTGCGTTTTCTGCGCTGCTGAAAAGTACGCAGCAGGCGACCCGCAACCAATACAACCGAAAAATGGCCGACTTCGTGTTGTGCGACAAATCATTCAATGTGATTGCCGCCATCGAACTCGACGACAGCAGCCACAAAGGAAGAGAACGCGAAGACAGGGAGAGGGACGGCCTGTTAACACACGCCGGGTTTAGGGTTTTGCGGTATGCGCAGATTCCCGATACGACGCGACTACTGGCGGATTTCAGAACATCAAGCTGAAAGCGCGTAAATCGAGACACGTTTTTTTCATTGCTTACCGTGGGTAATACCGTTTGAACAGCACGACGGTAATAAGGTTTGAACCTATCGGTCAATGAATCGTGATATATACCCGTGAAAGTCAAAGGGTATTACCATGCAGCACACGCTGGAATTGTTGGATAAGGCGCTATCGGTACAGACAGCATCTGCCTGGGCAACGCGCCTCAATATCACACGTCAAACTTTTTCCATGGCAAAGAAGGCGAAGCGTTTGAGCCCCGCCCTTGCTGGAAATCTTGCTATTGAATTAGGAGCAGACCCGATGCACTGGGTCGCAATTGCTGCGCTTGAGGCAGAGAAGGAAAGTGCATTGCTAGCACGCCTTAAGAAAGATGCCAATAGCTGGCGGAAGCGGTGAGATTCGAACTCACGAACGGTTTCCCGTTGCCGGTTTTCAAGACCGGTGCAATCGACCACTCTGCCACGCTTCCAAGCCCGCTATTTTAGCCGCTGCTGCAGCGGCCCCGCGGGATCGGCCCCAAAAAATGCCGCTCAGGCGCTTTGCAGCATGCCTTTGCGCTCGATGAAGGCCACCACTTCGGCCACGCCGGTCCGGGTTTTCAGGTTGGTCATGACAAAGGGTTTGAGGCCTTTGGGCGTGGTGCGCATGCGGATGGTGTCGGCTTCCATCACGGCGAGGTCGGCGCCCACGTAGGGGGCGAGGTCGGTCTTGTTGATGACGAACAGATCGCTCTTGGTGATGCCGGGGCCGCCCTTGCGCGGTATTTTTTCGCCGGCCGCCACGTCGATCACGTAAATGGTCAGGTCGCTCAGTTCGGGGCTGAAGGTGGCGGCCAGGTTGTCGCCGCCGGACTCGACAAACACCACGTCGGCATCCGGAAAGTCCACCAGCATGCGATCGATCGCTTCGAGGTTGATCGACGCGTCTTCGCGGATGGCCGTGTGCGGGCAGCCGCCGGTTTCCACGCCCATGATGCGTTCGGCCGCCAGCGCGCCGCTGACAGTGAGAATGCGCTGGTCTTCCTTGGTGTAGATGTCGTTGGTGATCGCCACCAGATCGTATGTGTCCTTCATGGCTTTGCAGAGCATCTCGAGCAGGGTGGTTTTGCCGGAGCCGACCGGCCCGCCGATGCCGACGCGCAGGGGCGGAAGTTTTTTGGTCCGATTGGCAATGTGATGAAAGCTCATGATCGAAATAACCTTGAGTATTGGGTTTCGTGTTGCGATGAAAGAATCGCCAGCATCGGTGAAAACGCCTGGCGTTCATGGTCTTCCAGCGCCATGGCTTCGTCAACAGCGGCCGGAATTTCAGCGGCCAGCCGCGCCAGTATGCGCTGCCCGGCGCTTTGCCCCAGCGGCACCGACTTCAGCGCGGCCTGCATCATGTTCTCGGCCCAGCCGAAGGCATAGGCCAGCAGGCAGTCGCGCGCACTGGCTGCGGTTTGGGATGCGGCCAGCGCGAAGGCCACCGGGTAGGTCGGCTGCAGCCGGGCGCAGGCCGCAACATGCGCCGCGCTGGCGCCGTCGTGGTTGCGCAGCCACTCCAGCAACGAGCGTCCCATTTGCTCGGCCTGCGCCCGCAGCTCGCTGGTTTCGCGGGTTTGCAGCATCCAGTCGTTGAGCTGCGCGATGCGGGGCAGGGCGTTTTCGCGCCAGGCGGGGATGGCCTGGGCGATCACTGCCAGCTCCCCGCGCGCCAGTGTCAGGTGCATCTGGTCGCTGAGCCAGTCGGCGGCCGTGCTTTCATTTGCCACGCCTGCCCTGTCCACAGCGGCTTCGAGTCCTTCCGAGTAGGAAAATCCGCCGACAGGCAAGGCCGGCGATGCCAGCCAGATCAGTTGCAGCAGGCTGGCGGCGGGTAAGGACTCGGCAGACGCGCTCAATGGCTGTGCGGCTTGTGTTTGTGAATCTGGATCGCCACCGGCTGCGCTTCGTGGTGATCATGGTCATGACCGTGCTTGCAATCCGGGCCGTGGACATGAGCCCCGGCTGGTGCCACCGGTGCATCGGCATGCACATGCCCGCCATCGTGCGCATGGCCACCGGCACTGTAGGCGCCGCCTTCCGGTTCGAACGCTTCGCTGACTTCATGGACGATCAGGTGCATGGACTTCAGCAGGTCGGCCAGTACATGGTCGGGTTCTATCTTGAGGTGGTCGGGCTTGAGTTCGATCGGCACATGGCGGTTGCCCAGGTGGTAGGCCGCGCGTGTCAGGTCAAAGGCTGTCCCGTGGGTCGGGCAGGCGGTGATGCGCAGCACGGCTTGCGGCGCAGCGATGACTTTCACCATGGAACCGTCTTCAGCCACCAGCACATCCCCGCCGCGCACCAGCGTGCCTCGCGGCAAGAACACGCCGAGCTGGCGGCCCAGAGAATCGGTCGCGTCGAAGCGGCTTTTCTGGCGCACGTCCCAGTCGAGCTCGATGGTGGATGCGCGTTTGAGCAGCACGGGCGCCAGGCCGGCACCCTGCGAAATGATTTTGGAAACCTGGAGCATCGGGAATTCAGTTCAGAACAGAAAGTAGCGTTGTGTCATCGGCAGGCTGGCGGCGGGCTCGCAGGTGAGCAATTCGCCGTCGGCCCGTACGGAATAGGTTTGCGCGTTGACTTCCATCTTCGGCGCATAGTCATTGTGGACCATGTGCTGCTTTTGCACGCCGCGTATGTTTTTCACAGCAGCCAGGTGTTTGGCCAGGCCGAAACGTTCCTTGATGCCGCCAGCCAGACCGGCCTGCGAGACAAAAGTCAGCGAGCCTTTGGCAATCGCGCCGCCGAAGGCGCCGAACATCGGGCGGTAATGCACCGGCTGCGGCGTGGGAATCGATGCATTCGGGTCACCCATCGCGGCCATGGCAATGAAGCCGCCCTTGAGGATCAGCGCCGGCTTGATGCCGAAGAAGGCCGGCTTCCAGGCCACCAGGTCGGCCCATTTCCCCTGTTCAATCGAGCCGACTTCATGCGAGATGCCGTGGGCAATCGCCGGGTTGATGGTGTATTTGCTGATGTAGCGTTTGACGCGGAAGTTGTCGTTGCGCTGAAGGGCTTCGACAGGCTCAGCCCGAACGGAGGAAGGGGCAAGCCAGCCGCGCTGACCCTTCATCTTGTGCGCCGTCTGCCAGCAGCGGATGATCACTTCGCCAACGCGGCCCATGGCCTGGCTGTCCGAGCTGAACATGCTGATCGCGCCCAGATCGTGCAGCACGTCTTCGGCCGCAATGGTTTCCTTGCGGATGCGGCTTTCGGCAAAGGCCAGGTCTTCGGCAATCGCCGGGTCCAGGTGGTGGCAGACCATCAGCATGTCCACATGTTCGTCCAGCGTATTGACGGTGTAGGGCATGGTCGGGTTGGTGGAGGACGGCAGGAAATTCTGCTCGCCGACCACGCGCAGGATGTCGGGCGCATGGCCGCCGCCCGCGCCTTCGGTGTGGAAGGCGCAGAGCGTGCGGCCCTTGGTTGCGGCGATGGTGTTTTCGACGAAGCCCGATTCATTGAGCGTGTCGCTGTGGATGGCGACCTGCACGTCGGTTTCTTCGGCCACGTCCAGGCAGTTGCTGATGGCGGCTGGGGTCGTGCCCCAGTCTTCGTGCAGCTTCAGGCCGATCACGCCGGCATCGACCTGCTCGCGCAACGCGGCTGGCAGGCTGGCATTGCCCTTGCCCAGAAAGCCCAGGTTCATCGGAAAGGCGTCGGCCGCCTGCAGCATGCGTTCGATGTTCCAGGGCCCGGGCGTGCAGGTGGTCGCAAAGGTGCCGGTGGCCGGCCCGGTGCCGCCGCCCAGCATGGTCGTGACGCCCGAGGTCAGGGCTTCCTCGATTTGCTGCGGACAGATGAAATGGATGTGCGAGTCGATGCCGCCCGCGGTGACGATCATGCCTTCGCAACTGATGATCTCGGTGCCGGGGCCGATGATCATGTCCACGCCGGGCTGGGTGTCGGGGTTGCCGGCCTTGCCGATGGCCGCGATGCGCCCGCCCTTCAGGCCGATGTCGGCCTTGACGATGCCCCAGTGGTCGATGATGAGCGCATTCGTCATCACGCAGTCCATCGCGCCCTCGGCGCGCGTTTTTTGCGACTGCGCCATGCCGTCGCGTATGGTCTTGCCACCGCCGAACTTGACTTCTTCGCCGTAGCTGCCGGCGCGCAGCGTGTAGTCGGCTTCGACTTCGACCAGGAGATCGGTGTCGGCCAGGCGCACGCGGTCGCCGGTCGTGGGGCCGAACATTTCGGCATAAGCGCGTCTGCCAATCGTTGCCATTACAGAGTTCCTTGCGTCATACCGCGAAAACCGTACACCTTGCGCTCGCCGGCATAGTCCACCAGTTCCACCGTGCGCTGTTGGCCCGGCTCAAAGCGCACCGCCGTGCCAGAGGCGATGTTCAGCCGCATGCCGCGCGCGGCGTCACGGTCAAAACCCAGCGCGGCGTTGGTCTCGGCAAAGTGGTAGTGCGAGCCGACCTGAATCGGCCGGTCCGCGGTGTTCTGGACGACCAGCGTGAGGGTGCGCCGGCCCGCGTTGAGCACGTGGTCGGGGCCTTCGGTGAACATTTCGCCTGGAATCATGGCCGCCTCACTTGTCGCCGCCGGACAGCCAGATGGCCACCACAATCACGCCCGCCATCGCGACGAAGCCCCAGGCGTCCGTGGCGTGCCAGTGCGTGCCCGCCATGGCGTGACCTTCATGGGCAAAGGAGGCACTCACCCCTGCCGTTATCGCGAGAGCAATGACTTTTTCAAGAGCGTTTTGAATCTTCATGGTGCGGTCCGTGGAGGCGTTTGTGTGGGTCAGACAATCGGCTGATGCACGGTGACCAGCTTGGTGCCGTCGGGAAAGGTGGCCTCGACCTGGATGTCGGGGATCAGTTCGGCGATGCCGTCCATCACGTCGGCGCGCGTCAGAATCGTCCGGCCCTCGCTCATGAGCTGCGCCACGGTTTTGCCGTCGCGCGCGCCTTCCATCACGGCGGCGCTGATCAGCGCGACGGCTTCGGGGTAGTTGAGTTTCAGCCCTCGGGCCTGGCGCCGTTCGGCCAGCAGCGCGGCGGTGAAGATGAGCAGCTTGTCTTTTTCTCTGGGGGTCAATTCCATGGTCTCTCCGGGGCGGGCTGCGGCAGTATCTGATGCCGCAAGGGTGCAAGAATGGTGCCACAGCAATAGCACCATCGGGGCGTGGTTTTTCTGGCTGTGGCATGGAATCTGCACCTGTGCCTGCTCCGCCTTATGACGTATTGACAACCCCACAGCCATGGACACCACGGCCACACCGCCGCCACTGCCCGCCCAGGCGGCACCACCGTGGGCGCCTGCAACCCCTGCAGCGCCCGCACCCGAAGCGGCGGTGCAGCGCATCATCAAGGTCAGGCGCGACTACAACAGTTGGGTGGCCAGCGAGACCATGGAAGACTACGCGTTGCGCTTTACGCCCCAGCGTTTTCGCAAGTGGTCCGAGTGGCGGGTCGCCAACACGGCGTTTGGCGCGGCATCGTTCCTGATTCTGGAAGCGGTCGGCGCCACGCTGCTGGTGCAATACGGCTTTACCAACGCCTTCTGGGCGATTGTCGCCACCGGCCTGATCATTTTCATGGCCGGGCTGCCCATCAGCATTTACGCCGCCCGTTATGGCGTGGACATGGATTTGCTGACCCGCGGCGCCGGTTTCGGCTATATCGGCTCCACGCTCACGTCGCTGATCTACGCCTCGTTCACCTTTATCTTTTTTGCACTGGAAGCCGCCGTGATGGCTTACGCGCTGGAACTGGCGCTTGGCATTCCACCGAGCTGGGGTTATCTGGTGTGCGCGCTGGTCGTCATTCCGCTGGTCACGCATGGGGTCTCGGTTATCAGCCGTTTGCAGGTCTGGACCCAGCCTCTGTGGCTGATGATGCTGGTGATTCCTTTTGCCTATGTGTTTGTGCGCGATCCGGGTGCGTTCGCAGGCATTACGCACTACAAAGGTGAGCAAGGCGCAGCCCCTGGTTTTGATTTGCACTTGTTTGGTGCCGCTTTGACGGTAGGTATTGCGCTCATCACCCAAATGGGGGAGCAGGCTGATTACTTGCGTTTCATGCCTGTGCAGACGCCGGCGAACCGGCGGCGCTGGTGGGCCAGCGTGTTGGTCGGTGGCCCCGGCTGGGTGCTGCTGGGGATGTGCAAAATGCTGGGCGGCGCTTTTCTCGCTTACCTGGCGATTCAGCACATGGTGCCGCCAGATCGTGCAGTGGACCCGAACCAGATGTACCTGGCAGCCTACGAGTATGTGTTTCCGCACTACGGCTGGGCGGTGGCCGCGACGGCCTTGTTTGTCGTGATTTCGCAGATCAAGATCAATGTGACCAATGCCTACGCCGGCTCGCTCGCCTGGTCCAACTTTTTCTCGCGCCTGACACACAGCCATCCGGGGCGCGTGGTCTGGGTGGTCTTCAACACGCTGATCGCCTTCATGCTGATGGAGATGAATGTGTTCCAGGCACTCGGTGATGTGCTGGGCCTGTATTCCAACATCGCCATCGCCTGGATGATGGCGGTGGTGGCCGACCTCGTCATCAACAAGCCGCTGGGCCTGTCGCCCCAAGGCATCGAGTTCAAGCGCGCGCACCTGTATGACATCAATCCGGTCGGTGTCGGCGCGATGGCGCTGGCCTCGGTGCTGTCGGTGGCGGCGCACCTGGGTCTGTTCGGCCCGCTGGCCCAGGCTTTTTCGGCGCTGATTGCGCTCGGAACGGCCTTCGTGACCGCTCCGCTGATTGCCTGGGCCACGAAAGGGCGCTATTACATTGCGAGGGATGACGGCCCCCCCCACGCTCGGCACGGCGTGTCCTCGCTGCCCCCCGAGTCGTATTCCGATCATCCTGAGCTTGTCGAAGGATGGGGCGGCCCGGCAGCGGCCCGGCGGGTTCTGCAGCGTTGCGTCATTTGCGAGCGCGACTACGAAGGCCCGGACATGGCGCATTGCCCGGCCTACCAGGGTGCGATCTGCTCGCTGTGCTGCACGCTCGATGCGCGTTGCGGCGATTTGTGCAAGCCGCAGGCCAGCCTGGCCGCCCAGTGGTCGGCCACCCTGCGCTGGCTGCTGCCGCGCCGCATCTGGCCTTACCTGGACACCGGGCTCGGGCACTTCCTGCTCTTGATGCTGGTCGTCGTGCCGCTGCTGGCCAGTGTGTTCGGCCTGCTCTACCACCAGGAAATGCGTGCGCTGCCGGACTTGCAGGCCGCCTCCGAATCGGCGCTGCGCTCCGGTTTCCTGAAGGCCTACATGGCCCTGCTGGTGATTGCCGGCCTGGTGGCCTGGTGGCTGGTGCTGACCCACAAGAGCCGGCAGGTCGCCCAGGAAGAGTCGAACCGGCAAACCCACTTGCTGATGAAGGAAATCGAGTCGCACCGCCAGACCGATGAAGCGCTGCAGCAGGCCAAACTGACTGCGGAGCACGCCAGGCATGCGGCCGACCTGGCGAATCAGGCCAAGAGCCGCTACATCAGCGCCATCAGCCACGAGCTGCGCACACCGCTCAACAGCATTTTGGGTTATGCCCAACTGATGGGCGAAGACACGTCAATCCCGCTGCACCGCCAGCAGGCCGTTGGCGTGATCAAGCGCGGCGGCGAGCATTTGCTTTCGTTGATCGAAGGCACGCTGGACATCGCCCGCATCGAAAGCGGCAAGCTGACCCTCAACGTCAAACCCATGCACTTTGCAGACTTCATGCAGGAGATCGTCGGCATGTTCGAGCTGGAGGCGCAGGCCAAGGGGCTGACCTTTCACTTCGAGTCCGAAGGCGTGGTGCCAGTCGTGGTGCGTGCCGACGAAAAGCGCGTGCGACAGATCCTGATCAACCTGCTGGGAAACGCCATCAAGTTCACCGCAAAGGGGCGCATCGGCCTGCGCCTGCGCTACGCGCGCGAGATGGCCAGCATCGAGATTGAAGATACCGGGCCGGGCCTGTCGGCGCAAGAGATCGAGCGGATTTTCGAGCCCTTCACCCGCGCCGCCACGCCGGGGCCGGCCGCGCCGGGTGCCGGACTGGGCCTGACGATTGCCAAGATGCTGACCGACCTGATGGGCGGCGAACTCACGTTGGTCAGCACACCCGAGGTCGGCTCGGTGTTTCGCGTCAAGCTGTTTTTGCCGGAGGTTCGCGTCGCTCCCGGCGCAGTTCATGTCAGACCAGTCTCCCGGTTGCACAAGGCGCGCCATGGGTATGCCGGCGTGCGCAGGCGGGTGCTGGTGGTGGACAACGAAGAAGCCGACCGTGATTTGCTGGTCAACCTGCTGCAACCGCTCGGCTTTCAATTGCGCACGGCGGCCAGCGGCCACGACTGCCTGGACCTGCTGGCCGCTGGTTACCAGCCCGACGTGATCCTGATGGATCTGGCCATGCCTGGCATTGACGGCTGGGAAACCATACGGCGGTTGCGACGACTGGAGGATGGACGTGCGCTCCCCGTCGCCGGGCCGCCCCATCCTTCGACAAGCTCAGGACGATCGGAATACGACTCGGGGGGCCTCCTTCGACAGGCTCAGGACGAACGGGTCTCAGAAGCGAAAAGCGTGGGGGCCTGTATCGCCATCGTGTCGGCCAACGCATTTGACAAGGGGTTGGACAACGATGTCGGCATCCGGCTGGAAGACTTCATCCTCAAGCCGGTGCGCCACAGCGAACTGCTGGACTGGCTGGAGCGCCGCCTGTCGCTGGTCTGGCTGGACGCGCCGCTGCGGCTGCGGTCCGAACCACCGACTGCACTGGCCTCGCTCCTTGTGTACCCGGCCGCGCCGCAACTCGACGCCCTGCGTGAAGTCGTCAACCTCGGCTATTACCGCGGCATCATGAACACGCTCGACGAGATCGAGCAAGCGCAGCCGCTGAGCGCCGGTTTTACCGCCGAGATGCGCGCTCTGGCGCGCCAGTTCCAGTTCGAAACCATGAGCCGGCAGCTCAGTCTGGCGCCATCATGAACGCCCGACCGCTGGCCCAGACACTGGACCGCGCCAACAGCGACGTGGTGCTGATCGTTGACGACGTGCCCGACAACCTGTCGGTGCTGCACGATGCGCTCGACGAATCGGGCTACACCGTGCTGGTCGCCACGCATGGCGAAGCCGCGCTGCAGCGTGCCGCGCAGGCCCTGCCCGACCTCGTTCTGTTGGATGCGATGATGCCCGGCATGGACGGCTTCGAGGTGGCCAAACGCTTGAAGGCCGACGCCAAAACCGCCCACATTCCCATCATCTTCATGACCGGACTGCTTGATACCGAATACCTGGTCGCCGCGCTCGAGTCGGGCGGGGTGGACTACGTGACCAAACCGATCAAGCCCAAGGAAGTGCTGGCGCGCATCGGGGTGCATTTGCAAAGCGCGCGCGAAAAACGGCAGGCGCGCAACGCCCTGGACGCTTTTGGCTACGCCACCATCACGGTGCGCGTCAGCGACGGCAAGCTGATGTGGCAAACCCCGCTGGCGCGGGACTTGTTGTTGCAGTATTACGGCATCAGCGCGCCGCAAACGCCGGAAGCGGTGCTGACCTGGCTGCGCCGCAACCTTCCCGATGCCGAGCGCCAGATCGAGCCGCCGCGCCTGAGCTGCGAAAACCCGGGCCACGGCGCCAGGCGCCTGACCTTTCGCCTGCACCAGCAAACCGGTGACGACGACTGGCTGATCATCATGCGCGAGGAGTCCGACGAAACCGTGATCCAGGCCATCAGCCTGTCCTTCAAACTCACGGCGCGCGAAGCCGAGGTGCTGTACTGGGTGGTCAAGGGCAAGATCAATCGCGACATCGGCGACATCCTCGGCACCAGCCCGATGACGGTGAAAAAACACCTGGAACGGGTGTTTGCCAAGCTCGGGGTTGAAACCCGCACCGCGGCGGCCGGAATGGCCATGAGCCGCATCAGGCTGCTGCACCCGCAGTTTGAGGACTGACGGCGCGAAAAAGCGCGGTTGGCCGCAGGCGGTTACAATAGGCGCTTCGGTCGAGCATCAGCCTTTTATATTGAAGCCCCTTTATCATGCGGCTTCCTTCTCAAGTGCGGCGCTTCCCAGAGCCCGAATTCACAGTGTTTTCAGTGCCCCTACAACGCTGAACCCTCTCAAGCACTGTTCCATTTCCCGGCGAGCACTTCCCCAACGGTGCCCACGCAAGGCTCAACCAGCCAGTCCTTTATGAAAAGCCTGGCGGTGAGAAACCGATCACGCGCGGGCTTGCTTGCAGGCCGTTTACTTTCCTATTTATCAAGCCGGGAAACATACCCGGCACAGACTTTATGAACATTGATCACACCAACATCGCGGTGGGCAAATACCTTGTCTCCCCGCTCGCCAAACCGCAGGGCGAAGGCCTGTACGCGGCTTCGGTTTCGATCCGCTCCGGCCGCGGCAGCGGCACGCACGACCGCGTGCTGCGTTTCAGCGGGCTTTTTGACAGCGCGGCCGCGGCCGTTCATTACGCGACGGAGCACGCGCTCGGCTGGATCCACGAGCGCTCGTCGCCGGCTTGCGCCTGATCGACGGCCGGCACGGACAAATCTTCTCAAATTTTCAAGGACTTAACTCATGGCCAAAGAAGAACTGATTGAAATGCACGGACTCGTCAACGAAGTGCTGCCCGATTCACGCTTTCGCGTGACGCTGGACAACGGCCACAAGCTGGTGGCTTACACCTCCGGCAAGATGCGCAAGAATCACATCCGCATTCTGGCCGGTGACCAGGTGTCGCTGGAGCTGTCGCCTTACGATCTGAGCAAGGGCCGCATCACCTTCCGGCACATCGCCGGCCGCGGCCCGGGCCCTTCGCAGCGTCAGGCGCACTGACCGGCACCGGCTTTTAACAGGCCCTAGACTTCGATACACAGGTATCGGCGCAGCGCGAAAGTTCGTCAAATTCGCAACATAGGAGTTATCCCTAGAACAAATTTGCATGGGGCGTTCGATACTCGGTCATGCAGCTTGCGCAGGCGCAGAAAGCGGTGCAGTATGCATACATGATCCTTGAGGATATGGACAGAGCATGAAGCACAGCCCCTTCGATACAGTGGTGGCAGTCTGGTATGGTCGGCTGCTCCGGTTCGCCGCCCCGCAATACCCATTTTTTGCGGATGCCGCCATGGGGACTCGTGCTTAAGCGGGACGAAGCACTGATTCAGGCCAACCAGCACCTGAACGCCCGGATGCTTGAGTTGGTCAGCGCCAATGAAGGCCTGAGGCTGGAACTGGCCGAGCAGAAACGTGCCATGGAGGCGCTCCAGGACGACGCCCGCGGCCTGCGCAGCCTGGCTGCCATTTCAGCGGACTGGTACTGGGAGCAGGATGCCGAGTACCGTTTCACCAAGTTTGCCACCGAACTGGGCGCCGGCCAATCGGACGGCGCGGTTTTGGATAGCTCCATTGGTAATTTGCGCTGGGACTTGCCTGGCGTCGTTCCCCTCAGCATGTCGTGGGAGGCGCACCGCGCCGTGCTGGATGCACGCCAGCCTTTTCGCGATTTCGAATACATGTGGGTGCGGGGCGACGACTTGCCTCGCTATTTTTCGATCAGCGGCATGCCCTTGTTTGATGCTGAAAACCGGTTCACCGGATACCGGGGCACGGCGCGCGACATCAGTGTGAGCAAGCGCGCGGAAGAAGCGCATCGGAAATCCTCCCAGTTTCTCGATGAGATCGTCGACAACATCCCGATGGCCGTTCACCTGAAGTCCGTGCGGGACGGGTACCGGGTGGTCCGGTGGAACAAGGCATGCGAGGCGTTGTATGGGCTGACGCGCGAAGAGGCGTTGGGCCGCACCGCGCATGATCTCTGGCCGAAAGAAGACGCAGACCGCATGCATGCCACGGACCTTGATCTGGCCGCTACCGGTGTCATGCTGGACCTTCCCGACCGTGTTGTCCATGCAAGAAATCGCGGCGCTCTCCGGCTCCACGTACGCAAGGTCCCGCTCAAAGATGCCGGCGGTGTGGTGACCCATATTCTGATCACCGCCGAAGACATCACCGCCCGTCTGGCGGCCGAGGCCCGCTTGCGCTACAACCAGGGGCGTTTTCGCAGCCTGACCCGGCTTTCTTCGGACTGGTACTGGGAGCTCGACGACCAATTTCGCTTCACCATGCTGTCTGGCGGCGCGACGGATCAGGTCAGGAACATGGATACCGAATACATCGGCAAGACCCGGTGGGAGATGGATGGCATCTCCCGCAACAGGGCTGCCTGGGCGCTTCATCGCGCCCAGCTCGAAAGACACGAGACTTTTCGTGATTTCGAGTATGAGCGCGAGGACAAGGACGGCGTGGTGTTTGTTTTCAGCATCAGCGGGGAGCCCATCATTGACGCCGATGGCAAGTTCACCGGTTATCGCGGTGTCGGTACCGACATCACGGTGCGCAAGCAGACGGAAACGGCGCTTCGGGCAAGCGAAGCGCGCTTTCGCACCGTTGTGGCCGCGCTGGCCGAAGGGATCGTGCTACGCGACGCCGACGGGCGAATCATCGACTGCAATGCCAGTGCCGAGCGCACTTTCGGCAAGACCCTGGCCCAGATGAAAGGGCAGACGATGGTCACTCCGGAATGGCAGATGCTGCGCGAAGACGGCTCGCCGATGCCGGAGGAAGAGCGGCCCAGTGTTGTCGCCAGGCGCACGGGTCTTCCGCAATCGAACGTGGTGATCTGTTACCGCAAGCCCGATGGCAGCGTTTTGTGGGCGCTGGCAAACGTGCAGCCCTTGTTTGAAGGGATTTTCCGCGCCCCGTCCGGCTTCGTCACCACCATCACCGACATCAGCAAGCGCAAACGCGCCGAATTGGAAATCGTCAGGCTCAACGTCGATCTGGAAAACCGGGTTTTACGCAGGACGTCCCAGTTGGAGGCGGCCAACAAAGAGCTGGAAGCGTTTTCGTATTCAGTCGCGCACGATCTGCGCTCTCCGCTGAGCGCCATCGACGGCTACTGCGCCTTGCTGCAAAAAGCGGTGCCGCCCAAGTCCGGCGAGCGTGCCCACCACTACCTGAGCCGGATACGAGGTGGTGTGCGGCGCATGGGTGAGCTGACCGACGGTCTGCTTTCCCTGGCCCAGTTGTCCCGCACCAGCCTGAATTGGGAGACGGTGGATATCAGCGAAGAGGCGAGCAGGGTTATCAGGCAATACGCGGAAAACGACGCCGCGCGCGTGGTGCAGGCAACGGTCGAACCCGGCCTGCTGGTGCGGGCGGACACATCGCTGCTGCGACAGGTGCTGGAGAACCTGATTGCCAATGCCTGGAAGTTCAGCTCGAAAAATCCCTGCGCCGCAATTTCAGTCGGCAAAGAGCAGGGTGCCGACCAGCAGCCGGTGTATTTTGTCAAGGACAACGGCGTCGGGTTTGACATGGCGTATGTGGACAAGCTGTTCGGCACCTTCCAGCGCCTGCATTCGCCGGAAGAGTTTGCCGGCAGCGGCATTGGCCTGGCCACGGTCAAGCGCATCATCAATCGGCACGGCGGAAGCATCTGGGCACGTTCGGCGGTGGGTGAAGGCAGCACTTTTTATTTCACGCTGGGAAGCGAGCAGGGCGACGCCGCGCCAAGCGCGGGCCACACTGACGAAGACTCGGGCACCGCGCTGGCCCATCTTCCGCGTTCCGGCCATCTGTTCAGGAGCGCCGCGGACGCATCGTCGGGCGCCACGGCAGGCACGTCCATCAGCAGTCACCACGATGCGGTCACCGTCAGCGATCAGCAGTTCAGCAGTGCGTTTGAGCATGCGGCGATCGGGATGGCGCTGATCGCCATCGACTCGCGCCGGCTCCGGGTCAACAGCGCGCTTTGCCAGATGCTGGGCTACTCCGAGGCCGAGATGCTGGCCCCCTCCGTTCATGACATGACTCATCCCGACGACTTCGCATGGGACCTGCTACAGCGCAAACGGGCATTGGCCGGCGAGATTGAAACCTACCACCGGGAGAAGCGCTACATCCACAAGTCGGGGCGCATTGTCTGGGGCTACCTGAGCTGCTCGCTGGTGCGCGACGCTGACCGCAAGCCGCTTCACTTCATCTCGCAGATCCAGGACATTACCGAGCGCAAGGATGCCGATCAGGTTTTGCGGAAGAACGAAGAGCGATTCCGGGCGCTCACCGAGCTGTCGTCCGACTGGTTCTGGGAGCTCGATGACAACTTCCGTTTCATCGAGAGTTCAGGCGAAGCGCCCCATATGATGACCGTTTCCGCCGCCGCTGTTGGCAAGACTCCCTGGGAGTTGGGCCATGTGGACGTGGACGCTAGCGGCCGGGCGAGCCTTCAGGCCCGGCTTGAGCGGCACGAGGTCTTTCGCAACCATGAGACCGTGCGGGTTGACCGCAATGGACAGATCAGTTATCTGAGCAGCAACGGCGCACCGATTTTCGACGCGTCCGGGCGCTTCACCGGCTACCGTGGAACCACCCGCAACATCACCGGAATGCGCCAGGTCAGTAACGCGCTGCGTGCGAGCGAAGCGCAGTTGCGCGAGATCACGGACACCGTGCCGGCCTTGATTGCCTATGTCGATGTCGAGCAGCGTTTTCGTTTTCATAACCGGGCTTTTGAAGAGGTCTTCGGTCTGCCCCACGAGCAGATCGAGGGAAGACCCCTGCGCGAAATCATTGGCGACGAATTCTATGAAGCCGTGCGCCCCCGGGTCGAAGAAGTCCTGTCGGGTTACCCGGTGGTGTACGAGCACACCCAGAAAATCGCTAAAGGCGCCCAGCGGGACTACAGCGTCCATCACTTCCCGCGTTACGGCGACGGCGATGAAGAGGGCCAGGTCGTCGGTTTTTATACACTGGCCACCGACATCACCGAACTCAAGCGGATTGACCGCATGAAAAGCGAATTCGTCTCCACGGTCAGCCACGAGCTTCGCACGCCGCTCACGTCGATTCGCGGCTCGCTGGGCCTGATCGCCGGCGGCGTGGCCGGCCAGTTGCCCGAGGCCGTCAAGACGCTGGTGGACATTGCCAAGAACAACTGCGAGCGCCTGATCCGCCTGATCAACGACATTCTGGACATCGAGAAGATCGAGTCGGGCAAGATGCACCTGGATTTGCAGGTGGTCGAGCTCAAGCCCTTGATGGCGCAGGCGCTGGCGGCCAACGAAGGCTATGGCGCCGCGCAGAATGTGAGCTTGAGCCTGCATTTCCCCGACGACAAGGTGCAGGTCAATGTCGATAGCGACCGCCTGACCCAGGTCATTACCAACCTGTTGTCCAATGCGATGAAGTTCTCGCCGCCGGGCGGTGCGGTGGAGGTTCATGTGTCGCGGGGTGGGATCGGGGTGCGGGTGGAGGTGCGTGACCACGGGCCGGGCATTCCCGAGGAATTCCGCAAGCGGATCTTCCAGAAGTTCTCTCAGGCCGATTCATCCGATACGCGCCAGAAAGGCGGCACCGGGCTGGGCCTGAACATTTCACGGGCCATCGTCGAGCGCCTGGGTGGCAACATAGGTTTTGTGACCGAAGTCGGCGTGGGCAGCACCTTTTTCTTTGAACTGCCGGAATGGCAAGAACTGTCGCCCCCGGTCGCCTCCGCCGTGGCATGGGGTTCGGCCCGCCCCCGGGTTCTTATCTGCGAAGACGACCGCGACATTGCCCGCCTGATCGGCATGATGCTGGACAAGGGCGGCTTCGACGCCGACATGGCCTACAGCGCAGCGCAGGCGCTGGCGAACGTGGCGCAAACCAGTTACGCCGCGATGACGGTGGACCTGAAGTTGCCCGACCAGGACGGCATCACGCTGATCCGCACACTGCGCCGACAGGAACGCACACGCGATCTGCCCATCGTCGTGGTCTCGGCCATGGCCGGCGAAGGGCAGATCGAGTTCAACAACCAGCCGCTGTCCGTGTCCGACTGGCTGGAAAAGCCGATCAACGAAAACCTGCTGATTCTGGGCCTGCGGCGCGCCATCGACGGCATGACCGAGGGCAAGCCCAGAATCCTGCACGTCGAGGACGATCTCGATATCCAGCGCATCACGGCGGCCATCGCGCAGGACTTCGCGACCTTCGAATTTGCCGCCACGCTGCAGGAGGCGCGCGCGCGGCTGCTCGACCAGCGGTTCGACCTGGTCCTGCTCGACCTGGCCTTGCCTGGCGGGTCGGGCTGGGATTTGCTGGCCGACATCGAGGCGCTGGACCGGCCGCCGCCCGTGGTGGTTTTCTCGGCCAAAGAGGTTGACCGAACCCAGAGTACACGGGCTGCCGCCGTGCTGTTGAAGGCGCAGACCTCGAACGCCGAACTGCTGCAAACCCTCCAGCGCGTGCTCAGTCAGCGGCAGGCCACCGGCCCGTCCCCGTCCTGAGCCGGGCCACGGGCCGGAAGAGGGCCGAAGGTCAGAGCCTGCCCAGATCCTGAATCGCGTCCACGATCAGGCCCGTGCCCACCGCAATCAGCAAAATGTCGCCGGCCACGCGGACATATTTGTGTCCTGAAGGCGGAATGCCCAGTTGCACGACCACCGATTGCGGCACCGAGTAATACACGACGTCGCGGGGCAACTGTTGACCCACCGCCCATTTTTTGGCCTGGCCCGGAGGCATGCAGCCGTTGTTCTTCTTCGCCAGACCGGGCGGGCAACGCCCCGCCCCGTATTGTTTGCCGTAATACTCGCGTACCACCACGCGCTGCTGATCGCCGAAGTAGGCGCCCACCCTGACTTCCGGCTGGGCCTGCCGGACCGGTTTGTTCTTCTTGTCGCCATCACGCTCTTTTTGCTCCTGCTTGCCGCCTTTGCCCTGACCGGCCCACTCGGGCTTTTCGGCCCAAACAGTGCCCGCCGCGAGGGCCGCCACCAAAACGAGAGGGAGTGTGCGCAGGTGTGACAGTGGATTCAGATTCATGAGATGACCTTTGTGGGTTGCAATCGGGCGGGTTTCGGTCCGGTTGTCTTTAAAGACCACTTTATAACGCATGGTCGGCGATTCCGTTGTCACTTGGCGTAACAGGCAGTATGCAAACGATTTTGTCCTACAACGCAGCCGGCCGGGGTGCCTACACATGCATGCCAGCCTACCAAGGAAGACACCTCGGTTCGGCCCGGAGAGCTCCGTTTACAGCTTGGTCCAGTCGGAATAGTTGACCAGTGCCGGACGCGGCGCATGGCCCAGCAGCTTGTGCAGTGCGACGCACAGGGCACTGAGGTCATCCGCCTTGCTGATCACGAGCGCCGCACCCTCGTCGTAAGCCCGTGCTTCAAGCGCGCTGTCCAGGTAGCCCGAGATGATGATGACGGGCAGGTCGGCACGCAGCCGTTTGACCTGCTTGAGCAGGTCGATACCCGTGTGAGTTTGCAGCCGGTAATCGGTCACCAGCACATCGCAGTCCAAGGGGTCTGCCTGCAGAGCGGTCAGCGCCTGCCGGGCGCTCGCATGACAGGTGACGCGAAAGCCCGCCTGGGGCAGCGTGTCGCTGACCAGAACCCGCATGGCTTCATAGTCGTCCACATAGACGATATGTGGGGTTGCGACGCCCGCTTCCCCGGATGCCGCCGCTTCCAGCGGCACGGCGGTCGGCAGATAGATGTCGAACGCGGTGCCGCGCCCCGGCTCCGGCGACACGGTGATCATGCCCTGGTGCTGCTCGACAATGTTGCGCACCTCCACCAGCGGCAGCCGGCGCGCGCTGATAGGCCTGTCGTCGGTCTGCGCAGGCGCGGGCAACAGCGTGTGGAAGGGGCCGGTGGCAGCCCGGCTGCTGTTGCTGATGACCAGCCGCGCGTAGCGCCTGGGCGGCAGTCCGCCCTGCAGCTTGCCGGCGTCGGGGGCCAGCACCACGTCGTCCAGCAGCACCTCGGTCATCTCGACAACAATCTGCGTCGCCACGCCCGCCATGGACTGCCATGCCACGATGCAGGCGCTCAGCAGGGCGTGCTCGAGCTGATCGGCATGTGCGCGCAACCAGGGGTTTTCGTGAGAAAGCTCAACGGCCAGTTCGACGTCGCCGGGAAGCAGGGCGCGAAAGCGCCGCAGGGCATGCAGCACGATGGGCTCCAGCCTCTGATTGACTGCCTGTTCGGTGTGCGGAGCGTCAGATGGCATGATTTCTTTCCGCCGCGTTTTGTAAAGATGCCATCGCTTGGTCAACCTGCTTCGGGGAAAGATTAGGTCTTTTGCATTAGTGTGTCAATGGTGGGTTAATGCGCAGCAGCCTGTTGCCGTCGGATTGACGGGTCAAAGCGGCGCTTCAGCCTAAGGGTGTAAGAAGTTTGTGTAAACGGTCTTTTGGCCGTTTCATGAAAAAGCCCCTGACCATGACAGCCAGGGGCGTTTCATTTGGTGCCGGAGAGATGAATCGAACACCCGACCTTCTCATTACGAATGAGCTGCTCTACCGACTGAGCTACACCGGCAACGCCCGCGATTATAGCCGGGCTTGAATCAGCTTTTCTGGTGGTAACGGGTCACGCGCTCGACTTCGTTCTTCGAACCCAGGATCACGCTGACACGTTCGTGCAGTTTGGTGGGCTGGATGTCCAGGATCCGTTGCTGGCCGTTGGTGGCCGCGCCGCCGGCCTGCTCAACAAGCCAGCTCATGGGGTTGGCTTCGTACATCAGGCGCAGCTTGCCGGGCTTGTTCGGCTCGCGCTTGTCCCAGGGGTACATGAAGATGCCGCCGCGCGTAAGGATGCGGTGCACATCGGCCACCATGCTGGCGATCCAGCGCATGTTGAAGTCCTTGCCGCGTTCGCCTTCCTTGCCGGCCAGACATTCGTCCACATAGCGCTTCACGGGCTCGTCCCAGTGGCGCATGTTGCTCATGTTGATGGCGAATTCCTTGGTGTCGGCCGGAATCTGCACGTGTTCCTGGGTGAGCACGAATGAGCCTTGCTCGCGGTCGAGTGTGAACATGGCCACGCCATCGCCCACGGTGAGCACCAGGGTGGTTTGCGGGCCGTACACGCAGTAGCCCGCCGCCACCTGGTGGGCACCGGCTTGCAGGAAGTCCTGCTCGCTCACGCCTGCGCTGCCTTCCGGCTTCTTCAGCACGCTGAAGATGGTGCCGATGCTGACGTTCACGTCGATGTTGCTGGAGCCGTCGAGCGGGTCGAACAAGAGCAGGTATTCGCCCTGCGGATAGCGGTTGGGCACGACGTAGATGCTGTCCATCTCTTCGCTGGCCATGGCCGCGAGGTGGCCACCCCATTCGTTCGCCTCGATCAGCACCTCGTTGGCGATGATGTCCAGTTTCTTCTGCATTTCACCCTGCACGTTTTCCGTGGAGGCCGCGCCGAGCACGCCGCCAAGGTCGCCCTTGTTGACGGCCTGGCTGATGCTCTTGCAGGCGCGTGCCACGACTTCGAGCAGCAGGCGCAACTGGGACGGGATGTGGCCGTCGACGCGTTGTTGTTCGACGAGGTAGCGGGTAAGGGAGATGCGTTTGGTCATGTTGGTGAGGGCTTCGACAGGCTCAGCCCGAACGGTAAGGTGATGGTCTCAGGTGAGGTCTTCGACAACCTCAGCCCGAACGGTAAGGTGGTCGTTCACTCTGCCAAGGCGCGGGTCACGACCTCGCGCGTGTCATTGCTGAGGTTGGTTTTTGCTGCCACACGTTCAATGGCTTCGCGCGCGGCGCTGCGGTACGGCTCGGCGAGTTTTTTCCAGCGGTCGAGCGCGCGCGCCAAGCGGGCTGCCACTTGCGGGTTGAACGCATCGAGCTCGACCACGCGTTCGCTCCAGAACAGGTAGCCCGCCGCGTCGGCGCGGTGGAACGCGCCGGGATTGGCGTTGCAGTAGCTGAAGATCACGCTGCGCGCGCGGTTGGGGTTCTTCAGGTTGAAGTCCGCGTGCTTCATGAGCGCGCGCACGGCGCCCAGCACGTTGCCGTTGCGGTCGGGCGCGCCCGCTTGCAGGGCAAACCATTTGTCGAGCACCAGGGCCTCGTCGCGGAACATGCTGTGGAACAGTGCCAAGGCGTCACGCGCGAGCGCGTGCTCACTCACCACCATGGCCGAGAGCGCGTTGAAGCGATCGGTCATGTTGCTGGCATCCTTGAAGTGCTGGAAGGCCTTGCCCGGCCACACGCCCTGTCCTGAGCCTGTCGAAGGGGCGTCTGCGGTTTGCCGCGCGGCCAGGCACAGCATGCCGAGCGACAGGCCTGACAGCGCACGACGGCCGGCGCACAACGGGTCGGGGCTGTAGGCGCCGTTGTCTTTGTGGGCGTCGAACGCCCAGGCCCAGTCGGTTTGCAACGCGCTGGCCAGTTGCAGGCGCATGGCTTCGCGCACCGCGTGCACACGTTGCGGGTCGACTTCGGCCAGCTGCTCCGCGATATAGGTTTCGCTCGGCAAAGTGAGCACGAGTTCCTTGAACGCGGCGTCGAGCTGTGGGTGGCGCAGCACGTCGCGCATGGCACCGAGGAAGGCGTCGTCCAGCGGGGCCTCGGGCACAGCGCCTTCGGCCAGGATGGCCTTGAGCGCGCGGCGCAACGCAAGGCGTTGGCCGGCTTCCCATCGGTTGAACGGATCGGGGTCGGACGCCAGCAGCGTGAGCAGTTGTTCGTCGGTGTAGTGGCATTCGAGCACCACCGGCGCAGAGAACCCACGCAACAGCGAGGGCACGGGCGCGCTGTCGAGGTTCACGAAGGTGAAGCTTTCGCTGTCCTGCGTGAGCACGAAGGTGCGGCTACCGGTTTCGGCCTGCGTCCAGTGCGCCAGTTGCAAAGGCAGTTGCTCGCCATGGGCGCTCAGCAGGCCCAGCGTCACCGGGATCACGAAGGGCTCCTTGGTGGCCTGGCCGGGCGTGGGCAGGCAGCTTTGTGACAGGGTGAGCGTGTAGGTGCGCGCGGCTTCGTCATACACGCCCTCGGCTTGCACGTGCGGCGTGCCGGCCTGGCTGTACCAGCGCTTGAACTGCGGCAGCAGACGGGCGAGGTCGCTCTCCGGGTTGGCGTCGGCGATGGACTGGGCGAAGTCGTCGCAGGTGACGGCCTGGCCGTCGTGGCGCTCGAAGTAGAGCTTCATGCCTTTGGCGAAGCCTTCTCGGCCCACAAGGGTCTGCATCATGCGCACGACCTCGGCCCCTTTTTCGTAGATCGTGACGGTGTAGAAGTTGTTGATCTCGGCGTAGCTGTCGGGCCGCACCGGGTGCGCCATCGGGCCGGCGTCTTCGGGGAACTGGGCGGTGCGCAACACGCGCACGTCTTCAATGCGCTTGACCGCGCGCGCCGAGGGCTCGGCGCACAGGTCCATGCTGAACTCCTGGTCGCGGAAGACGGTGAGGCCTTCTTTCAGGCTCAACTGGAACCAGTCGCGGCAGGTGATGCGGTTGCCGGTCCAGTTGTGGAAGTACTCGTGGCCCACGACCGATTCGATGTTGGCGAAGTCGGTGTCGGTCGCGGTGGCGGCGTTGGCCAGCACGTACTTGGTGTTGAAGATGTTGAGGCCCTTGTTCTCCATCGCGCCCATGTTGAAGTCGCTGGTGGCGACGATCATGAAGCGCTCGAGATCGAGCGGCAGGCCGAAGCGCGCCTCGTCCCACACCACGCTGTGGATGAGCGAGTTCATCGCGTGTTCGGTCTTGTCCATGTCGCCGGGGCGCACGTAGATCTGCAACTGGTGCTTGTTGCCGTTGCGCGCCGTGATGCGCTGCTCGCGCGCCACCAACTGTCCAGCCACCAGGGCGAACAGGTAGCAGGGCTTCTTGTGCGGATCGACCCACCGGGCGAAGTGGCGGCCGTCGGGCAGCCCGCCTTCCTCCACCAGGTTGCCGTTGGACAGCAGCACCGGGTACTTCGTTTTGTCGGCGCGCAGGGTGACGGTGTAGCTCGCCATCACATCCGGTCGATCCAGGAAGTAGGTGATACGGCGAAAGCCCTCGGCCTCGCATTGCGTGAAGAAGGTGCCCTGGCTCACATAGAGGCCCATGAGCTGCGTGTTCTTCTCGGGCACACAGATCGTGAAGATCTCCAGATCGAACGGCTCGTGCCCTTCGGGGAGCGCTTCCAGCACCAGTTGGTGGCCGTCGATCTTGAACGAGCAGCCCGCGCCGTTGACCAGCACGCGCGCCAGGTTCAGGTCTTCACCATCGAGACGCAGCGCCTGCGCCGGCACGTCCGGGTTGCGGCGCAATCGCATCTTGTTGAGCACGCGGGTCTTGGCCGGGTCCAGATCGAAACACAGGTCGACGGTGTCGATCCAGTAAGCCGGGGCGGCGTAGTCTTCGCGGCGAACCACGGTGGTGGGGCCTTCACGGAATGAAGTCATTCGATTTCCTCGGTATTGAAGAGAGCACTGCCGCCGGGCCGCCCCAAGGCGGGGCAACCCCCTCGGGGGGCAGCGACCCGCGCAGCGGTGGAGCGTGGGGGCTTCAAGTTCTAGACACCTTGTTTCAGAGAGGCTTCAATGAAGGGATCGAGATCACCATCCAGCACCTTTTGCGTGGCGGAGATTTCGACGTTGGTGCGCAAGTCCTTGATGCGGCTGTTGTCCAGCACGTACGAACGGATCTGGTGGCCCCAGCCCACATCGGTCTTGGTGTCTTCGAGTTTCTGCTGCTCTTCCTGCTGTTTGCGCAGCTCGTGG
Organism: Polaromonas sp.; assembly: GCA_030655515.1. Taxonomy (GTDB): domain Bacteria; phylum Pseudomonadota; class Gammaproteobacteria; order Burkholderiales; family Burkholderiaceae_C; genus Polaromonas. The sequence continues at coordinate 900 of JAURVI010000021.1, read as the reverse complement.
TCGTACAAACGCGAGCGCAGGCGTTTCCAGGCCACGTCGCGGTTGCTGTGCTGGCTGCGCCCGTCCTGACACTGCACCACGATGCCGGTAGGAATGTGCGTGAGGCGCACGGCCGAGTCGGTCTTGTTGATGTGCTGGCCACCCGCGCCGGACGCGCGGAATGTGTCGGTGCGCACGTCGGCCGGGTTGATGTTGATCTCGATCGAGTCGTCCACTTCCGGGTAGACGAAGATGGACGCGAACGAGGTGTGGCGCCCACCAGATGAATCGAACGGGCTCTTGCGCACCAGGCGGTGCACGCCGATCTCGGTGCGCAACCAGCCAAAGGCGTATTCACCCTTGATATGCACGGTCGCGCCCTTGATACCGGCGACTTCACCGGCGGACAGTTCCATGATGGTCGCTTCGAAACCGCGCTTGTCAGCCCAGCGCAGGTACATGCGCAGCAGGATGTTGGCCCAGTCCTGGGCCTCGGTGCCGCCGGAACCGGCCTGGATATCCAGGTAGGCGTTGTTCGGGTCCATTTCGTGGCTGAACATGCGGCGGAACTCAAGCTTGGCGAGGTTTTCCTCGAGACGGGCCAGCTCGGCGACGACATCGCCCACTGCGCCTTCGTCGTTTTCTTCGACGGCCATGTCCAGCAGGTCACGGCAATCGGCCAGACCGGTGTTCAGTTCGTCGAGGGTATCGACGATCTGCGCCAGCGCAGCGCGCTCGCGGCCCAGTTCCTGGGCGTATTCAGGTTTGTTCCAGACACTCGGATCTTCAAGCTCGCGATTGACTTCGGTCAGACGCTCATGCTTTTGATCGTAGTCAAAGATACCCCCGAATAGTTTCGGAGCGCTCGGACAGGTCCTTGATGGTGTTAAGGATCGGGTTGATTTCCATGGCGGGCAGCAC
>JAURVI010000019.1 GCA_030655515.1 Polaromonas sp. | reverse complement strand
ACCGAAGATCACGGATTAAAGGCAATGCTGAATAAGTCTCCCCGTTCGGACTGAGCCTGTCGAAGTCCTTCGCAAGTTGTTGATTTGCAAGGGCAGCGTTTCGACAGGCTCAACGCGAACGGACTTATTCAGCGTAGCCTTAGCGTTTCCGCTATTGGCGTGAAACGGAACTGATCAGGGATACAAACCACGCAACTCGCGCGTGTGCAAAATCCGTTTGCAGGCGACGATGAAGGTCGCGGTGCGCAGGCTGACCTTGTGGTCTTGCGCCACCTGCCAGACGCCGGCGAAGGCTTCTTTCATGATGCGCACCAGGCGCGCATTGATTTCTGCTTCGTCCCAGAAGAAGCTGGAAAAATCCTGCACCCATTCAAAATAGCTGACGGTCACGCCGCCGGCGTTGGCAATCACGTCGGGCAGCACCAGCACATTGCGTTCCTGCAAAATATCGTCGGCTTCCGGTGTGGTCGGCCCGTTCGCGCCCTCGATGATCATGCGCGCCTTGATGCGCCCGGCATTGGCCGCGGTGATCTGCTGCTCCAGCGCGGCGGGAATGAGAATTTCGCAGTCCACTTCCCAGAACAGCTCATTGGCCATGGTTTCGGCCCGCGCAAAGCCGGCCACGCTGCCGGTATCAAGCACATGCCTGAGCAGGGCGGGGACGTCCAGCCCCGCTTCGCGGTAAATCGTGCCGCCATGGTCCTGCACGGCCACCACCCGCGCGCCGGCCTCGGCGAACAGCTTGCCGGCGACACTGCCCACATTGCCGAAGCCCTGCACCGCTACCCGCGCGCTGCTGATGTCCAGCCCGATGTGCCTGGCTGCTTCCGCGCCTACCGTGAACACGCCGCGGCCCGTGGCTTCGCGCCGGCCCAGCGAGCCGCCCAGATCGACCGGCTTGCCGGTGACCACGCCCGTCGCTGTCGAGCCCGTGTTCATCGAGTAGGTGTCCATCATCCATGCCATGATCTGCTCGTTGGTGTTGACGTCGGGCGCGGGGATGTCCTTGTTCGGGCCGATGATGATGCCGATCTCGCTGGTGTAGCGGCGAGTCATGCGCTCAAGCTCGCCGCATGACAGGGTTTTGGGATCGACGCGTATGCCGCCCTTGGCGCCACCGAAAGGCACGTTCACCGCGGCGTTCTTGATCGACATCCAGGCCGCCAGCGCCATCACTTCGGACAGCGTCACGTCCTGGTGAAAACGCACGCCGCCCTTGCCCGGCCCGCGCGAGACATTGTGCTGCACGCGGTAGCCTTCGAAGTGCGACACCGTGCCGTCGTCCATGTGGATGGGCACGTCCACAATCAGAATGCGCTTGGGGCGCTTGAGGGTTTCGGCCCAGCGCGCCAGACTGCCCAGGTGCGGTATCACACGATCGACCTGTTGCAGGTAATTGCCCCAGGCACCGAGATGGTCGGCCTGCAGATAGGAGGGAAGGCGGTGGGTGCCGGGGCCGGAAGCTTGCGACATGAAAAACTCCTTGTGAATAGGCCATGCGCAGAGCTTAGGCCTGCGGCTTTCAACTGTCCAAGGCCAGCTTCATGTCCATCCATGCAAATAATACATAATAGCCTTGGCTGGCGCCGCCGGAAAGGCTGTCCTCGAAACTGTTCCGGTGGCTCTATTCAGGAGATGCGTCATGTACAAGAAAATTTTGCTGGCTTACGACGGTTCCCAATCCGGGCAGAAAGCGCTGCTGGACTGCCGCGAGATTGCGCAGTGGAGCCAGGCGTCGTTGACCCTGATCGCGGTGACGCCGCTTTACATGAATCTGATCGGCGTGGAGAGCGGCGTTTACGACACCAACCTGGCCGAACAAGAGAAAGAAAGATACGCCGGCATTCTTGACCAAGGTTTGCGCCAGTTGGCCGAATCAGGTCACAAGGCCCAGGGCGAAGTGCTGGTCGGCGAGACCGTCGACGAAATCAGCAAATACGCCCGCAAGATCGACGCCGACCTGATCGTGGTCGGCCACAAGCATCTGGACGGATGGGCTGCGCGCTGGTGGCGCGGCTCGGTGTCCAAATCGCTGATCGAACACGCGCCCTGCAGCGTGCTGGTGGTCATCACGCACTGAGAGGCTGATCCCGGGGCTGGCCCGGTCAGCCGCAGCAGCCGCGCTGCTCTTGTATCGGCGGGCATGTGACCGAGCCGTAAGAGCAAAACACGCAGCAATCGCCCGCCTCGGGCCGCAACAGGGCCTTGCAGGCCACGCACTCATAAAAAAACTGGCATGCGTCGGTCGGCATGGTTTCCGTTTCCGCATGGCCGCACTTCGGACAGGTCAGCAGTGACTCAAGAATGACGCCGCTCATGGCTGCGTTTTGACGGTGGACGGGTAGCCGGCATTCCCGGTCGCTTTGGTCAGCGCGGGTGCCGAGGTTTTCGCGTCATCAAAAGTGACCACAGCCTGGCGTTTTTCATAACTCACCTGGGTGCCGGTCACGCCCTTGACTTTTGACAAGGCTTGTTTGACGGTGAGGGGACAGGTAGAGCAGGTCATGCCGGGCACGTCCAGCGTCACGGTCTGGATGGCCGCTTGTGCCTGCGCTGCAAGCAGCGGCAGAGCCAGCAAGGTGGCGTGGAGGGTAAATTTTTTGGGCAGCATGGTCCATCCTCGGTGGGGCGTGGGATCAATAAAAAAGCGGGGCGATGTAGGGGTAAGAAAACGCGATAACGACCAGGCCGGCCACTGCCCAAAACACCGCCTTGTAGCCCGTTCTTGCGGCGGGCAGGGCGCAGATGTCCCCTGGCTTGCAGTCGGCCTCGGGCCGGTAAATGCGCCTGCCGGCCAAAAACAGGGCAAGCAGGGCGGCGCCGATGAAATAGGGCCGGTAGGGCTCCAGGCTGGCCAGGTTGCCGAGCCAGGCGCCGCCCAGGCCGACCGATACCAGCACCAGCGGACCCAGGCAACACGCCGAGGCCAGAATCGCCGCGAGGCCGCCCGCGGCAAGCGTGGTTTTTGTGTTTGTGTCCGTGGTCATAAAAATTTTATTTTTCAGATGAGGTCGAATGTAAACTCTGTACTTATGTACGGAGTCAAGCCCCCAAGCCAGACATTGACAATCGGCCGCCTGGCCAGTGCGGCCGGCGTGAACCTGGAGACGGTCCGGTTTTACCAGCGCAGCGGCCTGATCCATGAACCGCAACGACCGCAAAGTGGCTACCGGACCTACGGCAGCGGGGATGTGCGGCGCATCCGTTTTATCAAGCGGGCCCAGACCCTGGGCTTCACGCTCGAAGAAATCGCCACGCTGCTGCAGCTCGATGAAGCGACGGCCTGCTCCGAAACCCGCCAGTTGGCGTCGCGCAAGCTGGGCATGGTGCAGGCCAGGCTGGAGGACCTGCGGAAGATGCAATCGGCTCTTGCCGAAATGATCCATCAATGTGACACGCCACAGGCCGATGGCCGTTGCCCGATCATCACGGCGCTGGCCGGGGACTGACTGGATTCTTCAGGCCGGCGCGAAACGGGCCCGAGGGAAGCCGGGGTGACTTGCCGGCGCGCCGGGAAACAGGTTGCCGAGTTGCGCACTCAGCGCGCGCCAGCCTGGCAGCAGCCAGATCACCAGCAGACAGACAAGGGCCAGAACAATGGCCGCCAGCACGATGTTCATGATGCAGCACCTCCAGAAAGACGCTTGGGAACACACGCATCATGCTACGCCGGTTGACGGCCTTGTGCATTGAAATTTTGTGCGCCCGGCGGTTCAGCGCCGGTCCCTGCGCCAGGCCACCGGGTCGTCGAGCAGGGCGGGAATGTCGCCGCGGCCTATGCCGAGGTCGTTCAGCTCCCGCGCGCTCATCTGTTCCAGCTCGGCCCGGCTGCGCCGCAGCCCCTTGTGCTGCGCCGGCCCACGCGGCACCCGCCGGGCCAGTCGTGCAAGTACGCGCGCGATGGCAAGGAAGGGACGGGCGACGGTCTTGTGCGGCATGGCGGGACTCCTGATGGGGAAGTCCCTGATGGTGCGGTTGATCGTGGTATTGTGGAAGTTGAATTTTCTGATAAAAACTATCAGGATTACTGATGCGCGAACTCAATCTTGACCAGCTTCGAACCCTTGTCGCCATCACCGACCTGGGCACTTTTTCAGCGGCGGCGCGGGCCTTGCATCTGGCCCAGCCCACCGTGAGCCTGCATGTCAGCGAGCTGGAGAGCCGTTTGGGCGCCTCGCTGGTGGTGCGGGGCGGAAAAAATGTGCATCCCAGCGCTGCGGGTGCGCTGTTGGTGGAGCGCGCCCGAAGGCTGCTGCGCGACGCCGACGATGCCGTGGATGCCGTGAAGCGCCATGTCGAAGGCCGGACTGGCCGTGTGCGCCTGGGCACTTCAACGGGGGTGGTGGTGTATTTGTTGCCCCAGGTGCTCCAATCCATGGAGCGTACTCATCCGGGCATTGATGTCGAGGTGCGCATTCTGGGGTCGGGCGACACCATGGAACGGCTCAGCCAGGGCACGCTCGATGTCGGGTTGGTTGCGACGCCGCAGTCCTCGCAACGCGGCCTGGTGATGACCCACTGGCGCAGCGACCCGATGATGGCGTTTGTTCCGCAGAGCTGGCAGGCGCCCAAACGCATCACGCCGCAATGGCTGGCGACCCGGCCGCTGATCTTTAACGACGCCACCACTCATATGTACCGGCTCACCATGGCGTGGTTTGCCAATGCCGGTTTCACGCCGCGCGCCCGCATAGAACTCAATTTCACCGAGGCCATGAAGAGCCTGGTGGCCGCCGGTTATGGCGCGGCTGTGCTGCCGCTTGAGCAAACCGGTCAGCCTGCCATCCAGCACGGCGTGCAGGTGATTCCCCTTCGGCCTGCGCTGGCGCGTCATACGTCCGTGGTGCATCGTCCCGCCGCGACGGTGGACGGCGCCACGCGCAAGCTGTTGCAAATGCTGATGCAGTTCCGTCAGGCCTGAATCCGGACGATCTACCCGTCTTCCTTCATCGCCAGCACAGCGTTCCTGCCGTTCGCCGCACGGCCAGCACCAGTTCGGTTTTGAGTTCCTCGGGTTGGGCAAGCCCCAGATCGGTCAATACCTTGCCACTGCTGCGCTCAAATGCGATGCCCTGCGCCGAGGTGTTTCCTCAAGTGGCTGACGAGCGGACTCATGCTATTTCACTCACGAGATCGAGTACCCGCTGCACTACCGCCGGATCGTCGCAGGCGACCACGCGGCGCTCCGGCATGGAACGCAGCCAGGTGAGCTGGCGCTTGGCGAGCTGGCGCGTCGCGAAAATGCCTTTGTCGCGCAACTGCGCCATGGGCCAGTCACCGTCAAGCGCTTCCCAGGCCTGGCGGTAACTGACACAGCGCATGGACGGCAGGTCGGGGTGCAGGTCACCGCGTGCGCGCAGGGCCAGCACCTCGTCGATAAGACCGGCCGCCAGCATCATGTCAAAACGCCGGGCGATCCTTTCATGGAGCCAGGCGCGGTTCTGTGGTTCAAGGGAAATCAGGATGTTGAACCCTGTCGAATGGGCGTGGCTAGCCATCTTTTTGCTGGCGTTTTGCTGATGAAAAAACGACAGTGGCCGGCCCGAGACCCGGAATACTTCAAGCGCGCGGGAAATGCGCTGCGAGTCATTGGGCGCCAGCCGCGCCGCCGTGACCGCATCGACGGCGGCCAATTCGGCATGCAGCGCGGGCCAGCCCTTGTCCAGGGCCTGCGCTTCAAGCGCAGTGCGTATGGCCGGGTCGGCGGGGGGCATGTCGTCCAGACCGTTCAGCAAAGCCTTGAAATAAAGCATGGTGCCGCCCACCAGCAGCGGCAGCTTGCCGCGCGCGCTGATGTCGGCGATCAGGCGCTGCGCATCCCGGGCGAACTCGGCCGCGCTGTAAGCCTGCAGCGGATCGCGAATGTCGATCAGGTGGTGCGGCACCGCGGCCAACTCGGCCGGTGTGGGTTTGGCTGTGCCGATGTCCATGCCGCGGTAGACCAGGGCCGAATCGACGCTGATGATCTCCACCGGGTGCCGTTCGGCGATGGCCAGTGCCGCCGCGGTTTTGCCGGACGCGGTAGGCCCGGCGAGTCCAACAAAGCGAGCCCCCGCGCCTTTCACTTCGTGCGATACGCTGCCCCCCGAGGGGGCTGAACTTGCTTGGGGCGGCCCGGCGCTGCGTTCGTTAGCCATCTCGTCAGGATTTTATGGAGGCAACAGGCACCGGCTCGCCATGCTTTTGCACCAGCGTCCAGGCAGCCAGCGCAATACAGATGCTCCAGAACAGCACGCCGTAGGCCAGCGGAAACACCGTGCCGTCCATGTGGGTGCCGAGCCAGCCGCCCATCGCAAAGGCGGCCAGCATCATCAAAAAACCATTGAGCGCCGAGGCCGCGCCGGCCGAACCGGGAAAGGGGCCGATGGCGCCGCTTTGGCCGCAGGGCTGGTGGACGCCATGAGCCAGAATAAAGAGGAAAAAGGGCAGCAGCATGGCCCGCACCGTATGCACACCGGTCCATGCCAGCCCAGCCATCAGCGTGCCGCCGGCCAGCGTCAGCACGGCCGCCATCGCCACCGAACGGCGCACCCCAAAACGCGGCAGCAGCCGCCGGCACAAAAAGGTGCCGATCACGTAGACGAAGGACATCGAGAACATCACCAGGCCGTACTGGGTTTTGCTCAGACCCAGCACCTGGATGAAGACAAAGGACGAGGAGGCCAGAAAAGTGAACAGTCCGCCATACGAGGCGATTGACAGGGCCGAGAACGCAACAAAGGTGGGGTTGCGGACAATCGTCCACCAGGTCTGGGCCAGTATGCGGGCCTGGAGCGCCCGCGGATTTTTTTGCGCCAGGGTTTCTTCAAAACGCAGTGCAACGATGGCCAGCGCGGCCGCGCCAAACACGGCCAGCGCCAGCAGCGCTGCGCGCCAGTTGAAGAGGTCCGACAGCAAGCCACCCAGCGGCGCGCTGAGGCAGGCGATCACACCCAGGCCGCTCAGGCCTTTGGACATCGCGCGGGCGCCGGCCAGCGGCGTGTACAGGTCGCGCACGATGGCGCGCGCGCCCATTACGGCGGCGCCCATGGCCGCGCCCTGCACGGCGCGCCAGGCAATCAGCAGCACCATCGACGGCGCCAGCGCGCTGCCTATGGCCGCCACGACATACGCGACCAGGCCCCAGAGCAAGATGGGCCTGCGCCCAAAACGATCCGACAGCGGACCCCAGAACAGTTGTGAGACACCAAAAGCCAGCAGCAGCGCGCTGAGTGTGAGCTGGGCCTGTGCCAGGGGGGCGCCAAAACCCTCGGTGAGCGCGGGCAGAGCCGGCAGGTAGAGGTCGGTGGTGATGGGCTGGATGCCGAGCAGCAGGGACAGAATCAGCACCATCAGCGTTGGCGACATGGCAGAAGGGGCGGCAGTCACAGGGATGGCAATGGGTGGTGTAGCAGGCACTGGCCCAAGCGTAGCAGATCGACAGGGCCAAGGCGGACGCGACGTCCCCGGACCCCGCCGTCCGCTTATTTCGATCTGATCGGATTCGCCGACAGCGGGGCATGGCTGTTACACCGGTTCAGTCAAGCGCTGCCCAGCCATTCCAGCAAGCGTTTGCTATACACATGACACTTCTTTTGTTCCAGTTTGGCCACGCAGCGCTCGTTCTCCAGCGTCATCAGCCCGCGCACGATGGATTCGCGGGTAGTTCCCAGGAGTTCGGCCAAAGCGGTGTGGTTTGGCAATTGCACGACCGGGCTTGCCTGGACCTCGCTCAGGAGATACAGGGTATAGGCGAGCTGCTTGACCAAAGTGCGCAGGCGCATGACGGCCGACCAGTCGGCGGTCAGTCCGGAGGCGAGTATGCTGCCGGTGATCAACTGCTCGCGAAGCGCGCGGACCCAATTGGTTTTTTCTTCAAGATGCCGAATGGAGAGCTCACAGACCCGGCCCGCGGATACCGCAACCCCGGACACCTGATTGGGCTGCCCAAAGTAACCGTACATTCCAAGTACCGATCCGCGGCCGGTGATTTCAATCGGGCGGCGGCGACCGTCTTTTCCGGTGCGGTAAGCAAACAGGGTTCCCACCTTGATGATCTTCACACTGGACGCCACGTCACCTTCAGAAGAAAGTTCGGCCCCTTTGCGGAATGCGCTTTCATGAATCAGGGGTTCGATAGCCGCAAGGTCTGCCGGCGCCAGTGTTCCCACGATGCAGTTGGAACGGGTTGCACAGTCCAGACAGGCGGGGCGACCGGCCTGGCCCGTTTTCTTGTGGGAGGCGCTCATAGGTCCTTTTCCATCGCAATCGAAATAGCTCGTGTTTCGTGATCGATGGCTTGATGCAAGCAGTGCGCCACCAAGCTCAACTGAAAGCACATGAACGTGCCATCAGGGCGTCACATTTTGTGATGGTTGTTGTATTGATTCACTTCGGCATTCCCCTGCCGAGCCGAAAATGTGACCAATCCGTCACTTTTGACGAAAGCTATGGCGTGCTGGCGCTGGCGCTGTCTATCGTGATGTTGCTCGCCGACTACGAATCGAGTGAGTGGGTTGTTCCAATTTCACCAAAACGCTTGATTGATCACACTTGCGTTCTTTTCGTTGTGGAGCTACCGCTGATGAGGTACGCAGCATAGGTCTTTTGTTGTTAAATCAAAAAACAAATTGACACACTAACTTGATCAAATTTGAGATGGATCAAAAAATGTTCGGTAGTTTAATGCTACCGAATTCGGATGGCGTTGGGATTCATGCACTTCGTGTGCGAGCGATTGGACTGAACGGAAAATGATGAAGATACGATCACCGTTTACGAATGTACTTAGTCATGCTGCGAGTCAAGGCGCCCCGTCGCTTTTTCAGATTGAGGGCTGCGGCAGTGTTTCGGTCTATCCGCAGCAGCACTGCTATGTGACGGATATTCAGGACTGGGATGCGGCCTATCAGTCCCATCCGGAACAGATCAGCATCAGGTCGGTACCGTGGGACATACCGCCATCCGGCGCGTTGCCGCTGGTGGAGTTGCAGTGGCGTGCGGCTTACCAAAGTGCATGGCGGAATCAATCCTTCGGGGTGGAGGTCAACGACTTGATCCGGCTGCAGTCGTGGCCCAACCTCACCAGACTGCCTCTTGATCTGGTGGCACCGGTGACGCAAATCTGCGCGCTCTTGTGGCGCAAACCTGCCGTCGGGTTTCTGATTCCCCGGGTGCTCGATGCCGATCCAACTCAGGTTTTCGCCTTGCTGGAAGTTCTGCAGGGCTTTGGCCATGTCAAAGTGTCCGGAGGTGTGGCGAGTTCGCAGCCGGTCGCCTCTCCAGACTCCGGGGAAGACTCTCGCGGCGGCGTGGATTCGCAAGGCGTTTTCGTGGTACCGCCCACTGGCTCGCTGGTCGGCAAGCTGTGGCGCCGACTCGTCGGTCATTGAGAGGCGTGCTTATGGAGTGGGCAATTCTTTTTGTCGGGTCGGTCGGGGCGGGCAAGACGCAGGCCATACGGACCATCAGTGATATCGAAGTGGTTGACACCGAAGCCGGCGCGACGGACGAGACGGCGCTTCTCAAGCAAAACACGACAGTCGCCATGGACATGGGCGTCATGCAGCTTGGCGCGCATGACAAAGTGCGCCTCTATGGGGCGCCCGGGCAGGACAGATTCGACTTTATGTGGGACATCCTCCTGGATCAATCCAGGGGGGTCGTGCTACTCATCGATCACAGCCGCCCGACTCCCGTGGAGGATCTCGCGCATTACATGGCGCAACTGACCCGGCGCATGCAGAGCAGGGTGCTTCCAATCGTCATCGGCGTGACCCATGCTGACATGGGCGGACCGCTCAACCTCGATGCCTATCGCAACTATTTCGGGGAAACCACTTTGATCGGCCACCGGCAGGCGGTGCCCGTGCTGGAGGCCGATGCCCGCAGCCTTCACGACGTGAAAACGCTGCTGTTGGCGTTGACATCCATGCTGGACATGAATGAGCGCTTCCCCGCGCGGGGCTCGTCGAACAAAAGCCTTCATGCTTGAGCCCGGCATTCTCGATCTGGTGGACTTTGGCGTGGCGTTTGGTGACCGCATGGTGCTGCGCTCGGTCAATTTTGCCATGCCGGCAAAGGGCTGCACGGTTCTTCTGGGGCCTTCCGGAACCGGGAAGTCCACACTGCTCCGCACCTTGGCGGCATGCAACCACGCCAGCCCGGCGCTGCGTACCTGGGGCGCGGCGCGTTACCGAGAGCAGGTCTGTACGGTGGACCACCACCCCGCACTGATGATGCAGCATTCCAGGCTGCTGGTGTCCAGCGTTCTCGAAAACCTGGTGTGTGAGCTGCCAGGCCGTTCATCGCTGACGCAGCAGATGCAGCTTGACATGGTGGCCGACATGCTCGCCCGCCATGGTCAGGCCCGGTTGCTGGACGCCCTGTCCCAGAAGGTGATCGAGCGCAGTCCCGGCGATCAGAAAGTGATTGCCCTGCTTCGCATGATGATGGCTGATCCGTCGCTTTTGATGGTGGATGAACCCACCACCGAACTCAGCGCGGCCGAGGCCGAGTCGGTGCTCGGGCTTCTGGAGCAGCTTTCCGCCGAACGCGCCGTCCTTGTCGTACTGCATCATCTGGAGCAAGCCAGGCGGCTGGCCGGGCAGGTGGTGCTGCTGGCCAACGGGGTGGTTGAAGAGGCGGCAGACGTGGCATCTTTCTTTTCTGCCCCCCGCAGCGACTGCGCAAAAGCAATTCTGCGTACCGGCTCCTGTCCCGAATTCGATGGTGCAGCGTTGATGGCGGAACTGGTGCCCCCTTCGGCCGAGCCGATGTCTCGAAGCAGCCCACCGGGCGCAGTCACGCCGGCAGTGACGCATCCCCGTAGCGCTGCGTACGGGCCGCGTGGTTTTTTGTGGCTGCTGCCTGGCCACCTTGCGGGAACCCCCTGGCCCGGTGTGGTGCAGAGCGTTCGTTATGACCTGGAGGCCTTGCAGTCTGTCGGCATCACTCGCCTCGTTACGTTGACGGAGGCGCCTTTCGACGCAGCACTTGCGGGCAAGTTTGGAATCGCATGCACGTTCAGTCCGATGCCGGACATGGCCCCCCCGACGCTGTCACAGGGCGTTGACCTGTGCCGGCAGATTGACGGTTTCATCACGCGGGGCGAGGTGGTTGCGGTGCATTGCCGTGCCGGGTTGGGGCGCACCGGCACCGTGCTCGCCGCCTACTGGCTGTGGCGCGGTGCTGGATCCATCGGCGCGCCCAAGGCGCTGGAGGATGTGCGTCGCATCCACGCGGGTTGGGTTCAGTCCGACGCGCAGGTGAGGTTTCTTGAGAGGTTTGCACTGGTCGTTGCAAACGCGGGGTCCATTCCGGATTCTGTTGACGACCCGAACCCCGTGCGAGACGTCGCGGGGCTTGTCATCAATTCTTAAACAACGTTAAACAAAAGGAAATTTTCAATGAGCTTAGACAATGCGCTTCAGAAAGCTGTGACGGCTATACCCGAGTGTGTGGCGGCGGGGTATATAGATCTTTCGTCCGGCATGCTGTTGGGTATCAAGTCGGTCGACTCCCATCCGAGCCAGGTCATCGAACTGCTTGCGGCCGCGACCTCCGACCTGTTTCAGGGGCCTAGCGTGCAAGCAATTGAAAAACTGTTCAGGTCGGCCCGTGGCGTTCCCGAGAACGGGCAGCACTATTTTCAGGAAATCATTGTCAACAGCGACAACCTGATCCACGTCTTCCTGCGCGGCAAGAAGCAGGAACAGGTGGCGACTTTCGTTTGCCGCAAGGGCGCCAACCTTGGCATGGTGCTTACCAAATCCCGGACAGCCATGGTTGAAATTGAAGCCTCGTTCTGATTGAGCGCAGTCTGCGATCCTGATTGAAATACCTGCGCCGCGATACCCGCGGCGCAGTTCGAGGAAACCATGTCATGACGATGAATCCCCAGCGGTCTGCAGCGGACCAGTTCGCACACAATGTTCGTGGTCAATTGCGAACCCTGCAGGGCGCTTCAGACTGCGTAAGATCTTGCGCCTTGGTGTCGTACGACGGATTGGTGGTCGCGGCGGTGCTTGCCGAGGGTGTTGACGCGGATCGCTTCGGCGCCATGTGCGCTTCGCTGCTGGCCCTGTCCACGCGCGCGGCCAAGGAGGTGGAGCGCGGCGTGTTGCGCCAGATCATTCTCGATGGGGAGCACGGTCCCGTGCTTCTCACGCGGGCCGGCACGAGGGGGGTGTTGGCGGTCGCGGCCGACCCTACCAGGAATCTTGGAAAACTCATTCTGGACACCCGGGCGACCGCCGCTGCGCTGGTAGCCCTTGGCGCGGGAGGCCCTGCGTCATGATTGAAAATGGCCGCGTTCGGCTCGATGGCGTCGAGTTGACGGTGCGCACGAACGAAAGCGTTCTGGACGCCTGTCTGCGTAGCGCCATCGAGGTGCCGTTTTCATGCCGTGCGGGGAGCTGCCACACCTGTCTGCTCCGTTGTACGCAAGGTGTGGTGCCAAAAGAGGCGCAGCGCGGGCTGCCACTTGCACTGCGCCGCCTCGGGTATCTGCTGGCGTGTCAGTGTCGCCCAACGAAGCCGCTGACGCTGACGCGTCCCAACCAGGCCGATATGGTGACATCGTGCGTGTTGCTGACATCTGCCGGGGCCGGCGAGACATTCAGATTCATTCAATTCGAAACCACGCGCCTGCTCACTTGCCAGCCGGGTCAGCACCTGGTATTGGTGACCGACGCAGCGCCTGCGCCATTGATCGAGGTCACGGCGACGCGTCCCGAGATCAACACCGTGGACGCGCTGATGCACTGCCCGTCAGGCGGCACTTTTCCGGCCTGGCTGGATGCTCCGGAGGCTTTTGGTCACGCGTTCGAAGTGCGCGGTCCGGTCGACGGCGGTGGGGGTGACGGGATGGCCGGGAAAGCCGATGTGCCGGTGGAGTCGGAACCGCCTGCGGCGGACCCTGGGCTTTGGACGGAGCTGGGGAGCGGAGCCATCGTCAGAGCCGTGCTCGAGGATTTCTACCGCCAGGTTTACGAGGATCAGGTGCTGGCCCCGTTTTTCCAGAAAGTGACGATGGATCGCTCTATCGATAAACAATATTCGTTTCTTAAGCAGTTGATGACGGGAGAACGCGTTTATTTCGGCGACCGGCCGCGCAACGCGCACCACTGGATGGTGATTTCCAATGAACTTTTCGATTACCGGCAAGCGATCATGGTCCGCACGCTGGAAAAGCATGGCCTGAATGCGCCGCAGATCGCGCGCTGGACGCGCCTGGAGCTGCATTACCGGCGCGATATCGTCAAGTCCGCTGCATGGCCCCGTCAGGTGAACGGGGTGGATCAGCCGCTTGACGGTTATGCCACGGAAACGCTGTCCGCAGGTGCGCTGTGCGACCATTGCGGGGCCGTGATCGACGCCGGTACGGCGGTGCAATACCACGTTCGTCTGGGGCATATCAGTTGCATGCATTGCGCTTCACGCGGACCGCAGATGATCGCCTCCGGCGACAGCCCCTGTGATGCAATCGCCTGAACCGGTCCGTTTCATCGACGTCACGCCGTTCGGTGCTTTGACCTGGCTGGGGCAACCGGGCCGAAGCCCGGAGCGCGATGTGATTGAATGCCTGCTGTCCATGGATTGCCTCCGGCCGGTGAATTTGCGAGCGATTTGCGTCAGCATGTCCTGGTCGATGGCGGAGCTGGCCAAGGTTCTGTTTGTCCTGAATCGTTCTCAAGGGGTCCAGGTCGACACCGGTAGGCCCCTTCGGAATGAATCCGGTGGCGATGCGCTGGCAGGCCTGGACGACGACCTGCAGACGCTGGCCGAAGCCGGACAACGCACCCTGCTGGCCACCAGCGACGGACTTTGCATTGCCGCCAGCGGTTGGTCGGTCGAAGAAGCCGACGTGGTTGCCAGCGGGCATGCCGTTGGCGGCGAGGCGGGGAACGCGGCACAAGTGGTGCCCCTGTTTTTTGCGCGGGAGCGCGTGGTGTTTTGTGCCGACACCCGCGTCGATCTCTCTCATCCCTCCTGGGTTCGCATGGCCCGCCGGCTGTTGCGGGCGTGCGGCCCGCTGGGCTACTGTCCTGAGCCCGCCTGATGGCGCAGGATGGTTTTTTGGCGGCACTGGGGCGGTTAAGTGTGGACTGCCCGCAGGTCGAAGGGGCTGTTCTCGCGACCCGCGAGGGACTGGTGTTGGTGGCGACGGGAGGCCTTCGGGGCGATGTTTCTGCAGCCAGCGCGGCGCACCTGGCCGACCGCGTTGACCAGAACTTGTCTCTCATGTCTTCAACGCAGTGTGCCGAGCTTCTGATCTGGGCATCCCCCTCGGTCTGGTATTTGACACGCCTTGCGGACCAGTGCGTGCTGATGGTCTGCTCGGCGCAGACTTGCCGCGCAGGCGCACTCCGGCTGGCCGGAAAAAACGCGGCGCGGCAACTGACCCTGCTGTTGGGCCAGATGGGCTGAGAGGCTGAGAGTTTTTTGTTCATACCCGCTTATCACGCCAAAACGCACCCACTCGTCGTTGCAAATGCGCGCCATAGCCCGAGCTATGGCTGTGCTTTGCGCCTCGATTGGGCACGTTTTGACGCGCTACTCGGGCACGACCAAAAAACTCTCAGCCTCTGAGGCGTGCTGCAGGCCGCTGGCCCGGACCCTGGCGGGCAAGGCCGGGAGCGGCGGTTTCAGCGTCCGCGCAAAAACAGGCTGTCCAGTTCCCTGATCGTGACTTGCCGCCAGGTGGGCCGGCCATGGTTGCACTGGTCGGAGCGTTCGGTGGCTTCCATCTGGCGCAGCAGGCCGTTCATCTCGTCGATGGTGAGCTTGCGGTTGGCGCGCACGGCGCCGTGGCAGGCCATGGTGGAGAGCAATTCGTTTTGCGCGCGCTGGATCACGGTGCTGGCCTCGTGGGTGCCGAGTTCGGCCAGTACGCTGCGCGCCAGCTCCACTGCATCACCCTGCGCCAGGCTGGTCGGCACGGCGCGCACGGCCAGCGTGCGCGGCGAAAAAGGCGTGATCTCCAGGCCCAGGGCATGCAGGGTGCCGGTATGCGCCTCGGACGTGGCGACTTCCTGCGGCGTGGCGGCAAAGGTGGCGGGAATCAGCAGCGGCTGGCTGGCGATGCGGGTGGCCGTGTCCATCTGGCTTTTCAGGCGCTCGTAAACAATGCGTTCGTGCGCGGCGTGCATGTCCACAATCACCAGCCCCTGGGTGTTTTCCGCCAGAATGTAAATGCCCTGCAATTGCGCGAGGGCGCGGCCCAGCGGCCAGTCGCCGGGGGGCAGGTCGGCGGCTTCCGTTCGGGCTGAGCGTGTCGAAGCCTCTGCCGGGTGAAGCCCTTGCACAGGTTCAGCGGGAACGGTAACCGGCCACATGGCCTCGAAGTCAGACACGCGCGGGTGTTGGCGGTAGGGCTGATCCGCTCCGAAATGGATGGCTGGCTGCGCCCATGCAGCAGCGGTTGGAGGCGCATTTGACCCAAAACTTTCTGAAACGATGCCGACCGGTGCCGCCAGCGCCGCCGCGCGCGGCGCTGCCAGCGCGTTCTCGACCGCATGGCGAACCGCCTGATGCACTTCGCGGCTGTCGCGAAAGCGCACCTCGATTTTGGTCGGATGCACATTCACGTCCACCCGCGCCGGGTCCATCGCCACATACAGCGCATACACCGGCTGGCGGTGGCCGTGCAGCACGTCTTCGTAGGCGCTGCGCGCGGCGTGGGTCAGCACCTTGTCGCGCACATACCGGCCGTTGACATAGGCAAACTGCTGGTCGGCGCGCGAACGCGCCGCATCCGGAATGCCGGCGCGCCCGGTGACGTGCAGCGCGCCCGAGCGGTAGTCCACCGCCACGCTTTGCGCCAGCAGTTCGCTGCCCAGCACGTCGGCGAGGCGCTGCTCGTGCGCGCTGCGCTCAGGGCTGGCCGCACAGGCGCGCCACTGCTCGACCCGTTTACCCTCGTGCCAGATCGCAAAGCCCACGTCGGGCCGCACCAGCGCGTGGCGGCGCACCGCCTCGATGCAGTGCGCGAGTTCGGTGGCGTCGGTTTTCAAAAACTTGCGGCGCGCGGGCGTGGCGTAAAACAGCTCGCGCACCTCGACCGTGGTGCCCCGGCTGCGCGCGACCGGCTTGAGCTCGCCGGAGCGGCCGTCAAGCTGCCAGGCGTGGGCGGCAGGGTCGCCGCCTTCGGTCCGCGAGAGCAGACTCATGTCGGCGATGGAATTGATGGCGGCCAGCGCCTCGCCCCGAAAACCCATGGTGCCGACGGCTTCCAGATCCTGCAGCGAGGCGATCTTGCTGGTCGCGTGGCGGCGCAGCGCAACCGCCAGCTCATCGCGCGGTATGCCAAAGCCATCGTCTTCGACCGCAATCAGCCGCACACCGCCGGCCAGCAGCCGCACCGTGATTTGCGCGGCGCCGGCGTCCAGCGCGTTGTCCACCAGCTCGCGCACGACCGAGGCGGGGCGCTCCACCACCTCGCCGGCCGCGATCTGGCTGATCAGCTCGTCGGGCAGTTCGCGGATGGGGCGGCGGGCGGCGAGGTCGAGGGAAGGGGCTGCGTCGAAGTTCACGGTTTTGATTTTAGGGGCGAAGCAGGACGCGACGGCGGGCATGCCAAGAGCAGCGTGTCAAAATCCCCGCCATGGAACTTCTTATATCTTTGATCGACTTCATTGTGCATGTGGACAAACATCTGGAGGTTTTCACCCGAAACCACGGCATGTGGGTCTATGCGCTGCTGTTTCTGATTGTTTTTGTCGAGACCGGCCTGGTGGTCATGCCTTTCTTGCCCGGCGACTCGCTGCTGTTCATCGTTGGCGCCCTGTGCGGTGTCGGGCTGCTGAGCCTGCCGCTGGCCATGGGTGTGCTGGTGCTGGCCGCGATTCTGGGCGACCAGTGCAACTACTCGATAGGGCGCTACTTCGGCCCCCGGGTGTTCCAGTGGGAGCAATCGAGATTTTTCAACAAGCGCGCGTTCAACCAGGCGCATGACTTTTATGAGCGCTACGGCGGCATCACCATCATCCTCGCGCGCTTCATGCCGTTTATTCGCACTTTTGCGCCTTTTGTGGCGGGCGTCGCCGAGATGAACCGCGGCAAATTCACCGCCTACAACGTGGCGGGCGCGCTGATCTGGGTGGTCAGCCTGTGCAGCGCCGGCTACTTCTTTGGCAACCTGCCCTGGGTCAAGGAGAACCTGAGCAGGATCATCTGGGCCATGATTCTGATTCCCGGGCTGTTTGTCATTTACGGCGCCTGGAAGGCCAGCCGCAACCAGAACCCGAGGCCGCTGGCGGAGAATAAATAAAACCGGAATTTGCCCCCCGTTTTTGGGCCCCGGCGACAGCCTGCTAACTAAATGGACGCGCCGTCGGTGTGTCTGCGGCAGCGAGTTGGATTTTCTAAAGCGGGCGGCTGCGGGCCAGTGGCGGATTTTTTGCAAAGTAGCGGCTGATGCCGCGCATCAGGGCGTCGGCCAGTTGCGTCTGGTACGCCTCGCTGCGCAGCTTGGCCTCTTCATCCGGGTTGCTGATGAACGCGGTTTCCACCAGCACGCTGGGAATGTCGGGCGCCTTGAGCACGGCAAAGCCGGCCTGCTCCACGCGGGGCTTGTGCAGCTTGCCGACGTTGCCGATTTCGCCCAGCATCGCGCCGCCGAGTTTGAGGCTGTCGTTGATCTGGGCGGTGGTGCTCATGTCGAACAGGACTTTTTGCACTTGCGCATCCTTGGCCTTGGCATTGACGCCCCCCACCAGATCGGCGGAATTTTCCTTGTCGGCTATCCAGCGCGCGGCGCTGCTGCTCGCGCCTTTTTCGCTCAGGGCAAAAACGCTGGCGCCTTGCGGGCGCGGCGTGAAAAACGCATCGGCATGGATGCTGATGAACAGATCCGCCTGCACGCGGCGGGCTTTCTGCACGCGGATGTGCAGCGGGACAAAAAAGTCGGCATCGCGCGTCAGGTAGGCGCGCATGTTCGGGATCTGGTTGATGCGTTCGCGCAGGCGCAGGGCGATTTGCAGCACCACGTCTTTCTCGCGCGTGCCGCCGGGGCCGATGGCGCCCGGGTCTTCTCCGCCGTGGCCGGGATCCAGCGCCACGATGACGAGGCGATCAGTCTTGTTTCGGCTGCCTGCGCCCGCGCCCACGGTCTCAAGCGGCGCCCTGGCGCTGGGCGGGCTGTCGCCGGTGGCTTTTCCGGGGGGCGGACGGGCGGTTTGTTGGGCAATGAGATCGCCAAGCGGGTCGGTCGGGGCGACGGGGGCCTCTGCCTTGTCCTTGAGCCGCTCTGCAATCAGCGCCTCGAGCGGATCGACCGCCTGGGTCGGGTACAGGTCAAACACCAGCCGGTGCTGGTAGGCTGCGACCGGCGGCAGCGTGAAGACCTGCGGCAGCATGTGCTGCTTCAGGTCGAGCACCAGGCGCACCACGCCCGGTGCGTTTTGCCCCACGCGTATGCCGGAGATATTCGGGTCGTCCGGTTTGACCTTGGCCACCAGCTCGCGCAGCGCCGGAATCAGGTCGATGCCTTCGATGTCCACCGCCAGGCGCGGCGGCTCGACCACAAAAAACTGTTTGGCGGTGAGTTCGGCGTCGGACTCTATCGTGACCCGGGTGTAGTCTTTGGCGGGCCACACCCGCACCGCCAGAATCGTCGCACCGCGGGCGATCTGCTGCGTGCCCAGCAGCAGCACGACGCTGCCCATCCGCAGGGCGCTGCGTCGGTTGAGCCTCATGGCGGCAGCGCCGCGGCAGCGGCGTCCGTGTGGGCGGTGAGCAGGACGGCGCGCACTTCGTTGGCCAGCACTTCGATGTGGATGTCCAGGTCGGCCGGGGGCAGATGGTGGCCGGCTTTTTCCGGCCACTCGATCAGTTTCAGGCCAGGGCTGGCGAAGATGTCGCGAAAACCGGCTTCTTCCCATTCGTTCGGGTCATCGAATCGGTAAAAATCAAAATGCCAGATAGTCAATGCATCGCCCGATGCCGGGCTTGCCGCCACGGTGTAGGGCTCGACCACCGCATAGGTCGGACTTTTGACCCGCCCCTGCACCCCCATGCCTTTGAGCAAGTGCCGTGCAAATGTGGTTTTCCCCGCGCCCAGGTCGCCGTGCAATTGAATCAGCGCATTGCGGCCGGGCGCGCTGCCGAGCAGCCTTTTAGCCAGCGCCTGGGCGAAAGCCTGCGTCTGGGCTTCGTTGTCCCAGGCAATACTTTTTACAATGAGCGGGTGATCTTCAATAGCCATCAATTCGTTTCTCGAATTCAAACTTGGGCGCGTGAGCTTGGATTTTCGCAAATTGGCATTGCAGGCGTTGATTTGTCCTCTGCAGAGCCCGGATTATCGGCCTGGCTGGCCGCTGGCTTTCATGGTGACATGAATTACATGGCCGCGCATGGCCACAAGCGCGCCCGACCCGCCGAACTGGTGCCCGGCACGGTCAGCGTCATCACGGCCCGCATGGACTATTTGCCCGCTTCCACGCTTGAGCAGCCGGGGCAGTGGCAGGCCTCGGAGCTGGCGCGTTTGAAGCGGCCTGGCGAAGCCGTCGTTTCGGTCTATGCCCGAGGGCGCGACTACCACAAGATCATGCGGTCGCGGCTGCAAAAACTCGGCGAACGTATTGCCGACCATGTTCAAGCGCTGGGGCATCGCGCCTTCACCGATTCGGCGCCGGTGCTCGAAGCCGAACTCGCCGCGCGCAGCGGCCAGGGCTGGCGCGGCAAACACACGCTGCTGCTCAACCGCGAGGCCGGCTCGATGTTTTTTCTGGGCGAGGTTTACGTTGATCTGGCTTTGCCGCCCAGCGAGCCCGTGACCGGGCATTGCGGCAGTTGCAACGCCTGCATAGCCATCTGCCCGACCCAGGCCATCATCGCGCCGCACAAGCTCGATGCACGGCGCTGCATTTCTTACCTGACCATCGAACATGCCGGCCCGATTCCGCTGGCGTTGCGCCCCCTGATCGGCAACCGCATCTACGGCTGCGACGATTGCCAGTTGGTGTGTCCCTGGAACAAGTTTGCGCAGCGCAGCGCCTTGCCCGACTTCGACGAACGCCGGGGTCTCACCGGCCAGCAGTTGACCACGCTGTTTGCCTGGACGGAAGAGGAATTTTTCCGCTGCACCGAAGGCAGCGCGATCCGGCGCATCGGCCATGAGCGCTGGCTGCGCAATATCGCGGTGGCCATGGGCAATGCGCTGCGAACGGGCGCTGACGGCCCGATTCGCGCGGCTTTGGCGGCGCGGCGGGGTCACGCCAGCGAGGTGGTGCGAGAGCATGTGCTGTGGGCGCTTTCTCAGTGAAATTCCAATGGGTTTTCCATGAATTTTCAATTCAAGGTGGCATTTTATCCTTTGTGTACGGGCATGGGAAGCTATTCATTTTGTAGCGTTTGGTGCGGCGCGGGCTTTTCCTGGCGGGCCGGGCCGGGCCGGCCGGGCGGCCCCTCCTTATAATCGCCCCATGCCGAACCCCTCGTCCGCCCGCCCGCTCTGGGCACGCTTTGCAGCCTGGCTGGGGTTTCTGGCCGTGTTTTCCGCGCTGCTGGCACCGGTGGCCATGCTGGCCGAAGAAGTGCGAACCGGCAAGCTGGGCGGGCTCTGCAGCGTGGGCGCCGCAACAACTCCAGGCGGCGCGTTCGATGCGTCCGGGGGCGATGACTCCTCCTCAGGCGCCTCGCATTGCGAGCTGTGCGGCTCGCTCGGGCTGGGGTTGCCGCCGCTGCGGCAGGCCGATGGTTTTCCCGTCGCCGTCAGCGCGAAGGCGGCCGTTTTTCGCGATGCCGTCCGCACCGCATCCTCGCCGGGACTGCCTTTCAGCCGCGGCCCGCCGGGACTTTGAACTGAACTGCTTTTAACCGGGGTGGCTGTGGGCTTGCCCGGGTTTGCTGCATGTGTTGCCCGCTGGCCGACATGCTGTTCATGGGTTGATTCAAAGGTTTTTTATGAAATTTTCAAACGCTACGAAAATAATAGCTGTTGGCGCAATCTGCATGCTGACCGTGTCCGGTTTTTCTCATGCGGCCGGGGATGTCGAGCTGACCCGTCCGGTTCAGGTCAAAGACGCGTGGGTCCGCGCAACCGTACCGGGCCAGAAGGGAACCGGCGCCTTCATGAAGATCACGGCGAAAGAGGATTCCCGGCTGGTCGGGGTTTCTTCGCCGGTGGCGGGCGTTGCCGAGGTGCATGAAATGAAGATGGAAGGCGATGTCATGACGATGCGTGCGTTGCCAGCGCTCGATTTGCCCGCCGGGAAAACGGTGGAGCTCAGGCCGGGCGGCTACCATGTGATGCTGATGGATCTGAAGCAGGCCTTGCCGGCGGGCAGCACGGTGCCGCTGACGCTGGTGTTCAGCGATGGCAAAGGCGTCCAAAGCAGGGTGGTGCTGAAGCTGCCAGTCAGTGCCGTGGCGCCGGCGGCATCCGCCGCCGCGTCCGGCCATATGCACTGATCATTCGAAATTGTCCATTGGGTTTCAACCTGGGCTGGCGTGGGGTTGCCAATTCAACAATGCAGGCCGCGGCAGCCGTGAAGATGGATGTGTCGGCGTTGAACAGTGACATTCACGCCACGGCAGCTTACCGCGCCAACCTGATCAGTGTGCTGACCCAGCGCGGTGTGACGCAGGCGCCTGACCAAGCGCCCGTCGGGTTGTCAAAAATTTAAGAGAAACGCTTTTCACAAGCGGCCCGGCCGGTTTTGACAAAGGCAGCGCCGGGGTCACGCTGACGCCGAACGACGGCGGCTGCGGCTTCGGGTGAACGCAAGATTCCGGTCTGGGTGTGGGTGGCCGGCGCCGTCGTGGCGGTGGCTGCGTTCTGGGTGATGCGCTAGTCCGTTGGGAGCCCCCGGTTTTCATGCCGGGGGAGGGTCGGTGCGCCAGTGTTGCATGCTTGACGGTAAAAAATGTGAATAACAGGAACACCGGCGCGTCTTCGCACCGGTGGGCCGCGGCAGGCTGAAAGGATGGAACATGGAAAACCTCGACGTGATGGTGCTGCGCACGCTGCGCGACTGGCGCACGGCGGGCAAACGCGCCTTGCTCTCCACCGTGGTGCGCACCTGGGGCTCGTCACCGCGGCCGGTGGGCTCGATCATGGCACTGTGCGAAGATGGCGCGGTGGTCGGCTCGGTCTCCGGCGGCTGCATTGAAGACGACCTGATTTACCGGCATACGCAAGCCTATGCATCGGCGACTGCTCAAAGCGCTGGCCGCAAAACAATTCCGTCAGGCCCGCCCGCCTTTGTCAAATACGGCGTCACCGCCGACGAAGCGCACCGCTTCGGCCTGCCCTGCGGCGGCACGCTGGAGCTGCTGCTGGAGTACGACCCCGACGCCCTGGCCCTGGCGCAACTGGTCGAATCACTCGAAGCCGGGCGCTTGACGAAGCGCAGCGTGCGTCTGAAAGACGGCGCCGTGTCGGTGGCGCAGGCCACGCTACCTACCGAGCTCAGCGTTTCAGACAAAGAACTCGTCAATACCTTCGGCCCCGAGTACCGCATGCTGCTGATAGGCGCGGGCCAGTTGACCGAATACCTGGCGACCATGGCCCTGTTCAGCGGCTTTGCCGTCACCGTGTGCGACCCGCGTGAAGAGTACCGCGGCGCCTGGCAGGTGGCCGGCGCCAACGTACTCGGCGACATGCCGGACGACGTGGTGCTTGCCTTCAAACCGGACCGGCGCAGTTGCGTGATTGCGCTCACGCACGACCCCAAGCTCGATGACCTGGCCCTGCTCGAAGCGCTCAACACCGACGCGTTTTACGTCGGCGCCATCGGCTCAAGGCGCAACAACGAGGCGCGGCACCAGCGCATGGCCGAGCACTTCAGCGTCAGCGACGCCGCGCTGGCGCGTCTGCGCGGCCCCATCGGCATCTACATCGGCAGCAAAACCCCGCCGGAAATTGCGGTGAGTGTGATGGCTGAGGTGTTGGCCGTGAAAAACGGCGTGACACTGCCGCGCGACATGGACGTGGCGCAGGCTAAAAACGAACGCGTTGTGCTGGGCAATGATCCGAGTGAACTGGTGTGCGGGGTGGGGCGTTCTCCGCGGTGAAGCGTGAAGCCTACCAGGCTTGATGCCAAATCGGTCTTTAGCCGTGGCATCCTCACTTAAAAGCGTTGGCGGTTATGAGAAATAGGGCAATAATCGCTGCCAACAAGAAAGTAGAAAGTCGGGGAAGCTATATGGATCGGACCGAGCGCCTCTACAAAATCGAAAAACTGCTGCGCCAGCACCAGACCGTCAGCTTTGCGGCCTTGCAGGCAGCGCTTGAAGTCTCGCGCGCCACGCTCAAGCGCGACCTGGACTACCTGCGCACCCGCCTGAACGCCCCGATTGAATGGAGCCGCGCCGCAGGCGGCTACCGACTCGCGGCACCGGCTGACCCGGCCAGCGCCGCGCATGAACTGCCGGGCCTGTGGTTCTCGGCCACCGAAATCCATGCCTTGCTGACCATGCAGCACCTGTTGACCCACCTGGACGCCGGCGGCCTGCTGACCCACCATGTGGCCCCGCTGATGAGCCGGCTCAACGCCCTGTTGGGCGGGGAAGATACCGAAGCGGCCCAGGTGCGCCGCCGTGTGCGCATCATCGGCCTGGCGCAGCGCGCTGTGCAACCCCGGCACTTCCAGCGCGTGGGCACGGCCCTGGTGCATCGCAAGCGCCTGGCGCTCACCTATGCCGCGCGCGGCACGGGCGAGGTGAGCCAGCGCGAAGTCTCGCCGCTGCGGCTGGTGCATTACCGCGACAACTGGTATCTGGACGCATGGTGCCACCTGCGCCGGGGCCTGCGCAACTTTGCCGTCGATGCCATTACCGAGGCCCGCCTGCTCGACACCCCGGCAAAGGAAGTGAGCGACGCCAAACTGGACGCCCTGTTTGGCCCCGGCTACGGCATCTTCTCGGGCAAGCGCATCCGCTGGGCACGGCTGCGCTTCAGCCCCGAGCGCGCCCGCTGGGTGGCCAGCGAGCAATGGCACCCGCAGCAAGAGGGAAAACCGCAAGCCGACGGCAGCTACCTGCTGCGCATCCCCTACGCCGACCACCGCGAACTGATCATGGACATCCTCAAACACGGCATCCACTGCGAAGTGCTGGGGCCGGCGAGCCTGCGGCAGGCGGTGGCGGCGGAGGTGGGGAGGATGGGGGAGAAATATTTTTGAGTCCGGGGTGAGGGGCTCACTTGGTGAACCTTTGCAGGGTTAAGCTGTGTGCAGATCAAAGTTTTCAGGGGGAACGCAATCGTGTCGGAACCACTGGCTCATTCGGGCGGGCACTTGCTGGCAGCGCATCTGCAGGCGGTTGCGGGGATGGCTGCTGGTTTTTCTGAAGCGTTTGAACCAGCAGCGGTCACCCAACGCTGGGCCTATCTGGCTGGGTTGTGGCATGACTTGGGTAAGTACCGTCCCGGATTCCAGCGTTACCTCTTGCAATCAGACAACCCGGATGCCCACATTGAAGGCAAGGTAGGCGGACGCGAAAAGACGCATTCGGCAGCCGGCGCCTTGTGGGCCATGCGCAAGCTTGGTGAGGCGCACGGGTCGAACGGGGCTCTGGCTGCACGCGTTCTGGCTTACCTCATCGCCAGCCATCACGCCGGTTTGTATGACTGGGACGGTGGATTGAAAGAGCGACTTGAGGAAGCCGATTGTCAGGCCGAGTTGCAAGAAGCGCTGGCCGAAAACCCGCCCGAAAGCATTCTCAATCATGGCGATTTTGTTCCCGGCTTGAAGCAGATTCCCGGCGGGCCAGCCGGATTCGCATTGTGGGTTCGGCTGCTGTTTTCCTGTTTGGTCGATGCCGATTTTCTGGACACAGAGGCGCACTTTGATGCGGGCAAGCCGGCCAGACGCGAAGGTTTCCCGGCGCTGGATCAAATGCTGGCCGTTTTTGATGAGCACATGGCCGCCAAGGCGGCCCATGTTGCAAGCACCAGCGCAAGCCCGGTGAACACCTTGCGCGCCGACATCCTGCGCCAGTGTCGTGAAAAGGCAGCGTTGCCGCCCGGCTTTTTTTCGCTCACCGTTCCCACGGGGGGTGGCAAGACCCTGTCCAGCTTGGCGTTCGCGCTGAAGCACGCCCAGGCGCACGGCAAACGCCGCGTCATCTACGCCATCCCCTACACCAGCATCATCGAGCAGACGGCAGACGTGTTTCGCGAAGTGTTCAAGGCACTGGGCGATGAAGTGCTCATTGAGCACCACAGTCAGGCCGATGCCGCCGAAAAAGACGAGACCGCCCGCAGCCGCCTGGCCTGCGAGAACTGGGATGCGCCGCTGGTCGTCACCACCAATGTGCAGTTGTTCGAGTCGCTGTTTGCTGCCAAAACATCCCGCTGCCGCAAGCTGCACAACCTGGTCGGCAGCGTCATCGTGCTGGACGAAGCGCAGCAACTGCCGCCTGAATTTTTGCAGCCGATTCTGGATGCACTCAATCTGCTGGTCAAACACTACGGCGTGACCGTGGTGTTGTGTACCGCCACCCAGCCGGCACTGAATACGACCGACTATTTCGATGTCAGCAAGAACTTGCGCGGTCTGGATAAGGTGTGCGAGATCATCGACGATCCCGATGCACTTTACGAAAAATTGAAACGCGTCGATGTCGAATTACCCGGCGATTGGCAAACGCCCACGCCTTGGGCCGACATCGCCACTCAACTCGCGGCGCAAGACTGCGTGCTGGCCATCGTCAGCACCCGCAAAGCCGCACGCGAGTTGCACCGCTTGTTACCCCCCGACACCTTGCACTTGTCGGCTCTCATGTGCGGCGCGCATCGCAAGGCAGTGATTGACAACATCAAAACCAGATTGAGAGCCAAGCGCGACGGACTGGACCAGCGTCCACTGCGTGTGGTCAGCACCCAGTTGGTCGAGGCCGGGGTGGACATTGATTTCCCGGTCGTCTATCGCGCTTTGGCGGGGCTGGACTCCATCGCGCAAGCGGCAGGGCGCTGCAACCGCGAAGGACGAATGGATGGTAAGGGGCGCGTGGTGGTCTTCGTGCCACCCGAGCGTCCGCCCGTGGGGCACTTGCGCAAAGGAGCCGATGCTTGCGTCAGCACCCTGCATGGCAAGGAAGCTGATCCACTGGCACGCCAGTTGTTTGCCACGTACTTCCGACAGTTCTATCACTCTGTCAATTTGGACGGCAAAGGCGTGTGCCCGTTGCTCACTGTTGAGCCTAAAACGCTGGGTGTGCAGTTCCGCGCCGCCGCGGAAGCTTTTCGCCTGATCGATGACCAAGACTCGGCCACGGTCGTGGTGCGCTATGCCGAGCAGCGCGACGAGTTGGATAAGTTGTTGGCGACGCTCGCCAGCAAAGGCCCTGAGCGCTGGTTGATGCGAAAACTGCAACGCTACACGGTCAGCATCCACAAGCGAGTGGCCGACAAGATGCTCGCCCAAGGCAGCTTGACGCTTCCTATGCCGGGGCTTTATGTTCAGCAGGATACCGATGGGCTCTATAACCCACTGCTTGGCCTGCAAATTGAAAACGTTCCATTCAACCCCTCTGGTTTGGTGCTTTGATGATTCCAACAAAATCTTTTTGCCTTGAAGTCTCAGGCCCTTTCGCCTGTTTCACCCGCCCTGAAATGAAGGTCGAGCGCGTTTCCTATGACGTGATGACGCCTTCCGCCGCCCGTGCTGTGTTTGAAGCCGTGTTGTGGAAACCAGCCATTCGCTGGCGGGTGCATCGCATCGAAGTGCTCAAGCCCATCCGCTGGATCAACCTGCGGCGCAATGAGGTCAGCGCCGTAGTCTCCACCCGTAATGTGCAACAGGCCATGACGGCTGGCAGTGGCACGCTGGGGCTTTACATCGAAGATGAACGCCAGCAACGTGCTGGCTACTTTTTACGCGACGTGGCCTACCGCATCCATGCCGAGTTGTCACTGGTGCCGGGGCGCGCGGGCGGCGAGCCGTTGATGAAATACACCGAAATGTTTGCCCGCCGCGCCAGTAAGGGACAGTGCGTCAATCAGCCTTACCTTGGCTGCCGGGAATTTGCGGCTGACTTTCGGTTGGTTGGCGCAGACGCGAACGCGGCAGCGCCAGGTACAGCACCGCCCGCCACTCCCATCAATGAAACTCGCGAGCTGGGCTGGATGCTGCACGACCTGGACTTTACAAATCCCGCCGATCCGCAGCCGCGCTTCTTCAACGCCAAGATGGTGGCTGGCGTGATCGAAGTCCCGCCGTTTGAGGAGGCACGAGGATGATTCTCCAGGCACTCAATCGTTACTACGAACGCGCGGAAAACATGCCTCGTGAAGGCTGGGTTCGCCGTGGGGTGGATTATGTGATCGTGCTGGATTACCAAGGCCACTGCGTCAACATCGAACTGATCGGAGAACAGAAAAAAGGCAAGACCGTCTCGCGTGAAATGCTTGTGCCTTCCATCGGCAAGCAGGCCATGAAACACACCAACAGCGGAAACGATGCGAATCTTCTTTGGGATAACGCCAGCTTTGTTTTTGGAACAGGTAACAAGGGGGCTGAAAAAATCAGCAGCTTTATCTCCACCCTTCAGGACTGGCTGGGAGAGATTGCAGATGAAGGTGTTGAAGCAGTCGTGGCTTTTTGTACCAGGCTTCAATCGGCACCCGAATCCGTGGCCGCGCTGATTGAGCGATTTGCGCTCCAGGAAGACTTTGAGAAACGAGATCCTGTCCTGGTCTTTAGACTGGTTTCAGATGTTGAATGCATTCATGTCCGGCCAGCGGTCAGGTTAACGTATGAAGACGCATTGGCTACCACACAATCAGACAGCACATTGCGTGGTAATTGCCTGGTTACCGGTAAATCCGACGCCCCTCTGGCACCGAACGAGTCTGTCATAAAAGGCGTATGGGGTGGTCAGCCGGCTGGTTGCAACATTGTTTCATTCAATGCTCGCGCATTCGAATCGTATGGCAAGCGTGATCGAAATGGCGAGAATGCCCCTGTTAGTTTACGTGCCTCTTTTGCGTATACGACCGCGCTAAACCACTTGCTGGCCTCCACTCAGCGCATTCAGGTGGGCGACGCCTCCACCGTATTTTGGGCGGACCGGGATTCGGAGTTCGAATCGGCGGCGGCCAATATTTTTGGTGAGCCGCCGAAGGATGATCCAGACCGGGGTGCGCGTGCTGTGCAAGCATTGCTCTCTGCCGTGCAAAGTGGCAAGTTGGGCGGGCTGGATGACGACAACCGTTTTCATGTGCTGGGCCTCGCTCCCAATGCGGCGCGCATCAGCGTGCGCTTCTACCATTGCCTGCCGTTGCGCGACCTGGCGGTGCGTATCCTGCAGCATTTCAAGGACTTGGAAGTCGTGCGCGGACCAAGCGATCCGCAATATCCTTCGCTGTTTCGGCTGCTCGCCGCTGTGGCGGTACAAAACAAGGCCGACAACATCCCGCCCAATTTGGGCGGCGCCATCGTCGATGCCGTCTTCGCCGGGCCGGATGTGCCATACCCCAGTCTGTGGCTTAACGCCGCCGTGGGCCGTTGTCGTGCCGAACAAACCGTGAACTACCTGCGGGCAGCAGCCATCAAGGCTTGCCTGAACCGACAAATTCGTCGCGTATCCAATCCCAACTCAGACCGTTCAACCGAAAAGGAGTTCCTGCCCATGCTTGATCTCAGCAACACCAACCCTGCGTACCGGCTTGGCCGATTGTTCGCAGCACTGGAAAAAATTCAGGAAGAGGCCAGCCCCGGTCTCAATGCCACCATCCGCGACCGTTACTACGGTGCTGCGTCGAGTACGCCAGTCGCAGTTTTTACTACTTTGCTGCGACTTAAAAACTCGCATCTCAAGAAACTTTCGGTTGGGCGAGCCATGTGGTTTGAGAAATTGCTTGGCGAGATATTGAGCTCCGTGACCGATTTTCAAAAGCACCTGCCATTGCCCGACCAAGGCCGTTTCGCGCTGGGTTATTACCACCAGCGACAAGACTTTTTCACCAAAAAACCTGACGATTCAACATCTACCACCGGAGGCAACCAATCATGAATCTCGCAAACCGCTACGACTTCGTTCTCATTTTTGACGTGAAAGACGGCAACCCCAACGGCGACCCGGACGCGGGCAACATGCCACGGCTGGATGCCGAATCCGGCCACGGCTTGGTGACTGACGTATCGCTCAAACGAAAAGTGCGCAATTTTGTGGGACTCGTCAAGGATCAAGATGCCCGTGAGCCCGAGCCTGGCGAAAAGCGCTTTGAAATTTATGTCCGCGAGAAAGCCATCCTCAACCACCAAAACCAGCGCGCCTATGCCGCCTTGAAGCTCGATGCGGTTGAAACGCCTACTGAAGACGACGCAGCCGTCGCCATGGAAGAAGCGGATGCGAAAAAGAAAAAGGCAGGCAAAGAGAAACGCAAAGGCAGCGCCGACGATGTCAGCAAGGCGCGGCAGTGGATGTGCCAGAACTTCTTCGATGTGCGTGCTTTTGGGGCGGTGATGTCCATCGGCATTAACTGTGGCCAGGTGCGTGGCCCGGTGCAACTGACTTTTGCGCGTTCGGTTGAACCCATCGTCGCGCTGGAGCACTCCATCACCCGCATGGCCGTCGCCACGGAAGCCGAAGCTGAAAAGCAGCAGGGCGACAACCGCACCATGGGCCGCAAACACACCGTGCCTTACGGCGTGTATGTCGCCCATGGCTTCATCTCATCCTTCCTCGCCAAGCAAACCGGGTTTGGTGACGACGACCTCGAGCTGGTATTCCAGGCACTGGAACAAATGTTTGAGCACGACCGCTCTGCCGCCCGTGGGGAAATGTCTACGCGCGGCCTGTACGTCTTCAAGCACGACAGCGAACTCGGCAACGCCCCCGCCCATGCCCTGTTCGAGCGCCTGCAAGTCAAGCCCAAAGAAGAAGGCACAGTAGCCCGCAGCTTCGATGCATATTCTGTCTTGTTTGATGATCAAAGCGTGTCTGTCGGGCAATCAGTTCAACCCGCACCGGGTGTCACATTGACAAGACGATGCTGAAATTGGAAGTGCTGAAAGAAGCAGTCAATGAAAATCCTGCCCACTGAATTTGATGGCCAGTCTATTCGCCGCGTGTACGACGAAGACACTGAAATCTGGTGGTTTTCAGTGGTGGACGTGGTGCAGGTGCTGACGCAGCAGGCCGATGACTTGACCGCCCGGAAATACTGGAATCAACTCAAGCGTCGGCTCGACAAAGAGGGCAGTGAACTGGTGACAAACTGTCACCAGTTGAAAATGCCCGCGGCAGACGGCAAGCAACGACTTACCGACGTCGCCACAGCCGAGACCCTGCTGCGCCTGGTGCAGTCCGTCCCCAGCCCCAAGGCCGAGCCCATCAAACTCTGGCTCGCCAAGGTGGGCTATGAGCGCATGCAGGAGATGGCCGATCCGGCCCTGTCGCTGGACCGGGCACGCCAGACCTGGCAGCAGCATGGGCGCAGCGACAAGTGGATTCAGCAACGCATGACCGGGCAGGAAACGCGCAACAAGTTGACCGATTACTGGCGCGGCCACGACATCAAGGAGGGGAATGAGTTTGCCATTCTGACCAACATCATTCATCAGGAATGGGCCGGGGTGAGTGTCAATGAGCACAAGGGGATGAAGGGCCTGAGAAGTCAGAACCTGCGCGACCACATGAGCGAGGCGGAACTGATTTTCACGGCCTTGGCCGAGTTGTCCACCCGGCAGATCGCGGAAAACGTGGGCGCCACCGGCATGACGCAAAACAAAACTGCCGCCAAGGCCGGTGGCCGCATCGCCCGTCAGGCCCGCAATCAACTGGAAAGCCAAACGGGTAAGTCGGTGGTGACCGGTGACAATTACCTGCCGCCAGCTGCCAAAAATATCAAAAAGGCTTTGAAGGCACCGCGCAAAGCGTAAGGCGCGGCAAACATTCAAAGATACGCCTAAGGAGTACAATCTCAGCCATGCTGACCGTCATCGAAACGCCGCTGTTCAGCAAACTCTGGCCTGCTTATTGGACGGAGGATGAGCGTGGCGCCTTTGCCGCATTCATGGCCGAGCACCCTGATGAAGGCGATGTGGTGTCCGGTTCTGGCGGTGTGCGCAAGGTGCGTTGGGGCCGTTCTGGCTCTGGCAAATCAGGCGGCGTGCGGGTGATTTACTTTGTCCGCAACGATCTGGGTGAGCTGGTGTTGTTGTTTATGTATGCCAAGAGCAAGATGGATTCGCTCAAGGCCAGTACTTTGAAGGAATTGCGTGATGCCGTTAAGTAAATCGTCCAAAAAAACATTGAAAAAACCAATGACAGATGAACACTTGGCCAAGTGGGAAGCCAGCCGCGACCTTGAGGCCGAGCTTGTTGAATCGGTTCGCCAAATGAAGCGTGGTGAGGGCACGGTGGTGCATTCGCCGGTGATCGCGGCACGGCAAAACTCTGGCTTGTCGCAGGCGCAGTTTGCGCAATTACTGGGCGTGTCGGTGCGCACCTTGCAGGGCTGGGAACAGGGCCGCAAGCAGCCGTCTGGCGCGGCGCGCACGCTGATCACGCTGGCTCAGCGCAATCCAAAAGCCTTGCGTGATCTGGCGAGTATCTGATCCGTCTAGAACAGGTATTTAACGGCAGCGTGCATATCCTGCGAAGTCAATCGAGCATGCGCTTGGCTTGGATGCATACTCTGTCTGATTTGATGACCAAAGCCTGTTTGTGGGGTTGTGAATCGAGTTCATGCTAGGCGTAGCCTTGACAAGGAGATGTTGGAAATGACCGAGATCGTGTTTGTGGTCGAGCAAGCCCCCGAAGGTGGCTTTACTGCCCGTGCCCTGGGTGAATCCATCTTCACCGAGGCAGACACCGAGGCGCAACTGCGGGTGGCCGTGCAAGATGCCGTGCATTGCCACTTTGATGAAGGGAAATCACCCAAAGTCATACGCCTGCATTTTGTACGCGACGAGTTATTGCTTGCATAGGTGCGGGCATGAGGCTGCCGCGTGATTTGACCGGTGCCCAGTTGGTACGCGCTTTGGGCAAAATGAGCTATGTGCCTACCCGGCAGACAGGTAGTCATGTGCGGCTGACTTGCGAGTCACCAGCGCAGCATCACGTCACTGTTCCTTTGCATGACCCGCTGCGTATTGGCACCTTGGCGGCCATTTTGGCCGCCGTTGCTGACGCCCATGGTTTGACCCGCGATGAATTGCAGCAACGTCTTTTCGCGTGACCGGCATCAGGTGACGCTATGCTCGCCGAGCTTGAACAAATACCCCTGTCTGCCCTGCAGCACTGGTGTTACTGCCCGCGCCAGTGCGGTCTGATTCATCTGGAACAGGTGTTCGACGAGAACGTCCACACCCTGCGCGGCCAGGCTGTGCATGCCAAGGTGGATCAACCGGGCGTGGAAACCGCCAAGGGCCTGCGGGTGGAACGGGCCTTGCCCCTGTGGCATGACGAACTGGGTTTGGTGGGCAAGGCCGATGTGGTCGAGTTCTGGCCGGGCGGCGTGCCTTACCCGGTGGAATACAAGCATGGCAGC
Source organism: Polaromonas sp. (assembly GCA_030655515.1). Taxonomy (GTDB): domain Bacteria; phylum Pseudomonadota; class Gammaproteobacteria; order Burkholderiales; family Burkholderiaceae_C; genus Polaromonas. The sequence continues at coordinate 4,539 of JAURVI010000019.1, read as the reverse complement.
CGCCACAAGGCGGCCGACATTGCCGCGTGTGATGACATCCAGCTTGCCGCGCAGGCGATGTGCCTGGAGGCCATGACGGGCATGGTTGTGAACGAAGGGGCGATCTTCTACGCCTCTTCCAAGCGGCGGCGTGTGGTGCCCATCACACCGCAACTTCGCGTAGCGGTAGAGCAAACCGCGCAAGCCATTCGCCAGATGTTTGCCACGGCCAAGCTGCCACCGCCGTTGGCGGCTGACCAGGCAGCTAAACGGTGCAAAGCGTGTTCGCTGCTGGAGCGGTGTCAGCCGCAGGCCGCACGAACAAACTTCGATGCCGCTCGCGCCGCCCTGTTTGACCCCGACGCGTAGCCCTTTTGCTGGATCGCCATGCAACTCCTCAACACCCTCTACATCACCACGCCAGAAACCTATCTTCGGCTGGACAACGATACCCTGCGCGTGGAAGTGGAGAGCGAAACCCGGCTGCGCGTGCCACTGCACCATTTAACGGCAGTGGTGTGCTTCGGGCACATCAACCTGTCTGCCCCTTTGATGCACCGGCTGGCAGACGAGGGCGTTGCCCTGGTCTTGCTGAACGACAACGGGCGCTTCAAGGCCCGGCTGGAAGGGGCCGTGTCGGGCAACGTGCTGTTGCGCCAGGCCCAGTTTCAGCGTGCGGCAGACCCGGTGTTTGCGCTGGACATGGCGCGTGCCTGTGTGGCGGGCAAGATCAAAAATACCCGGCAGGTGCTGCAACGCGGCGCACGCGAAGCCAAGACTGAAGACGAAGCCAAGGCCCTCACCCGGCTGGCGGATGACCTGGCCGCCAGTCTGCGTGCGCTGCCCGATGCCGCCAACCTGGACATTTTGCGAGGGGTGGAGGGCGAGGCCGCCCGCCAATACTTCAGCGGCCTCAACCTGCTGGTGCGCCCGGATCAGCGCGAGTCCTTTTGTATGGACGGGCGCACGCGCCGCCCGCCGCGTGACCGCTTCAACGCCATGCTGTCGTTTTTGTATGCGATGTGGATGAACGATTGCCGAAGCGCGCTGGAAGCCGCAGGGCTTGATCCGCAAGTCGGATTTTTGCACGCCCTGCGCCCAGGGCGCGCTGCGCTGGCGCTGGACTTGATGGAAGAGTTTCGCCCCTGGGCCGACCGGTTGGCCCTGACGTTGATCAACCGGGGCCAGCTTTCAGCGGATGATTTTGCGATGCGTGAAGGCGGGGGTGTCTCGCTGGAGCCCGATGCGCGCAAGGCCGTGGTGGTGGCTTATCAAGAGAGAAAGCGCGATGAAATCAACCACCCCTTGCTCGCGCAGGCCGTGCCCTTGGGGCTGGTGCCACTGGTGCAGGCACGCTTGCTGGCCCGTGCCTTGCGCGATGAGGGGGCGCCTTACGTGCCTTTTGTGGCGAAGTAAGGGGCGGCCATGTTGGTGCTGGTGTGTTACGACGTGAGTACCGAAACCAAAGCCGGCCGGCGCCGCTTGCGCCGCGTGGCCAAGGTCTGCGAAAGCACGGGCCAGCGGGTGCAAAAGTCGGTGTTTGAATGCCAACTGGATGTGGCCCGGTTTGAAGCGCTGGAGCGAGAACTGTTGGCAGAAATCGATCCGCAGCAAGATTGCCTGCGCCTGTACCGCATCCCTGAAACGCGTGGGTTCGAAGTTCTCGAACACGGCACATTCAAGGCGGTGGACTTTGACGGGCCGCTGGTGCTTTGATCGGTTTTGCCATGGTTGCAAGCGCAACGCTTGTGGTATTGTTGTCATCGCGAACCCCAAGTGACCGACTTCTTGCTGAAGGGTTCGCGCGCTACGCAAGCCATTGATTTTAATGAACTTTTCATGCCACTCCATGCAATCTCCCGCTGCAATCGGTGGGTGCATGGGGAGGTTCGCGTAAATGCCTGGAAAAGCGTTTGCCGACAAGACTTTGGCAGCGAAGCGTTCGCCCGTCAGTGATGATGGGCGCGGATTGAAACGTATCCATTGTATTTCGACGTCGTGTACAAATCACAGTTCGCCCGTCAGTGATGATGGGCGCGGATTGAAACGGTAAGAAGAGCCGATTGGCTGGTACTCAGCCGCGTTCGCCCGTCAGTGATGATGGGCGCGGATTGAAACAAGAACGTCATCACCTATGAGCACATGGCGAAGATGTTCGCCCGTCAGTGATGATGGGCGCGGATTGAAACCATCAAATCGCCGTCGACAAATTCCGGGGCGCTTCGGTTCGCCCGTCAGTGATGATGGGCGCGGATTGAAACCCTACTATCACCCCTGACGGTGGTCTCCCTCGTGTTGGTTCGCCCGTCAGTGATGATGGGCGCGGATTGAAACTGATTATCCTCATGGCTCTCATAGCGTTTTGCCTGTTCGCCCGTCAGTGATGATGGGCGCGGATTGAAACATTTGGCAACTGCTCGTGTTGGCATTGGCCCAAATGTTCGCCCGTCAGTGATGATGGGCGCGGATTGAAACATTTGGCAACTGCTCGTGTTGGCATTGGCCCAAAGTTCGCCCGTCAGTGATGATGGGCGCGGATTGAAACGCCTCTTGTTGCTGCGATGTTTTCAACGCAGTATGTTCGCCCGTCAGTGATGATGGGCGCGGATTGAAACCACCTATTGCAGGAACTTGCTTGACAAGTCTTGCTGTTCGCCCGTCAGTGATGATGGGCGCGGATTGAAACTGCTGCTGTCTCGGGTGTGATAGTTCTGCTTTTTCGTTCGCCCGTCAGTGATGATGGGCGCGGATTGAAACCAGACTGCTTACGCTCACACTTTTGACAAAAAAAGTTCGCCCGTCAGTGATGATGGGCGCGGATTGAAACCACGCATCTGACTCGGTATATGGACGCTGTGCGAGGTTCGCCCGTCAGTGATGATGGGCGCGGATTGAAACTCCTAAGTAGTCGTAGCGTTTGTAGTGTTCCTCTGGTTCGCCCGTCAGTGATGATGGGCGCGGATTGAAACTTCAATGAATGTTGAATTCAGCGTTGGCAGTGTGTTGTTCGCCCGTCAGTGATGATGGGCGCGGATTGAAACCAATTGTCCTCGATGTGGAAGGTGTTCTTCATCGTGTTCGCCCGTCAGTGATGATGGGCGCGGATTGAAACCTATTACTGGTGCACTTGTTCCGAGTGGGAGTGCGTTCGCCCGTCAGTGATGATGGGCGCGGATTGAAACTGTTTGGTCGATTTGACTTGTTCGCAGATGTTTTGTTCGCCCGTCAGTGATGATGGGCGCGGATTGAAACAGCCGCGATTGGGCGGGCCAGTGCCTCAACATCCTGTTCGCCCGTCAGTGATGATGGGCGCGGATTGAAACGACGGCAAGCGCAGCGCCGACCAGGCGGCAGCCGTTCGCCCGTCAGTGATGATGGGCGCGGATTGAAACAACTTGCTGGAGGCGGCCGCGGCCGAGCTCGAAAAGTTCGCCCGTCAGTGATGATGGGCGCGGATTGAAACTGAACGCGCCCGTGCCGTCCCTCACGTCGACCCCGTTCGCCCGTCAGTGATGATGGGCGCGGATTGAAACACGCCACCCCTGATTTAACCGACCGGAGACTTGAGGTTCGCCCGTCAGTGATGATGGGCGCGGATTGAAACTTCCGTGAGTTGTCCGCAGAGATGCGGACCGCCAAGTTCGCCCGTCAGTGATGATGGGCGCGGATTGAAACTTTCGTTTCCCCCGCTGTCGTCGGTTCCGTTGGTGTTCGCCCGTCAGTGATGATGGGCGCGGATTGAAACACTGCGTGCTGCCAGCCACCGACCCAGACCGACGTCGTTCGCCCGTCAGTGATGATGGGCGCGGATTGAAACTCCGACATGCTCCAGCAGAAGTTGGCCGATGCCCGTTCGCCCGTCAGTGATGATGGGCGCGGATTGAAACGTACCCGGAACCAGGGTGGCAGCAGCACCCTTCGGTTCGCCCGTCAGTGATGATGGGCGCGGATTGAAACCGATTTGACACCACGCTACCTTTGGCCCCTATGTGTTCGCCCGTCAGTGATGATGGGCGCGGATTGAAACGCGCTAGAGGCCGAGCACACCATCGAGTACGTCAGTTCGCCCGTCAGTGATGATGGGCGCGGATTGAAACTTCTATCTGCGTAGTCTCGGCTAGCAAATATCAAAGTTCGCCCGTCAGTGATGATGGGCGCGGATTGAAACTTCTTGCACACCATTGCACCACTCGGCGTTGAAATGTTCGCCCGTCAGTGATGATGGGCGCGGATTGAAACACGCCGGCGACGGGCGATGTCAGCGTGAGCGCGGTTCGCCCGTCAGTGATGATGGGCGCGGATTGAAACGGCTTGTGGCAGCAGGCCTACTGCAGCAAGGCCACGGTTCGCCCGTCAGTGATGATGGGCGCGGATTGAAACGCGTCCTCAACACCGGCGTTGACCTCCGCCTGAGAGTTCGCCCGTCAGTGATGATGGGCGCGGATTGAAACACCAGTTCGGCGCTGTCATCAAGGCCAAATCAGGTTCGCCCGTCAGTGATGATGGGCGCGGATTGAAACGACATGACGCAAATTGCAGGCAAAGTATTTGTGAGTTCGC
>JAURVI010000043.1 GCA_030655515.1 Polaromonas sp. | reverse complement strand
CCCATTGAACTGACGAAAAAAAGACGAGACCCTCCACACGTGCGTTCCCTGTCGCTGCGCCTCTACGGCGTCCTCACCTCCCTCGCCCAGCCGCTCGTGCGGCGCAAGCTGCGCAAGCGCGCCGTCGCCGAGCCCGGCTATGCCGTGGCGGTCGAAGAGCGTTTCGGCCAGTACGACGCGGCGGCCGTCGGCACCGGCTGGTGCTGGGTGCATGCGGTGTCGCTTGGCGAGACGCGTGCGGCCGGCATCCTGATCACCGAACTCCGGCGCCAGCACCCGGGCATCCCCATCTTGCTGACCCATGGCACCGCCACGGGCCGGGAAGAGGGCGCCAAGCTGTTGGAGCCGGGCGACCTGCAGGTGTGGCAGCCCTGGGACACGCCCAAGGCCGTGGCCCGCTTCCTCGACCGTTTTTCGCCGCGCATCGGCGTGTTGATGGAAACCGAGGTCTGGCCCGAAATGGTGGCCGCCTGCGCCGAGCGCCGCATTCCGCTGGTGCTGGCGAACGCGCGCCTGAACGAACGTTCACTGGCATCGGCAGAGCGCCTGGGCTGGCTGGCGCGCCCTGCGTACTCTTCGCTGGCCGCCGCGTGGGCGCAGACCGAAGCCGATTCGCACCGACTGGTGTCGCTGGGTGCCAAGGTCGAAGGCGTCTACGGCAACCTCAAGTTCGATGCGGCGCCCGATCAACGTCAGCTGGCGGCTGCCAGCCAGTTCCGCGCGCACCTGCCACGGCCGCTGGTGGTGTTGGCGAGTTCACGCGACGGCGAAGAGCAGCTTTTTCTGGACGCGCTGAAGCATTTCGGTGCGGGCGCGCCATTGCCGGCCGAGCAACCGGGCGTCAATTCGATTGCGCGCCAGGTCGCGGGCGTGCAGTGGATGATCGTGCCGCGACATCCACAGCGCTTCGACGAAGTGGCGGCACTGATCGAAGCCAACGGCTTTCCTGTCGCGCGGCGCAGCACCGCCGGCGCGCCCACGCAGGAAGAAATCTGGCTGGGCGATTCGATCGGCGAAATGGCGCTCTACTACGGCCTGGCCGACGTGGCGTTGCTGGGCGGCAGCTTCGAGGCCTTCGGCGGCCAGAACCTGATCGAGGGCGCTGCCTGTGGCTGCCCGATGGTCTTCGGCCCGTCGACCTTCAACTTCGCTGAAGCGGCCGAACTGTCGCTCGCCGCGGGCGCCGCGGTGCGCGTGGAGACCATGACGCAGGCGATCACCGCCGCGCTGGCGCTGGTGGCCGATGTCGCCCGCCGCGGCGCGATGGTCGAAGCAGCCAGGGAGTTCGCCTCGGCCAATCGCGGCGCTGCGCAGCGCACGGCTGCCGCGGTGTTGGCGTTGGCCGAATCGGCGGTGCCGGTGGCAGTCGCCACCGAGCCGGGCGTAGCTGAAGAGCGGGCGGAACCCAGCCTCGACTGAGCAGTAAGGCTGGTTCAGCGTACCGCGCCGGCGGGCGCGTTGACCGGACCGCCCGCAGTGGCCAGCGTCGCGTTGATCGGCAACAGGTCGCTCTGGGTCAACGTCCCGTTGGCCTGACGCAGCTTCAGGTTGCCGAGCAGCACGTTGTAGCGGGCCAGCGCGAGGTCGCGCTTGGTCTGGAACAGCTGGCTTTGTGCATTCAGCACGTCGATGTTGATGCGCACGCCCACCTGATAGCCCAGTTTGTTCGCATCGAGTGCGCTCTGGCTCGATGCTTCGGCGGCTTCCAGCGCCTTCACCTGGCCCGCGCCTGAAACCAGGCCGAGAAAGGCGGTGCGCGTGGCCTGCGTCACGTTGCGGCGCGTGGCCTCAAGCGTGGCGCGCGCCTGGTCTTCGAGGGCCAGCGTTTCGCGCACGCGATTCTCGGTCGCGTAGCCGGCAAACAGCGGCAGGTTGAAGTTCACGCCGATGCTGGCCGCCTTGACCCGTGTGCCGACGGCCGTCGTGCTCGTGCCGTTGGGGTTGTGCGCGAAGTTGTAGCCCAGCGTGGCGTCCAGGGTGGGCTTGTGGCCGGCTTCGGCCTTCCTGATCTCCAGGGTGGCCACGTCAACGGCAATGAGGGCCTGGCGGATGGCCGGATGCACCGCCTCCGCCTGCGCGACCCAGCGGTTGCTGTCGGCCGGGTCGGGCTGTGGCAGCACCACCGGCGCGGCGAGCGGCACCGGCGCGCTGCCAGGCCGGCCGACCAGTTGGTCGAGCGCGATGCGGCGCACCTGCAGGTCGTTTTCCGCGGCGATTTCCTGGGCGATGACCAGGTCGTAGCGGGCCTGCGCCTCGCGCGAATCGGTGATGGTGGAGGTGCCGACCTCGAAGTTGCGCTTGGCAAAGGCCAGCTGCTCGGCCACCGCAGTCTTCTGCGCACGCACGAGGGCCAGCGAGTCCTGGCTCGCCAGCACGTCGAAGTACGCCTGGCCTACGCGAACGATCAGGTCCTGGTCGGCACTGATCAGCGCCGCTTCGGCGATCTCGGCCTGGCGCTTGCCTTGCTCGTAGGTGGCCCAGGCGGCCGGCCGGTACAGCGGCTGCGAAGCGTTGATGCCCGCGGTCTGCATACTGTAGTCGCGCGTTTCCGATGCGCGCGGCGCATTGGCGATCACGTCGACGTCCTGGCTGGTGCGCGACGCACCTGCCGAAGCTGCCACGTACGGCAGGATGCCCGCCTTGGCCTGCGCTGCGCGTGCCAGGTTGGCCTCGAACTGCGCGCGTGCGCCCTGGTAGGTGGCGTCGTAGACCCGAGCCGATTCGTAGAGGTCGACCAGGCTTTGACCATGGGCCGGCAGGGCCAGCACGGCGGCCAGTGCTGCGGAAAGAGGAAGTAACCGGCGCACGGGCATCGAAGGGTCCTGGAAAAAAATCAGTAACGCGGGACGGTCGTGTCGTGCGTGGCCGACCAGGCGTCGATGCCGCCTGCAACGTTGGCCACCTGGTCAAAACCGTTCTGCGCCAGAAAGGCGGCCACGCGCTGGCTGCGCGCGCCGTGATGGCACAGGCACGCGATGCGCTGGCCAGGATCGAGCTCGGCCAGGCGGCCGGGGATCTCGTTCATCGGGATCGCCACGAGCGCGAAGCCTTGCGGCACCACGCTGGCGGTCTGCAGTTCCCACGGCTCGCGCACGTCGAGCAGCACCGGTTGCGCCTGCTCTTCGTGTGCAAACCAGGCGGCGACGTCGGCCGGGCGGACTTGGTCGATCATGGGCGTGGCCGCTTCAGAAGTTGAAGCGCGACGGCTCGGGGAAGCTCAGCAGGCGCGGCGCGACCGTGTCCCAGGGCTGGAGGGTGTCCCACTTGCCTTCGCTCACGCGGGTCACGAAGGTTGCGCGCATCATCGGCTCATCGCCGACGATCGCTGCCAGCCGGCCACCCACCTTCAGCGAGCCCAGCAGGTTCTGCGGGACGCGCGCGACCGAGCCGCTCAGCACGATCACGTCGAAGCTCGGGCCGCTGGGCAGGGGCGTGGCGCCGTCGGCATTGCGCACCTCGACGTTGGTCACGCCGTTGCGTGCAAGTGTCTGCGCGGCGCGGGCGGCCAGCGCAGGATCGATTTCCAGCGACAGGACGCTGGCGGCGCGGTAGGCGAGCAGGGCGGCCATGAAACCGGAACCGGTGCCGATCTCGAGCACGGACTCGTGCTTTTGCACGTGCAGGTCTTGCAGCGTGCGGGCTTCCACGCGCGGCGACAGCATGGTCTGGCCGGGCAGCGAGCCGACACCACTGCCGTCCAGCGGGATTTCCATGTCGAAGAAGGCCAGCGCGCGGTGCGCTTCGGGCACGTATTCTTCACGGCGCATCACAGCGAGTTGATCGAGGATCTCGAGGTCGAGCACGTCCCAGGGACGGATCTGTTGCTCGATCATGTTGAAGCGCAGGCGTTCGAGGGGTGCGGGGGCAAGGGTGGTCATGGGGCTTTTTTCCGTTGGGGGCGCAGGACAAACCTTCAATTTTAGGCGCTTGGCCGGGCCAGCAGGCCCTGCAGCACGATCTCGGTCTGCACCGCAATGAACGTTTCCGGGTCCAGCTCGGACTTGCCGTCGATGCACATGGGCGTCGAATGCTTCCAGAGCATGAGGAACATCATCGGCGCGATGACGGCATAGATCGCGTGATCGAGGTCGACGGGTGCGAACTCGCCGCTGTCGATGCCGCGTTGCAGGATTCGGCGTACCAGCGCATGGCCTGGATGCACGACCTCCTGGCGATAGAACTCCGCGAGCTCCGGAAAATTGCCGCCTTCGCTCATGAGCAGCTTGGTCAGGCCCGATGCCTTGGTGGAGCCCACCCGTTCCCACCACACCCGCAGGCAGTACCGCAGCATGTCGCTGGCGCTGCCTTCGAACACTTCGAATTCCGCGTTCCACTCGACGAAGCGCCCCGACAGGTTTTCGACAACGACCGCCTTGAAGAGCTCTTCCTTGCTCTGAAAGTACAGGAACAGCGTGCCCTTGGAAACGCCCGCACGTGCTGCCACTTCGTCCACGCGCGTGGCGGCAAAGCCTTTTTCCACGAAGAGGTCGAGTGCGGCGGCGATCAGTTCTCCCGGGCGCGCTTCCTTGCGCCGTTCGCGCTTGGCGCGCACGGGACAGAGCTTGTCGCTGAAGAAACGGCGGGAGGAGGCCACGAAGCAATAATTAATGACTGACGGGTTAGTAATGTAGTCAGCTGCACTTGGCCCGTCAAGCCGCGACAATAGGGGATCGGTCCCTTTGCTGCCATCTGCCGGAGTTCCTCCATGTCCACATCTTCTTCGCCATCGTCGACCGAAACCATCGTTCTGGGTGGCGGTTGCTTCTGGTGCACCGAAGCCGTGTTCGACCGCGTGCAGGGCGTGGTCGACGTGGAGTCGGGCTACAGCAACGGGCAAGTCAAGAACCCGACCTATGAGCAGGTCTGTACGGGTCGTACGGGCGTGGTCGAAGTGGTCAAGCTGCAGTTCGATCCGGGCGTGATCTCTCTGCGCGAGGTGCTGGAGATCTTCTTCGTGATCCACGACCCCACCACGCTGAACCGCCAGGGCAACGACGTGGGCACCCAGTACCGCAGCGGCATCTATTACGTCGACGATGCGCAGCGCGAGGTGGCCGACGCCGTCATCCGCGAGATCGGCGAGAGCCGCACGTACAGTGTGCCCATCGTGACCGAGGTGGTGCCGCTGGCCGACTACTCGACGGCCGAGGACTACCACCAGGACTATTTCGTCAACCATCCGAACCAGGGCTACTGCGCCTTCGTGGTCGGGCCGAAGGTCGAGAAGTTCCAGAAGACTTTCGCCGCACGCGTGAAGTCCTGAACGACCGCCGTTTGCTGCCTCTCGTTCTTTTCTTGCGTCGCTGACCCTGTGCATTCGCCCCGCCTGATCGCCAGACGTCGCTCGCCCGTGCTGTTCATGGTGCTGGCGCTCGCGGTCTGGCTGGCTGCAACGCTCGGGTTGATGCACGAGACGATGCACGTCCCGGGCCTGAAGGCCATCGGCGCAGCGGCGACCCAGGCAGGGCGCGGCGATCGCGGCGATCATGCCCATCAGGTCGACCGCACTGACCGAGCCGACCCGACCGACCATGGCGCGCACGGGCTGCACGCCCTGTTCGCCGGCCACCACAGCGACGCCGACTGCCGCCTTTACGACCAGTTGGCGCACGGCAGTGCCATGCCGTCCGTGCCTTTCGTTGCACTGCCGATTTTCCTGCCCACCGCCACCTTCGCCTGGTTCGAAGGCGAAGTGCTGGCCCGCTGGGTCACGCTGTTCGACGCGCGCGGCCCGCCTCTTTCTCGCTGAATCCCCCCGAGTTCGGTTCACTGCACCTGCTTGATGGGTGGCGGTGGGCTGCCTATCGATTCAACGAGTGCTCTCTATGTCTTCCATTTTTCGTCGCAACGCGCTGGCGGTTGCCGCCCTGTCTTTCCTTTCCCTGGCTGCGCATGCGCAAGCCGACAACAACGCGCCAAGCCCGACCCTCAAGGAGGTGACCGTCACGGGCAATCCCCTTGGCGCCACCGACCTCATCGCGCCGGTCGATACGTTGCAGGGCGACGCGCTGCTGCTGCGTGGCACGTCCACGCTCGGCGAGACGCTCAACACGCTGCCGGGCGTCAGCAGCAGCTATTTCGGCCCCAACGCCAGCCGCCCGAGCATCCGCGGGCAGGACGGCGACCGCATCCGCATCCTGCAGAACGGCGGTTCCGCCCCCGACGCATCGGCGCTGAGCTATGACCATGCGGTGCCGGTCGATGCGCTGGTCACCGAGCGCGTCGAAGTACTGCGCGGCCCGTCGGCGCTCCAGTACGGCGGCAGTGCCGTGGGGGGCGTGGTCAACGTGATCGACAACCGCATTCCGACCGAACCGATCAACGGTTTCGGCGGACGTGCCGACCTGGGCTACGCCACGGGCAACAAGGAAAAATCGGGTGGCGTCGTGCTCGAGGGCGGCAATGACCGCTTCGCGCTGCACGTCGATGCCTTCGATCGCAAGTCCGACGACGTGTCGGTGCCGATCGACCTGGACTGCGCCAAACCAGGTTCGCCCGGCATCGCGCGCAAGATCTGCAATTCCGCCAACAGCGCGCATGGCGGGGCCATCGGCGGCACGCTGTTTCTCGACCAGGGCTGGATCGGCGCGTCGGCCAGCAGCTACCGCAGCACCTACGGCACGGTGGCCGAGGACGACGTGACCATCGGCATGAAGTCCGATCGCTATGCGCTCGAAGGCGAGTGGCGTCCAGGCGGCTTCTTCACCAGCGTGCACGCCAAGCTCAACCGCACCGACTACCAGCACACCGAATACGAAGGCAGCGAGACCGGCACCGTGTTCACCAACAAGAGCGACGACCTGCGCATCGAGGCACGGCATCGCAAGATCGGCAATGTCGAAGGTCTCGTCGGCTTCACCAGCGAGCGCAGCGACTTCTCGGCCGACGGCGCGGAGGCCTTTGCGCCGCACAGCCGCACCGTGTCGAACGCGCTGTTCCTGCATGAGGAGCTTGCCACTTCATGGGGGCGCCTGAGCTTCGGCGCGCGCACCGAGCAGACCAAGGTCAGCTCTTTCGGCTATCCGGACGACCTGTCGATCACGCGCTTCTCGACGGGTGGGCGTAGCTTCAACCCGCACAGCGCTGCGCTCGGCGCGCTGGTGAATCTGGCGCCGCAGTGGCAGTTGACGTCCAACATCGCCTATACCGAGCGCGCACCCAAGGACTACGAGCTCTTCGCCAACGGGCCGCACCTGGCCACGGCCGCATGGGAACTGGGTGATACGCAGCTGAAGAAGGAGAAGTCGCTGGGCCTGGACATCGGCGCCGAGTGGAAGTCGGGTCCCAACAACGCTCGGGTGAACGCGTACGTGACGCGCTTCGACAACTACATCGGCCTGACCGCCACCGGTCGCACGCTCGACGAAGAAGGTGCGCCCGTCGCGGCCGGCACCGAAGACGGCATCGCCGAGTACGCGTACGACGGCGTGCGTGCGCGCTTCGCCGGCATCGAAGCCAGCGGGAGGCAACGCCTGATGGGCGGCAACGGATTCACGCGCTCGAGCGATGGCAGCACGCTCGACCTCGAATGGCGCGGTGACCTCGTGCGAGCGACCAACACCGACACCGGCGAGCCGCTGCCGCGCATCTCACCGCTGCGCGTGGGCGCCACGCTGGCCTACGGCAACGGTCCATGGACGGGCCGCTTCGGCTTCGACAGCTATGCCGCGCAAGACCGCGTGCCGTCGATCGGCGACCGCGAGACTGCGGGGTATACGCTGTGGAACGCCGCGTTGACCTACCGGATGAAGGTCGAGCGCGCCACGCTGACCTGGTACGCGCGCCTGGACAACCTCACGAACAAGCTGGCCTACAGTGCGACCTCGATCCTGACGACGACGGTCTACCCGGCCGCGCCGCAGCCGGGCCGCTCGCTGAAGGTGGGCCTGCGCGCGACCTTCTGACGGGTGTCGACCCCAGCGGATGGCCGCAGCGCGCAGTTATGCTCGCCGCGGTGAATGCTTCAGTCCTTTCTTCCCTCATGCCCGTCGTGCTGCTCATCGCGGCGGGCTATTTCGCCGGACGGCGCGGCTGGGTGACGGCGGGGGCGATCAAGGACCTGTCGAACCTGATCTTCCTGCTGCTCGCGCCGGCCTTGCTCTTTCGCGCGATGAGCGCGGTGCGTGTGCAGGATCTCAGCCTGCGCCCGGTCGCGGCCTACTTCATTGGCGCAGGGCTGATCTTTGCCGCAACCCTCGTCTGGCGCGGCTTCAATCGCACGGCGGCCGTGCTGGCGCTGGCCAACACCTTCAGCAACACCGTGATGATCGGCATTGCGCTGGTCGCGCTCGCCTTCGGGCCCGAGGGCATGGTGGTGCTGCTCACGCTCATCTCGCTGCATTCGCTGGTGCTGTTGACCAGTGCGACCCTGGTGCTGGAGCTGGCCGTGGCCAGGGAGCAGGCCGCGCACCAGGCGGCCGAGCGCGGCGCCATGGTGCGCACCGTAGGCCGCGCGTTGCGCAATGCCGTCCTGCACCCGGTGCCACTGCCCATCCTCGCCGGGCTGCTGTTTGCGCAGACAGGCTGGGTCATGCCCGAATTCGTCGACAAGCCGATCCAGCTGCTGGGCCAGGCTTTCAGTCCTGTCGCCCTGGTCATGGTGGGCATCACGCTCGCGTTGACACGGGTCGGCGCGCACTGGCGCAGTGCGCTCACGCAGGCGGTGATCAAGAACGTGGTGCATCCCCTCCTGGTGTTCTGCATCGGCTGGCTGCTCGGTGTGCGGGGTCTGCCGTTGAGCGTGATGGTGGTGGCGGCTGCGCTGCCGATCGGCGCGAACGTGTTCCTGTTTTCGCAGCGCTACAAGACCGCCGAGGACGTGGTCACCGCCAGCGTGGTGGTGTCGACCGGGTTGGCGCTGGTGACGTTGTCCGTCGTCATGGCGCTTGTGCAGTTCATCTGACGACCCGCTCGCGAAGCTGGGCCGTAGGAGGAATCCGACATCCGCATGCGTTGCTGACCTGAGGTGGTGTGCACCAAATATGTGAAATATTTCCGCCACTAAAAGACGGAGACATCACATGACACGCGAAGCGATCTTCTGTTTCGACACGGCGACCGTGCGGTTCGCCATTTACCCTGATGGTCACGACGGCACCCGCGTGATCGCGCAGATTGGCGAAGACCCCTTGAGAGACCTGTTCGGCGCCTCGGGCGACGGCGAGACCTTGCTTGCGGCGTACGACCGCCACGCCGACCGCATCGATGCAATGGCCACTGCGCGCTACCGCGCCAATCCACAGCAACAGATATTGCTTCAGACGACGGATTTCGATGCCGTTGGTGTCCAGGGCGTTCTCATGGGTGTGGTGATTCCGCAGGCGACCGCCGCGACGCCCCGCGCACGACGTTCCATGAACATCGGCTGGTATCAGGAACTTGCTGCGTCGTGATCGACGCGCGGAAAAGCGTCTGGCCTGAAGTCAGGGCCTTGCTGCCCATGCCGGCGCGTGTTCGGCAAGCTGCCGGACGTCCCTGTGCGTCGGCCCGAAAGAACCCAGTAGAACCGGTAACCCTGATAGTTCTTCTGCCCGACCTATCCATTGCGCGGGCGATGCAATTCGATGTTGTTCGTAGCGTGGCGTGATGTTTTGAAGCAGTGAAGTCAGCGCCTGTTGATGCGTCAGGTCTGACTCATGCTTCCACGGTAGATCGGTGACGATGTCTTCTGTATTGGCCATTTCGTAAGCTCTGCACCATTGCAGACCCGGTGCTGCGTCCACCGCATCCAGGTGACTGACCAGCAAGCCGTCGAGTGGCCCGACCGACTTCAACGCGTAGCGCAGCAGGACTTCGTCGGGATGGCCCCGGCGAAAGCGCCCCTGCCAGCCAGCATCGGCATTGTGCGGCTCTGCCAGTGCGTCCAGTGCGACGTCCACGGTCGGAAGCGGCCCGGCTCCATGGCGTGTCAAGTAAGCGCGGAGTACGCCGAGATGCCGGATCCGGGCGTCGATCCCCAGGTCCGACAGCACGGCATCGACGGCCTGCGTCGATATGGAACTCCACGTGGTGTGCGGATGAAAGCCGCGCCACTCGTCGAGCAGCACGCCCTGCGCGCCTTCGAAAACGACACCGCCGGGCCGGGCCAGGCGCTGCGCAATGGTGGCCCTGTCCACTGGAGGGGCCTGCGCAATGCAAGGCTGCAGCGCGTTCAGCCAGCGCAACGCCACATCGTCGTCCTCGAGAAGCGCGCGCTCGGCCAACGCCGCGTCGTGCCATGGCATTGCATCCTTGAACTCCAGACGAAGCGCTGCGCGAATGGCTTCGAGCTTATCGAGCGTTCTCGCACGATGGGGCAAGTCGCCGTAGTGAAGCGCCGTGTCGGGATGCGCGAGCGCTTGTCGCACGGTTTCGCCGACGCCCACGCCACAGCTCCCATGGGCCTGCGGGCCGCGCGCCCATTCGCGCAGGCGGCCTGCAGCTTGATGAAAGGGCGTGGTGACCCTGCAGCGTGCATCGATCCGCACGCGCGACAGGGCATCCACGATCCCGGCGCGGCGAAGGTATTCGTTCTCCGCCAGGAGGCCGGTCGGATGCACGACCACCGGGCTCGCAAGCACCGTGGCCACGCCCTGGTTGAAGCTGCCGGCGCCGAACTGCGAGAAGGTGTGATGCCGGCCGTCCGGGCGCACCACGTTGTGCCCGGCCTGCGCGCCACCGTTGAAGCGCACCACCGTGTGGACCTCGTCGACATGGCAGAAGTAGTCGGTGAACAGGCCCTTGCCGCAATCGCCGAAGCCCAGTCCCAACAGTGACGTGTAGCGGGTCAGGCCGCGAGCCACGTTGTCTTCAACCGAACAGCTTCTTCCACCAGCTGCCAGGGCGAGCCGAGCCGCTGGTGCTGTGGTGGACACGCTGGGGTGCGTTCGGGTCGAGCAGTTCGGCGTAGGCTTCCAGTGCATGGGCCACGGTCGCAATGCGTTCACGCGGCGTGCCGTTCGCTGCCAGCACCTTCGTGAGCGCCTCCAGGCTCGGCGTTGCATGTTCGGTCAACGCCACGATGCCTGCCGCCACGGCACAGGCATCGTCGGGCGAGTCGAGGCAGATCACATGGTCGCCCAGCAGCTCGCGCCAGCGCGGCTCACAGCGGCGCCGGCGCTGAGCGTCGGGGATGAGGAAAAACAGGTGATAGCTCTCGGCGGCCGCCGCGATGACTTCCTCGATCGGGATGTCCTCGTCGAGCTTCTCGCCGATGAGCGCCTCGATCTGGTGGCGCGAGACGGCTGGATAGGGCAACTCGTCACCGGTCATGAACAGGTAGCCCCGCTTCTTGCGCTTGGCCCAGCAGTCGGTGTCGGTGTGTTGGGCCAGCACGTAGAAGGCGAGCTCGTAGCTCTCTTCGCCGCTGCCGCCGCCGCCGCCCTCCAGGTAGCTCCAGGTCAGCCACTGGTCCATCAGTTCGGCGGTCGACTCGAACTGGCCGACCTGCAGCGCTGCACGGTCCGACGTGGCGTCGCCGATCGCCATGAACAGCAGTTGCGGGTCGGCGACGCCGCAGTCGGTGAGCAGCTTCATGAACGTCGGCAGTTCGCGCGTGGCGAGGAGTCGCGGTATGTCGCCCATCGAGCCTGTGACGTCCAGCGCAAACACAACGGCCAGCGAGTTCGGATGGTCGGCGTTATCGCGCGACTCGCGCACCTTGAGGCCGTGCGGGTTCATCAGCGGGTGGGTGCCGCGCTGCGTGAAGACTTCGTTGCCCGACTGCGTCGCGCGATCGGCGACCAGTGCGGCATGTGCAGCATGCGAGTAATTTCCGTAGCCCATTGACGTGTTCCTCTGAGGTTCAGGCGCCGTGCGGCGCGGGATCGAAACGAACGAATTGCGGTGTACCGAAAGCGGCGCGGGCGGCGTTGGAGAGTTCCGCCTCGATGCCCGTGGCACCCAGCCGCATGCAAGCCTGTACATCGTCGCTGCAGGCATGCAGCAACTCGGCGAGTGGGGCGGGTGCACGGGCGTCCTGCAGCAGCAGCCGCACGGTCCAGGCGCTCTGGCGCAGGTCGCGGGCAGCCGCTTCGGCATGCGCGCTGGCACTGCCCTGACACGCCTGGCGCCAGCCGACCAGAAGAATGCCGTGGTCGCGCGGGTGCACCAGCGCATGTTCCGGCGCGATGTTGCCGTGCGACCAGCCATTGGCGTGCAGGAAACCGAGGACTTCGAGCATGCGGCGCCAGATCCAGACGACGTGGCGCGGGTCGATGCCGTGGGGTTGTGTCTGCAGCACGTCGGCCAGACTTCCCCAATAGCCTGCGGGGTTGCGCAGCACCAGCGCATCGGGCAGGTCGCCCGAGCCCCTGTCGGCACGGCCGGACCCGACCGCCTGCGGCAACCGGCGCGTGTAGTAAGCGGCGCCCGGCGCCTGAATCGCCTGCAGCGCCAGCAGTATCTGCAACTCGTGGGCGAGTGCGTCGCGGTGCGCAGGCTCACGGGCTATCTTCATCGTCACGCGTTCGTGCAGGGCACCCAGCCGCTCTGCCAACAGCACGTCGCAATGCGCGCCTTTGCCCACCTGTGCCTTCAGCAGGTAACTGGCTTGCCGCCAGCGATAGACCTGGCCCGAGGCCGTCTCGGCTTCGGCGCGCAACCAGGCGGCCCTGAAGTCGCTTCGCTCGACCATCTCTTCGCCACGCATGATGGTGGCGCCGCAGTAGGCGCACTGCACCGTGCGCCAACGCGCTGCGCGCGGCAGCGGTGCTGCGCATTGCGGGCAGAGGAGGGCGGTCAGCGAGAGCATCGAGTCAGCGGGAAGGTCGTCGGGCGGTTGGACGCTCAAGGATACTTCGTGGATGCTTGGTCCTGTTGACTTGCCTTTTCTGCAGAGAAAAAGGTATCCGCCCGGATCGGCACGATCACGGAAATGAAAAAAGCCTCCACAAGGGAGGCTTTTCTACTGTTTGGTGCCGGAGAGATGAATCGAACACCCGACCTTCTCATTACGAATGAGCTGCTCTACCGACTGAGCTACACCGGCTTATTCTGAAATACAGCCCACAATTATAGCTTGGCGTGGTAGCCGGTGACCCGCTCGACCTCGTTCTTCGAGCCCAGGATCACGCTGACCCGCTCGTGCAGCTTGGTGGGCTGGATGTCCAAAATCCGTTGATGGCCGTTGGTGGCGGCGCCGCCGGCCTGCTCGATCAGCCAGCTCATGGGGTTGGCTTCGTACATCAGGCGCAGCTTGCCGGCCTTGTCGGGTTCGCGCTTGTCCCAGGGGTACATGAAGATGCCGCCACGGCACAAAATGCGGTGGACGTCGGCCACCATGCTGGCTACCCAGCGCATGTTGAAGTTTTTGCCGCGCGGGCCTTCCTGGCCTGCCAGGCATTCGTCGATGTAGCGCCTGACCGGTTCATCCCAGTGCCGCATGTTGCTCATGTTGATGGCGAACTCCTGGGTGTCGGGCGAAATCCGCACGTTCTCTTCGATCAGCACAAACGAGCCCTGCTCACGGTCCAGGGTGAACATCGCGACACCGTCGCCCACGGTCAGCACCAGCGTCGTCTGCGGGCCGTAGACGCAATAGCCCGCAGCGACCTGCTGGCGTCCGGGCTGCAGGAAGTCGCCCTCGTCCACCCCCCGGTCATCCTCGGGCATCTTGAGCACGCTGAAGATGGTGCCGATGCTGACGTTCACGTCGATGTTGCTGGAGCCGTCGAGCGGATCGAACAGCAGCAGGTACTCGCCTTGCGGGTAGCGGTTGGGCACCACATAAATGCCGTCCATTTCCTCCGACGCCATGGCCGCCAGGTGACCGCCCCATTCGTTGGCTTCGATCAGCACTTCGTTGGCGATGATGTCGAGCTTCTTTTGCACTTCACCCTGCACGTTCTCGCTGCCGGCCGTGCCCAATATGCTGTTTTCGCCGCCGAGCGCGCCCTTGTTGACGGCCTGGCTGATGCGTTTGCAGGCGCGCGCGACCACTTCCAGCAGCAGGCGCAATTGCGAAGGGATATGGCCTTCCATGCGCTGCTGCTCTACCAGGTAGCGGGTCAGGGATATTTTTTGCGACATGGATGCTTCCTTCAAGTGTATTGGCCGGGCTTGTCGAGGGGCTTCGACCCCTTCGACCGGGCTCAGGACAGGCGGCCCAGTCCGAACGGTGGGTCAATCAGCCAGCGCGCGCGTCACCACCTCATGGGTGTCTTTGCTCAAATCGGCTTTGGCGGCGACCCGGACAAGGGCTTCGCGCGCCGCGCTGCGGTAGGGTTCGGCCAGTTTTTTCCAGCGGTCCAGTGCGCGGGCCAGACGGGCGGCAACCTGCGGGTTGATGGCGTCGAGCTCGATCACCCGATCACTCCAGAAGACATAACCGGACGCATCTAGACGATGAAAAGCCGCCGGGTTGGCCTGGCAGAAGGTGCTGACGACGCTGCGGGCCCGGTTCGGGTTGCGCAGACTGAAGTCAGGGTGCTTCATCAACTGGCGTACCGCCGGCATGATGTTGCCGCCGCGGTCGGGCGCACCGGCCTGCAGGCCAAACCATTTGTCGATCACCAGCGCCTCGTCCTTGAACATCGAATGGAAACGGGGCAGAGCCTCTGCCGCCAGTGGGTGGGCACTGGAGACCAGCGCCGCCAGCGCGTTGAAGCGGTCGGTCATGTTGCCGGCGTTTTTGAAACGCTGATAAATCTTGCCGGGCCAGACCGAATCACCGGTAGACGTTGCTGCCAGGCACAGTTGCGTCAGCGCCATGCCGGCGAGGGCGCGGCGGCCCGACGACAGCGGGTCGGGCGTGTAAGCGCCGTTCGCGTGGTGGGCTTCGTAAGCGGCTTCCCAATCCGCGGCCAGTGCGGTCGCCAGTTGCAGGCGCATCGCTTCGCGCACCGCATGGATGCGCTGCGGGTCCACCACATCGAGCTGCTCGGCCAGATAGGTTTCCGACGGCAGGGTCAGCACCAGGTCCTTGAAGGCTGCGTCCAGTGTGGGATGCCGCAGCACGCTGCGCATCGCCTGGACATAGGCGTCATCGAGTGGGGCTTCTTCCGCGGAATGAGCGGAAGCGGTGATTGATTTGATAGCAAGTCTGACCGCCAGCCGCTGTCCGGCTTCCCAGCGGTTGAAGGGGTCGGAGTCGTTGGCCAGCAGGTGCAGCAGTTGCTCGTCGCTGTAGGCAAACGCCAGCACCACCGGCGCGCTGAAAGCCCGCAGTATTGACGGGACCGGTTCGGCGTCCACGTTGACAAAGCACAGCGTTTCGCTGGCGCGCGTCAGCACGAAGGTACGCGGCGCGGCGACCGGCGCCGCCTCGCCGGCCAGTTGCAGCGGCAGATCGGCGCCATCGGCGCCGATCAGGCCCAGGGCGACCGGAATCACAAAGGGCTCCTTGGCCGGCTGGCCGGGCGTGGGCGCGCAGCTTTGGGCCAAGGTCAGCGTGTAAGTGCGTGCGTCGGCGTCATAAATGCCTTGGCCATGCAGGCGCGGCGTGCCGGCCTGGCTGTACCAGCGCTTGAACGGCACCAAGAGGCGCGCCAGGTCGGACGTCGGGTTGGCATCGGCAATGGCCTGCGCAAAATCGTCGCAGGTCACGGCCTGGCCGTCGTGGCGCTCAAAGTACAGCGTCATGCCTTTGGCAAAGCCATCCCGACCCAAAGGGTCGTTGTTGCTCGCGACCAGCGTCTGCATCATGCGCACGAGCTCCGCCCCTTTTTCGTAAATGGTGACGGTGTAGAAGTTGCTGATTTCGATGTAGCTGTCGGGCCGCACCGGGTGCGCCATCGGGCCGGCGTCTTCGGGAAACTGCGCGGTGCGCAGCACACGCACGTTTTCAATGCGTTTGACGGCGCGGGCCGAGGGCTCAAGGCACAGGTCTTGCGAGAACTCCTGGTCGCGGAACACCGTCAGGCCTTCCTTGAGGCTGAGCTGGAACCAGTCGCGGCAGGTGACGCGGTTGCCGGTCCAGTTGTGAAAATACTCGTGGCCGACCACGCTTTCGATGTTCGAATAGTCGGTGTCGGTCGCCGTTGCCTGACTTGCCAGCACATACCTGGTGTTGAAGATGTTCAGGCCCTTGTTTTCCATCGCGCCCATGTTGAAGTCGCTGGTCGCGACAATCATGAAGCGCTCCAGATCGAGCGGCAGGCCGAAGCGCGCCTCGTCCCAGGCTACCGAGGCCATGAGCGAGTTCATGGCGTGCTCGGTCTTGTCCAGATCACCCGGGCGCACGTAGACCTGTAGGGTGTGCTCTTTGCCCGCACGCGAGATGATGCGCTGCTCACGGCTGACCAGTTGGCCCGCCACCAGCGCAAACAGGTAGCTCGGCTTTTTGTGCGGGTCCACCCATTTGGCGAAGTGGCGGCCGTCTTCCAAGCCACCTTGCTCCACCAGATTGCCGTTGGACAGCAGCACCGGGTATTTCGTCTGGTCGGCGCGCAGCGTGACCGTGTAGCTGGCCATGACATCAGGGCGATCCAGAAAATAAGTGATGCGCCTGAAGCCCTCCGCCTCGCACTGCGTAAAAAACGAGTCGTCGCTGACATAAAGACCCATTAGCTTGGTGTTTTTGGCAGGGCAGCAGGTGGTGAAAATTTCCAACTCAAAAGTATCGGTGCCAGCGGGCAAATTTTCCAGCACCAGTTGTTCGCCTTCCTTCCTGAAGGACGTTCCTTGGCCGTTGACCAGCACACGGGCGAGGTTGAGTTCCTCGC
The DNA here is from genome assembly GCA_030655515.1 of Polaromonas sp. Lineage (GTDB taxonomy): Bacteria > Pseudomonadota > Gammaproteobacteria > Burkholderiales > Burkholderiaceae_C > Polaromonas. The sequence continues at coordinate 84,130 of JAURVI010000043.1, read as the reverse complement.
CGTCAAGCCGCAAAGGCTGCGCAGGCACATCTGCATTGCGGCGCAGCAACATTTTGTTAAGCACACGCGTCTTGGCCGGATCCAGGTCAAAACACAGATCGACGGTGTCGATCCAGTAGGCGGGGGCGGTATAGTCGGCGCGGTGGATGATCGTGGCTTGGCCTTCACGCAACATGGCGGTTTCCTAAAAGGTAAGGGGGCTTGGCGTGCGGGGACATTACACGCCCTGCTTCAGCGATGCTTCAATAAACGGATCCAGATCGCCATCGAGCACCTTCTGTGTTGCCGAGGTCTCGTAGTTGGTGCGCAAGTCCTTGATGCGGCTCTGATCCAGCACGTAGCTGCGGATCTGGTGGCCCCAGCCCACGTCGGTCTTGCTGTCCTCCAACTTTTGCTGCTCGGCCTGACGCTTGCGCATTTCAAAGTCGTACAGGCGCGAGCGCAGGCGTTTCCATGCCACATCGCGGTTGCTGTGTTGGCTGCGCCCGTCCTGGCACTGCACCACAATGCCGGTGGGAATGTGGGTCAGGCGCACCGCCGAGTCGGTCTTGTTGATGTGCTGGCCGCCGGCGCCGCTGGCGCGGAAGGTGTCGGTGCGCACGTCGGAAGGATTGATGTCGATCTCGATCGAATCGTCAATTTCGGGGTACACAAACACCGAGGCGAACGAGGTGTGGCGCCCGCCGGAGGAGTCGAACGGTGATTTGCGCACCAGCCGGTGTACGCCGGTTTCGGTGCGCAGCAGGCCAAAGGCGTACTCGCCTTCGATCTTGATGGTGGCACCCTTGATGCCGGCAGTGTCGCCTGCCGACTCGTCTTCGATCTGCGCTTTGAAGCCCTTGCGCTCGGCATAACGCAGATACTGGCGCAGCAGCATGCTGGCCCAGTCGCAGGCTTCGGTGCCGCCGGCACCGGCCTGGATGTCCAGAAAAGCGTTCAGCGGGTCGGCCGGGTTGTTGAACATCCGGCGGAACTCCATCTTCTCGACCTCCGCGGAAACCTTTGCCGCTTCGGTTTCAATCGACAGCATGCCGGCTTCGTCGCCTTCGCTCTTCGACAGCTCGAACAGTTCGCTGTTGTCGGCCAGTTCCCCGGTCAGCCGGTCGATGACATGCACCACGTCTTCGAGAGATTTTTTCTCCTGGCCGAGGGCCGAGGCGCGCTTGGGGTTGTCCCAGACCTTGGGGTCTTCCAGCGCCGCGTTGACTTCGTTTAACTTGCGTTCTTTGGCAGGGTAGTCAAAGATACCCCCGAAGCGCGTGTACGCGATTGCCAAGGTCCGCGAGCTGGTTGCCGATGATGTTGATACGTTCTGAGTCCATTTGGTCTTTATCCTGAATTGTTTAATGCAGCGGGAGATTTTCTCACGTCAGGAAGTCTTCCAGCCGCCGAGCCAGTTGCTCCGGCTGGTCGTGGTGCAGCATGTGGCCTGCGTCCTCGATGACGGTGGTGACCACCTGGGGCACGGAACGGAGGCGTTCATGGTACTCGTCCAGCGTGTATTTGCCTTTCCACCATCGGCCCAGGGAGTCGTCCGAGGCCTCCACCATCAGCGTTGGTGCGCTGATGCGCCGGTAGACCTCGAGCACTTCATCGACGCGGTAGAGCTGGGCATTGCTGATTTTGTGGGCCGCATCGCCCAGGATGCGCCACTGGCCCTGGGCGTCCGGTCTGGCCCAGTGCCGCGCCAGCCAATCGGCCTTGTCTTGTGACAGCCGGGGGTTGGTCCGCATCAGGCGCCGGGCCACACCTTCGACGTCCTTGTAGGGTTTGAGCGCCAGCTCGCCCTGGTGCAGGCTTTTCAGCTCATCCATCCATTGGGCGTAGCGCGCAGGGGCCTGGCTGGGGTGGGTCGCCGGCATGCCAAAACCTTCCAGGTCAACCAGTTTGCGGATGCGCTCGGGCCGCACGCCGCTGTACAGCATGGCCACATTGCCGCCCATGCTGTGGCCGACCAGGTCCACCGGCTGTCCGGGTGCGTAGTGGTCGAGCAGGAAATCAAGGTCGGCCAGGTAGTCGGGAAACCAAAAGTTGTCGGCACCGCCGCTGCCGGTTTGTCCATAGCCGCGCCAGTCGGGCGCAATGATGCGGCGGCCTTGCACAAACGCATCGGTCAGGGCGTCAATGAAAAACTGGTAAGACGCCGCCACGTCCATCCAGCCATGCACCAGCACCAGCGGTGGCAGGCTGCCGGGGACATCGCCCCAGACAAGCACGTGGTAATTGATCCCGCGTAGAGGGACAAACTCGCTGCGGGAAAGGCGTTTTTCTTTGTACATTGGATTAACCTGGTAAACGTCCATCATAAATAAGATCGGATTGATGGATGCGTTGCCGATGACGACCACCGGCAAGGTCCAGCGGCGCGCGCTTAAATTGCGGGAAGAAGAGCGTTTCCGTTGCGTTTCCGTCGGGTCTTGGAACCCCCGTGTGAAAGGCGGCAGGCAAGAAAAAGCACCCCGAAGGGTGCTTCGTGCTGGGGCGATACGTTCGCAGGATTATCGGGCGGAGGCCTGCGCCGGCTCAGCCACATAAATTTCCACGCGGCGGTTTTTGGCGCGACCTTGCGCGGTGTTGTTGTCGGCAATCGGCTCGCGTTCACCGCGGCCATCGGTTGCAATGCGGTTACGGGCCACACCGCGGCCGACCAGGTAGTCGCGGGTGCTGTTGGCGCGGTCAACGGACAGCGGGTTGTTGACAGCATCGCTGCCGGTGTTGTCGGTGTGGCCGATGATGGTCACCGTGGTTACCGGATTCTGGTTCAGGCTGGATGCGAACTGATTGAGAATCGGCGCGAAGCTGGCGTTGATGTCGGACCGGGCGGTGGCGAAAGAGATATCGGAAGGGATGTCGAGCTTGAGGCGGTTGTCGGCGGTCTGGCTCACGGCGACGCCGGTGCCGGACGTGGCCCGCTCCATCGCGGCTTTCTGGTCCTGCATTTTCCTGGACCAGAGGTAGCCGCCGCCTGCGCCCACCGCACCGCCCAGCACCGCACCCGTGGCCGCGCCTTTTGAGCCGTCGGTGGCAGCGCCTATGACAGCGCCGACGACAGCACCGATGCCGGCACCTTTGGCGGTATCCTGCTGGGTCTCGCTCATGTTGGCGCAACCGCTCAGCAAGAGGGCGGCGCAGGCAAGGGCGGTAAGGGTTGGTTTCATGGGGGTTCTCCTGAAAGTTGCAAAGCGGATTGATTAGAGCCTTTGTACACGCTTTGTACATGAATCCTACGCGGCAAATGGTAGTTCTTTGTAAGCCAATCGCCCGACTCCTTGCCCTCGCCCGCCTTTAAACTAGGGCCTTTGGGTGGGCGACAGGCCCCATTTCATATTTCCAGCATGTTTTTGAATCGAGTCCCATGAATAAAGTACAACTCGGCAGCAGCGGCCTAGAGGTCACCCCCATTTGCCTGGGCACCATGACTTTTGGCGAGCAGGTCAACGAAGCCAGCGCCCATTCGATTCTCGACCGCGCACTGGAGCGGGGCGTCAACTTTCTGGACACGGCAGAAATGTATTCGGTGCCGGCCCGGCTCGAGACTTTTGGCGCCACCGAAACCATCCTCGGCAACTGGTTTGCCAAACGTCCAGGCGCCAGAGGCAAACTGGTGCTGGCGACCAAGGTGGCAGGCCCGGCGCGCGGCATGCCCTGGATACGCAAGGGCAGCCCCGATCTGACGCCGCAGGACATCGTGCAGGCTTGTGAAGACAGCCTCAAGCGCCTGCAGACCGATGTGATTGACCTGTACCAGATTCACTGGCCGGCACGCCATGTACCGGCTTTCGGAACGATGTATTTCGATCCGGCCAAGGACAAGCCGGTCAGCACCATTGCCCGGCAGCTCGAAGCGCTGGCTGGCCTGGTCAAGGCGGGCAAGGTGCGCGCGATTGGCCTGTCCAACGAAACGCCTTATGGCGTGCATGAGTTTGTGCGTCTGGCGGAGCAGCACGGCCTGCCCAAAATTGCGACCGTGCAGAACCCTTACTGCCTGATTAATCGGACGGTTGAAAATGGGCTGGACGAAACCCTGCACCGGCTGGGCGTGTCGCTGCTGGCCTATTCGCCGCTGGGCTTTGGCTTGCTGACCGGCAAATACGATGCCAGCGGCACCATCGGCCCGGCCGCGCCGCAAGCCGCGCGCATTGCCAAATTCGAGTCGATGCGCAAGCAGCGCTGGGGCCGGCTCGAAGCACTGGCCGCCGCGCGCCGCTACAACGCGCTGGCGTGCGAACATGGTTTGAGCCCGACGCAACTGGCGCTGGCGTTTTGCTACACCAAGTGGCAGGTCGCCAGCACCATCATTGGCGTGACTTCGCTGGCGCAGCTCGACGAAGACCTGGATGTTTACGGAACCTCGCTTTCGTCCGAGTTGCTGGCCGAGATTGACAAGATTCGTTGGGACATGAGAGATCCGGCGTTGTAACTCTCGTGCCTTCGCGGACTGAAAAACAAAACACCGGAGAACAAATGGACTACGTTTACCCCATCGGCGCCGTGCTGGCGGCCTACCTGATCGGCTCGCTGTCGTTTGCCGTCATTGTCAGCAAACTGATGGGACTGGAGGACCCGCGCGGCTACGGCAGCAAAAACCCCGGCGCGACCAATGTGCTGCGCTCAGGCAACAAGGTGGCGGCGGCCGCAACGCTGCTGCTCGATGCCTGCAAGGGCTGGCTGCCGATGGCGCTGGTGCTGTGGTTTGGCAAAGACCACGGCCTGCGCGAAGGCACGCTGGCTGCCGTGGGCCTGGCGGCCTTTATCGGGCACTTGTACCCGGTGTTCTTCCGGTTTCAGGGTGGCAAGGGGGTGGCGACCGCCGCCGGGGTTTTGTTTGGCATCCATTGGGTGCTGGGGCTGGCCACGCTGACCACCTGGGTCATCGTGGCGTTTTTTTCGCGCTACTCGTCGCTGGCGGCGATTGCCTGCGCCATCTTTGCGCCCTGGTACTACCTGATCGGCGACCGCGCCTTTTGGTATGCCGACAAAACCATGGTGCTGGCCCTGTTTGTCATGAGCGCTTTTCTGATGTTGCGGCACCGGGAGAACATCAACAAGCTGCTGCAGGGCAAGGAATCGAAACTCGGCGGCGGACGCAAAGGCTGAGCCGGCAGGCGCTGTGAGCGGGGGGTTAAAAACGTTTGACCAGCGTCATCTGGTCATTTTCCCGAATCATCTGAAAACGCGTCAAAAAACTGTTGCCCAGCAGCATGTAAGGCATGGGCTGGGGCGACACCACGGCGTCAACGTCATAGACCTCGACATCGCCGACCCGCACTGAATTGAGCTTCACGCGAAAACCCTGCGTCACACCGTTGGCGGTGCTCATCTGCACCGGCTGGCCGCCTTTGTAGGCGATGCCGGCCCGTTCGGCGTCGGACGCACTCATCGCGATGCTGGTGGCGCCGGTGTCCACCATGAATTGCACCGCGCGGCCATTGATCTGGCCCCCCGTCATGAAATGCCCGCCGCTGCCGGCGCTCAGCACGATCCGGTTTCCCTTGCCGGCGCCGCCGCCCGATCCCCCCCCGCCACCGACGCTGACCGGGGCGTCACCGACGCGCAGCGTATGGCGCTTGCCCGAGAGTTCGAGAACCGCCTGGTCGCCGGAGGTGGACACCACCTTCACGCCCTGGTGCGTTTCACCGGCCGCCACCGACTTGGGCGGCCCGCCGTTGACAATCAGCAGCGCCTTGCTGCCCAGCATGCCGGCCAGGGCGATGCTTTGCGCCTGGGCCGCTGAAGTCCCGCACAAGCCCGCTAGGCCAAGCATCCATGCGACGAAAAGCCGGGCGCGCAAGGAGGTCATGGCTTCAGTCCCGAAAGTTGTTAAAGCTCAGCGGCATATCGGGAAGTTCGGCGCGAATCATCGCCATCGCCGCTTGCAGGTCGTCGCGCTTGGCGCCTGTCACGCGCACGGCGTCGCCCTGGATGGAGGCTTGCACCTTGACCTTGCTGCCCTTGATCAGTTGCGAGATTTTCTTGGCCTGTTCCGTCTCGATGCCGTTGCGGACCTTGATGATCTGCTTGACCTTGTCGCCGCCGATTTTTTCGGCCTTCCCCGCATCGAGGAAGCGCACGTCCACGCCGCTTTTGGTCATTTTGTTGCGCAAGATGTCGTTGATCTGATCGAGCTGGAAATCGCTGTCGCCGATCAGCGTGATTTCCTTGTCCTTGAGCTCAATGGCTGCGGCGGTGCCCTTGAAGTCAAAGCGCGTTCCGATTTCCTTGGCGGTGTTTTCGACCGAATTTTTGACCTTGACCAGATCGGCTTCGAGAACGGTGTCGAAAGAGGGCATGATTTTCAGCTTCTTGGGTTGTGAGTTCTTGCGTTGGGACGGGTGGCTGGGTGAGACAATCCCGCCATGTTAGTCGAGAAAAACGTTCCGCTCCAGTTTTCCAACACCTTTGGCATCATGGCCAAGGCCCTGACGCTGGTGCGCATCGCCGGCGAGCGGGATGTGGCCGCCGTACTGGCCGATGCGGCCTTGCAGGCGGCACCCAAGTTCGTGCTCGGCGGCGGCAGCAACATCGTGATCACCGGCGACGTCAAGTCCGTGGTGCTCAAGGTCGAAATCATGGGCAAAAAGTTGCTGGGCGAGACCGCCAAAGCCTGGATTGTGGAAGCTGGCGCCGGCGAGAACTGGCATGAGTTCGTGGCCTGGACCCTGCACAATGGCTACCCGGGGCTGGAAAACCTGGCCCTGATTCCCGGTACCGTGGGCGGCTCGCCGGTGCAGAACATAGGCGCCTACGGGGTGGAGCTGCAAGACCGGTTTGACTCGCTCGACGCCGTGGATTTGACCACCGGCAAAAGCTTCACGCTCGATGCCGCGCAATGCGCGTTCGGCTACCGCGATTCGGTGTTCAAACATGCCAGCACCGGCGCTAAGGGCTTCGGCCTGGCCGGCAAGGCCCTGATCACGCGGGTGCGTTTTGCCCTGCCCAAGCCCTGGAAAGCTGTGCTGGGTTACGCCGATCTGGAGAAAAAGATGCTCCAGTCGGCATCCGGTGCGCCTGATGCGCTACAAATTTATGAGTGGATTTGCGACATTCGGCGCGCCAAGCTGCCCGACCCGCAGGTGATCGGCAATGCCGGCAGCTTCTTCAAAAACCCCACCGTCACGCCCGAGCAATGCGCCGACATCATCGCCCGCGAACCTAAAATCGTTCATTACCTGCTGGCTGACGGCTCCGTCAAGCTGGCGGCAGGCTGGCTCATCGATGCCTGTGGCTGGAAAGGCAAAACCATAGGCAACGCCGGCGTTTATGACCAGCAGGCGCTGGTGCTGGTGAACCGGGGCGGCGTCACCGGCGGTGAAGTCATGACGCTGGCCAAGGCGATCCAGACCAGCGTGTACGAGCGCTTTGGCATCCGGCTGGAGCCGGAGCCGGTGGTGGTGTGAGTCGCTGGGCTGGTTTGGGCTGGCGTACTGGGTGTCGGGACGTGCGCCCGACAGCGCAGTCACCTTTTTGCGTCACCCAAAAAGTGACCTGAAAAAGGCGAGCCGGATTCGTCGGGGTTATGGTTATTGGGTTCTGACGCCACAATACTGACCCCACAATATTGGCAGAAAACCCGCTCCCAGCGGTCGTGCTTGCAGCGTTGCACCAAACGCTCGGCTCACAGGCGAAAGCTGTCTTTTGCAGATTGGGGTTCAACCCGGCTCCGGGCTTTGACAATGATGCAACCCAATTGCGTTATCGTGTCAAGCTGGTAGCAGTGCATACCAGCTCCAAAACCACCATGGCCCCTGTCGCTCCCAACGAACCCACCGCAGACCCGATAGCTACGCTGTTGTGCCGCGTGGATGCCAGCCGGGTGCGTCACTACCAGGCCATGCCGACTGGCGTACATGCCATGCCGCACTTTGAGTGCCAGAACTGCCGTGGCGTGTGTGCCGATTGCGCCACGGGCACTTCTGACATTCGGAGCGTGCCTGCGTGATCAGCACCCGACAACTGGCCTACCGGTACGCCGATGGTCCCGCACTTCAGTTTGAAGACATCGACGTGGCGCAGGGCGGTGTGCTGCTGCTCTGCGGTGCGTCGGGTTCGGGCAAGTCCACTTGGCTGGCGCTGGCGGCTGGTTTGCTGGGTCCCGGCGCGGGCGACATGACCGTGGCAGGTCAGTCATTGCAGGCGCTGGGCAAGGTTGCCGGCGATGCCTGGCGCGCAAAGACCATTGGTTTTCTGCCGCAAAAACTTCATCTGAGCGCCGCGCTGACGGTGCATGACAACCTGGCGATGGCGCAGTGGGCGGCCAGGCAGGCGCAGGACGAGCAGCGCATTGCCGAAGCACTCACGGCACTTGGTGTGCAGGACCTGGCGCGGCGCAAACCAGCCCAGCTCTCGGGCGGGCAGGCGCAGCGGGTGGCGCTGGCGCGTGCGGTGCTGCTGCGGCCGCAGGTGATTCTTGCGGACGAACCCACGGCCAGCCTGGACGATGCGGCGGCGCAGGCGGCGGTCAAGCTGCTGCAGGCGACCGCCAGGCACCAGGGCGCGACCTTGGTGATGGCTACCCATGACGCCCGGGTTGCAGACTGTCTTGACAGTCAAATGGGTTTCCAGTTCTTGTATATCGGGAGCAACCAGCGATGAAAACGCTAGCAATTGCATGGCGCTACCTGTGGTCCAGGCCGCTCGCCGCCGGGCTCAATGTGTTGCTGCTGAGCCTCGGGCTGGCGTCCATGGTTTTTGTGCTGCTGGTCAGCCACCAGATCGACCAGGCTTTCAAGCGCGACCTGGCCGGCATCGACGTGGTGGTCGGCGCCAAGGGCAGCCCGATGCAGCTCATTTTGTCGGGCGTCTTTCACCTCGATGTGCCAACCGGCAATGTGCCGCTGGCCGCCATCAAGGCGCTGGAAACCCATCCGCAGGTGGCCAAACTCATCCCGATCAGCCTGGGCGACAGTTTTCGCGGTTTTCGCATTGTTGGCACCACGCCTGATTACATCGCCCATTACCAGGCCGAACTTGCGCAGGGCCGCTTGTGGTCGAGTCCGATGCAGGCCGTGCTGGGCGCGCAGGTGGCGCGGCAGAGTGGTTTGAAAGTGGGCGATCATTTTGCCGGCAGCCATGGCCTGGCCGGCGGCGGTGCCAGCCATGGTCAGACGCCTTACACCGTCAGCGGTGTGCTGGCGGCCAGCGACTCGGTGCTGGACCGGCTGGTGCTGACTGCTCCAGAGTCGGTCTGGCAGGTTCACGAAAGCGATACCGCGCTCGACGAAGAAGACCGCAGGCTGCTGGAGGGCGAGCGCGAGTTGACGCTGGCGCTGATCCAGTACAAGACGCCGCTGGCGGCGGTGACTTTCCCGCGTTTTATCAACACCACCACCGAGATGCAGGCGGCGGCACCGGCGCTGGAAATCACGCGCCTGCTGGGCCTGGTGGGCGTGGGCACCGACGTGCTGCGCGCGCTGGCGGTGGTGCTGCTGCTGACCGCCGGTTTGAGTGTTTTTATCGCCTTGTGGAGCGCGGTGCGGGAGCGATGCACCGACCTGGCGCTGCTGCGCATGCTGGGTGCGCCGCCGGGCAAAGTGGCTGCGCTGCTGCTGTGTGAAGCGCTGTGGCTGGCGCTGCTGGCCACGGTGCTCGGGGTGCTGGCCGGGCAGGGCTTGACAGCTCTGATAGGCTGGACACTGCAACTGGAAAAATCATTGCTGATCAGCGCCTGGTCCTGGCCGGTCGAGCTGCTCAGCGTTCCATTGCTGGCTTTGTTTGTGGCGCTGTTTTCGGCGCTGCTGCCCGCCTGGGAGGCCTACCGGGTCAGTGCGTTTGAACTTTTGCAATCGAGGTAAACATGAAAACCATGTCAAATGTAGTTCTAGCCCTTTCTGTCATTGCGCTGACAGCTATACCATTAATAGCAAATGCACAACACAACGACAAGGAAACCAAGGAAGACGTCCAGCGCCACCGGGCCATGGCGGCGGCCCATGAAGCCGCTGCCAAGTGCCTGGAATCGGGCAAGAAGGAAGAGGTTTGCATGAAAGAGTTGCAGTCCTCTTGCAAAGGCCTGGCGGTGGGGAAATACTGCGGCATGAAACATGCGCATTGAGGCCGGGTCAAGCTGTCGATCAATGGAGAACAAGCCATGAAAAATCCAGGGCATGGTGCTTGCGTGTTTTTGCAAACGGCACTTCGTGTCTTGCTGGCCTGCGCGCTGAGCGTGGCCGGTCTGGTGCAGGCTCAACTGTCTTCGCCGCTACCCGCCGCTGGGCAGGGCGCGGGTGTGCATGGGACCAACAGCCCGTTCGCGCCACTGGCTTTGCGGGCAGACGTGATCCCCTGGTCGATGCTGACCGATGTGAAAACCAAAAACGAGAAAAACCGCATCCTGCCGGTGTTCAACGCCGGCCAGCTCGCACTGAACCAGACAACCCGGCGTATTCAAGGTTTCATGATGCCGCTGGATCCGGGCGAAAAGCAGCGCCACTTCCTGCTGTCTTCGGTGCCGCTGACCTGCTCGTTCTGCGTGCCGGGCGGACCCGAAAGCATGGTCGAGGTCAGGACCAAGACCCCGGTGAAATACAGTCTGGAGGCGGTGGTGGTGGAGGGTCGGTTCCAGGTGCTCCATGACGATTCCTATGGTCTTTACTACCGCATCAGTGATGCGGTGGCCGTGAAGTAAACAAGCATGGTTTTCGGGCGCATGGCGAAGCGGGCGGCAGGGGGCTATCTGGCCCTGGTGCTTCTGCTCGCGCCCATGCTGGGTCTGATGCATGGGCTGGTTCATGGCGCTGGCGACGACCGGCAAGCTGCGCACACACACCTGGCCGATGGCCATGCGCATGAACACGGCTGGCTTGACGATCTTTTTTCCGCGCACGGCGACGCCTCGGATTGCCGCGTCTTCGACCAGCTCAGCCACGGCGATGTATTGCCGGCGCTGCCCTTGCTGGCGTTGCCGATGGTGCTGTCGTCGTTTGTCTTTCATTTTTCAGAGGGCGAAGTCCTCGCCCGCCGGGCTGCGCTTTTTGAAGCGCGCGGTCCGCCCCTGGTTCGCTGAATCTTCCCGAAGTTTCTGAACGCAGTCCTTGCGGCTGTGGTTCGGCATTCCCTTTTCGATTCAACGAGCCCTCATGAAAAAATCATTCCCCCGCGGTGCCGTCAGCACTGCCACCCTGACCCTGCTCGCCCTCGGCTGCACGGCTGCCCAGGCGCAGACCGCCACCCCCAGCCTGAAAGAAATCACCGTCACCGGCAACCCGCTGGGCACGGCTGATCTGATCGCACCGGCCACCCGGTATTCCGGCACCGGCCTGCTGCTGCGTTCCAAAACCACGCTCGGCGAAACGCTGGACGGTGCGCCCGGCGTCAGCAGCACCTACTATGGCCCCAACGCCAGCCGGCCCATCATTCGCGGGCTGGACGGCGACCGCATCCGCATCCTGGCCAACGGCGGCGGTTCGCTCGATGCGTCCAGCCTGAGCTACGACCACTCGGTCACCAGCGACCCCATCAGCATCGAGCGCATCGAGGTGTTGCGTGGCCCCGGCGCCCTGCTGTACGGCGGCAGCGCCGTCGGCGGCGTGGTCAACGTCATCGACAACCGCATCCCGCGCGAGCCGCAGTGGGGCGAGAAGGGCGGCATCAGCGGCAAGGCTGACCTGAGCCTGGCCAGCGGCAATTCGGAGCGCGGCAAGGGCGTGCTGATCGAAGGCGGCAACCACCGCTACAGCCTGCATGTGGATGCGTTCGACCGGCAGACCCGCGCTGTGCGCGTGCCGGTGGGGCTGGCCTGCACCAGGGATGGGGCGACGACCATCGCACGGCGCATCTGCAACTCAGCGAGCGACGTCAGCGGCGGCGCGGTCGGCGGCGCGGTGTTTTTTGACAGCGGCTACCTCGGCGCGTCGGCCAGCACCTACCGCAGCACTTACGGCACGGTGGCCGAAGACGAAGTCACCATCGGCATGAAGTCGGACCGGTATGCGCTGGAAGGCGAAATCCGCAACCTGAGCGGCCCGCTGGAGAGCATCAAGGGGCAATACAGCCAGACGGACTACGGCCACACCGAGTTCGAGGGTGCGACTGCCGGCACGGTGTTCAAGAACAAGGGCAGCGACTTCCGCCTGGAGGCGCGCCATGCAAAGCTTGGCGACTTCGACGGCGTGCTGGGTTTCCAGGCCGAGTCCAACCGCTTTTCCGCCGACGGCGCGGAGGCGTTTGCGCCTCACAGCAAAACCTCGCAGTCGGCGGTGTTTGCTTATGAAGAGCTGGGCACCGGCTGGGGCAAGCTCAGCCTGGGCGGGCGGCTGGAGTCGGTCAAGGTGGAATCTTTCGGCAACCCGCAGGTGGCGCGTTTCACGCCCGCCACCAAAGACTTCAAACCCGGCAGCTATGCGCTGGGCGCCTTGTGGAACGCCGCACCGGGATGGCAGCTCACCAGCAATCTGGCTTACACCGAGCGCGCGCCCAAAGACTACGAGCTGTTTGCCGACGGCCCGCACATTGCCACTGCGGCGTATGAGGTGGGAAATGCGAATTTATCCAAAGAGCAGTCGGGCAACCTCGACGTAGGCGCGGCCTGGAAGTCGGGTGGGCACAGCTTCAAGGTCAACAGCTATGTGAGCCGCTTCAAGAACTACATCGCGCTGAACCAGACACCGGGCGTGACGCGCAACGCGAAGGACGGCGAAGTCAACCCGCTGGCCGAATTCCGCTACGAACAGGCGCGGGCACGCTTCACCGGCATCGAGGCCAGCGGCAACATCCGGCTGCGCGAAGGCGCCTCGACGCTGGACCTGGCGCTGCGCGGCGATGTGGTGCGCGCCACCAATCTGGACAGCGGTCAGCCGCTGCCGCGTATTGCGCCGTGGCGCGTGGGTGCTTCGCTGCTCTGGGCAAGTGGGCCCTGGGGCGCCAACATCGGCTTTGATCACCTGGCCGCGCAAAAGCGTGTGTCGGCGTCGCCTGTGGGCGCGACAGCCGCCTACACGCTGTGGAACGCGGCGGCGACTTACCGTGTCAAGGCCGGTGCGGCGACGCTGCTGTGGTACGCCCGGCTCGACAACCTCACCGACAAGCTGGCCTACAGCGCGTCGTCGGTGCTGACCAGCACGGCTTTTCCGAAGGCGCCGCTGCCGGGGCGCAGTTTGAAACTCGGTTTGCAGGCCAGCTTGTAGCGATTGGATGATTTGAGGTGAATCAGCGCCGTGGGTCGGCGCTGCCCTGATAATGACCGCAGTGCAGCCATCAGGAGACAACCGTGACGGAGCCAGACCAGCCGCTTTCCCTGCTCAGCGCCGACTTGAGTCCGTCCAGCAGCCTGTTGGCCAACCTGCGCCAGGAGATGATGCGGCATCCGCCTTTTGCGCAAATGCAGGCGTGCGATCTGGACTTTTTTTTAAAGCGTTCGCAGCAGCACTACTACGCCCCCGGCGAAATACTGGTCGCGCCCGACAGCGGCGTTGTCAAACAACTGTTCTTCATCCGCCAGGGCGCGGTCATCGGCGAGCGCGGCCTGGCGGAGTTGTCCGGCGGCGCTTTTCATTACGAGCCCGGCGAGCTGTTTCCCGTCAGTGCCGCGGTGGCGCAGCGCGCCGTCAGCGCGACCTACCGGGCTACCGCCGATACTTTTGTGCTGGCGCTGCCGCTGGACGCGATGCAGGCGCTGGCCGCGCAGAGTCCGCCTTTTGCCGATTTTCTGAACCGGCGCATTCTCAAATTCCTGGACCTGTCGTGGCGCGCGCTGCAAGCGGCGTATGCCACGCAGGCGCTGGCCGAGCAGTCGCTGGAAACGCCGCTGGGCGAGGTCGCCCGCAAGGCGCCGGTGAGCTGCACGCCTGAGACGCCCCTGCGGCAGGCGCTCGGCCAGATGCACAAGCTGCACATCGGCTCGATGCTGGTCACCGATGAAGGGATCCGGCCGCTGGGCATTCTGACGCGGTATGACATCCTGGGCCGGGTGACTCTGCCGGCACTGCCGCTGGACACGCCGATTTCGCAGGTCATGGTGCGGCCGGTGCTGACGCTGACCCATGAACACACGGCGCTGGACGCCGCGCTGCTGATGAGCGAACATGGCATTCGCCATGTGCCGGTGACCCGCGGCGGCGTGGCAGTGGGCATGGTCTCCGAGCGCGACCTGTTTGCGCTGCAGCGCCTGAGCCTGAAGCAGGTCAGCACCTCGATCCGGGGCGCTGGCGATGTCGACACGCTCAAGAGGGCGGCGCAGGACATCCGGCGTTTTGCGCACAGCCTGCTCGGCCAGGGTGTGCATGCGCGCCAGCTCACGGCGCTGATCAGCCACCTCAACGACGTCTTGACCAGGCGCCTGCTGGAGATGAAAGCGCTGGCGCACGGCATTGACCTGAGTCGGCTGTGCTGGCTGGCGCTGGGCTCGGAAGGACGCGGCGAACAAACCATTGCGACCGACCAGGACAACGCGCTGATTCTGCCGGACAACACGACGGCGGCCCAGCGCGAGGCGATTTTGCGGTTTGCCCGCGATGTCAACGAGTCGCTCGACGCCTGCGGCTACCCGTTGTGCCGGGGCGGCATCATGGCCGGCGAGCCGGCCTGCTGCCTGAGCCTGGCCCAATGGCGTGAGCGCTTCATGCACTGGATAGCGCATGGCGCGCCGCAGGACTTGCTTAATGCCAGCATTTACTTCGACTTTCGCCCGCTCGTCGGCGACGCCGCGATGGCGCAAGGCCTGCGCCAGGAGATCGGCTTGGCGGCCGCGCGCGCACCGCGTTTCATCAAGCAACTGGCGCTCAATGCGCTGGGGCGCAGCGCGCCGCTGAACTGGCTAGGCCGCATTGCCAGCGACGATGCCGGCCTGATCGACCTCAAACTTCAGGGCGCGGCGATTTTTGTCGATGTCGCCCGCATTTATGCGCTCGGCCACGGGATCCATGCGACCAATACCCGCGAACGGCTGGAGGCGGTCGGCCCCTTGCTGGGGCTGGCCGCCTCCGAGTACGAAGCCTGGATCAGCGGCTTTGAGTTCCTTCAGACCCTGCGCCTGCGCCTGCAGTTGGAAAGCACGGCTCCGCCGCGGCAACCCAACCACCTCCGGGTGGACAGCCTGAACAACATCGACCGGCGCATTCTCAGAGAGTCGTTTCGCATCGCGCGTTCGCTGCAGCAGCGGTTGCAACTCGATTACGACCGGTGAACATTTTCACGATGGCCTGGCGCGACTGGTGGCACAAGCATGTCGGCGCGTCGGGAGCCCTTGACGAAGCGCGCTGGGTGGTGCTGGACGTGGAGACCAGCGGGCTGGACCCGCAGCGCGACCAGTTGCTGGCCATTGCAGCCATCGCGCTGCGGGTGGACTGGGCCGGGCGGCGCCTGAGCATTGCGCTGGGCGACAGCTTTGAGGTGGTGCTGCGCCAGTCCTCGCTGGCCCGTGACCGGGACAATATTTTGCTGCACGGCATCGGGCTGCAGCGTCAGCGCGATGGCGTGCCGCCTGAACAGGGTTTGCGCGCCTTTGCCGCCTTTATTGGCGATGCGCCGCTGCTGGCTTTTCACGCCCCCTTCGATCAGGCCATGATGGGGCGTTATGTCCGCGAACACCTGGGCACCGGGTTGCGCAACCGCTGGGCGGACATTGAGCAGCTCTGCGCCGTGACGCACGAGAAGGTGCGGGCGCGCGCGCTCGATGAATGGATGGCGCACTTTGGCATTGTTTGCGCCGAGCGGCACCAGGCGGCGGCCGACACGCTGGCCGAGTGCGAGCTGCTGCAGCGCATCTGGCCGCAGATTGCCGTGCAATGCCGGTCCTGGCGCGATGTCGAAAAACTCGCGGCCCGGCAGCGCTGGATTGCCAGGGCATGAGACATCCGGTGTCACCCCCCCCCGTTGTATTTCGATGTGTCCGGCGGACCGTTGCCAGCCCCGCGGTTAAACTTCCCGATGACGCAGAATTCTCAGATGGCTGACATTAATCACTCAGGAGTTGAAGATGCTGTTTGGCAAATTGCTGCCGCGTGAAGGCAATTTTTTCGAGTTGTTCAACCAGCATGCTGACCGCATCGTGGAGGCAGCCCATGCCTTCTCGAACATGGTCGCCAGCTACAGCGACGTGCAAAAGCGCGAAGGCTACAACCGGGAGGTCGACAACGCCGAACGTGCCGCCGACCGCATTACCCAGGAGGTCAACCGCATGCTGCACAAGACCTTCATCACGCCGATCGACCGCGAGCAGATCCACTCGCTGATCAACACCATGGACGATGTGTGCGACCTGATCCAGGATTCCGCCGAGACCATGGCGCTGTACGACGTGCGCCACATGACCGACGAGATCGTGCGCCTGACCGACCTGAGCGTCAAGTGCTGCGAGCGTCTGAAAGATGCCGTGGCGCTGATCGACAAGCTCAGTGACGCGGCAACGGCCGAGGCGGCGCTGAAAACCTGCGAGGAAATCGACAAACTCGAGTCCGACGCCGACCGCGTCATGCGCTCGGCGATGAGCAAGCTGTTTCGCGAAGAGCCCGACGTGCGTGAAGTGATCAAGCTCAAGGCGATTTACGAGCTGCTGGAGACCATCACCGACAAGTGCGAAGACGTCGCCAATCTGATCGAGGGCATCGTCCTCGAAAACTCCTGAGCGGCGGAGTACCAAGCATGCAAACAGTCCCGACGGCCCTGTGGGTTGTGGTGTTGCTGGTCTTTCTGGCCATTGCTTTTGACTTCATGAACGGCTTTCATGATGCGGCCAACTCGATCGCCACCGTGGTTTCGACCGGCGTGCTCAAACCCGTCCAGGCCGTGCTGTTTGCCTCCGCGTTCAACTTCATCGCCATCTTCATTTTCCAACTGAGTGTGGCCGCCACGGTAGGCAAGGGCATCGTGCAGCCCGGTGTGGTGGACACCCATGTGGTGTTTGGCGCGCTGATAGGCGCCATCAGTTGGAACCTCGCCACCTGGTATTACGGCATCCCGAGCAGTTCCTCGCATGCGCTGATTGGCGGCATTGTCGGCGCGGTGATGGCCAGGGCGGGCGCCGGTTCGCTGGTGTCGGCGGGCATTTTGAAAACAGTCGCGTTTATTCTCGTTTCGCCGATGCTGGGTTTTTTGCTTGGCTCGATGATGATGGTGGGGGTTGCCTGGGTCTGCCGACGCGCCACGCCGTCCCGGGTCGACCGCTGGTTCCGGCGCCTTCAGCTCGTGTCGGCCGGCGCATACAGCCTGGGCCATGGCGGCAACGATGCGCAAAAAACCATAGGCATCATCTGGATGCTGCTGATTGCCACCGGTTATGCGTCGGCCAGCGACAGCGCCCCGCCGACCTGGACAATTGCCAGTTGCTACATCGCCATTGCGGTCGGCACCCTGTTCGGCGGCTGGCGCATTGTGAAAACCATGGGCCAGAAGATCACCAAGCTCAGGCCCGTCGGAGGTTTTTCCGCAGAAACCGGCGGCGCGATCACTTTGTTTCTGGCCACCGGCCTGGGCATTCCCGTGTCGACCACCCACACCATCACCGGCGCCATTGTCGGTGTGGGCGCCACCCAGCGCGCATCCGCGGTACGCTGGGGCGTGGCCGGCAATATTGTCTGGGCCTGGATTTTCACGATACCTGCATCGGCTCTTGTCGCCGGCATCGCCTACTGGCTTAGCCTGTTCCTGTTCTGAACAAGGCCAGTGAGGGCAGCGCTATTGGGAAATCTTGCGCGCTTCTTCGACCTGGTACTCAAAATAGCGCTGAAAGCTGAACACGATGCTGGACATCATGGCAACGGTGCCGAACAGCAGGGCCAACACAATGGCGGCCATGGTCAGCCAGTTTGTCTTGCCGCAGGCGGCGTCCGGCGCGGCCGCCGGGTTGTGCAGCGCATTCCATTTTTCGGGTGACGTCAGGCCGTAATAAATCGCTGTCAAGGCCGTGCCTGCGATGGTAAAACCCAGCAGCGGGATCAGCACCCACGCGAGCTGGTCGTCCTGGCCATACAGCCGAACCCGCTCAATACCCCACCAGCCCAGCGCGGCGGCCATCGGGTGCAGCCAGGCCCAGACGTCCATCCAGCCATACAGGTAGAGCCGGTGGATGCCGAGCTGGCCGCCGGCAAAAGCCAGCCAGGCCGCAAGCGTCTTGTTTTTGTTTTTTGGTTTCATCGGTGCATTCACGGTTGGGGGGTCGAGGGCGCTGCGGCGTCCAGCGTCTTTTACATGATTACCATATCACGCCAGTTACCAAAGGAGGGCTGGAAAGAGGGAAATTCCCCGGGCGGGTTACAATCTACGGCTTTGCAGCATTTCGCTGGCCGGGTGCCATGTCGTGTGTCTCAAGCGCTGCAGGAACATTTTGGGGTGATTTTTTCACCTCGCCACCCGAAGGATAAATCATGGTCGTCATTCGACTCTCGCGCGGCGGATCTAAACACCGTCCTTTTTTCAATATTGTCGTGGCCGACAAACGCGTCCGCCGCGATGGCCGTTTCATCGAACGCATCGGTTTTTACAACCCGATCGCCAAAGGTGGCGAAGAAGGCCTGCGCATCGAGCAGGACCGCCTGACCCACTGGCTCGGCGTGGGCGCACAAGCGTCCCCCACGGTGGAACGCCTGGTCAAACAGGGCGCTGCCGCGGCTGCCAAGACAGCCTGATAAAAATGACAATTTCCCGCTGGGCCGCCCCAAGGGAAATTAGCCCCCGTCTTCCGTGCAAGGGGCAGCGTACAGCCGAAGGCACACGGAGTGAAAAGCGTGGGGGCTAACAGCGTGCCCGGCCTTGAGCCGTCTGGCCTGCCAGACGATGCGGTTGAAGTCGGGCGCATTCTTGACGCCTGGGGCGTCAAGGGCTGGGTGAAAGTCCTGGCCCACAGCGCTTCTTCCGAGGCGCTTTTTTCTTCCGGCCGCTGGTATTTACAGCCACCCGATGCCGGGCACCGGCCCGGCTTTGATGCTTTTTCAGGCACGGTGTCCCTTGGCGTCAGCGAATCCAAAACCCATTCTGACTCGGTAGTTGCCAAATTCGAGGGCATCGACGACCGCACGCCGGCCGAGGCCCTGCGCGGCGCGCGCATTTTTGTGCCGCGCAGCAGCTTCCCCAAGGCTGGCAAGGACGAGTATTACTGGGTGGACCTGCTGGGCCTGAATGTGGTCAACCGCGAAGGTGTGGCCCTCGGTTGTGTGCGGGATCTGATGGCTACCGGCCCGCATTCCGTGCTGTGTGTCGAGTACACCGAAGAGGGCAAGGCGCTGGAGCGCATGATCCCCTTTGTGGCGGCTTATGTGGATACCGTCGATCTGCCGGGCAAGACCATCACGGTGGACTGGCAGCCGGATTATTAGAGCCCCCACGCTCCCCACTTCGTGTGGTTCGCTGCCCCCCGAGGGGGCCGCTGCGCCTGCGGCCCGGCTAAGCCGGTTCCGCGGCCCCTGCTGGGTCGGGAATACTGCGGCCACATCGCTTGTCGCTTCATAGCGCAAAATCCAAGCCATGCGTTTTGACGTCATCACCCTGTTTTCCGAGCTTTTCGCGCCCTTCCTGACAAGCGGCGTGACGCGCCGTGCCTATGAATCCGGCCTGGTCGAGGTGAAGCTGTGGAACCCGCGCGATTTTGCCGAAGGCAACTACCGCCGGGTGGACGACCGTTCCTTTGGCGGTGGCCCCGGCATGGTGATGATGGCTGAGCCGCTCGCCCGCTGCCTGGAAAAAATCCGGGAAGACCGCGCCGAGCCGGCAGGCCAGCAGGCGCCGGTGGTTCTGTTCTCGCCGATTGGCCGCCCGCTGGACCACGCGGGGGTGGCGGCCTGGTCGGCCAGCGCCGGGGCGGTGCTGGTCTGCGGCCGCTATGAAGGCCTGGATCAGCGTTTTATCGACACTTATGTGGACCGGCAGGTCAGCCTGGGCGACTTTGTGCTCTCCGGTGGTGAAATCGCCGCGATGGCCCTGCTCGATGCGGTGGCGCGCCTGCAGCCGGGCGTGCTCAATGACGAAGGCAGCCATCTGTTCGACAGCTTCAATCCTGCCCTGGACGGTTTGCTCGATTGCCCGCATTACACGCGGCCCGAGACCTGGCGTGACCAAACGGTGCCCGCCCCGCTGCTGTCCGGCCACCATGGCCACATCGAGCGTTGGCGCCGGGAGCAGCGGCTGGCTTTGACTTGGCAGTATCGTCCCGAACTGCTGGCCAAGGCTCGCGAAGCCGGCAGCTTGACGGCTACCGACGAGGCGTTTTTGCGCGATCTGCCGGCAATGGTTCAGATTGGATTCGGACACGTTGCAAATTCATAACGTGAACGCGTTTTGAGCCGGGCGCGCGACGGCCGGACGTTGGTGCCACACAAGGTGGCAGCCTAATCGGCTTTCCCCACTCAAACAGTCCGCGTTGAGCGGGCTTTTTTACGCCTGCACTATTTCGATCTGCTGCCCAAACTGCTCCCGCGGCCATAAATGGCTATAATCAAAAGCTTTTCGATCCTCTGGCGGCCACTGCAACCATCTTGATGCATCCTTGATGTGTCCATGGATTTGCGGTCTTTAGCGCAGCGCGTGCATGAACGAGAAACAAGCGAGATGGAATTTTTATGAATCTGATCGAAACCCTTGAGCAGGAAGAAATTGCTCGACTGAACAAGACCATTCCGGCGTATGCTCCCGGCGACACCGTGATCGTCAGCGTCAATGTGGTTGAAGGCACCCGCAAGCGTGTGCAGGCTTTTGAAGGTGTCGTGATTGCCAAGCGCAATCGCGGCCTGAACTCCAGCTTCATCGTGCGCAAGATATCCAATGGCGAAGGCGTCGAGCGCACCTTTCAGGTCTACAGCCCGCTGATCGCCAAGATCGAAGTCAAGCGCCGGGGTGATGTGCGCCGTGCCAAGCTGTATTATCTGCGCAGCCGCAGCGGCAAGTCGGCGCGTATCAAGGAAAAGCTGGGCGCCAAAGCTGCATAAAAGCGGTTCAGCCCTCAAAAAGCCGCTCTTTCTGGGCGGCTTTTTTTATGCCTGCTTCGCTTCGTATGACCTTCACCAAGCCCTTGCCAAAATTCGACCCGCGCAGCATTCCCGTGCTCGGTGTGGATGCGCACCTGTCCGGCGTGCCGGCGCATGACCTGACGCCGCAGGCCTTGCGCCAGCGTTTCAGGCACCCGCCAGTCTGGACGCCCGAACACAGCGGCGAGAAGAAGTTCGCCGATCGCGAGCCGACACTGGCTGCGGTCCTGCTGCCGCTGGTCATGCGCGATGAACTGATGGTGCTGCTGACGGAGCGGGCCGGCAACATGTCCAACCATTCCGGCCAGATAGCGCTGCCCGGCGGCCGGACGGACGAAGTTGATCACGATGCAGTGGACACGGCCCTGCGCGAGGCGCATGAGGAAATCGGCCTGAGTCGTGAGCATGTGGAGGTGCTGGGGATTCTTCCGACCTACGTCACCGGCACCGCCTTCATCGTCACGCCGGTGGTGGCGCTGGTGCAGACCGGCTTTACGCTACAGTCCAACCCGTCCGAGGTGGCCGATATCTTTGAGGTGCCTCTGCGCTACCTGATGAACCCGGCGCATCATCAACGCCATGAGTTCGAATTCGATGGCGTGTTGCGCCAGTGGCTGTCCATGCCGTACCCGGGCGCGGGCAGCAGCGATGCCAAAGAGCGCTACATCTGGGGCGCAACCGCCGGCATGCTGCGCAACCTTTATCGCTTTTTAAGCGCCTAGTGCAGTGTTGCACGCAGTGAAAAGCGTGGGGCCATTTTTCGACGGGCCGCCCCTAGAAAAATCAGCCCCTTCGGGGGGCAGCGCATGACACGCAGTGAAAAGCGTGGGGCCATTTTTCGACGGGCCGCCCCTAGAAAAATCAGCCCCCTCGGGGGGCAGCGCATGACACGCAGTGAAAAGCGTGGGGCCATTTTTCGACGGGCCGCCCCTAGAAAAATCAGCCCCCTCGGGGGGCAGCGCATGACACGCAGTGAAAAGCGTGGGGGCCATATCCCAGGCCCGTTATGATTTGGCATGAGTTTTTTTGCTGTTTTGTTTGCCCTCATCATTGAACAGGTCAGACCGCTGGCCCGTGGCAATCTGATCCATGCCGGTTTGCGCCGCTGGGCGCGCTGGGCCAGACGCAGTCTGGACGCTGGCAAGCCGCAGCACGGCTGGGTTGCCTGGAGCGTGGCCGTTGTCGTGCCGACGCTGGGCGTGCTCGTGGTGTACTGGCTGCTGTGGAGCGCCAGTGGGGTGCTGGCCTTTGCCTGGAGTGTGGCCGTGCTCTATGTCACCCTCGGTTTTCGCCAGTTCAGTCACTATTTCACCGACATACGCGATGCGCTGGACGATGGTGACGAAGCCAGCGCGCGCGGGCTGCTGGCGCAGTGGCGTCAGGTCGATGCGAGCGAGCTGCCGCGCAGCGAAATTGTCCGGCATGTGATCGAGTATTCCGTGCTCGCCGCGCATCGCCATGTGTTTGGCGTACTCGCCTGGTTCTCGGTACTGGCCGCGCTGGGTCTGGGGCCGGCCGGTGCAGTGCTCTACCGCATGAGCGAGTTTGTTTCCCGCTACTGGGTGCATAAAAGCGAATCGACCGGCGAGGGCGCCAGTCCGGCGCTGCAGGGCGCGGCAACCCGCGCCTGGGACATGATCGACTTTGTGCCTGCGCGCCTGACCGCGCTGGGTTTTGCGGTGGTCGGCAGCTTCGAAGACGCGATTGATGGCTGGCGCAATTATGCGCAGCGCCAGCCGCCTGGTCCGGACAGCCACAACGACGGCGTGATACTCGCCGCCACCTCCGGCGCGGTCAACGTGCGGCTGGGCGGGGAGGCCCTGAAGGCCGCGTTTGTGCCCGATACCTCACAGCATTTTCAGGCCAACGGTGCCGATGCGGGCAGTCCTGCCGTCACCGAAAGCACCCCCGGCCGCGAGCCTGAAGTGGCGCACCTGCGCAGCATCGTCGGGCTGGTCTGGCGCTCTGTGGTGCTCTGGATGGCGCTGCTGGCCTTGCTGACCCTGGCGCGCCTGCTGGGCTGACAGCGCGCCGTCAGTAGCGGCTTTGCGACAGCTCGGCAAATAGTTCGCTATACAAACGATAGCGACTTGCGCTTATTTTGCTGGGGCTGGCGCTTGATTCGACTTCTGAAATAACGCCACAGCCGGGCTCATGCAGGTGCGTGCAGTTGTAGAACTTGCAGTCTTGCGCGTGAGCTTTCAAATCCGGCATGTAGTTGGCCAGATGCCTCGGGGCTATGTGGTGCAGGCCAAAATCCTGGAAGCCCGGCGAGTCGATCAGGGCGCTGGTCCTGGCCGCGTCGATCCAGTACAGCGTGGTGCTGGTGGTTGTGTGTTTGCCGGAGTTCAGGGCCTGCGATATTTCGGCGGTCAGCACCTGCGCGTCGGGCACCAGCAGATTGGTCAGGCTGCTTTTGCCGGCGCCGGAAGGCCCCAGCACCAATGTTTTTTTGCCGTGCAGCAGCGCCTGCAGTTGCGCCATTTGTGCCTCATTGGCCGCCGGCCCGGCGATTTTCGGTTTGATCGCCAGCGGCACGACCTGGTAGCCCATGGCCCGGTAGGGCGCCAGCTTGGCCCAGGCGCGCCCGAACGGCTCGGTCAAATCGCTTTTGTTCAGCGCAATGATGGGGGTGATGCGTTCGGCTTCGGCCGCAATCAGCGCGCGGGTCAACTGGCTTTCCGAAAATTCAGGCTCGGCGGCAATCAGGATCAGCACCTGATCGAGGTTGGCCGCGAACGACTTGGTGCGCATGTCGTCCTGCCGGTAGAACAGGTTGCTGCGTTTTTCCACCTTCTCGATCGTGCCTTCGTCCTGCGAGGGCAGCCACAACACGCGGTCGCCGACAACGGCCTGGCTTTTCTTGCCGCGCGGGTGGCAGATCAGGCGCTGGCCGTCGGGCGTCTCCACCAGGCAATGCCGGCCGAAGCCGGCCACCACCAGGCCGGGCAGGGTCCCGGCGGAGGAAACAGTGGTCAAGCCAGCAGCGCGTCAACCTTGGACGCGCAGAAAAAGTCGCTGACCGAAATGCCGTTCACGTCGTGCGTGTTGAAACGCACCGTGCATTTGCCATAACTCAGCGCCAGGTCCGGGTGGTGGTCCTCGGCATTGGCAATGAAAGCCACGGCGTTGGCAAAACCCATGGTCTCGTGAAAGTTTTTGAAGGCCCAGGTTTTTTCCAGAGAGCCGTCGATCAGGCGCCAGCCCTGGGCCTGCTCGCCATTGAGCTGACTCAACCGGGTGACGATCTCGGTGGCGCTCAGCGCACGGCGGTTTTGATGGATGGGGTTGCTCATGCGGGAACTCCGCCGTTGGTGTCCATGCGGGCCAGCCGCTCGGAAGCCGGCGGGTGGGAATAGTAAAACTTCGCAAACACCGGGTCTGGCGTCAAGGTGCTGGCGTTGTCCTGGTAAAGCTTGAGCAGGGCGCTTTGCAAATCCTTGCCATCGGTTTGCGCGATGGCATAGGCATCGGCTTCGAACTCATGCTTGCGCGAAAACCGGGCGAACAGCGGCGAGATGAAAAAACCAAAGAGCGGCACGACCAGCATAAACAGCAGCAGGGTCAGCGCGTCGTTGGGGACGGGCATAAGCGCCGCCGGGCCGCCCCAAGGCGCGAGCGCTCCCTCGGGGGGCAGCGAGGACGCGATAGCGCCGAGCGTGGGGGCAATATTGGGACGAACGCCGAGCCCGGTGTAAAACCAGACCTGCGTTGACAGCCAGCCCAGCAGCGCAAAGCCGGCCAGGCTCAGGGCAAACATCGCGGCGATGCGCTTGATGATGTGTTTGTGCTTGAAATGGCCCAGCTCATGCGCCAGCACGGCGTCCACTTCGCCGGGATTGAGCTGCTTGAGCAGCGTGTCGTAAAACACCACGCGTTTGGCCGCGCCAAAGCCGGTGAAATAAGCATTGGCATGGGCCGAGCGCTTGCTGCCGTCCATCACGAACAAGCCTTTGGCGGCAAAGCCGCAGCGTTTCATCAAGGCCGTCACCCGCGCTTTCAGCGTCTCGTCCTCCAGCGGCTGGAACTTGTTGAACAGCGGCGCAATCACCGTCGGGTAAAGCACCAGAATCAGCAGGTTAAAGCCCATCCAGGCGCCCCAGGCCCAGAGCCACCACCAACTGCCGGTGCTGCCCATGATCCACAGCATCAGCGCCACAACGGGCAGGCCGATCAGGATCCCGACCCCCAGGGATTTGAACAAGTCCGTCAGCCACAGCCTGAAAGTCATCTTGTTGAAGCCGAAACGCTCTTCGATCCGGAAGGTGCTGTAGAGTGTGAAGGGCAAATCCAGCAGGCCGCCGATCAAGCCGAAAGCGGCCAGCAGTGCCAGTTGCGGCAGCAGGCTGCCGTAGCGGTCCAGGCCGGTGCCGGCCAGCGCCTGGTTCAGCGCATCGAGGCCGCCCAGCAGTGTCCAGCCCAGCAGCGCCGCTGTGCCGAAGGCCAGCTCCAGCAGGCCGAAGCGGGCTTTGGTGATGGTGTAGTCGGCCGCTTTCTGGTGAGCCGCCAGCGAAATCGTGGCGGCGAAGGCGGCAGGCACCTGGTCGCGGTGCCGCGCCACATGGCGTATTTGACGCGATGTCAGGTAAAAATTCAGCAGCACGACCGACACCACTGCGGTCGCAAACACCAGGGTAAAAACAAGCGAGTAGTCAGTCATGGTTGGCAGTTTAGGCGATCAGCGAGAATCGCAAGATGCTTGACCCTGAACCCCTACTGAAAAAATCCGACCAGAACCTGGTCTGGCTCGACTGCGAAATGAGCGGGCTGGACCCGGACAAAGAGCGTTTGCTGGAAATTGCCGTGATCGTCACCGGCCCCCAACTGACGCCGCGTATTGAAGGCCCGGTGCTGGTGATCCATCAGCCGGACGATTTGCTGGACAAAATGGACAACTGGAACAAAGGCACACACGGCCGCAGCGGCCTGATCGCCAAGGTCAAAGCCAGCAGCGTGACCGAAGAAGATGCCGAAAAGCAGTTGCTGGCCTTTCTGGCGCAGTACCTGCCCAAAGGCAAGTCACCGATGTGCGGCAACACCATCGGCCAGGACCGGCGCTTTCTGGTCAAGTACATGCCCAAACTCGAAGCGTTTTTTCATTACCGCAATATCGATGTCAGCACCCTCAAGGAGCTCGCCAAACGCTGGCGCCCCGAGGTTTACGGCGCGTTCAAGAAACAGCAAAGCCACACGGCGCTGGCCGACGTGCATGAATCCATCGACGAGCTGGCGCATTACCGCACGCACTTTTTGAAGTGATTTCAGCCGATGGATGTGTCCAACCCACGCGGCGAGCCCGGTTAACCCACGGCATCACGGGGGTTGATAAAGAGATTGGTACAAACCCGTAAACTGTGCCATAATTGCGCGCTTGCAGTTGCACAGGGTGCGCTGCAATTGCACATCTACCTCACACCTTTGGGCTCTACCGACAGAGCCATCGCTTCGGACACCGGTTTTTCCGGAAGTCGCCCGAACCGAAATATTCGTTTGATGGTTGATGTTTTATTAACCATGAACGAAGCCTTTCCGCGACGCGGCAGGTGGTAGTTTCTTGTTCGCCCGCCTAAACCAGAACTTGGCGGCGCGCGCAAGTGATTCGTGAGAAAAAACATGACTGACTCTTTTGAGGCTCGCGGCGACTTTTTGGCCGAAGCAAATACCGACACCGAAATCAATCTGATTCCGGACTTTTCTGACGCGCCTGCTTCCCCTGTCGGGGCTGAAAACTCGCTGGACGCCATCACACCGGAGCCCAACGGCTTCGTGAAACTGGGCCTGGCCAAGGCGCTGCTGCAAGCCGTGGCCGACATGGGTTTTACCCAGCCGACCGCGGTGCAACTGGCCACCATCCCCAAAGCCATGCAGGCATTGGATGCGGACCCCAAGGCAAGCAAGTTCACTGACCTGCTGGTCTCCAGCCAGACTGGCAGCGGCAAAACCGCCGCCTTCCTGTTGCCCGTGCTGCACACCCTGCTCAAGCAGCAGGAAGACGCCGAGCGCCATGAGCGTGCTCAATTTGAGCGCCTCAGCGCAGAGGCTGTCGCCCGTGGCGAAGCGCCGCTGAAAAAGCCCAAGCGCAAGGATCCGACCAACGCGCGCAACTTCAAGGCCGCGACCCCCGGCGCGCTGATTTTGTGCCCGACGCGCGAGCTGGCTCAGCAGGTCTGCGCCGACGCGATCGACCTGGTTCGCCATTGCCGCGGCCTGCGTATCGCCAACGTCGTTGGCGGCATTCCTTACCAGTTGCAAATCGCCAGGCTGCAAAACGCCGACCTCGTGGTCGCCACGCCCGGCCGCCTGCTGGATCTGCAGCGCAGCATGCAGATCAAACTCGACCAGGTGCAGTTCCTCGTGGTTGACGAAGCCGACCGCATGCTGGACCTCGGCTTTGCCGACGACCTGACCGAAGTCAACCAGCTCACCATCGAGCGCAAGCAGACCATGATGTTCAGCGCCACCTTTGCGCCTCGCATCATGCAACTGGCTACCCGCGTCATGCGCCAGCCGCAGCGTGTGGAGATTGATTCCCCGCACGAAAAACACGCTTCCATCACGCAGTCGCTGCTGTGGGCCGACAACATGACCCACAAGCGCAAGCTGCTGGACCACTGGCTGCGCGACACCACCATCAACCAGGCCATCGTGTTTGCCTGCACCCAGGTCGAGTGTGACGGTCTGGCCAATGACCTGGTGCAGGAAGGTTTCAGCGCCGTGGCGCTGCATGGCGCTTTGGGCCAGGGCTTGCGCAACCGCCGCTTGATGGCTTTCCGCGACGGCCGTGTGCAGATTCTGGTGGCGACCGACGTCGCTGCCCGCGGCCTGGACGTGCCAACCATCACCCACGTCATCAACTACGGTCTGCCGATGAAAGCCGAAGATTACGTCCACCGCATTGGCCGTACCGGCCGTGCCGGACGCGAAGGCCAGGCCATCACGATTGCCGAGTTCCGGGATCGCCGAAAAATTCAGGATATCGAGCACTACACCCAGCAAAACTTGAAGCCCAGCGTGGTGGCCGGTCTCGAGCCGCAGCAGCGTTTCGCGCCGACCTCGGATCGCCCGCGCGGCAATTTTGGCAATGGCCCGGACCGTGGCGGCCGAAGCTTCGGCGGTGGTGGACGCTTCGGCAATGACCGCGCGCCTTCTGGCGGGTTCGGTGGCGGCGCTACGACCGGTTACGCCGGCAAGAAACCCGCTTTTGGCGCCGACCGCGGCGCTGACCGTGGTGGTTTTGGAAACAGCCGCAACGAGCGCGCACCGTTCCAGGCGCAGGGCAATGGCGGCGCTTTCAACGACCGCATCGACCGCGACAGCCGTGGCCCGCGCCGGGATGACCGCGGCTTCGGCGGCCGTCCGGAAGGTTTTGCGCCACGTGCTGATTTTGCAGACCGCAAACCCGGTTTTGCCAAACCTGCCGGCAAGGTGTTTGTCCCCCGCGACGCCCAAAAGCGTCCGGCACGCCCCGCACGGTAATTCGTTTTTCTGAGGCGAAAAAGGCCCGCGGTTGCGGGCCTTTTTTGATGGTGCGCCCGGCATTGACCGTTCGCACTCTCGTTTATTTGCGGGACAGGGCACTAGATATTGACGTCGTACTCCAGTGCGACGTCGGACGCCGGCAGGCCGCCGCGAATTCCCCAGTTCTCGCGCGGCGCTTCTCGCACCAGTACCTTGAGGTGGTCGGCGGGAATGCCGCACAGGCCCAGGTTCTGCACCATGGCCCGGTACAGCGCGCGCTTGGTCTTGACGGAGCGCCCGATGAAGCAGTCAATCGTGACCAGCGTGTAGTGTTCGCCCTTGCCCGGCGGCCCGACAAAACGGTGCGGCTCGTGAACGAACAGGCGAATCGACGTGGTCCAGCGCGGAACCTTGAGCGCCGCGGTCATCGCGGCCTGCGCCGCGCTGATGAGGGCTGCTTCTTCTTCGCGCGAACATGGCCGGCGTATTTCAATGGCTGCAGTGGGCACAGGTTTTCGTTTCCATGGTTTGGCGATGACTGTACTCTGGCGGCAGCTTTGACCGGGGCGGCATCACATCAAAAAATGTTCGCCGGCATTGTCGCCGCCCAGAATGACGTAGTTCACCTTGCGAATGTCCATCAGTTTTTTTCCGCCGGCATAACTGATGGCGCTTTGCATGTCTTCTTCCATCTCGCGCAGCGTGTCGGCCAAAGACCCTTTGACGGGCTCCAGAATGCGCTTGCCTTCGACGTGTTTGTACTCGCCCTTGTTGAAGTCCGAGGCACTGCCGTAATACTCTTTGAACAGCTTGCCATTGACCTCCACGGTTTTGCCGGGGCTTTCTTCCAGGCCGGCCAGCATCGAGCCTATCATCACCATGGTCGCGCCAAAACGGATGGACTTGGCAATGTCGCCGTGCTCACGGATGCCGCCGTCGGCAATGATGGGCTTGGTCGCCACGCGCGCGCACCACTTGAGCGCCGAGAGCTGCCAGCCGCCGGTGCCAAAGCCGGTTTTCATCCTGGTGATGCAGACCTTGCCGGGGCCAATGCCGACCTTGGTCGCGTCCGCGCCCCAGTTTTCCAGGTCAATGATGGCTTCCGGTGTGCCGATGTTGCCGGCAATTACAAACGATGCGGGCAGTTTTTTCTTCAAATAGGCGATCATCCGCTGCACGGTCTCGGAATGGCCATGGGCAATGTCGATCGTGATGTACTCGGGCGCCAGGCCTTCGGCGGCCAGTCGGTCCACCGTATCGTAGTCGGGTTTTTTGACGCCCAGGGAGATGGACGCGTAAATGCCCTGAGCCGCCATGCGTTTGACGAACTGAAGGTTGTCCAGATCGAAGCGGTGCATCACGTAAAAATAGCCGTTTTGCACCATCCACACGCAAATAGCCTCGTCGATCACCGTTTTCATATTGGCTGGCACCACTGGAATGCGAAAGCTGCGCCCGCCCAGCGTCACGCCGGCATCGCATTCCGAGCGGCTTTCCACGCGGCATTTGCGTGGCAGCAGCAAAACATTGTCGTAGTCGAAGATTTCCATGATTCCCAAGCTCCCGAAGACTGTTGAAACAGAAGGCACTTGGATTGGACCGGCTTTTGTGCGCAGGCGATGCGCAGACAAAAAACCGGGCGCAATTGCTTGGGCCCGGTGGCCGATTTTACGGGCTGTCGACTGGGCCATGGCGGTGGAAAGGCGAATATGACCTTCAGAGGGACCTCTTTATGACCGCCGACCTAAAGTTGTCTAAATTTCTTAAATTGCCTAAAATATTGCGTTATGGACATAATTGCAGCCTCTCGTGTCAAGCAGAACTTCGGCGAGATTCTCGCGCGCGCCGCGTTGGGGCCGTTGGGGGTCGAACGGCATGGCAAGCTGGTGGCTGGTCTCGTGCCGCCGCAATGGCTGGCGCAGCGCGAGGCACTCGACGAGCGTCGAGCTGCCCGCTCCGCTCAACAACAAGTGGAAATTCAACGCTTGCTGACCCACCAGGGCTTGGGTATTGCGTTGCTGTGCGCCACGGCCGCGCAGCAACGCAGTCGCATCGAGGCTGCGGAGCGTGAAGTTGATCGTTGGGAAACCGGGCAGCTCTGTAGCGCAGACTACATCAAGCGCTGGCGCGGCTGGCTGGCGTTGCCCCTCAAGCAGTTGGTGCCGCGTATGTGTTCCGACGCCGCCGGTTGGGGCCGCGCGATGCGGCAGAACTCTCCGTTTGGCGTGCTCAGCAATGCGGGGGGCGATTGAACGCCCAGGCGCTGTTCGATCTGCTCCAGGCAGCGTACGCCGAATGCGGCCACCGCGACTATGTGGTCATTGGCAGCCTGTCGGTTCTGGGGATGTCCGAGGTGTCGCCCATTCCGTCTGGCATGACGGTATCGATTGATGCTGATTGCTATACGCTGTCGGACCCGCCCCGCGTCTTCGACCTGCGCTGGGTGCGGGCCGGGGTGAAGGCTGGCCTGGTGTCCCTGCCGGTTCTGCGGCTGCGTATGCGAAGCACTGATTTTCTTGACGCCCAAGAGCAAGCGGCCGCGCTGCAAGCGCTGGACAGGCTGGTGCGACGCCGGGCATGATCTAGTCCGTAGCCAGTCCAGGGCACTTCTATCAATTCATCCCGAAAATCTGAATTTCTAGGAATGCCCTCCCGACAGGCGGTGCATCGAGGGTTTTCTACAATGCGGGGATGTTCTCAGACGTCGCATCAAGCTCCCCACTCTTGCAAAATCTTAATCCGGAGCAGTTGGCTGCGGTTACTTTACCAGCGACGCATGCGCTGATCCTGGCCGGCGCCGGTTCCGGCAAGACCCGGGTGCTCACCACCCGCGTCGCCTGGCTGCTGCAGACCGGGCAGGTCTCGCCCGGCGGCATCCTGGCGGTGACCTTCACCAACAAGGCCGCCAAGGAAATGCTGGCGCGCCTGTCCGGCATGCTGCCGGTCAACGTGCGCGGCATGTGGATAGGCACCTTTCACGGCCTGTGCAACCGTTTTTTGCGCGCGCACTACAAGCTGGCCAACCTGCCTTCGACATTTCAGATATTGGACACGCAAGACCAGCTCTCGGCCATCAAGCGCCTGTGCAAGCAGTTCAACATCGACGACGAGCGCTTCCCGCCCAAGCCGTTGATGGGGTTCATCGCCGCCTGCAAGGAAGACGGCCAGCGCGCCAAGGACGTGGTGGTGCGCGACGAGGAAACGCGCAAAAAGGCCGAGATCTATGCGCTCTATGAAGATCAGTGCCAGCGCGAAGGCGTGGTCGATTTTGGCGAGCTGATGCTTCGCAGCTACGAATTGCTCAGGGACAACGCACCGATTCGTGAGCATTACCAGCGGCGTTTTCGCCATATCCTGATCGACGAGTTCCAGGACACCAACAAGCTGCAGTACGCCTGGATCAAGATGCTGGCCGGGCAGGGCGATGAAGCAAGGGCCGGCGCCGACGCGCTGCCGGGCGGTTCGGTCATCGCTGTTGGCGACGACGACCAGAGCATCTACGCCTTTCGCGGCGCGCGCGTCGGCAACATGGCCGACTTCGTGCGCGAGTTCCGGGTGCGGCACCAGATCAAGCTCGAGCGCAACTACCGCAGTTTCGGCAACATCCTCGACTCGGCCAACGCGCTGATCAGCCACAACAGCAAGCGTCTCGGTAAAAACTTGCGCACCGAAGCCGGGCCGGGCGAGCCGGTGCGCGTCTACGAGGCCACGTCGGACTTTGCCGAGGCCCAGTGGTTTGTCGATGAGGTGCGCCAGCTCGTGCGCGACGGCATGGCGCGCAAGGAGATCGCGCTGCTGTACCGCAGCAATGCGCAAAGCCGCGTGATGGAAACCGCGCTGTTCAACAATGGCATTGCGTACCGCGTGTATGGCGGGCTGCGCTTTTTCGAACGCGCCGAGATCAAGCACGCGCTGGCTTATTTGCGCCTGCTCGAGAACCCGCATGATGACACCAGCTTCATGCGCGTGGTCAATTTTCCGCCGCGCGGCATCGGCGCGCGCAGCATCGAGCAGTTGCAGGACATCGCGCGGGCATCGGGTTGTTCGCTGCACGATGCGGTCAGTGCCGTCACCGGCAAGGCCGGCGCCAACCTCGGTGCGTTTGCCGCCAAGCTCGATGTGCTGCGCGAGCAGACGACGGGGCTGAGCCTGCGCGAAATCATCGAACTGGTGCTGCAGCACAGCGGGCTGCAAGCGCATTACAAGCTCGAGAAAGAAGGCCAGGACCGGCTGGAGAACCTGGGGGAGCTGGTCAATGCCGCCGAGTCCTTTGTCAGCATGGAAGGTTTCGGGTGCGATGCCGTGGCGCTGCCGGTCGATGAGTGGGGTGCCCGCCTCACCCAGTCGCCCGCCAGCCAGGGACTGGATGCGGGCGAGGGCTTCTCCCCAGATGCCGACACCGGAGAAACGCTGTCACCGCTGGTGGCGTTTTTAACGCACGCCGCGCTGGAATCCGGCGACAACCAGGCGCAAGCCGGGCAGGATGCGGTGCAACTGATGACGGTGCATTCGTCCAAGGGGCTGGAGTTTGACTGCGTGTTCATCACCGGCATGGAAGAAGGCCTGTTCCCGCACGAAAACGCGATGAGCGACCAGGGCGGGCTGGAAGAAGAGCGCCGGTTGATGTACGTGGCCATCACCCGCGCTCGCCAGCGCCTGTATTTAAGTCATTCGCAAACCCGCATGCTGCATGGTCAGACGCGTTATCACCTGAAGAGCCGGTTTTTTGCGGAGCTGCCGGAAGCGGCGTTGAAGTGGATCACGCCGAAAAATCAGGGTTTTGGCGGCGGCTGGCATGGCGCTGGCAATTCAGGCGCTGGTGGCGCCCGTGGCGATTGGGCTGCAAGCGCTTTTTCTTCAAAAAATTCGAGTGTCGAGCGGTTTTCCAACCCACCGGTGCCCGTGCAGCGCACCGCGCCCGCGCACGGCCTCAAAAGCGGCATGGAAGTATTTCATGCCAAGTTCGGCGAGGGCAAGGTGCTGATGATCGAAGGCAGCGGGGATGACGCGAGAGCCCAAATCAATTTCACCCGCCACGGGGTGAAATGGCTGGCGCTGAGCGTCGCCAAGCTCACCGTGGTTTAGACCCAATGCTGTTCATTGAAGCGCCTCAACCCCGTTCGCCCTGAGCCTGTCGAAGGGTCGTCACAGTGCAAACAGGCTTCGACAAGCTCAGCCCGAACGGTTAAGCGAACAGTATTGGGTTTAGACCAGGGAGCTCAGCGGGTCAATAACCCATGGCGCCTTTGCCGTTCTTGCAGCAGGTGCTGTGTCATCGCGTATCTCCTGGGGTGAGGGCGTCGTCTGGTGGCGAGGCTTCAAAACTGCCCTGGAAAGTGAAGTAAATCGAGGTCGAAAACATCGCAGCCATCAGCAGCGCAACGGGCATGATCAGCGCGGCCGCCGCCTCGGGGCTGGCCAGCAGGCCGACCAGCAGCGTCACGCCGACCCCGATGAACCCCAGCACCGCCATCCAGGTGATGCCGAACAGCGCATACGCGCCGGCGTTCCTGAAGCAGACGACGGCACTGAAAAACAGGCTCTTGACCGGCGCCACGCCATGCCAGTACACCAGCGCGGGCGCATGCCAGAACAGCACCGACACTGGCAGGTACGCAACCATGATGGCCAGCATCACGCCCTGCATTTCGGGAGACAGCGCATTGTCGCGGCTGACCGGCACGTCGAAAAACAGCGGCACCACGGAGACGATCAGCAGGCAGGCCGCCGCATACAGAAAACCCAGTACCAGCATGGCCCGCCCGCGTTGCTGACCGGCCCGAAATGCGCTGAGCAAAATGGCCGGCATCGGGAAACACCCCTTGGCCGCCTCCTGCGTGGCGGCCATCAGGCCCAGCGTGGCCGCCGGCACGATGGCCAGCGCCAGCACCACGCCGACAAACGGAATCAGCGATGCCAGCGTGGCTGCCGCCATGTACAGGAAAAACAGGCCCGCCAAAGCCAGGGGCTGCTTGAGGAAAGTTTGTATGCCGAGCTTGACCCATGTGATGCCGGTGCGTGCGGGAACGATGTTTGGTTTCATGGCGCAAGTTGTGTGTTTGAGGGGTTCAGGGCTAACGCCGCGAGGGACAGTTTGCTTCAAAAAAAACTGACCGGCAACTTTTTGGCATCGTCGATAGGGCGGTGGTTCCGGCGGCTTGCCCGGTACTTTGAGCGTCGGAGCACCGCGTGTTCAGGACTGCAAGCTGTAGGGGTGGGCCACCCGCTGGCGCAGCACCCGTTCAAAATGCTCGGGGTCGTGCGCCTGCAGAACCGCGGCGTCGCGCGGCAGGTGTTTATCCCACAGCCGCGAGGTCCAGAAACGCAGCGCACCGGCCCGCTGCATGGCCGGCAGCAGCGTGCGCTCCTGCGGGATCAAGCGGCGCACTGTCTGGTAGGCCGCGATGAAGGCCTCGGCCCGCGCGGCGTCGTGTACGCCGGTGGCCAGGTCAACACACCAGTCGTTCAGGCTGACGCCGATGTCAAACAGCAAAGCGTCCCAGCCGGCAAAGTAAAAATCAAAAATCCCGGTCAGAACCGGGGCGCCGCCTTCGCTGTCGAACAACACGTTGTCGCGAAACAGGTCGGCATGCACCGGCCCGCGCGGCAAAGCCCGGTAGGCCGATGAAGCCGCCACATGGTTCTGGTATGCCAGCTCTGACAGGATCAGGCGGGTCTGATCGGGGCGGAGGTAGGGCAAGACCACCGGCACGGTGTTGTTCCACCAGGCCAGGCCGCGCAAATTCGCTTGCTGGCGCGGGTAGTCCTGTCCCGCCAGGTGCATGTGTGCCAGCATCTCGCCGACCACCGCGCAGTGGACCGGCGTGGGTGCCAGTTCGCTGCGGCCGCGCAGCAGGTTCACCACGGCGGCGGGTTTGCCTTTGAGGCTGTGCAGAATGTCGCCGGGTTCGCCATGGCCCGCTGCTGTCGGCGCCGCCTGCGGCTCTGGCACCGGGATGCCGCGTTGCGCCAGGTGCTTCATCAGGTGCAGGTAAAACGGCAACTGCTCAAACGTCAGGCGTTCAAACAGCGTCAGCACATACCGGCCCTGTCCGGTGTCCACGAAATAATTGGTGTTTTCGATACCACCGGCGCATGCGGTGATGGTTTGCAGCGGCCCCAGCCCGAGTGACTGCAAAAAAGAGGCGGCCTCGTCGAACGAGACTTCGGTGTAAACGGCCATGCCTGAAACTGAAAACTAAAAAACTAAAAAACTAAAACTTCAGTACGTTCCAGACGCGTTTACCGGTGCTGCCGGCGCCCGATGTGGACGGGGCGGTCCCTCCGCCCTTGCTGGCGTCCGAGGGCAACACCTCGTAGGCGGGCATATTGGTTTTGGGTTGCACGGTAATGCTTTGCGTTTCACCGCCTATACGCACTTCGTCAATGCGCGAACCGGCATCTTCGACGCGGATGCGCTGGATGGCTTGCTCCGGCCGGCCGCTGGTCGGGTTGGCGCCGGGCGCCAGGGCAGGCGCGGCGACCGGAGCGGGCGCGGTGGTCTGGGCCAGGGCCGGGACACCCACCCATGCCGCAGCGGCGCCGATGAGCAGGAAGGAGCAAATAGGATGTTGCATGGCTGCATTGTAGGGGGCGGGCGCGTTCGGGGATAGAGCTGGCAAAAAGGTGACAATCGGGTCCATGCGTACCGACAAAAAAACACTTCTGCTGGTGGACGGTTCGAGCTACCTGTACCGCGCGTTTCATGCCATGCCCGACCTGCGCGCCCAACCGGGCGACCCCGCCAGTCCGGCCACGGGCGCCATCCGCGGCATGGTCAACATGATGCAAAAACTGCGCAAGGATGTGCGGGCCGATTACGCTGCCTGTGTGTTCGACGCCAAGGGGCCGACTTTTCGCAATGAGCTGTACCCCGACTACAAGGCCCAGCGCTCACCGATGCCGGACGATTTGCGCAGCCAGATCGAGCCGATTCACGAGGTCGTGCGTCTGCTTGGCTGGAAGGTGCTGGACGTGCCGGGCGTCGAAGCCGACGACGTGATCGGCACGCTGGCCCGCATGGCGTCGACGCAGGGCATCGAAGTCATCATTTCCAGCGGGGACAAGGACCTGAGCCAGTTGGTCGATGAAAACATCACCGTCATCGACACCATGAACGGCCGTCGGCGCGACCTGGCCGGTGTTGAGGCCGAATTCGGCGTGCCGCCGCGGCTGATGGTGGACTACCAGACCCTGGTGGGCGATGTGATCGACAACGTGCCTGGCGTACCCAAGGTCGGCGCCAAGACGGCCGCGAAGTGGCTCGTCGAATACGGCTCGCTGGACGCGCTGGTGGCGCATGCCGGCGAGATCAAGGGCGTGGTCGGCGAGAACCTGCGCCAGGCGCTTGGCTGGTTGCCCACGGGTCGGGCGCTGTTGACCATCAAAAAAGACTGCGACCTGACCGAGCACATTGGCGGCCTGCCTGCCATGGAAACGATAGCTATCGGCGCTGAACAGACGGAGGCTCTGGCCACTTTTTACGAAAAATATGGCTTCAAGTCGCTGACCAGGCCGCCGGAGTCCCACGCCGTTCGCCCTGAGCCTGTCGCAGGGCTTCGACGAACCCGGCCTGAACGGGAGGGGGTGAAATCCGAGGCGGGCCTGTTCGACGAGCCGGAATTTCCGGACACGCCGCTGGCGGCCCGCGTGACCCCTCTTCGCTACGACACCATTTTTACCTGGGAGGACTTTGATCGCTGGCTGGCCAAGATTGAAGCCGCGGAACTGGTGGCTGTTGACACCGAAACCACCTCGCTGGACGAAATGCGCGCCGAAATTGTCGGCGTGAGCTTCAGCGTGGAGCCCGGCGAGGCCGCCTACATTCCGCTGACGCACGACTATCCCGATGCCCCGGCGCAACTGCCGCGTGCCGAGGTGCTGGCGCGCCTGAAGCCCTGGCTGGAAAACCCGGCCAGACACAAGCTGGGTCAGCACGTCAAATACGACCGCCACGTGTTCGCCAACCATGGCATCGAGGTGCGGGGCTATGCACACGACACCATGCTGCAAAGTTACGTGCTGGAGGTTCACAAACCACACGGTCTGGCCAGCCTGGCCGAGCGCCATCTGGGGCGCGGCGGCATCAACTACGAAGACCTGTGCGGCAAGGGGGTGCATCAGATCAAGTTCAACCAGGTCGACATCGGCAAGGCCGCCGAGTACTCGTGCGAAGACGCCGATCAGACGCTGGACGTACACGGTGTGCTCTGGCCCAGGTTGCAGGCCAACGACAAGCTGCGTTTTGTCTATGAACTGGAAATCAGAAGCAGCGAAACGCTGTACCGTATCGAGCGCAACGGCGTGCTGATCGACGCGCCCACGCTGGCCAGGCAAAGCGGCGAGCTGGGCGCGCGCATTCTGCAACTGCAAGCCCAGGCGCATGAACTGGCCGGCCAGCCTTTCAACCTTGGCTCGCCCAAGCAGATTGGCGAAATTTTCTTCACCAAGCTGGGCCTGCCGGTCGTCAAGAAAACCCCGAGCGGCGCGCCTTCTACCGACGAAGAAGTGCTCGAAAAACTGGCCGAAGACTACCCGCTGCCGGCGAAAATCCTGGAGCATCGCGGCCTGTCCAAGCTCAAGAGTACGTATACCGACAAACTGGCCCAGCTCGCACACCCCAAAACCGGCAGGGTACACACACATTACGCGCAGGCCGTCGCTGTCACGGGCCGTTTGTCCAGCAACGACCCCAATTTGCAGAACATTCCGATCCGAACCGCGGAGGGCCGGCGTGTGCGCGAGGCTTTCGTGGCGCCCGTCGGCAGCGTGATTGCCAGCGCCGACTACTCCCAGATCGAGCTGCGCATCATGGCCCACCTCAGTGGCGATGAAGCCTTGTTGCGCGCTTTCGCCGAGGGCCTGGACGTGCATCGCGCCACCGCCGCCGAGGTGTTTGGCGTGGCGGTGGATCAGGTCAGCAGCGAGCAACGCCGCTATGCCAAGGTCATCAACTTCGGGCTGATCTACGGCATGAGCAGTTTCGGGCTGGCGCGCAATTTGGGCATAGAGACCAAAGCCGCAGCCGCCTACATCGACAAATATTTCCAGCGCTACCCCGGCGTCAAAAATTACATGGATCAAACCGTGGTTTTTGCGCGGGAAAATTACTTCGTCGAAACCGTGTTTGGCCGACGCCTGTATCTGCCGGAAATCAACGGCGGCAACGGGCCGCGCAAAAAGGCCGCGGAAAGGCAGGCCATCAACGCGCCCATGCAGGGCACGGCGGCGGACCTGATCAAGCTCAGCATGAACAAGGTGCAGCAAGTGCTCGACGACGAGCAGCGGGCTACCCGCATGATCATGCAGGTGCATGACGAGCTGGTGTTCGAGGTGCCTGAGGCCGAGGTCGAATGGGTCAGGGCCGAAATACCGCGCCTGATGGCCGGTGTGGCCAAGCTGAAAGTGCCGCTGCTGGCCGAGATCGGTGTCGGCGAGAACTGGGAGAAGGCGCATTGATGGTGCGGCAGGCGAACCGGGCCAACCGGACATCGAAGCTACAGCGCCAGCCAGCCCTTCCATGCCGCGCGCAGCTTCTTCTGGTCTGCCGGACTGAGCACGCCGGCCTTGCGAATGAGCAGGCGGTGGTCTAGCGTGAAAAGTTTGAGCCTTGCCACGCAGGCTGTGGGCAAGCCAGCAGTTTCGAGGTTCTCAACAGGGTAGTCACCGGGCCACGCCGACTGCTCGGCACTTGTAATCATGGCCAGTACGCTGTGCCTGGCCTTTTGATTGAAGGTGTTGCTGGTCAACACCAGCGCCGGACGGCGTTTGGTGGCGGTGCGGTCGGTGAACGGAAAGGGCACCACGACCACGTCAAAAGGCTGGAGGCTCACCATCACAAGCCCTTGAAGGCTTTGTCGTCTTCCTTGCTGGACCACTCGGACAGGGTGCCTTCCAGCGCCTGCGTGAAGGCCAGATCAAGCGGGGTAGCCCGGCGCAGCCTGACTTCATTTCCTTCAATCTCGAACCCTACGAGGTCGCCTGCCATGAGATGCAAGGCCTTGCGCACAGGCAAAGGCACCGTGGCCTGGAATTTGGACGTGAGTTTGGAGGTTTGCAGCATGGTATTACTTCCTTACTTTCCGCTAGTATACCCGCAGGTGGTTTTTTTGCGGTGCGGTTCAGTTTCCCTGGCGCGGGGCCGGGTAGGCGGCGGCTTGGCAAATACCCCGCAGTCTTTCCCAGAACCGGCAAGAGGTTCTGTGACCGCGTAGACTCCGCCTGTTGGACCCTTTTTTTGAGGAGACCGCCATGCTCAACAGCGACCAGAAATCCGAGTTGGATTCCCTGCTCCCCGGCCAAAGCGGGGAAGCCGGCGCGACCCGCCGCACGGCGCTGAAAGCGGCGCTCGGCGTCGGTTATGCCGCCGCGGCGATGCCCATCATGGCGCAGACCGCCATCAGAACTTCTGCCGAAGGCCTGAAAACCGGCGAGACCACGTTTGAAGTCGACGGCTTCAAGGTGCCGGTCTATTACGCCGCCCCCGCCGGCAAGACCAGTCTGCCGGTGATCCTGGTGATCCAGGAGATTTTTGGCGTGCATGAATACATTGCCGACACCGTCCGCCGCTTTGCCAGGGCCGGCTACCTGGCGATTGCGCCCGAGCTGTACGCGCGTCAGGGCGACCCCAGCCAATACGGCGAAGTGGCCAGGCTGATGGCCGAAGTTGTCTCCAGGGTACCTGATGCGCAAGTCATGGCCGACCTCGACGGCGCTGTGACGTGGGCAGGCGCCAACGGCGGCAACACCGCCAAAGTAGGCATCACCGGCTTTTGCTGGGGTGGTCGCATCACCTGGCTGTATGCCGCGCACAGTCTCAATGTCAAGGCCGGGGTGGCCTGGTACGGCCGCCTGGTCGGCAGCAGCACCGAGCTCACGCCAAAACACCCGGTTGATCTGGCGCCAATCCTGCACGCTCCGGTGCTCGGCCTGTATGGCGGGCAGGACAGCGGCATCCCTCTTGACACGGTTGATAAGATGAAGGCTGTGCTCGCCACCGGCAGTGCCGCGGCGAAGGCATCGCAGTTTGTGGTGTACCCTGATGCCCCGCATGCGTTCCACGCCGACTACCGCCCCAGCTTCCGCAAGGAACCGGCAGACGACGGCTGGAAACGTGCTGTGGCGTGGTTCAAGGCCAACGGCGTCGCTTGATTGAACAA
This sequence comes from Polaromonas sp., assembly GCA_030655515.1. GTDB lineage: Bacteria > Pseudomonadota > Gammaproteobacteria > Burkholderiales > Burkholderiaceae_C > Polaromonas. The sequence continues at coordinate 43,626 of JAURVI010000043.1, read as the reverse complement.
GCCTTGCCTGCGTCCGGCCGCCCCACAGCGATGTGCGGCGGTTTTTTTGCGCGCTTTTTCGTGCAGTTTGATAACCATTTTTGGATTTATCCAATATAGATTGGGCTCTGGAAGCCATGACATTAATAGCAATTTTGATCGGAACCCTGGCCGCCGGTATTGGCAGCGTGTGGCTGGCGGCGCTGCTCAGCTTTGGCGTGCTGGCCCGCTACACCCAGCACATGCTCAGCCTGGCGGCCGGCGCGCTGCTGGCTACCGCCTTCATGCACCTGCTGCCCGAAGCCTTTGAAAGCCAGGCCGGTGCGCAAGAGCTGTTTGCCACGCTGCTGGTGGGCCTGGTGTTTTTCTTCCTGCTCGACAAGGCCGAGCTCTACCACCACGGCCATGAACACCACGGCCCGGAGGGGGCCACAGGGGAGCGGGGCCACATGCTGGCGCCGGTGTCCACGAGCAACGCCATTCGCGCCGAGCGGATGGAAACCTCGCCGAGTCCGCTGGCGCATGGTCATCACGATCCTCATCACCACAGCCCCGCCAAGTCCGGTAGTTGGGCCGTGCTGACGGGTGACAGTGTGCATGCTTTTGGCGACGGCATCATGATTGCCTCCGCCTTCGTGGCCGACATGCGCCTGGGCGTGATCACCGCACTGGCCGTGCTGGCACACGAAATCCCGCACCACATGGGCGACCTGGTGGTGCTGCGCCAGACCTCCAGCAACCAGCGGGTCGCCCTCGTCAAGGTCTCTCTGGCCGGCGCGGTGACGGCGCTGGGCGGCCTGGTCGGCTACGCGCTGGTCGACATGCTGCACGACTGGCTGCCCTATTTTCTGGTGGTGGCCTCCAGCAGCTTCGTGTATGTGGCGCTGGCGGACTTGATCCCGCAACTGCAAAAGCGCCTGAGCGCCCGCGAAACCGTCGCGCAGATTTCCTGGCTGGGCGTGGGCATCGCGTTGGTGATGCTGGTCAGCGGGCTGGCGCACTCGCGCTGAGCTTTATTCGGCGATCAAATTGAAACGCTGAAGCGCGGATCGAACGAAAAATAAAAACAGGCGCCGGCACCTTCGTCCGACTCGGCGCGTATCACGCCGCCATGCCGTTCAAGAATGCGGTGTACGGTGGCCAGGCCAATGCCGCTGCCTTCAAACTCGGTTTCATGGTGCAGCCGGTGAAAGGGTTTGAACAGGTTGGCGGAGTAAGCCATGTTGAAGCCGACGCCGTTGTCGCGCACAAACAGCATGGTGCGACCGTTTTCGTGTGATGGCAGGGCGCCGAACTCGATGTGCGCGTCGGCCCGCGTGCGTGAGTATTTCCAGGCGTTGCCGATCAGGTTTTCCAGTGTGATGCGGGCGAACTTGCTGTCACAGCGGGCGCTGATGCCGGGCTGAATCGTTACCTGCACCTGGCGCTGCGGGTCGCGCAGCCGCTCCTGCGCAATGATCTGCTGTGCCAATGCACTGAGGTTGACCTGATCGAGCAGCAGCTTGCCCTTGCTGGCCCGGGCCAGCGCCAGCAGGTCGTCGATCAGCTCGTGCATACGCACGACGTTGACCCTGACCCGGTCAAACAATCGCTGTTCTGCTTCGTTCAGCCGGCCTTTGAGGCGGCGTTCCAGCAACACGCTGAAGCCTTCGATGCTGCGCAGCGGCGACTGCAGATCGTGCGACACCGAATAACCGAAGGACTCCAGCTCCGCATTGGTCGCCTTGAGCTGGTCGGTGCGCTCGTTGACCCGCTGCTCCAGCGTTTCATTGAGGCGCGAGATTTCGCGGTCGCGGCGCAGGCGCACCAGTTCGGCCGAGATGCGGCTGGCAAAAATTTGCACCAGCGCGTCCCGGTCCGGCGACGGCGGCTGGGACTTTCGCCATAAGGCGTTGACGATGCCGATCAGGCTGCCGTCCGCATCCCGCAGCGCCATGCCGACGTAAGCCTGGTAGCCGCCGTCCACCAAGAGCGGGTCTTGCGGAAATAACTGTTGCACGCCGTCGCCATAGACGCACAGGCCGCTTTGGTGGATGGCCATGTCGCACGGTGTACCGGTCAGCGCATAACGGATATTGGGCTGCAGCGCGCCGTCCTGGAGCATGGTCAAAGAGGCGACGTTCTGGTCGCCATCTATTTCACCCACCATCACCGAGTCGGCCTCGACAGCATGGGCCAGGCTCTGCGCCACGGCGCGGAAGAAGGCCTCGCCGGTGCCGACCGACAAGCCCTTGGCAACATCGATCAACTGGGCCTCGCGCCGCTTTTGTTCGGTGATGTTGAGGGTCGAGCTGAGCACGCAGGGCTCGCCCGCAATCTGAACAATCACCGCCCACATCCGGCAGTCGATCATGGCGCCGTTTTTGTGACGCACTTGCGAGTCGCGGCTGATCACCCGCCCCTGTGCGAACAGCTCGTCAATAAACTGCATGCGCTCCTTTTCGTTGCGCCAGACGCCGGCTTCCAGCGACGTACGACCGATCAGTTCCGCGGCGGTAAAACCTTGAACCGAGTCTTTGGTGGCATTGGTGGCCAGGAATTTTCCGTCCGAGACCCGAGTCAGGGCCATGTTGATGGGGCTGAAGTCAAAGGCCTTGGAAAACAGCTCGGCGGACTCGCGGGCCGCCTGCCGGGCCTGGGTTTCGGCGGTGGCGTCGATGACGGTGGACACCACGATGCGCCCCTGGCCCCGGCCTTCGATCTCGCTGGACAGCAGAATATGGAGCAGGCTGCCGTCTTTCCGGCGGCCGTCCACCGGGAGATTGACGATGCGGCCGGACGCTTCCATTTGATGCGCGAAGGCTTCGCGTGCCTTGAGGTCATTCCAGAACCCGACGTCGGTGTGCCCGATGACTTCGTTGCGGGAGTAGCCGTACAGGCGTTCGAAGGCAGGGTTGACGTCCAGCACCGCCATGCTCTGGGCCTCCTGCACGACGATGGCGGCCGGGCTGCTGCGAAAGATGCGGCTGAACCGGTCTTCGCTCAGGCGCAGCGCATGCTCGGCCTGTTCGCGCCGCTTCAGCTCGCCATGCTGCTCGCGCAGCGCACCCAGTACCACCCGGCGGCTGGTGTAGACGCTGATGGCGATGCCGGTCAACAGCAGCACATGAAGCAGCCAGAACCTCAGGCCCACCGTGAAATCGGGTTTGACGAGCAGGCCGGACGCCTCGGCCCATGTCAGCGCGCCCAGCGCTGCCGCGCTGAGCGCCACGACCAAAGTCAGGGCTCTTTTTCCCAGGATGATGCCGGCGCTCACCACGGCGCCGGAAAAACCCACCACCATGGCGCCGCGCGCCGATCCGTAGACGAAGATGGAGGCCGCCGTGCAAGCGATCAGCGAAAAGACCAGCAAGTGGCTGGCCCACAGGTAATGGCCGCGGTGCAGCAGCCAGTAGGCCAGGCAGGTGAACATGATGGCGGACATCACAATGACGATCTGCATGCTGGCGTTGTTCTGCATGGCCGTCAGGATCAGCAGCAGCGGCAAGCCCACCAGCAGCATCCGCAACAAAGACCGCAGCCCGCGACTGTAACGTTTTTCCATCAGCTCTTCAGCCAGTAGATGGACGGAATCAGGAAAGGAGGTATGGAACATGGTGATGGCTGGTTCAGCCGATACTAAAGCACTCTGCCGATGCTAGTGCAGTGTTGCACGCTATCTGGAACATGAAAACGCGTCTTTTGCGCCATGGCGGCGTTGCAAATCCGCGCGATACCTGCGGTATCGCTGTGGTTTGCGCCTTGCCCTGACCCAAAATCCATCGTTTTTATTTGTTCCATCCAGCATGCAACACTGCACTAGCAGCCTGTCGGGCGTGGGACGTCAGCGGTTGCCGTTCCCGCACGCGCGGTCGTGGCAGGCTTCGAGCCTCCCGAAGGGGGTCGTTCGAAGCCAACCTCTGGCGAATCAAAACCCGCATACGCCGCTCAAGACGCCCTGCTCAAGACGCCTGGCTCGCCGTGGCGTGTGTCCCGCATCGCTGTCCCTGTCAGCCACACTGCCCCACGTAGCCGCAGGCCGTGCAAAAGTCGCATCCATCTTTCTTGATGACGGTCGGGTTGCCGCATTCCGGGCAGGCCTTGCCGGCCAGCGTGGCGGATGCGCTCACATCCTTGGGCGATTCCAGCACGCCCATTTCCCGCAGTGGAAAACCTTCTTCATTCAGGATGCCGAGCATGGCGTAGCGGTGAATGATCAGACGCGCCAGATAGGCCACGGTCGAGGGCCAGGTCTGCTGGCGCCGCTCGCCGTGCGGCAAACCCGGCACAAAGGCCATGAAGTGGCCCAGCGGCTCGGCGTAGTTGAGCAGCTTGCGCAGCTTCATGCCGATCCAGGCCGGGTCGATCACCCGCATGTCGAGCGACAGCAGTCGGGCCAGGCCGTCGAGCGCGCGCGGGTAGTTGCCCGAAAAGCCCACCGCGCAGGGCCGGGTCACGGTGCTGCCGTCCGGGCCTGGGAGCGTCACCTCTTTCAAGGTGAGGGTGAAGGCTTCGCCGGTGGCCGGGTTGTCGATATCGACCGCCCAGGCCAGGGTGCCCGAAGGCCCGGTGAGGGGTTCGTCCCGGCTGAACATGGCGTCCATCACCGGTGTCGGCAAGGGTTTGGCCATGGGGCTCAAGGACTTGAGCTGCTCGCAGCGCCAGCGGATGACCGCCGCGGTCGCCGCGACGACGCCCGGAAACATGCGCAGTTCGCCATGCGGCGGAAACGGCATCTCGAACGCGCGCTCCTCGGCCACGGTGGCCAGGGCGTCGAGCTTGAGCTGCAGCCAGGCCGGGTCGTTGGCGCGCAGGTCCATCGACAGCGTTTTGGCCAGTGCCCCCAGGCCGCGCGGCTGCTCGGCGCCGTTGACCCAGACCTCGAAGGGCTGCGGCGCCCCCCCGTCTTCACCCGCCAGTTCGCCCACGAACAGCGCGAAATCGCCAAAGGGGTAATGCACCATGAAGGTCCATGCGGGGTTGCCGGCGGGCAACTCGGGCCGGCCCGGCCAGCGCAGGGACGAGAGCACGGGGGCGGGCAATCGCTCCAGTGCCAGGCGGCGGTTGGTGTCATTGATCTGCAGCGGTGCCGCCGTCGGTGTCGGGGTGACGCTGAGCACCGAGCCCAGCACCGCGTTGGGCCGGTAGGTGGCCAGTCCCTTGAGGCCGGACTGCCAGGCTTCGAGGTACAGGTTCTGGAAGTCCTCATAGGGGTAGTCGGCCGGCACATTGACGGTTTTCGAAATGGCGGTGTCGATGCAGGGCGCCACCGCTGCCACCATGGCCTCGTGCGCCTGTGCGCTCATCTCCAGCGCGGTCACAAACGCGGGCGTGAGGGCAGCCTCTTCGCCGCGCAAGTGGCGGTACAGGCGCCAGGCGTGGTCTTCCACGGCATATTCCTTGAAGCTGCCGTCCGGCATGCGCTTCTTGCGGGTGTAGCACCAACTGAACGCGGGCTCGATGCCGTTGCTGGCGTTGTCTGCAAAGGCCAGACTGATGGTTCCGGTCGGCGCAATGGACAGCAGGTGCGAGTTGCGCAGCCCGTGGGCGCGAATGCGCTCCTTGAGGGGCTGCGGCAAGCGTGAGGCAAAGGTCTGGCCGCTCAGGTACAGGTCGGCATTGAACAGCGGGAAGGCGCCGCGTTCGCGCGCCAGTTCCACCGAGGCGTCGTAGGCCGCGTCCCGCATCACTTCGGTGATGTGCCGCGCCATGTCACGGGCCGCTTGCGTGTCGTAGCGCAGGTTGAGCATGATCAGCGCATCGCCCAGTCCGGTAAAGCCCAGGCCGACGCGGCGTTTGTTGCGCGCTTCTTCCTGCTGCTGCGGCAAGGGCCAGACGGTGACGTCCAGCACGTTGTCCAGCATGCGAACGGCCACGCGTGCGACCTCGGTGAACGCGGCCTGATCGAAGCGCGCGTTGTCATCAAATGGATTGAGTACGAACCGGGTCAGGTCAATCGAGCCGAGGCAGCAGCAGCCGTAGGGCGGCAGGGGTTGTTCGGCGCAGTTATGCACATACAGGCCGTTGGCATCGAAGGCGTGAATGTCCTGGACGGTGACGTCGTAAACCTCTTCTTCGCCATCGGCTGTCAGGGCTTGCACGGTGACGGTGAACCGCTCGCGGTTGAGTTCGCTCCGGCAGGCTTGCCGCAACGCATCGAGGCGCGAGGCCTTGGCTGTGTCGCTGAAGCCGATCAGCTCAGCATATAGATGGAGGTTGTCGCCGCTGATGACAAGTTCATGCGTGGCCTGGGTCTCGTAGTCGGCGTAGCCTTCTCGGCCATCGGGCAGGGGCTTGGGGCCTGCATGATGGCGGTTCTGGTGGATTTTCGAGGCGATCCCGAGCCGCAGCAGCATGCGCTGCGCGGATTGCAGCAGGGCCAGATCAGCTTGTGTGAGTCGCACGCTCACGCCCTTGTTCTGGGAGCCTTGTACCGAACCATCGGCATCAAACAGTCCGCGCAGCAGGCCGACATGGAACGCCGAGGACGACTGCTCGATGGCCGGGGTCATGGTTTTGTGCCCAGGCGCCAGGCCCAGACTGAGGGCCAGATCCCGCAAGGCTGCCGAAGCCATCCGTACCTCGCCGCGCCCTTCAATCGGGCGCTGCCAGCCGCGAAAGTCGGACCGATGGTCAAGCGTGTGAATAGCGGCCTGCGCTGCGGCCATGATGCCCTGGGCACTGTGAACGCCCGTGCTGAGTAAATCACTGCCTGCCACCATTTTCAGTTCGGGAGCCCAGACCGACAGCACCGCCTTGTCTGTCTTGAGCGTGCCGTCACCAATGAGCAGACCCATCAGATAGCCCTGGGCTTCGGTATGCGTCCCCTCCCAGCCTTGCAGAGCGCGATGGTTATTAAGAACCAATTCATCCCCGGGCCGGAGCTGATGGGCAGCGACCCATTCGGCTTCAATGACGTAGCGGGTTTTTCGCCTGACCCGGCGCACCAGATGTTCGGCCGTCAGTCGCAGGGCATGGCCTTCACGGGTTTGCAGGCGCAGGACGGGCTTGCGCCCGGTGGGAAAGAATCCTTCGGAGACGGTGGGGTAGGCTTGTCCGTCGACCACGGCCGTGAAACGACGGCGCACCAGATCGCGTACCTGCCGGGCGCCATCGCTTGTCATCACCCAGGTGTCGGCGGTCACACACGGATTGGTGCTGGCAATCGTCTCGCAGTACGCTAGGTTGTTGTCGCGGTTGATGTGGTCGAGGAACAGCACGCCCGGTTCGGCATGGTCGTAGGTGGAGCGCATGATCTGGTCCCACAGAGTCCGCGCTTTGAGTTTGCGGTAAATCCATAGCCCATTGTCATGGCTCTGATAGGCGCCAGCCGTTTTTTGCTCGACGCCCGGTTCGGCACGATGGACCAGTGAGACCTCCGCATCGGCGACGACGGCCTCCATGAAAGCGTCCGTCACACCGACCGAGATGTTGAAGTTGCGCAAGTCACCGCCATCCTTGGCGTGGATGAATTCCTCGATGTCGGGATGGTCGCAGCGCAGCACGCCCATCTGCGCGCCGCGCCTGGCACCGGCCGATTCGACCGTTTCGCAGGAACGATCAAACACGCGCATGTAGCTCACCGGCCCGGAGGCGCTGCTCTGGGTGCTGCCGACCCAGGCGCCGCGCGGCCGGATGCGCGAGAAGTCATAGCCGACGCCGCCGCCGCGGCGCATGGTCTCCGCTGCTTCCATGAGGGCGACATAGATGCCGGGGTGGCCGTCGTCGATATGGGCGATGGAGTCGCCCACCGGCTGCACAAAGCAGTTGATCAACGTGGCGGAGAGTTCGGTGCCGGCCGCCGACTGGATGCGCCCGGCCGGCAGAAAGCCTTGCTGCAAGGCCTGCAGGAAGCGGCCTTCCCACTGTTTGCGCTGCTCCGGCGCCTCGACCTGCGCCAGGGCATGCGCCACGCGCTGGTTGACGTCGAAGACGTTTTGCTCGGTTCCCTTTCCGTATTTCTCCAGCAAAATCTCCTGGCTGATGGCCTGGGCGGGAAGGGCATCTATTGCGGGGGCGGGTTTGAGGGCTGAATTTGGCATAACGCGGTTCCGATGAGTTCCGATGAGTATTGGCGCATCGTACGCTGGGGGTGCGCCGAATTATTTGATTCACAACAAACCTGAGAGAATCAGGCCATGGACATCGCCAGTTTCGACGACTTGCTGGGCGCGGCCCGGCAGCAGCCCGAGCCGCAGCGGCTCCTGTTTGTGTTTGCGGGCGCGGAACTCACCGAGGACAGCACGCCGGAGCAACGCGAACAATTCCGCACGGGCCGGGGGGGTGCGCTCATTCCCCTGATGTGCGTTGACAGGACGCCAGAGGAAATTGTGAGCTTCAGCCAACTGGAGGAAGAGTCGCGCCAGTTTGCCCACGACTGGGTCATGGTTTTCGTGGCCGGGCTTTCCGGGCGCAACGGTGTGGCGCCCACGCCTGACGAGGCCCGCAAACCTCTTGAGCGAATGGAGGCGGCCATCAAGGCCGGTACTTTCGGCGCCTTCATTCCATTTGACCGCCTGGGGCATCCTGTGATGTTCGGTTGATGCAGCGCATCGGGTGACAGGTGTGAAATGAGGCGTTCGAGGCCGCCTCAGCGCTGGAGTTCGGCGCGCTTGAACTTGACGCTCGCCCATTCATCCGCGTCGGGCGGGGCAAGTTTGCTGCGGGTAATGGGCTTCCACTGCCGCGCCAGCTCGGCATTCAGGGCCGTGAAATCCCGCTGGCCGCGCGGCACATCGGTTTCTGCGTAGATGGCTTCCACCGGGCATTCGGGAACGCACAGCGCGCAGTCGATGCAATCGGCCGGATCGATCACCAGAAAATTGGCCCCCTCGCGGAAAGCATCCACCGGGCACACATCGACGCAGTCGGTGTACTTGCAGCGGATGCAGGGTTCGGTGACGACAAAGGTCATGGACGGCTCCCCGCCTCCGTCAGCCGCAACGGCCACCAGAGCAGCAGCCGCCAGAGGCGGCGCCGGCGTTCTTGCCGATCTCCACACGCCAGAGCGCGGGCCCGGACTCCAGGTAGGTCCAACTGAACTGGCCATTCGCCAGCGATTCAAACTGAAAATGGAGCGGCTTGGGGTCGTGGTCGTTGATCAACTGCAGGGACTGGCCCGGCTGCAGCGCGTTGAAGCTGCTGAAAATCAGGGAATGGCGTTCACGGGGGATGATGTCGCGAACGTCAATGGTGTTTGCAAATTCGGTTGACATGGCAAAGCTCCTGGGTGGGGGGTCGGTGGTTTAAAGATGTATATATTATGAATGTTAAATATATCGGTTACATTTCGAAAAAGCAATACCCGCAATGAATCTTTAATCCTGACCTGATGCGCCTGACCACTTTTTCCGATTACAGCCTGCGCGTGCTGATGTACCTGGCCCTGCAGAATGAGCGTCTGGCGACGATTCAGGAAATCGCCAGTGCCTACGCCATTTCCGAAAGCCATCTGATGAAGGTGGTGCATCAGTTGGCCCTCAGCGGCGTTGTCGAGACGGTGCGCGGCAAGGGCGGCGGCCTGCGGCTGGCGCTCGACCCGGCGCAGATTCGCCTGGGCGAGGTGGTGCGGCTGGCCGAAGGTGAGGTGCCGATTGTTGAATGCCTGTCGGGCGAGCCGCGCTGCAGCATTGCGCCGGCCTGCAAACTCGCAGGCGTTCTGGTTCGTGCGTTCGACGCCCTGTATGCCGAACTGGACCGCTACACCCTGGCAGACCTAGTGGTGCGGCCGAATGAACTCAAGCGCATCCTGGTGCATCGTCCGGGCTGAACGCCGGCGCCAGCGCCCGGACTACAGCCAGCCGAGTGTGGGCGAACGCGTCCACGCCGCCCCCACGATGTAGGCCACCGCCAGCAGGGCCACGCCAAACGCGCTGCCTTGACGTGCCGGGGACAGGCCCGGGCGCAGAGCCATGCTGCCTGCCGCCACATAGACAAACAGGCCGAGGACCTTGGCGGTCAGCCAGGGCTGCAGCAGCGGGTATTGGCCGCTCATGACGCTCAGCGTGATGGCCGCCGCCAGCAGCACCGTGTCATTGAGGTGCGGCACGATGCGCAGCCAGTGCCATCGGCGCCAGTTGACGGATGCGATCTGCAGCAGGCCGCGCAGCATGAAAAGCGTGATGCTGGCCGTGACGCAGGCCAGGTGAATCGAGCGGACGGTGCCGTAGTCCATTCGCGCTCAGCCGTCCCGGCCGTCCAGTCGCGTGCGCATGAGCCAGGGGGTGTAAATGACGAGGTAGAGGGTGAAGGCGACCGTCCATGCCAGCGCCGCGCCGAGCAGCGAGAGGGGCAGCAGATCGGGCGACAGCAGCGGCAGGAACACGCGCAGCACGGCGGCGAGCATCACCAGCGCGTAAGCCATGACCTCGGGTGCCGATGGCTTCAGTGGCCGGCCGGTGTGGCCGCGCGCAGTGCGCGTGATCATGCCGATGATAAGACCGCCGGTGGCGCCGACGGCCAGGGCATGCAGGCCGGCCGAGACCGGCACCACGGCGATCTGGGCCAGCGCCAGCAGGCCCAGCCCGAGGGGGATCCAGGCGTAGGCGGCATGCAGGATCCAGAGGAGGGGGCGGCTGCGGGTGACCAGGGGCTGCCAATGCCATAGCCGGTGCAGGTGCAGCCCGGCGGCGCATGCCAGGGCGACCAGCGTGACCCAGCCAGGCGGCGCGAACACCCAGAGGGCGAGCCCCAGCGCGGTCAACAGCAAGGTGATCGGCTCCAGCTTCGGGTTCGCCGTCAGCTTCAGGCCGGGCGTGGCGCTCATGGTGAAGGCCGGGATGACGCGTCCGGCCATCACGCATTCGATCATGATGATGAGTGCCAGCCCCGCGTGCAGTGTGCCCAAGGGAGAGATCGCCAGGCTATTTGTCACGGCGAGATGAAAGGCGACATTGCTCACCGACAGCAGGATGAGTATCCCCGCCAGCGGCAGGTTGCGCCGGTTGCGCGCCCGCAGCAGCAGATTGAGAAATATCACCGCCACGATGGGCAGAAACATCCCGTCAAGCACCGCGTACACCGGATAGGGCGCGACCAGGGCGGCAACGCGGGCGGCCAGCCACAGCATGACCAGGGCGCCGAGAAGGGGGCCGCGCGGCGTGGCCAGTCCGGTCCAGGCTTTGCCGGCCGTCATCAGGAAGCCGACAATGACCGCCGCGGCAAACCCGAACAGCATTTCGTGCGCGTGCCACAGCAGGGGAGGGGCGGCCGGACTCAGAGGCAGGCGGCCGAAAAACATCGCGATCCACAGCGGCACGGCCAGCGCGGCCAGGAGTGCGGCGCCCAGGTAAAAGGGCCGAAAGCCCAGACGCAACAGGGGCAGGCCACGGAGAACCGGCGTGACAGGCGCTGCGGGCGTCGTGCGAAGGGGTGGCGAAGAGGTCGTCATGGCGGTGAAGGCGTCAAGAACGCAAAGTTTCCATAACATTCATTCTAAATGAATGTTATGCTGAACAACGCGCCGATGCAATCAATGAAGAAGCCCTCAGCCGGGGCGCCCGTCCAGCCGCGGACGGCCGAACCAACTGCCATAGCGAATGGCCCAGCCCACGGTGGCTGTTGTCCAGGCCAGCACCGCGAACAGGGTCAGCGCGGTGGTGACTGCGGGCCACAAGGCAGCAATCACGCGCAGCAGCACGGCCGACTGAAGGACCCAGTACAAAGCCCAGGCCGTGTTGTCAGCCGCCAGGGGCCGGCCGCCGTGGCCGCTGCTCACGCGCGTGGTCATGGCAAACAGGGTGGCGCCGAGGTAGCCCATGGCGAAGGCATGCAGCGGGGCCAGGCCCAGCGAGAGTTCTTCGCCGGTCAGGGCCATCAGCGCGTGGGACACGGCGCCCAGCGCCAGCGCAATGCCAAGCCAGACAAAGCCGCCATGCAGCATGGCCAGCAGGCGGATTTTCAGGCTCTGCACCAGACCCCAGCGGATGGCCAGCCACAGCAGCAGCAGGGCAGCGGGCACTTCCATGGCGACCTGGGCCCAGCGCAGCGCAGGAGGCAAGGGCCACCACCACAATTCGGCAACCGCGGGCACCATCTCCAGCCACAGCACAAACACAAAAAACCACATCAGCCACATCGGGCGCCAGGCGTCGAGCAGGGGAAGCGCGCTGGCGCTGAAAAACGGCAGCATGCGGTGCGAGACCACCGCAAAGACGGTAGCCAGAAATCCCCACAGGGCGATCGGTACGGCCGAGCGCAACAGCAACCCGGAGCCCATGGCCAGGGCGGCGGCGGCCAGCCACAGCGCGATGACGCCCACAACGCACGCCACGGCCACCAAGCTGGCGTGGATGCGGTCATGCACGCGGCTGGCGCGCAGCAGGGCGAGGAACCGCAGACACAAGCTGGTCCAGCCAGTGGCCACGAGTGCCATGCCGGCGCTCGCCAGCGCGGCGTGGACATGAAAGCCGGTCACGGTGAGCGCCCAGCCTGCCAGCATGAGGGCGATGCCGGGCAGCAGGCGGCGCGCCGGGACTGCCGGCAAGCCCAGCCACTTGGGTCCCGCGGTAAACAGGAAGCCTGCAATGAAGAACGGCATGAAGCCCAGGCTCATCAGCAAGGCATGGGCGGCTGGGGGAGGCACGGCCCAGGCCGGCGTGGTGCCGAGCGCGCGCGCCACCAGCATGGCGCTCCACCAGACCGAACTGAAGGCCAGCATCAGCGCGGCGGCAAAGAAGCCCAGCCGGTGCGGCGCGGTCAGCAGCCAGGCAAAGCGCCATGGGGGGGTGACTGACTCTGTCATGGCGACTCCAAGAATTGACTTTCCGCATGGTACGCAACAGGGCTGCATGGCGCATTGACCTGCGATAAGCCTGGCCGATGCAAGGAAGTGATGGAAGGTTTTTTTGGGGTACTGACGGGCGTCAGGCGGCAGCGTGATTCAGTGCGTCGAGCGGGCTGGCTGTGCCACCTGCTGCAACTTTGAGCACATGGGTGTAGATCATGGTGGTGCTCACGTCACTGTGGCCCAGCAGTTCCTGCACGGTGCGGATGTCGGTGCCTGATTGCAGCAGGTGCGTGGCAAAACTGTGGCGCAGGGTGTGGGGTGTGGCGGGCTTCACAATCAGCGCCGACTGCACCGCTTGCTTGAAGGCGCGCTGAAAAGTCTGGTCATAGGCGTGATGCCGCCGAACAAGCTTGCTGCGCGGATCGGTTGACACCGTGGATTGGGCAAACACCCAGTGCCACGCCCAAGTCTGGCCCGCCTTGGGGTACTTGGCATCCAGGGCGTGCGGCATCTCAACGCCGGGTAACTGTTGCGCGCGGTCTTGCGTCCACAGCGCATGGCTTTGGAGAAACTGATTCTTGAGCGCCGGCACCAGACTGTGCGGCAGCATCACCACCCGGTCTTTGCCGCCCTTGGCATCGCGCACCACGATGACGTTGTGGTCAAAGTCCACGTCCTTGACCCGCAGGCGCAACCCCTCCAGCAGCCGCAGGCCGCAGCCATACAGCAAGGACGCCAGCAACTTGTGCTGCCCCTCCAGCTTGCCCAGTACAGCCTGCACCTCAGAGCGCGTCAGCACCACAGGAATGCGTTTTTTGGGCACGGGGCGCGCCAACGCGTCCATCCAGGGCAACGCCACGCCCAGCACCTTCTGGTACAAGAACAACAGGGCGCTCAGCGCCTGCCGGTGGGTGGAAACCGACACCTTGCGCTGCGTGGCCAGATACGTCAAGAACGCCTCGACCTCGGCCTGGCCCATGTCGCGCGGATGCTTCAACCCGTGGAACCGAACGAACTTCTTCACCCAGTACACGTAAGCCTCTTCGGTCCGCAAGCTATAGTGCAGGTAGCGAATTTGCTCGCGCAACTGATCCAGCAGCCGGGTTGACTGAAAAACCGGCATGCTGGTCTTTCTGGGAATGTTATGACTGTTCATTTGTACAGTATAGTATCCAAGCCCCTTGATGCAAGCGGCTTTGCGCTGCTTTGTTGTTCCGATGTTCGGGCGACACGGTCGTGTCGCTCGATATTGAGTTCGACGACGATACAAAGAGCATGATTAATGGGAGATGAAAGCGTCATAGAGGTTGAATGGACAGGCCCGTATGCATGGCCAAAATTTGAGGGGGAATCCGGGCTACCGTCGATTCCAAAGCATCCGGGCATCTATCTATGGACTTCTGAATACCAAACCGGCTACATCATCTATGTGGCTGGAATCACCCGACGGTCTATTCCCACTCGATTCCGAGAGCACACTGCGAAATATATTAAAGGTGACTACACGATTCTGGACATGACTGCCATGAATCGAGGTGTACGCAAAGAGATATGGCATGGATGGGGTTGGACGCCGGAGAAACGCAACTCCTACGAGGGGCGAAAAACTGAGCTAGAAGCTGCCGCTCGCCATCAACTCGCCACATTTAGGGTATTCGTGGCTGATGTTGATACAGCGCCTCGAATTCTTGAGCGACTTGAAGCGGCAATCATGAATGCTCTATATGGGGAATCGCCGCCCTATTGTGAGATACCGGACAAGGGTATGATGCTTGCTCCGCGATGGGACTCGGAAGAACCTATTACTGTTTGGTTCCGAAGCCAAGTGAATCTCTTTGGGCTACCAGTTGAGCTTGAAATATGACGTCGAACAAGGCGCTGCACCGGACAGCAATTCCGCTACGCTCCATTGCCGCCGGTGAGCTTGGGCGTTGGGCCTCGTAATGAACCACCATCGTCTACGCGCGCTTTTGCTTGGCATCCTAATCGGCGCGTCCCACAGCTCATTCGCGGAGACACCGCCTCCCGTTGCGCCGTTTGACGCTATAACTTGGAAAGCCACCTTGAAGCGGAAACCCTCAACGGGTCTCCGAATGGGAGCGTTCCGCGTTCGATTTGAAAGAACAACCCTTGACGACGTTCGCCGTGCTGCGTCTGTCGGTGAAATTGCGCACCGAGGCGACGCTGGAGAAAGTGCTTACTGGCTCTGCTATACAAATTTAGCCCCAACGCAGGCCGAGAGAGTCTGGATTGTTGCCCACGGCGAGATGGGCGGCCCTGAGCATTACGTTACGAACATCAGCGCGGAACTCTTGCCAAATGGAAACGCAACCGCCGATTGTCCGGCGTTGCCCAACAATCTGAAGCCGTTGTCACTTGATAACCACCTGTGGCTCGGCGCATCGGAAGGTGCTGCACCTGCAAAGCTCGGTGCGCCCTCCTACCAGAAAGGCGCTTGGCGGTCCTATGACTTTCAAGGCAAAGTGCCGGGCAACTGCGAAGGTGGAGGCTTTGACCTTTTGGCTTGGCTGTTGCTGCATTTCCAAAACGGCCGCGTCAATTCACTACAAGTCGGGCAGGTTACAAGTTGCTAGCCAAAACGCGAGGCCCAACGAATAAGGTTAGATCGTGCAACCTTACGGTCAAGCGGGACTGCGCGAATAAACCCTCGAGCAGCCCCTTACCTCATTCGTTAAACCTCTCAGGTATTTCGCATGTTCAAGTTCGAATGGGATGATCAAAAGGCTGCAAGCAATTTGCTTAAACACGGTGTATCGTTCGACGAGGCGGTCAGCGTTTTTGGGGATGCACTGGCACTGACCTTTGCGGACACCGATCACACCGACGTCGAAGATCGAAGTCGGACCTACGGAATCTCAAACAAGGCGCGGCTTTTGGTTGTAATCCATACGGAGCGCCGCAACGGCATTCGAATCATCAGCGCAAGAAAGGCAACACGATATGAAAAAGGCATCTACGAAAATGGCTGATCAAGACATCCCCGAATTGAAACGTGATCAACTTGGCAAGGGTGTAAGGGGCAAATACCTGAAACACTTCATGCAGGGAAGCAATGTCGTTGTTTTGCAACCCGAGATTCTGAAAGCGTTCCCTACGTCCGAGGCCGTCAACAAGGCCCTAGCAAGCATGTTGGCTTTTGCGCAAGAAACGCAAGGTTTAACAAGTCGCTCAAGCCGGACGCCGCGCAAGCGCGTCGCCGCGTAGCTTCGACTACAAGGGCTTCCCTACAAGGGCTTCCCCACCTTTGTCAAACAGGTATCCATCGTGGTTGAATCGCGCAGCGATTGACCACGAAACCTGACTTCTTTTCTACCTCTGCATCACCCCGTGATTTCTGTCGTTGCCTGTTGAATTCAAGGCATGTGGACTTTGAGCCTACAAACGGTCATTGTTGCAAGTTAATTCTTGCGGACCCTGATTGAGAAGACGCGCGCCAGGGTGTTGCCGCCGACCGAAAACTGACCCACTTTAGGCCATTGAGCCGATTCAAAACTGACCCAGGTGTTTTACTTGCCTTGCCTAAATTTTGGGCAGGGGACGAACAAGGTGATCACCATGGAAATGTTGGGAAGAATTCGACGGATGTATTTGCGCGACAAGGTGTCGCTGCATGAAATCACCAAGCGCACGGGCTTGTCACGCAACACGGTGCGCCGCTGGCTGAGGACGCCAGAGGTCGTGCAGGTGCCGACCTATAGCCGGGCGGCGGGCTTTAGCAAGCTCAGCGGGTTTATGGCGGAGCTGGAGCAGTCGCTCAAGGCTGACGCACTGCGGCCCAAGCAGAATCGCCGCACGGGACGCGCGTTGTTCGCGCAAATCAAGGCCAGCGGCTATATCGGAGGCTATACCCGTGTCACTGACTTCATCCGTGCCTGGCGAGCAAGCGCTGGTAAAGACGTAAAAGCGTTCGTGCCGCTGAAGTTCGAGCTGGGCGAGGCGTTCCAGTTTGACTGGAGCGAAGAAGGTTTGGTGGTGGGTGGCATTTATCACCGGATGCAGGTCTCGCACATGAAGCTGTGCGCCAGCCGTGCCTTCTGGCTGGTGGCCTACCCCAGCCAGGGGCATGAAATGCTGTTCGATGCCCACACCCGCTCGTTCACGGCGCTGGGCGGCGTGGCGCGTCGGGGCATTTATGACAACATGAAAACCGCCGTCGACAAAGTCAAGAAGGGCAAGGGCCGCATTGTCAACGCGCGCTTTGCCGTCATGTGCGCGCACTACCTGTTTGACGCCGACTTTTGCAACGTCGCCAGCGGCTGGGAGAAAGGGGTTGTCGAGAAGAACGTGCAGGACAGCCGCAGGCGCATCTGGCTGGATGCCCAACAGCGTCAGTTTGGCAGCTTTGCCGAGCTCAACGCCTGGCTGGGTGAGCGGTGCCGGTCCCTGTGGGAGGAGATTCGCCACCCCGAATACAAGCAATTCAGCGTAGCCGAGATGCTGGAGCAAGAGCGCGGCGAACTCATGCCCATGCCCACGGTGTTTGATGGTTATGTAGAAAGGTCGGCCAAAGTATCGAGCACCTGTTTGGTGGCGGTGGCACGTAACCGCTACTCGGTGCCGTGTGAACTGGCGGGCCAGCGCGTGAGCACCCGGCTGTACCCCAACCGGGTTGAGATCGCCAGCGATGAGGCCATCGTTGCCAGCCATGAGCGCCTGGCCGACCGGGGCCACATCTGCTACGACTGGCAACACTACATTGCGCTGGTACAGCGCAAACCTGGGGCACTGAGAAATGGTGCGCCCTTTGCCGACATGCCACCGCCTTTGCAGCGTTTGCGTCAAGGGTTGATGCGTCACGACGGGGGTGACAAAATCATGGCGCAGGTTCTCAACTGCGTCTGCAGCCATGGCTTGGAGGCGGTGCTGGTGGCGGTGGAATTGGTCATCGAGTCCGGCGTGCTCAGCACCGAACACGTCCTCAACGTGTTGGCGCGACTCAATGCCACGCCCATGCCCGAATCCGTTGAGAGCAGTTTGCAACTCAAAGAGGTGCCAGTTGCCAACACCGGCCGCTACGACAGCCTGCGTACCGACGTCTTGGTGGAGGTGGGCCATGCGTGATATCACAACCGAGCTCAAAGAGCTGCGCCTGCACGGCATGGCCGGAGCCTGGGCCGACTTGACGACCCAAGAGGGAGTGCCAACCGATGTGGGCGTACAAACCTCCCGTTGGTTGATCGAGCATTTGCTGCAAGCTGAACATGCACAGCGGGCCTTTGCCTCGGTACGCCACCAGATGAAGGCGGCCAAGTTCCCACTGCATCGTGATTTGGCGGGCTTTGACTTTGAAGCCTCCAAGGTGGATCAAAAGCTGGTCAGCCAATTGGGCACACTGGACTTCACCGAGACGGCACAAAACGCCGTTCTCATTGGTGGGCCGGGCACTGGCAAGACGCACCTGGCGACCGCCATTGGGGTCTCTGGCATTGCCTCCAAGGGCAAACGGGTACGCTTTTACTCCACGGTTGATTTGGTCAATGAGTTGGAGAAGGAAAAGCGTGAGGGCAAAGCCGGGCGCATCGCCTTGGCACTGATGCGCATGGACTTGGTCATCCTTGATGAGCTGGGGTATTTGCCCTTCAGTCAGGCCGGAGGTGCCTTGCTGTTTCACATGCTCTCCAAGCTGTACGAGCACACCAGCGTGGTGATCACCACCAACCTGAGCTTCTCGGAATGGTCGGCAGTGTTTGGCGACGCCAAGATGACCACGGCGCTGCTGGACCGGCTCACCCACCATTGCCACATCGTGGAGACGGGCAACGAGTCCTATCGATTCCGACACAGCAGCATGGCCGCCAAGACGCGCATCAAGGCCAGGGAAAGCGCCCGCAAAGACAGCAAGGCGGCACCCGCCACCGAGGAGCCGGACGCGCCGTTCTGAGGTCGCACGAGCAGGGGGAAAGGAGCGAAGGGCGTAGCCCGTAGCGGATTTCCCCCTGCTCGCAATCAAAGACAAGGAGACAAAGCAAAAACAAGCAATTGAGTACACTTATCCACAGTTGCTGATTCAAAAACCAGCAACCCGCCCTGGGTCAATATTGGATCGGCAGGGTGGGTCAATATTCAATCGGCGCCAACAGGTGGAGACATCCCCCGAATTAGGCAATAGCATTTTTTCGAGAATTGGCGAGAGCCTTGCTCAGTCCCAGTCTCAGTGCCACGTGATCGGTTTCACCGGCCCCCCGGGGGCCGGCAAGAGCACCTTGGTGAACGCTGTCACAGCGGTGCTCAGAGGCGAAGGGCATCGGGTCGGCATCATTGCCGTGGATCCCACCAGCCCTTTCTCCGGCGGGGCGATGCTCGGGGATCGGATTCGCATGGAGCGGCACTATCTAGATTCGGGGGTATTCATCCGCAGCCTTGCTACCCGAGGCGGTGTCGGGGGACTGTCTCCTGCCACGAAAGACGTGCTCAAGCTCATGCGCGCGTTCGGCTTTGACTATCTCCTGGTGGAGACGGTCGGGGTGGGCCAGACCGAGCTGGATGTGATGACGGCCGTCGATACGGTGGTGGTGGTGCTGGTGCCGGAGGCGGGGGACAGCATCCAGACCATGAAGGCGGGCCTCATGGAAATCGCCGATGTGTTCGTGGTGAACAAGGCGGATCGGCCCGGCAGCGAGGAGCTTAGATCCTCCCTGCGGGTCATGCTGGGCCTTGCCGCACAGCGGGGACCTTGGGAGCCGCTGGTCATCACTGCCCAGGCGGACAAGGATATCGGCAGCGGCGAAGTGGTGAGAGCCATCGACCGCCATGCCGCGCAACTGCGTCAAACGGGTGAACTGGAAGTCAGGCGGGCGCTGCGGGAAGAGCGCGAACTGCTGGACTTGGTGTCCGTCCATTTCATCAATCGTTGGAAGACCCTCAAGGTCCGACCGGAGTTGGCGGAGTTGGCTTCGCAAGTGATTTGCCGCCGCATCGGGGTGGATCGATTTTTAAACGCTATCGCCAATTTGGCATAGCGATAATGGAGGGTGGTTATGTCAGCGTTGCCGTTATCGGGGATCAGGATTCTGGACTTGACGCATTTCCTGGCGGGGCCGTTCGCATCAATGATTTTGGGCGACCTGGGGGCGGAGGTGATCCGTATTGAACATCCTACCCACTTGGAGGAAGCGCGCAAAACGCCGCCGCATTTCATGGACGGAGAGAGCGTCTACTTTCTCTCGCTCAACCGCAACAAGAAGAGCATTACCCTGGACTTGAAAAAGGAGCAAGGCCGCGAGGTGTTTCTTGACCTGGTTCGGAACGCTGATGTGGTATTCGACAATTTTCGACCTGGGGTTACCGAAAGGCTGGGGATTGACCACGCCAAGTTGCGCCTGATCAAACCCGACATCATCTGCTGTTCCCTGTCGGGGTTTGGTATGACCGGACCGTTCTCGGATCGTCCCGGTTACGATTACATCATGCAGGGTATCAGCGGACTCATGAGTCTAGCCGGCGAGCCTGGCACCCCGCCGGAGAAGACCGGTATCTCGGTGGTGGACCATGTGGGGGGGCTGTATGCGGTAATTGCGATCCTGGCATCGTTGGTGCAAAAAGAGCGCAAGGGCACTGGTCAGCTCTCCGATGTGGCGTTGCTCGACAGCATCCTTTCCCTTTTCACCTACGTGGCAGGATTTTACTTGAACGCCGGCGACGTTCCGAAGAAGATTTCCGCTTCCGGGCATCCGGCCTACGTCCCCGTCCAGAACTTCGAAACCGCTGACGGGTATATCGTATTGATGTCTCTTACGGAAAAATTCTGGTGTGCCACCTGTCGGGCCATTGGCAAGCCGGAGTGGGCCGATGACCCGAGATTTTCGTCTTCTGCGAACCGATTAACACATAAGCAGGAACTACTGGATTTATTGATTCCCCTGCTCAAAACTAAGCCCTCAGACTATTGGCTCGATGCCTTGGCTCTGGAAGGGGTGCCTTCATCGCCAATTAACACCCTTGCCGAGGGGTTGGAACACCCACAAGTCAAGGCACGCAACATGATCGTCAACGTTCCTCATCCGGTCGCCGGGACGTTCCGGACGCTCGGCAATCCCATCAAGATGCCGGACAAGGATACTGTCTACGCTTCACCGCCTCTTCTCGGCCAACATACCGAGGAGGTTCTGGCGGGTTTGCTCGCCTATTCAAGGGAAAAGATCGTGGCATTGCGGGGCCAAGGAGTCATCCGTTGAGCAAAGATGGCCCAATGATGGTGTCCAGTTCGCATCGAATCTCGGATGTTGTGGAAGGCATTCGCGACGGCCTGTTGTTCATACCCCTCTATCTGCCACTTGCGATTGCCTACGCCATCGCCGCGAAAATAGCCGGCCTCGCAGAGTGGGAGATTATCCTTTGGTCGGCTGTCATTTTCGCGGGCTCTGCCCAATTGGCTTGTCTGAGCGCGTTGACGACGGGAGCCGGGATGATCGAGCTGTTGATCATCACCTTCATGGCCAATGCCCGCCATGGCCTCATCGCCATGGGCATAGCGCCGTATCTCGGCGGCGTGACGCGCCGGGCAATGCCGCTGCTGGGATTCACCCTTTCTACTTCTTCGATAGGGCTGCTGCCCGCCAAAGCTGCCAGAGGCGAAAATGTGCAGGCTTACGGACTGGCGACCCAGTTTTGCCAATGGGCTCAATGGGTGTTGTTCACGTTTTTTGGGGTATGGCTCGGTCCCCTAGTGCCTGCCGCGTGGACTCCAGTCCTCGGTTTCGCTGTGCCTGTGGCGTTTCTCGGAATGGTAGCCCCCTTGGTACGTGCAAGCCGCTGGAGCGGGTTTCTGGTGGCTATCGTTTCGGTGGCCTTGGGGTTAGGGCTTACCGTGTTCTGGCCACCCCAGATTTGCGCCATCGTCGGTGCTTTGGGGGGGGCTGTAGCTGGGCTCCTGATCCCGGAAGGAGGTGACTGTGACAAACGGTGAGATGGTGCTGCCGATGATCGTGGGAACAGCGCTGCTCACCTTCGGCATCCGCTATTTGCCGATAGTGTTGCTGAGCGGACGGCGCCTGAGGCCCTTATTGAAAAGATTCCTGCAGTATCTGCCAATTGGCATCCTTTCCGCCTTGGTGGCCCAATCCACTTTTTTACGTGGAGGGGTACTGAATACAGGCATATCCGACTATTATCTTCACGGGATCATCGTCGCATTGTTGCTGGCGGTCTGGACTCGGAGCTTGGCGGCGGTGGTATTTGGCGGAGTGGCGCTGGTGGGATTGCTAACGTTCCTGGGCAATTGGTAACCATTCCCCGGCGGTGGCCCGCGCGCGAGACTGGGATGCGCAAAACGCGCCAATCAATTTTTTATTGGCGCACGCGACATTGCTCAGTCCACCTGTGCGCCCGATGACCTGACCACCTCTGTCCACGTCACGATGTCCGCACTGAGTTTGGCTGCGAATTCTTCCGGCTGGGTCCGGTAAACCTCGGCCCCTTGGGCGGCGAAGTTGTCGGCGATCTCCTTCGAGCCAAGAAGGGTGTTGACGTCCTGGTTGATCTTGACGATGACTTCGCGGGGTGTCTTCGCTGGCGCCATCAGGCCGAACCAGGGATTGACGTCAAAGTTCGCGATACCCGCTTCCTCAATGGTCGGGATATTGCCAAACGCTGCCGCCCGCTTGCGGCTCGTGACTGTGATCGGGTGAAGCGTTCCGTTCTTGAGGAAGCCGGCAACCGAAGGAAGGCTGGTGAAGACCACATTGATTTGCCCGCCCATCAAATCCTGTAACGCGGGCGCTGCGCCACGGTACGGCACATGAACGAGCTTCACCTTCGCCGCCGCATTGAACATCTCTCCGAGCAGGTGGTTGACGGAACCGTTGCCGGCAGATCCATAAGTGAGGCGTTCCGTTTTGGCCGCATCGACAAGCTGGGGCACCGTCTTGAACGGCGCATCCGGTTTGCTCACGATGACGAAGGGGAGCGTGGCCAGCGTGGCGACCGGCGCGAAGTCCTTGCCCGGATCGAATGACAGCTTCTTGTAGAGCGCTCCATTGATCGCCTGGGTTCCGACGTAGCTCATGAGCAGCGTGTAGCCGTCCGGCGGCGACGACGCCACCACCTCCATGCCCACGTTGCCTCCCGCGCCCGCGCGGTTTTCAATGACCACGGGCTGCCCCCATTTTTCGCTGAGTTTTTGACCAACGATGCGCGCCAGGGTATCGGAGGCGCCTCCTGGCGTTTGCGGGACGATAATCCGCACCGGTTTGTTCGGGAAACCCTGCGCAGCCGCGGCGGCCGAAACCGCCAGCATCCCTGCCAATAGAGCAAGTTTTTTTATCCATGTAGCCATGTCTGTCTCCTGGTTTGAGGTGAAGCTGCGTTTTTTCGCAGCATTTCGAGAAGGAGCTCCAACTGGCGCTCCGGGGACGCCTCGAAGAAGCTGGCGTCTTGCCGCGCCAGTATTTCTGCGGTGCGAGTTTCAAGAATTCTCTGGAGCCGGTAGCAGACTCTTTGCTGGCGCAGCACATCTCGCCGCGGCCCCGCCGAGAGCCACGCCTGGTGCCGGTCTATCGCCTCGGACAGCGCCTTGACCGACTCGGGCTGCGTTGCCGAGGCCAGCAGGACGGGGGGAACCCAGGCGCCGCTTTCATGGCGGTTGAGGGCGGCGATGCGCTTGACGTCGCTGGCCATCCTCTGCGCGCCCGGCAAGTCCGCCTTGTTGACCACGAAGATGTCCGCCATCTCCATGATGCCGGCCTTCATGGCCTGCACCGTGTCGCCGCTTTCGGGCAGCAGCACGAGCACCAGGGTGTCCACCTGCAGCCGGGCGGCGTATTCGGCCTGGCCGACGCCGACCGTCTCCAGCATCACCTCGGCAAACCCGAAATCATCCATCGCATCCAGCATCTCGGGCAGGTTGTCCGCCAGGCCGTCCGACGTGGTGCGGGAGCCGAGCGAGCGGATGTACAGTTCCGATGCGCCTGCGAGTTCATCCATGCGGATCCGGTCGCCCAAAATGGCACCACCGCTTTTGGGGCTGCTGGGATCGACCGCCAGGATGCCGAGGCGGCGATGATCCCGGGCGCGATGCAGCGCGAGATGCCCGAGCAAGGTGCTCTTGCCCGCGCCGGGTGCGCCTGTCATGCCGATCCGGCGGGCGAGTACCTCCGGCGGATCGCGCAAAGGACGCGCCATCAACTCTGCCGCGCTCGCATTGGCGAGCCGGGTCAAGGCCTGTCCCAGCTTGCGGCGATCAAGCGGCGGCCTGTTCATGCAGGCGCCCTCCGAAGGGCCACGGAGTGATGCTCGTCGAGCAGCGGCGGCAACCCGTACTGCGGCGAATAGCCTTCGAACCTGATGGGGCTGGCGACTGCGCGCAACGGCAGGCTGCCGTCACCCAGCGTGGTCACCATGGCGCGGGAGCGCGTGAGGTCGCTCTGCAAGGCATCGCTCAGGGTGCCGACTTCGGCGGCGACGACGCCAAGCGGCGCGAGACGGGCAACCCACTGCGCTGCCGTGGCGCCCTGCAGCACTTCCGCAATACGGGCGACGACCTCGACCCGATTGACGCGGCGGCTGCTCATGGTGGCGAAGACAGGATCGGCAATCCATTCGAGGCGTCCGATTTCGTTGCAGAACTTCTGCCAGAACTTGTCGTGCGTGATGAACAGCGTCAGCCAGCCGGCCGCCGTCGGAAAAATCTGCGCGGGAACGACATAGGGGTGGGACGAATTGGCCATCCGCTCGATCACGTCACCCGTATTGAGTGCCGCGCCCGCCAGATAATTGAGCTGCGAAAGCATCACGTCATACATGGCCACGTCCACCTGTCCTCCTTGGCCCTGTACGATTTTTGCAAGCAACCCGATCACGGCCACCAGCCCGGCCGAATTGTCGACCGCCGAGTAGCCGGCCTTGGTCGGCGGCGCGGCAGGATCGCCGGTGAGCGACATCACCCCCGTGATGGCCTGGATTACATAATCGTAGGCCGGGCTGTCTGAATACGGGCCTTCCAGCCCATAGCCCGTCAAAGCAACACAAACAAGGCGCTCATTCCATTGGCGCAGGGCCGCGTAGGTCAAGCCCAGCTTGCGGATCGCAGAAGGCCGAAGATTGGTCACCAGCGCGTGAGAGTCCTTCACGATGCGGCCCAGCGCCTCCTGGCCTTCAACGCTGGCCAGGTCAATCACCACACTCTTCTTGTTGCGATTGAGGCTGGCGAAGTAAGCGTTGTGCGGTCCTATGAAATGCGGACTGACCGAGCGTCCGATATCCCCTTCCGGAGGCTCGATCTTGATGACTTCCGCCCCCATGTCGGCCAGCATCAGGCCGCAGTAGGGGCCTGCCAGCATGTGCCCGACCTCAATGACGCGGATGCCTTCGAGGGGTGCGTTCATGCCAGGCTCTTCGCGAGAATAGTCACCACATCCTCCAGCGGCATGTCTGCCGTGAAAACCGCCGCCACACCCAACTGGCGCAGGTGCGGCTGATCTTCCGCCGGAATCGTGCCACCGACGAACACCTTGATGTCTTCGGCCCTGAGCTGGCGCAACTGCGCCATGACGTCGCCCACCAGTTCCTTGTGGCTGCCCGACAGGATGCTCAAGCCCACCGCATCCACGCCTTCGTCGACCGCCACCTGCGCAATCTGAAGCGGGCTGCGCCGCAGGCCGGTGTAGATGACCTCGGCGCCGGCATTGCGCAGTGTCAACGCGATGATCTTGGCGCCAATGTCGTGCCCGTCGAGTCCGGGCTTTCCGATGAGTATCCGCTTGCCGGCTAGCGAAGCGTTGGCCTGTAGGGTGTTCATAGATTGACTGGCTCCTTGAATTCGCCCCATTCCTTTTTCAGGCAGGCCACCATTTCCCCGACCGTGGCATAGGCATGGCAGCACGCCACGAGGTAGGGCATGACGTTCTCGCGGTCCTTGGCGGCGACGACGGCCAGCTTCGCCAGCGCGGCATCGACCGCTGACTGCTGGCGTGTGTCGAGTACGCGCTGGAATTTATCGAGCGCGCGTTGCGCGACCGTCGGGTCGAGCATGAAAACCTCGCCGACCTTGATTTCTTCGTTGGGTTTCTTGAAGTGGTTTTGACCCACGATCACGTTGTGGCCCGAATCGGTGTCGAGCTTGCGCTCCAGCCCGCGCTCGGCCAGACGCATCTGGATCCACCCGTCCTCAATGGCCCGGATCACGCCACCGTAGGCGTCGATCTCGGCCATTACCTCGCTGATCTTGTCCTCCATGCGGTCGGTGTGCTGTTCCAGGAAGTAGCTGCCGCCCAGCGGATCGACGGAACGGCCGATGCCGCTCTCGAAAGCAATGATTTGCTGCGTGCGCACCGCCAGCTCCGCGGAAAATTCGGTGGGAATCTGAAAGGCCTCGTCGAAAGCGCAAGTGAAGATCGACTGCGCCCCCCCGAACACCGCGGCCATGGTTTCCACCGCCACGCGCGCCACGTTGTTGTACGGCTGCGGCGCCACCAGCGACGAGCCACCGCAGACCACGCCGAAGCGAAAGTGCTGAGCCTTGGGGTCCTGCACGCCGTAGCGCTCCTTCATGAAGCGCGCCCACAGCCGCCGGCCGGCACGGAACTTCGCGATTTCCTCGAAGAAGTCCATGTGGACGTAAAAGAAAAAAGACAGGCGCTTGGCGAATTTCTCCACGTCGCCGCCGCGCGCGCGCAACTCCTCGACATAGGCCAGACCGTTGGCCAGCGTATAGGCCATCTCTTCCGCGGCGGTGGCGCCGGCGTCGCGCACGTGCGCACCGGCAATGCTGATCGGGTTGAATCGGGGCGAAACGTCGTTGGAATAGAGAATCGAGTCGGCGATCAAGCGCATCGACGGGCGGACCGGGAAGATCCAGGTGCCGCGCGCCACGTACTCCTTGAGAATGTCATTCTGGATGGTGCCGGTGAGCTTGCTGCGCGGCACATTCTGCTTGTCGGCCACCGCCAGGTACATGGCATAGATGATGGCCGCCGTGCCGTTGATGGTGAAAGAGGTGGAGATTTTCGAGAGATCGAGCCCCGCGAACAGGATTTCGGCTTCGCTCAGATTGGAGAGCGAGACGCCCACTTTGCCAATCTCCGGCCTGGCCATCGGGTGGGTGGGGTCAAATCCGCACTGCGTCGGCAAATCCAGCGCCACCGAGAGCCCTGTCTGTCCTTTCGCCAGCAGGAATTTGTAGCGCTCGTTGGATTCTTCGGCTGTTCCGAACCCCGAATATTGCCGGATGGTCCAGAGGCGGCCCTGGTAGCCGTCGGCAAAGATGCCGCGCGTGAACGGGTACTCGCCCGGCGCGCCGATGTGCTCTGCGTTGACGGCCGAGGCATCGACACAGGTGGGTACCTCGATGCCGCTGCGGGTCACGGGCAGGAGTTGCGGCTCTGCGGCCGTCGCGGCCGCACGGTTGCTGCTGCTCATGGTTTTCCTTTGGACAGAAGTTTTTCAGAGAGGCGCCAGTGATCCTCATGGAGCCAGGTCTTGAGCAACTGCTGCTGCTCGATGGAACGGCGTTCGGCATAAGGCAGGTTCTGCCGCCAGGCCCGCGTTTGCGCCTTGATGCCGCGCAGCACCTGCGGCGGACAGGCCAGCAGGGGGGCGAGGAAGGCCTGCAGGTCCGCGCTGGCCGAGTTCTCGCCGATGACGGCGTCGGCCAGGCCCCACGCCATCGCCTGCGGGGCGTCAACGAGTTCGCCGCGCGACATCATTCGCATCGCACGGGCGGCGCCGACCAGTTGGCAAAGGTCCGGTCCGCCGCCCCAGGCCGACGTGATGGCCAGCTTGGCCTGAACGAAACCGATGCGGGCTTTCGCTCCTTGCAGCCGCATGTCGCAAGCCAACGCCAGCTCGGCGCCACCGCCGATCGCATCGCCGTTGAGGTAGGCCAGCACCGGCACCGGGCAATGGCGCACCGCATCCAGGGCGGCGCGTGCTTCGTTGCTCATGTCGAGCGTGGCCTGCTCGTCGCGGACACTGGCCAGATCCACAAGATCCCCCCCGGCCGCGAAGTAGCGGTCCCCGGCGCCGGACAACACAATAAAACGCGCATCCGGCGCTGCGGCGGCCGAGCTCACCGCCTCTCTCAGCTCTTGCAAAACGCTGCGCGCGAGGGCGTTGTGCTTGTGTACCCGATCAATCGTCACCCACCACGCGCCGGGGGCGCGTTCCTCGACCCGGATGTCTTTGCCTGTTTGCATGCCTTGATAGTTCCCTTCAGTTGCACGCATACTAAAATGGCATAATTTCCATTACAAGAACAACTGTTCCATATTTCGAACAAACAAGGTTGGTCAGGGCTGAAATACGTCTTTCAAAGCAGTTTGTTCAGCAGGTTGAATTTCATCATCCCCTTGGAGAAAGGCATCCTCATGTCCGGAGTCAACGTGACGGCAATCGAGCGACTCATCGACATCTTCGAAGCGTTCCAGGCCAGCCAGCGGCCGCTGTCCCTGACGGATCTGGCCGAGGCGGCCAACATCCCGAAGAGCACCTGCCACGCGATCATTACGACACTGACGGCGCGCGGCTATCTCTACTCCCTCACCCGCCCGCGCGCGCTGTACCCGACCAAGCGCCTGTACGACGTGGCGCGTGACATTCATGAGAAGGATCCTTTCATCGAGCGGGCCACGCCGCTGCTTGAGCGACTGCGCGACGCATCGCGTGAGACCGTCATTCTCGGCAAGCGGCAAGGCGACACGGTGGTCTACCTGCAGGTCGTCGAGGGCTTGCATTCCATCCGCTACTCGGCCAGGCCGGGCGACATCAAACCCCTGACGTCGAGTTCGATCGGCAAGGCCTTGCTCGGCAGTCTCAAGGAGCCGGAGCTGCGCAGTTGGCTGGAAGGCCGGCCACTGGCCAGGATCACCGAGGCGACGATCACCGACCCGCAAGCCTTGATCGACGACATCCTGCAGAGTCGCCGCGCCGGCTACTTCGTGACGCGAGGCGAAAATGTGGACGACGTGTGGGCCGTGGCGGCTTTCCTCAGCATCAACAAGGAGACGCTGGCCGTGGCCGTGGCCGGTCCGCGGCATCGCATGGAGGGCTGCCTGGGGGAATGTGCGAAGTTGCTGGTGGCGACATGCAGTCTTTTGTCGCGGCAACTGTCGCAATAAACTCGGGTCCGTTGGCTTTGTGGGGACAGATTAGCCGGTAGCGAGCACCTTTCGCCCCGACATCGCACGCGAAATTTCCGCGGCACGGTCTCGCAGGTCTTCTCCCAGGGCCTTGATCGCCGTTTTGGTGAACTGGGCACTGAAGCCGACGGCGCTGATGGCCATGATGGGGTGGCCAGGGCTGTCGAGTACGGCCGTGGAAACCGTCGTCACCCCTCTCACGAAGTGGCCTGCGTCGACCGCGTAGCCGAGCTTGCGTGCCTCCTTGACTTCGGAGAGGTATTTATCGAAGCTCAGACCCTCTTCCCAGCGCAGCCCGCTAAAGCGAGAGCGAAGCTCCGCTGCGCTCAGGCCGGAGTGGGCCGCCATGCATCGCCCCAGGGCCGCGACATACATAGGCAGGCGCTGGCCGATGCTCATGTGTACACGCATCGCCGAAGCGTTGTCCGCACGGTCCAGGAGGATGACCCGCTCGTCAATGGT
This sequence comes from Polaromonas sp., assembly GCA_030655515.1. Taxonomy (GTDB): domain Bacteria; phylum Pseudomonadota; class Gammaproteobacteria; order Burkholderiales; family Burkholderiaceae_C; genus Polaromonas. The sequence continues at coordinate 14,388 of JAURVI010000043.1, read as the reverse complement.
GCGGTGCCACAGCGTGGCCGTGATGCGGTGCCGGATCGCGAGTTCGTCCAAGTGGGGGCGCAGCATGCGCACGTAGGAGGTCTGTTCCAGCGCGCCTTTGGCGAGCTCCACGACGCCCAGGCCGATGGTGTAGGTTTTCGTGGAATCATCGAATGTCACGAGTCGTTCGTGAACCAGTGTCTTCAACAGATTGAAGCAGGTGCTTGAATTGAGTTCCAGATCGCGCGCGATCCGACTCATTCCCATCGGTGTGGAGGCGGCTGAAAGGTAGCGTAGCACAGCGAGGCCGCTGCTCAGGGCGCCGACGAGTTTTTCGGGAACGGGGGCTGTTGTCATTTTTATGCTTAGAAGTGTTTCTGGCGCCACTTTACGGCAAACCATTGCGCCGCCATCCTCACGCGCCTTGCGTGACCAGTGCGTCAAGCGCCCAGACGTCACTGCCTCGCACGGCGAGTGGGTTGATCTCGATTTCTTCCAGCGCTTCGTTGGCAAGAAACCAGTCGCAGAGCTTGGCGATGCGTCTGGCCACGGCGGGAATGTCAGCCGCCGGGCGACCGCGAAAACCGTCGAGCAGGCGGGCCGAGCGAAGACCGCGCAGCATCGCCTCGACCTGCGCCGCGTCAAGCGGCAACAGGCGCGTGAGCGCATCCGCGTCCAGTTCGACCTCCACGCCGCCGCGCGCGAGGGTCAGCACCTCGCCGAAACGCGGATCGCGGCGCAAACCGAGCAACAACTCGTGATCGAAGGGAATCATCTGCTCGACAAGCACGCCCTGCAACTCGACCTGCAGGGCGCGGCCCACGGCATTGAGTCGGTCCACGGCGTCAGCCAGCGCCTCATCCGAACCGATGCGCAGCACCACGCCGCCGACATCGCTCTTGTGCGTGAGCGCCGACGCCTGCAGTTTCGCGGCAACGGGGTAGTTCAGGGATTTTGTGAGCGGCTTTGCTGAGGTGGCGGGCGGCACCAGAACGCCCTCTGGCAGCCCGACGGCCTGCTGCGTGCGCAGCAACTGCTTGCCGTCCCATTCGGTGAGCACGCGGCGCGTGGCGGCCGCGCCTGCCGGGCGCTTCGAGGGCAGGCTGGCCGTTCGCGCCGCGCGCTGAAGAGCGTCCACGCGAATGGCGGTGGCCAGGGCCTGCATGGCCTGGGGAATGTCCAGGAACACCGGGATGCGGGCGGCCTCCAATGTGGCCACCGTCGATTCCATCGCGCCCATCCAGATCACCACGATGGGCCGATGGATGCGCTGGCGCGCCGCGGCGAGTGCGTCGGTGAAGGCGCTCGCGATACTGTGCATCATGCCGACGAACAGCACGATCACGTCGATCCCGGGATCGTCGGCCACGGCCTGCAGCGCCTGCGAGATGCTGGCGGTGTTTTGCACCACATTGCCCGTGAGGTCGAGCGGATTGGCGGGACGCATGAAGGACGGCAGCACCGGCGCGAGCGAGCGCAAGGTCGTGTCGGTGAACGCCGGCACGGTGAGCCGCAAAGCCTCGGCTTCGTCGGCGATCAACACCCCCGCGCCACCCGACACCGACATCACGGCCAGGCGGGGTCCGGGCGGTACGCTGTCGAACAGAAACAGGCGCGCGGCGTCGATCATGGCCGATAGCGAGTCGACACGCAGCGCGCCGTACTGAAGCAGGCAGGCGTCGTACAGCGCGTCGTCGCCGGCGAGCGCGCCGGTATGCGATGCGGCCGCCTGCGCGCCGGCCTGCGAACGGCCGGACTTGATGGCGATCACCGGCTTGTTCGCGGCGGCGGCCCGTTGCAGGGCGCGGCGAAAGGCCAGGGTGTCGTGGATATCCTCGATGTAGAGTCCGATGACGCGCGTCTGCGGGTCGTCGACCAGGCAGTCGATCGCCTCGGCGGCATCGACATCGCATTCATTGCCCGTGCTGATCCACTGGCTGAAGCCCAGACCCGAGCGAAGCACGATGTCGAGCCAGTAGGCGCCCAGTGCGCCGCTCTGGCTCACCAGGGAAAAACCGCCGCGCTTGAGCGGCGTCTCTTCCAGCGCGGTCGTGAACGAGGCGATCAGACCGGTGGCGCTGTTGGCCAGGCCCAGGCAATTCGGGCCGAGGATGGCGACCGAGTTGGCGCGCGCCAGCACGCTCAGCCGCCGCTGAAGCGCGCGGCCTTCGTCGCCGGTCTCGGCGAAGCCGGAAGAAAACACCACGAAGGCCTTCACGCCAGCGGCGATGCCTTCGGCAATCACGCTTTCGACCTGCTCCGCGCCGGTTCCGATGATGGCCAGGTCCACCGGCTCGCCGATGGCGCTGAGCGATGGGTAGCTGCGCTGGCCCTGAACTTCGCTGCGCGAAGGATTCACCGGGTAGAGCTTGCCCGCGTATCCGCGGGCAAGCATGTAGGCGAGCGGCCGGCCGGTGATCTTGCCCGGATCGGCCGACGCGCCGACGATGGCAACGCTGCGGGCGTTGAGCACCGCCGACAGGCGAGATGTGAGCGCGGGGGTACTGGCTTGGAATTCAGTCAAGCTTCACTCCTGCGCTTTTGACCGCTGCGGCATAGCGCTGCATCTCGGCGTCGAGAAAGCGTGCGAACTGTTCAGGGGTTGATCCGACGGGCTGCACACCCATCGCAATCAGGCGCTGGCGCACCTCGGGGTCGTGCATTACCTGGGCGGCCGCGGCCCCGATCTTGGCGATCACCTCCGGCGGCGTGCCGGTGCGGCCGACCACGCCGAGCCACGAGTTGGCGTTGAAGTTGGGCAGGCCCGATTCGGCGAAGGTGGGAATTTCGGGGGCGATCGGCAGACGCGCGTCGCTGCTGACCGCGAGCGCCTTGAGCTTGCCGGCCTTCACGTGGGGCATGGAAGAGAGCGAGTCGACGAACATGCCTGTCAGAACCCCCCCCAGAACATCGTTCATCGCCGCTGCGCTGCCTTTGTACGGCACGTGGATGAGATTGATCCCGGTGGCGGTCTTCAGCATCTCTGCGGACAGGTGGTTCGATTGTCCGTTGCCGGCCGAACCATAGGTCAATTCTCCCGGTTTTCGCTTGGCCAGTTCGATGAACTCCTTGAGGTTGTTGGCTGGCACGGACGGATGGACCACCAACACATTGACGAGGTTGACCGAGTGCGAAATGGGCGCCAGATCGCGCTTCGTGTCGTACGGCAGCTTGGTGTAGACGCTCGGGTTGATCGCGTGGCTCGTGGCGACCATGCCGACCGTGTAGCCGTCGGCCGGTGCCGCAGCCACCGCTGCGGTGCCCAGGCTGCTGCCGGCGCCGGGAATGTTCTGCACGACGACGGGTTGCCCCATCTTCTCGAGACCCCGCGCGACGATGCGGCCCACGGTGTCGAGGATGCCGCCTGGCACGGAGGCCACGACGAACGTGATCGGCTTGCTGGGATAGGCCTGCGCCAGGGCCGCCCGGGGCATGGCGAGCAGGCTTGCCGCAGCCAGCAGCGCCATCGCCGGCGCGCGCAGCATCGAACGGTTGATGAAGTGGTTCATAAGGTGTCTCCTTCGTGGTGAATGTGGATGGTCAAAGCGAACGGACTTGGGAAAGCAGGCGCCCCGATCCGTCGGTCGGGGCATCCAGGGGAAACGGTTCATTCGACAGGAAGGCCGAGCTCGATGTTCCGCGGACGCCGGCGAGAGACATCTTTACTCATCGTTGCTCCCGGTGCTATTCTCGATAGCGAGTTTAATTCACGGTAGAGAAAAAATGCAAGTGATTGATCGGAAACGTCCGGTCGAACCCGAGCACTCGCGGCGGAGTCTCTTGCTGGAACGTCAGAGCAAACGGCAAGAGTAGGGTAAGCGCTAATTGACAGTCTGCGACCGCAAACTCATAATTCCTGCTAAATGTTTTTCTGTATAGAGAATAACAAATGAAGGAGTGAATAAGATTAAAAGAACTGATCCATCAATATCGAACTACTGTACTGTCATGAGCCGTATTTCGCACGGCGTCGGGATGAAGATGGGGCTGCGCAAGCGGGTGGGTTCATGCGGATGACTGATGATTTCTGGCTAACACGTGGGGTCGCTGCTTCCGGTCCGTAAGCAGCGTTATAAGGGTTTATGGAAGTGCTTTGACACGCATTGCCGCTAATATTTATTTATGATCAATTCCGTTGAGCGCTCCACGCGCAGTGACTGGACGGATTTTTAACAACACTTGGAGAGACATATGAAGATGGGTAATAAATTTGCCGTATTGCTGGCTGCTCTTGGCGTGGTTGCAATCAACGCCGCACCTGTGCATGCGGAAGAAATCATCAAGCTTGGCTTGTCGGTGCCGCTCTCGGGTGCAGGTGCCAACTGGGGCAAGGGAAGCGAGTTGCTTTGCCACGAGGCCGCGAAAGAGGTGAAGGCCGGCGGCGGCGTGAAAGTCGGCGGAAAAATTTACAATTTCGAATGTATCGCCTATGACAATAAATACACTGCGGCAGAAGGGACAAAAGTTGCCCAGACATTGCTCAAGCGCGACAATGTGAAGTTCATTGGTGGCAGCCTCGGAACAGCTCCCGTGCGCGCATTGCAGTCATTGACCGAGCGTGAAGGCGTATTGATGTTTACGACGGCGTGGGGTCCCAGCATCAAGGGCCCGAAGTTTCCGCTCACCTTCACGCAGATGAACACTCCCAGTGAAGTCCTTTTTCCGTTGATCAAATTCGCGAAAGAGGCCAATCCTTCGATCAAGACGGTGGCCTTTCTCAATCCCAATGATGCCACCGGGCAGGAAGTCGAGGTAGTCGCGCGCAAGGCTTGGGAGGCGGTAGGCGTGAACGTGGTGTCTAGCGATTGGTACGAGCGCGGAACAACCGAGTTCCAACCCATTGCCGTGAAGTTGGCGAGGCTGAAAGCTGACGCGGTCGACTTGGGCGCAGCGCCACCGGCCGAGGCCGGCAGGGTGCTCAAGGAGCTCAAAGCGCTGGGATGGAAGGGCGTACAAGTGGTGCCAGTGGCTACGGGCGCAGAGGGGCTGGTGGCCACCGGAGGCGATGCGGTGGACAAGACCTACACGGGTGCTGCCGTGACCTTTGATGGGCCGACAGCCACGGCGCGTCAGCGTCAACTGAACGAGGTCATGATCAAGGCCACCGGCGAGTCGATGAATACGATACAGATCGGTTTTTACGACGCGGTCATCGCGCTGAAGACCGCCATGGAGAAGGCGCAGAGCGTCCAGCCGGAGGCGGTGGCGAAGGTGTTGCCCGAGATCACGTTTGACTCGCTCTACGGCAGCAAGGCCGCATTCGGGGGAAAGCAAACCTACGGCTCGCCCCAGCAAATTCTGATTCCGGTCATCATCACGCAGATGAAAGGCCTGAAGCTGGTCGAACTGCAACGGATCGAATCTGGAGAGCTCAAGCAGCGAATCGCGCGCTAGTCCTTGGTCGACGATGGCAACGCTTTAAGGGCACCGACTATGCAAACGGCACTTCAGCTCGTCATGACCGGCCTGCAGATCGGCTCGGTATACATGCTGTTTTCTCTTGGCCTGACGCTGATCTTTGGGGTCATGAAGATCGTCAACTTTGCGCACGGGCAGTTTTTCACACTGTCGGCGATGCTGGTGGCGGTTCTGGTGCCGTGGCTGACGACACGGGGGGTTTCCTTGCCCGTGGCGTTCGGCTTGGGTGCCCTGGCTGGTATCGCGGTATCCATTGTGGTGGGTCTGTTGCTCTATCAGTTCGGGTTCCGTTACTTCCAGCGTGACTTGGTGGGGTCTTTCATCCTGTCCATCGGTTTCGCGCTGCTGTTCGAGGGCGTGTTCATGCACTACTTTGGCGGCGCCGTGCGCGCGGTGCCGCCGATTATCGACGGCGATGTGTCTTTCTTCGGAGTCAATCTGACCGCGCAAAGGCTGGCGCTGGGTCTGGTGGCTCTGGCGTTTACGCTGGCGTTGTATTGGGTGCTTTCCGCGACGCGTTTGGGCAAGGCGATGCGTGCTGTGTCCATCGATCACGAAGCGGCCATGCTGCAGGGTATTCCGTACAAGAAGATTGTCTTTAACAGCTTTGCCATTGCGACCTTTCTGGGCGCGGTCGCGGGCGCGATCATGGCGCCGATCTCGGTGATCACGCCGACCGTGGGGGCTGACTACCTGGTCAAGGGGTTTATTGCTGTGGTCATCGGCGGATTGGGCAGCGTCCCGGGTGCCATTGTGGGCAGTCTGTTTATCGGTTTCCTGGAAAGCGTTGGCGGTTATTTCTTTGACCCGTCCAGCGCCAATATGGCCATATTCGTGCTGGCGATGTTGATTCTTCTTCTGCGTCCAAAGGGAGTGATGGGAAATGGATAAGCGCGTCTTGTCCCAAAGCGGCCTGGCCGTTGTCGTTGCGGGCATCGCGACACTGGCTGTCGCGCCAGGCTACAGCGCCAACCTCGTCATGTGGATGGCCATTGCCGTGTTGATGGCGGCCAGCCTGCGCTTTGTGCTGTTGATCGGCGAGCTCAATTTCGCGACTGCGGCATTCGTCGGCCTGGGTGCCTATGGCGCGGGAGTGTCCACGACCATTTTGCAATGGCCGTTCGCGGTCGCGTTGCTGCTCAGTGGCGTGGTGGCCGCCGCGATAGGGTTCGTTTTCGGGTTTGTCACGCTCAAAACCAAAGGCCCTTATTTTTTATTGATCGGCTTCGCGTTCACGGAGGTGGTACGCCTTGTCTATACCAAGGTGCAATGGTTGGGCGGAAACTCGGGCATGGTGGGGATTTTTCCGCCTCAGTACCTGGAAGCGTTCTACATCACGTTTGTTGTCGTGCTGGTGGGTGTTTTGTTGATCGCGCTTTATGCCATTGAGCAATCCCACCTGGGCAAATGTTTCGTGGCCATTCGCGACAATGACCAGGTGGTGCAATCCGTCGGTGTGAACGTGCATCTGACGAAGGTGGCGTGCCTGTGCATCGGCGCATTCGCCGCTGGCATCGCGGGGGGGCTGTCGGCCTTCGTCAACAACGTCATCAGCCCCGGGGATTTCGGCTTTCTGCTGTCTACCTTCGCGCTCGCATACCTGAAGGTGGGTGGCGAGGACAGCCCTCTTGGTCCGGTGGCAGGCGCCGTTTTGCTGGTCTTGCTCAGCAGCGTCGCGCTGGGCTTGGGTGCGGGCGAGCATGTTTTTTACGGTCTGGCGATCATTCTGTCCGTTCTGCTGCTACCCAAAGGCGTGGTCGGCTTGTTGTCACGGCTGCGTCCTGGCCGTCGTTCACAGGAGCACGTGGCATGAGTGCGAGCGCGACGCCCCTGCTCAAGACCCAGGGTTTGACCCGAAAATACGGTGGACTGGTGGCTGTATCCAATTTGGATATCGAGATACGACCCGGGGAGATATTGGGGTTGATCGGCCCGAACGGTGCGGGCAAAAGCACGACCTTCAATCTGATTAGCGGTTTTGTGCGTCCGACTTCTGGCCGTTTGTATATGGATGGCGAGGACGTGACCGGTCAGTCCCCCACCCGCATCAGTCGCAAGGGGTTGGTTCGCACTTTTCAGCACGGCAGCCTGATGCGCACGATGACCGTGCGCGACAACATCCTGGTGGGCGCTGTTGGCGCGCTCCGGGGCGCTGGCCGTGGTGAGCGCGAGGCACGCGTGCAAGAGGCGGCGGCGATGCTCGGCCTGGAGGCTTATCTCGACGAGGTGGCCGGAAACCTGCCGCATGGCTTGCAGCGGCTGGTCAGCATTGCCATCGCCTTTGCGGTCCGGCCACGGGTGCTGTGTCTGGATGAACCGCTGACCGGTCTGAACCAGACCGAGGCGAACGCCACGCTGGATGTGCTGCGGCGCATTCGCGGGCAGTTCGGTTGCGCGATCTTGCTGGTCGAACACAACATGAAGGCGGTCATGCAACTGTGTGAGCGCATCGTGGTCTTGCACCACGGGCAGATGCTGGCCGCTGGCACACCGCAGGAAATCCGCCAGAACGAGAGCGTGGTGTCGGCTTACTTGGGGGCACGCCATGAGCACTGACGAAATTTCCCTGGAGCTCAAGAACGTTTCGGTCAGTTATGGCAAGGTGCCTGTCTTGCATGACATTTCTCTGCGCGTGAAAAAAGGACAGGTGGTGACGGTCATCGGTGCCAATGGCGCGGGAAAGTCGACCCTCATGAAGACGGTCTGTGGTTTGCTCAAACCCACGCGCGGCTCCGTCCGATTGTTCGGCCAGGAGATCAACGGACTTGACCCCGATCAGATTGTTCCCCGAGGTATATCGCTTGTGCCCGAGGGTCGGCGGCTGTTTGGCGCGATGACCGTCCGAGAGAACTTGGAAATGGGAGCGTACTGCCGTCGCGACGCGGACGCGGTCACCCGGGATTTTGAACGGGTACTGGCGTTTTTTCCGGACCTGAAAGCCAAGCTTTCCGTGGAGGCGGGCTCGCTGAGCGGCGGGCAGCAGCAAATGGTCGCTGTGGCGCGGGCTTTGATGAGCGCGCCGCGCGTGATGCTGCTCGACGAACCCACCATCGGTCTTGCGCCCGCAATTGTGCAGGTCATCGCGCACGTGATTTCCGAGATCCGTGACTCCGGCGTCGATGTGCTGTTAGTTGAACAGAATGCCGAGATTGCTTTGGACGTCGCCGATTATGGCTACGTGCTTGAGCAGGGACGCATTGTGCTGGAGGCGCCGGCCCGGGACTTGGCCAGTAATGTCGAGGTGCAGCGCGCCTATTTGGGTATCTAGTTTGGGTATCTAGTGCAGTGTTGCACGCTATCTGAGCGGAAATTGAGAATTCATGGGGCCAGATCAATAGATACGGAGATGCGGCATGGACATGCGGTTGTCGGGGAAAAAAGTACTGATTACCGGTGCGTCTCAGGGGATCGGCGCCGGACTGGCCGCTGCGTTCGCACAGGAAGGATGTCATCTGACGCTGGTGGCGCGGTCGGCGGAAAAGCTGCGGGCGCTTGCTGACGGGCTGGTGGCGCGCCACGGGACGCCGGTGCGCGTTCTGAGCCTGGATATGACGCAAGCCGGTTCGGTGCATCGCATCGTGGACGAGGCGGGAGACATCGAGATTCTGGTGAACAACGCAGGCAGCATTCCGGGGGGAAACCTGTGGGAAGTGGACGAGTCGCGCTGGCGCGAGGGTTGGGCCCTGAAAGTGATGGGGTACATCGACATGACCCGTGCTTTTTACGCCTTGATGCGCGGTTGCGGTCGCGGCGTCATTCTCAACAACATCGGCAACGGCGGAGAAAACTTTGACTTCGACTACGTGGCGGGCACCACGGGCAATGCTGCGTTGATGGCGTTTACCCGGGCCGTGGGCGGCAAAAGTTTGCGCGACGGCATCAGGGTCGTGGGCGTGAACCCTGGACCGGTGGCCACGGAGAGAATCGAAAAAATCTTCAAAAGCCGCGCCCAGGCGCAGTTTGGCGATGAGACACGGTCGGGTGAATTGCTGGCCAAATTGCCGCTGGGACGCGCAGCCACGGTGCAGGAAATTGCCGATTTGTTCGTTTTCCTGGCATCGCCGCGCTCGGCGTACACATCGGGTGTCATTTTTACGGTGGATGGTGGGCTGTCGTCCGCCCGATCCATCACCTGACGCAAACCAGGTTCGATCCACATGTGACCTGCCGCGCTCAACTCATCGTCAGGCCACCGCTCACGCTCAGTGCCTGCCCGGTGATGTAAGAGGCTTGCGGGGAAACGAGGAAGACCGCCGCATCGGCCACTTCTTCGGGCCGTCCCGGCCGCCTCATCGGAATGGCCCGCACCATGGCGTCCATCAACTTGCCGGTCAGGCCAGGGGCGTTGCGCATCTGGTCGAGCAGGCTCGTTTCGGTCGGGCCGGGGCAGACGACGTTGACGGTGATGTCGTGGCGTGCCAGTTCCCGCGCAAGCGACTTGGACAGGGCGATCACCCCGCCTCGACAGGCTGCCGAGACGGCCTCGGCCGTCGAGCCGACCTTGCCCGAGTCCGACCCGATGGTGACGATGCGACCGCCTCGCTGCTTGATCATCGCAGGAATGACCGCGCGACAGGCATGGATCACGCTCATCAGCTCGATCTCCACGGTGCGGCGCATGTCGGTCAGCGGCTCTTCGTGGAACAACGCAAGTTGATGGATGGCACCCTGCGTGTTCACGAGAACGTCGATATGCCCGAAATGCTCAAGGGCGAATCGCACCATCGCATCGGTCTCCTCGGGCGAGGTCAGGTCGGCGCGCAAGGTCAGGCAAACACCTCCGAGCGCAACGATCTCGGCGGCGATCTGCTTGGCCTTGTCCTCGGCAGAACGGTAGACGAGCACAACGTTGTCGCCTCGCGCGGCCAGTTTGCGCACGATCTGAGCGCCAATGCCACCGGCGCCGCCGACGATGATCGCAGTGCGAGAGGGCGTTCCATGTTCCATGGGAAATCCTTTCGATGGATGTTGGATCCGGCGCGAGCAGGGGCCCCTTCGCCTTACCCTTGGCTTGCAGGTCGCAGCCCGGCTGCAGCGGCTGCAATGTGGTCGATGCACTCGGGGTTCACCAGGGACGACAGATCCCCGGCCACCTGGCCGAGCACCGCTGCGCGCACCACGCGGCGCATGATTTTCATGCTGCGGGTCTTGGGCAGTTCGGACGTGATTAGCACTGCTTTGGGCCGGAACGGCGTGCCCAGTCCGGACACCACAGCCTCCTCCAGCCGGGCGCGGATTTCGTTCTGGGAGATTTGCGCGTTCAGGGGCACGGCCACCAACACCACCGTCTCTCCCTTGATGTCGTCGGGCACGCCGATGGCCGCCACCTCCGCGACCAGACCGGTGGCCATCGCCAGTGCCTCGATTTCGGAAGGGCCGGTGCGCTTGCCGGCGATTTTCAGCGTGTCGTCGGAGCGTCCCAGGATGTACCAGAAGCCGTCTGCATCGATCGCCGCCCGGTCGCCGTGCCACCACAGGCCCGGCAGCTTGCTCCAATAGCTTTCGATGTAGCGGTCCGGGTCGCGCCAAAGTCCGCGCGTCATGCCGACAGAAGGCCGGCGCAAGACCAATTCGCCGACCCCGCCCGGACCGACGGAGCGGCCCTGCTCGTCGACGACGTCGGCGCCCATGCCGGGCACGGACCCGCCGAATGCGCAGGGCTTGAGGGGGTGCAGCAGCGTGCCGGTCAGGATCGCGCCGCCCACTTCGGTGCCGCCCGAGTAGTTCAGGATCGGGATGCGCTGGTGGCACACCTTATCGAACATCCAGTGCCAGGCATCGGGTGTCCAGGCTTCGCCGGTCGAGACGGTCAGCCGCAGCCGAGAGAGGTCGAAGGCGTCGACCCCCGCGCCGCCGTTTTGCATGAAGCTGCGGATGATCGTCGGTGCGATGCCCAGGAGCGTGACGCCGTTGTCTTGGATCAGACGCCAATAGCGTCCTTCGTCGGGGTAGTCCGGAGCTCCTTCGGCGAGCACCATCGTGCCGCCGGCCATCGTCGTGGCCACGACCAAGAGCGGACCCACCATCCAGCCCATGTCGCTCATCCACATCATGCGGTCATCAGGCCGATAGTCGATGCACAGGCCCATGTCCAGCGCCATCTTGATCGCAAAGCCGCAATGGCTATGCACCGTGCCCTTCGGCTTGCCGGTCGTCCCCGAGGTATAGACCAAAAATGCCGGGGCGCCCGCGGGCATCGGCTCGGTCGGGGCCTGAGACGGCTGGCCGGCACAGACTTCGTGCCACCAGTGGTCGCGGCCCTCACTCATCGCTGCCGTGGCGCCCAGGTTGGCGCACACGATCACGTGACGCACAGTGGGCGAATCCGCCAGCGCTGCGTCAAGGGTCGGTTTCATCGGCACTTGCTTGCCACGCCGCCACGTTCCCTCGGTGGTCAGTACCCCTGTCGCTCCTCCATCATTGAGACGCGCCGCGATGGCATTGGCGCCAAAACCGGAAAAGAGCGGCAGAAGAATCCCGCCTATCTTGGTCACTGCCAACAGCGCAGCGGCCGCTTCCGGAATCATCGGCATATACAAGCCGATCACATCGCCCGGACCAAAGCCCAGGTTACGCAGCGCCGCAGCCAGTCGACTCGTCTCGCCATCGAGTTCGGCGTAACGCCACTCCCTGTGCTGGCCGTCCTCGCCCTCCCACACAATGGCCGCTTTGTGCCAAAGCGGCCCGTCGCGATGCTTGTCCAGACAGTTAAGCACCAGGTTCGTGGTTCCTGCGACACACCACTCTGCCCAGGCAATGCCGCGCGAGGTGTCGAGCATCTGCGTGTAGGGTTTGTAAAAGCGCACGTCGCCGAACTCCACCACTGCGTTCCAGAACCAGCTCGGATCGGCATCGGCTCGGCGGACCAACTCGTCGTATCCTTCCATGTCGGCTCGTTCGATGCCGACTTTTCTTAGAAAAGCCGCCAGATTGCTTGCGCGCGTGGTCTTCTCGTCGGGACGCCAAACGATCACCCCGTCTGTCAACGATTGCTTCATGAATTCCCCTGTTCTACAGTTGCAGTCATTGTCGCCCTGGGTCTTATTCTCGATAGCGAGTTTAATTCACAATAGAGAAAAAATGCAAGCGATGGATCGGAAGCGTCCGGTCGAACCCGAGTCATCCGGCGATAATCGCCCTTGGGCCGTTGGGGCTGCTGAATTTTCACACTGAAGAGCCATAGATACGAGGAGATGACAAATGGAGTGTCTCAATGAGATGTTGACACGGACGGTCCGGATATTCGGCAACAAGCCGTTTCTGATCACCGATGCCGAGACCATCACCTACGCCGAGTTAAACCGGAGGGCGGCGAGACTTGCCAATGTGCTGGCTTCCCTTGGCGTGAAAAAGGGCGACCCCGTCGGTCTTTATCTGCCGAGCAATCCGCTGCTGGTTGGCGCTTACTGGGCTTGTCAGAAATTGGGCGCCATTCCGACGCCGATGAGCGCGATGTACCGCGACGCCGAGATCCGCGGGATCATCGCGCGCACCGATATGTCTGTCATCATCACGGATCAGAGCACCTTTCCCTACGCCAAGGCGGTTCAGGCAGAGAGTCACAGCCTGAAGCATATTTTGCTTTGGGGCGGCGCCCTGGAGGGAGGCACTGCGCTCGAGCCTCTGTTCGCCGCGGCCTCAGACCAGTTTGCCGACGTCCAATGCGAGCCCGGCGATACCTCCAACCTTTTCTTCACATCGGGCACCACGGGTCTGCCAAAAGGGGCAATGCATTCGCAGCTCAGCCAGTACTCGACCCTGAGGGACATGACGGTCTACAACCGGTTCCGCTTTGGCGCCGAAGTGTTTCTCGATGTTTTGCCGCTATTCAATAATTTCGGCGCGACGGCCAAGATGAACCTCTGCGTCTTTTCCGGGGCCACCATGGTCATGCATGAGCGCTGGGACACGCGCAAGGTGCTCGACGCGATCAAGAGGTACAAGGTGAGCTATTTCGCCGGCACGCCAACGATGTTCGTCTATCTATGCAATGAGTTTGATGCGAAACGGGATGACTTGTCGTCATTGCGGCTGGCGGTGACCGGCGGGGCGCCTGTGCCGGTGGAAATCCTCAAGCAGTTCGAGGAATCGTTCGGTGTCCGACTGGCCCAGATCTATGGGGCGACCGAGTCAACGGGCTACAACACGGGCGAGCCGCCGATAGGGGTGCGCCGCCTCGGTTCCGCAGGGCTGCCGATCGGCAGTTCGAGTATTGACATCGTGGACGACGATGGCAAACCGGTGGCGGTCGGCGAGCGGGGTGAAATCAGGATCAGTGGCGACTGCGTAGGCAAAGGCTACTGGCGCGACCTCGAGACAACGGCGAAGACATTCACGGCAAAGGGGTGGCTGAGCGGCGATATCGGCTATGTGGACGCGGAAGGCTATCTTTACATCGTCGACCGCAAGAAAGACCTGATCATCTCCGGCGGTTACAACATCTACCCGCTGGAAGTGGAAGACCTGCTCTACAAGCATCCGGGGGTCGCGGTTTGCGCGCTGGTCGGGGTGGCCGATGCGGTCAAAGGGGAGATACCGGCGGCGGTGATCGTGGTCAAGCCCGGCAACAAGCCTACGCCTGGTGAGATCATCGATTACTGCCGCCAGCATGTCGCCGCTTACAAGGCGCCGCGTCAGGTGTATTTCATCGATGAGATGCCCTTGGGACCCTCCGGGAAAATACTCAAGCGCGAATTGCGCGTCTGGATCAAGGAAGGCCGCGTGCAGGCTGCGGCTTGATCCTGCCACGGCCTTTGGCCGCAGCAAGTCCAGGGATCACCGTGATGAGGGGAACTTTGGCGTGCGCTTTTCGCGCACTGCGGCCACGCCTTCGTGTACGTCCTCGCCGAAGAAGCACAGCATCTCCATGGCCAGCGAGCTCTCGAAAATCGGGCGCGCCATGTTCATCCAGCCGTTGAGCGAGCGCTTGGTGAAGCGGATCGCCTGCTGGCTGCCCGAGGCGAGCTTGTTGGCCACGGCCATCGCCTTGTC
>JAURVI010000038.1 GCA_030655515.1 Polaromonas sp. | reverse complement strand
ATTCCCGGCGCTTGGCTTGGGATGGGCTGCAAGGCGCAATTTGCAGCCAATAGCCGTAGCTATTGGCAAAAATTGCAACGCCGCAGACCGCCCAAGCCAGGGGATCGGGGGCCGCGAGGAATAAATCCGCGCTTCCCTAGGATTACAGCTTTTCCGTTTCTCCGGTGCGGGGCTGCCACTTCATCAGCTTGCGTTCGATCCGCCCGACGATGCCGTCGAGCACCAGTGCGCACGTGGTCAGCACCACGATGCCGGCAAACACGGTGTTCACATCGAACGTGCCTTCGGCCTGCAGGATCAGGTAACCGACGCCGCGCGCCGACCCCAGGTACTCGCCGACCACCGCACCGACAAAGGCCAGCCCGACCGAGGTGTGCAGGCTGGAAAATACCCAACTGGTCGCGCTCGGCAGGTACACGGTGCGAGCAACTGGCGCTGGTTGGCGCCCAGCATGCGGGCGTTGGCCAGCACCACCGGGCTGACTTCCTTGACGCCCTGGTAGACATTGAAAAACACGATGAAGAACACCAGCGTGACCGCCAGCGCCACCTTGCTCCAGACGCCCAGCCCAAACCACATCGCGAAAATCGGCGCCAGAATCACCCGCGGCATCGAGTTGGCGGCCTTGATGTAGGGGTCCATGATGGCGCTGGCCATGGGCGCCAGCGCCAGCCACAGGCCGCAGGCCAGGCCCAGTACCGTGCCTATGCCGAAGGCCAGCACGGTCTCCAGCAGAGTCGTGCCGAGGTGGATGTAAATGTCGGCGTTGCCGGGCAAGCCATCGGGAAAGAGCGCACTGGGGCCAAAACCGAAGGGCATGAACCAGGACCAGATGCGCCCGACCACCTTGACCGGCTCCCCGAGAAAAAACGCCAGTTGCTGGTCGCGCGAGGCGAGTTGCCACAGGCCCAGAAAAACGACCAGCATGCCAATTTGCCACCAGCGCAGGTTTTTGTCAGAGGGTTTAAACAAGGCCCACATGATGTTGCGCCTCATGCCGCCTTCTTGAGCTGCTGCGCATACCCTTTGAGCACCTCGTCGCGCAGCACATGCCATATCTGGGTATGCAGCTCGATAAAACGCGGTTGGTTGCGCACCTCGGCCACGTTGCGCGGACGCGGCAGGTCGATTTCGAATTCGCCCATCGGGTAGGTGGCCGGCCCGGCCGACAGCACCACGACGCGGTCGCTCATGGCAATGGCTTCGTCCAGGTCATGCGTGATGAAAATGACGGCCTTCTTTTTCGCGGCCCACAGCGCCAGAACCTCGTTCTCCATCAGTTGCCGGGTCTGGATGTCCAGCGCCGAAAAAGGCTCGTCCATCAGAATGATGTCCGGATCCAGCGCCAGCACCTGCGCCAGTGCGCACCGCTTGCGCATGCCGCCCGAC
Source organism: Polaromonas sp. (assembly GCA_030655515.1). Taxonomy (GTDB): domain Bacteria; phylum Pseudomonadota; class Gammaproteobacteria; order Burkholderiales; family Burkholderiaceae_C; genus Polaromonas. Next base: position 78,841 of record JAURVI010000038.1, on the reverse strand, counting down.
AACTGGTGCGGGTAACGGTCGCCAAAGTGGCTCAAGCCGACCCGGTCCAGCCAGGCCTGCGCCTGGGCTCTAGCCTGGTCGTCGGGTACGCTGCGGTACTGCAGGCCCACCATCACGTTGTTGATCGCACTGCGCCAGGGCATCAGCGCTTCCGTCTGGAACATGTAGCCGGCCCGGGTGTTGATGCCCTCCAAGGCCTTGCCAAAGACCTTGACCGTTCCGGAGGAGGGCTTCAGCAGCCCGGCTCCAATGTTGAGCAGCGTGGACTTGCCGCAGCCGGTCGGACCCACCACCGAAACAAACTCACCGGCGCGTATGCGCAGCGTGGTCGGACCGACAGCGGTGTAGCCCTGCCCCGGATCCTCACGCGAGCGGAAAGTACACGTGATGTCGAGCAGCTCGATGGCGTAATCGGAGGCGTTGTCGAAAGCGGAGTCAGGCATGAAAGGATGGTTGTCCCGAACAAGGTCGGGGATAAAAACAACTTATGCCTTGAATTTTTCTTTCGCGCGCTGGGCAAATTCGTTGGTGTAGGTCTTGCCCAGATCAATCTTGTCGGCCTTGATGTTGGGGTCAAAACTGGCCAGCGCCTTGAGCGCGGTACTGGCACCCTCGTTGGGAAGGAGGCCATCCAGAGCAATCGCATCACGCACCTTGTTGAACGACGCCAGGTACAGGCCCCGGTCACCGAGCAAGTAACTTTCAGGCACGGTTTTGATGATGTCGCCGGGGCCGGCGGTTTGCAGCCACTTCAGGCCATGCACAATCGCGTTGGCCAGCGCCTGGCAGGTGTTCGGATTTTTCTGGATGAAGTCGATGGGCGCATACAGGCAGGCAGCCGGCATCGGGCCGCCAAACACCTCGATCGTGCCTTTGAGCGTGCGGGTGTCGGAGATGATTTTTACATCGCCTTTTTGCTCCAGCATGGTCATCACCGGATCAATGTTGCAGATCGCATCAATATGGCCGGAGCGCAAGGCCGACAGCGCGCCGGCCGAAGTGCCGACACCGATAAAACTCACGTCGCTGGCCTTGAGCCCGGCGCGCGAAAGCACCAGATTGGCCATCATGTTGGTCGAGGAGCCGGGCGCGGAAACACCGATTTTTTTGCCCTTCAGGTCGGCCACCGACTTGTAGTTGGGCATGTTTTTTGTCGAGACGCCAAAGGCAATCTGCGGTGCCCTGCCCTGCAGCACAAAGGCCTGAAACATCTGGTTTTTGGACTGCAGGTTGATGGTGTGCTCGTAGGCGCCCGAGACCACATCGGCCGAGCCGCCGACCACCGCCTGCAGCGCGCGTGAGCCGCCGGCAAAGTCGCTGATCTCGACATCCAGGCCTTCAGCCTTGAAATAACCGAGCTGTTCGGTGATCGTCAGCGGCAGGTAATAAAACCCGGTTTTGCCACCGACGGCAAGTGCGACTTTTGTTTTTTCAAGCTTGCCTTGCGCATGCAGGGCGGGGAAAGCCAAAGTGGCGGCACCCAATGCCGCGGCACCGGCGAAGTTTCTGCGGGTAAGGGGGAAGGAGTGGTTCATGCTGGGTTCTCTCTATGCTTTTTCTGGACTGGCAACAGAAGGATAAGAATAAGCAGCCGCAAGAAAAAACACATCAGTATCATCCCGTGGGGGTTTGTACGGAACGTTACCAAACGTTACCGGTAGCCGAGGAAAAGAATGCCGATATTGACCAGCAGCGCCAGCGACCAGAGCACGCTGCGGGTTTTGGCCATGTCGGCCACGTACATGATGATGTAGGCAATGCGCAGAACGACAAATACAAACGCAAAAACATCCAGCCGCACCTGGGAGGCATGCAGCAGGTGCGCAATGATCACGGCAGCGAAGAAAAACGGCAGTGCTTCGAACGTGTTGGCCTGCGCATGGTTGGCGCGCGCCCGCCAGTCGGTTTGCCGGGCCAGCCAGGCGCGCGGGTTGTTGTTGTCGTAACCGCCTTCGCGTCTGGAGACGCCGACCATGCCCCACTTGGCCAGGGCGGCGCAGGTGATCGGCAACAGGGCTGCGGCCAGAAGGCACCAGTAGGCGACAGTGAAACGTGCATAGGTCATGAATCAGTGCCTTTCTGGCTCGTGGTCATTGATGGATGGGCGGTGACAGCTACCAAAATTGTAGCAAGTTCGATGCGGCCTGGCAACGCTGCATGGCCTGGCCTCATGCGTACACATTAACGGCGATCAACCAGCGCATGCGCAATCGTGCCCAGGTCGACATACTCCAGCTCGCTGCCTACCGGCACGCCGCGCGCCAGCCGGGTGACCTGTACGCCGCGGCTTCTCAAAGCCTGCGCAATCACATGCGCGGTGGCCTCGCCTTCGGCGGTGAAATTGGTCGCCAGAATGACTTCCTGCACCTCACGCGCCTCATTGAAAGCCGGCTCACCCTGCGCATCCTTGGGACACACACGGTCAAACAGCTTTTGCAGGCCGATGTCGTGCGGGCCAATGCCGTCGAGCGGACTGAGCTTGCCCATCAGCACAAAATACAGGCCGCGGTAGGCCAGCGTACGCTCCAGCGCCGCCTGGTCGGCCGGGGTTTCCACCACACACAGCTTGCTGCGGTCGCGCTCGGGATTGGCGCAGGTGCTGCAAATGTCCAGTTCGGTCAGCGTGTTGCACAGCGCGCAGTGCTTGACGCTGTGGACCGCATGTTCCAGCGCGCGGGCCATCTGCAAGGCGCCCTGCTTGTCATGCTGCAGCAAGTGAAAGGCCATGCGCGCAGCCGACTTGGCGCCCACACCCGGCAGGCGGCGCAGCGCCTGGGTCAGGCCTTCGAGGGCGTTGGAGTCAGCCATGAAGCGGACAAGACTTGATCAGTTGGGGACAGACCGACAGGGCGCTTCGCGCGTCTGTCGGTCTGTCCCGCAAGGTTTTATTAAAAAGGCAGCTTCATGCCGCCGGGCAGCCCCGGCATCCCGGCCGTGAGCTTGCCCATTTTTTCCTGGCTCAGGTCTTCGGCCTTGCGCACGGCCGCATTGAAAGCCGCCGCCACCAGGTCTTCCAGCATGTCTTTGTCTTCGTCCAGCAGGCTGGGGGCTATCTCGACACGTTTGACGTCGTGCTTGCAGGTCATCGTGACCTTGACCAGGCCGGCACCCGCCTCGGCCGTCACCTCGATAAACGCCAGTTCATCCTGCGCTTTTTTCAGGTTGTCCTGCATCGCTTGCGCCTGCTTCATCAGGCCCGCAAGTTGTCCTTTGTTAAACATGTTTTCTTTCCTTTAAATTCCGGTTCGGCAACGGGTGTCGATCATATCGGCTTGGATGCCAGCGGCTTGATGCTGCCCGGCACAATTTTGGCGCCCCAGTCGCGCATCATGTCCTGCACAAAGGGGTCATTTTGAATGGTTTCTTCGGCCTGCCGCTGCCGCTCCATCTGGGCCGCTGCATTGCGCCGGGCCGGTGAATCGCTGACCGGACCCAGCTCAACGGCCAACTGCACCGCCTGCCCGCTGTCCTGCAGCGCAGCCTGCAAGGCCAGTTGAAGTTTTTCGCGCGCCGCGGCCTGGTTCAGCGACTCGCGCTCGACGCGCAGGGTCCAGACCCCCTCGGCCTGCGAGCGCAGCTCCGACTGCAAGGCCAGTTCACGGGCCAGCGCCGCGACCGTTTCGGCGGCGACCATGCGGTTGACCAGCGCCGTCCAGACATCGCCCAGCGAGCTGTCCGGTACAGGCGCGGTCGTTTCGAATTGAGGGGGTAGCGGCGAAGACGCTATAAAATCAGGAGCTCGTTGCGCAAGCGTTACAGGGGCCGGTGGCCGATCTGTCTCCATAGGTTGTGGAATGGCTGGCGCAGCCCCTGCGGCAACCGGGGCTCTGTCAGGCAGGGACTTTTTTGGGGGCTCGACGGCGCCTCCCGCTGCGGCAGCCATTGCTGCGTCTGCCGGCTTGAAGGCCAGCAGACGCAGCAGCACCATGGTCAGCGCCGCGTAGTCGTCAGGCGCCAGGCCCAACTCGGCGCGGCCGTGCAGGCACAGGCTATAAAGCAACTGGGTTTCATCGGCCGGCAGGGCTTGCGCCAGGCGTGCCGTGGCGGCAACATCGGGATCGGATTCGTCATCGCCTGCACCGATGCCGGGCACCGCCTGCAGCACCGCCATGCGCTGCAATACCGTGGCCATTTCCTCCAGTGTGGACGCCGCGCTCAAGCCGTTGAGGCGCAGCACCTCGGAAGTTTCGACCACGCTTTTGCCGTCGCCGCGCGCCAGCGCATCGAGCAACTGAAACACATAACTGCGGTCCACGCTGCCCAGCATCTGGCGCACGCTGGCCTCCTGCAACTGGCCGGAGCCAAAGGCAATCGCCTGATCGGTCAGCGACAGCGCATCGCGCATGGAACCGCGTGCGGCGCGTGCCAGCAGGCGCAGCGCCTGCGGCTCGGAAGCCACGTTTTCCGCCTGCAGCACCTGCGTCAAATACGCCAGAATCGTTTCAGGCGCCATCGGCCGCAGGTTGAACTGCAGGCAGCGCGACAGCACGGTGGCCGGAACTTTTTGCGGGTCGGTCGTGGCCAGCACGAACTTGAGGTACTCGGGCGGTTCTTCCAGCGTCTTGAGCATGGCGTTGAACGCCGTGTTCGTCAGCATGTGAACCTCGTCGATCATGAAGACCTTGAAGCGCCCCACGACCGGCTTGTAGACCGCCTGCTCCAGCAACTGCGCAATTTCGTCGACGCCGCGGTTCGAGGCCGCGTCCAGCTCGGTGTAATCGACGAAACGGCTGCTATCGATGTCGGTACAGGCCTGGCACACGCCACAGGGCGTGGCGGTGATGCCGCCCTGCCCGTCGGCGCCCAGGCAGTTCAGCGACTTGGCCAGAATTCGCGAAATCGTGGTCTTGCCGACACCCCGCGTGCCGGTGAACAGGTAGGCATGGTGCAGCCGCTGCGTGCCCAGTGCATTGCTAAGCGCCTGCACCACGTGCGACTGTCCGACCATCTCAGAAAAATTCTGAGGGCGGTATTTACGGGCGAGCACGAGATAGGACATACCTGGATTCTAAAGCGCCGGCTTGCGGGTTTTTCTCGGCCAGGGCCTTTAAGTCCGCCCCCCTGCCCTTACAATACAAGGCGACGGGCCTTCCCGCATGGTAAAGCGGCCAACCGGGTCAGATGGGGAACCAAGCAGCCCTAACTGCGGAGCCAGTGCCGGGGTCAAGGTCCGTCACCTTATCACTTCGAAATCCAATGATTACGCGGGCTTCAAGTCTGCAGCGGCTTTCCATACCTCTTGTGTGCCAGTGGCGCCACCAATACGTAATGATTGGGCCAGGCCCAAACTTCTTAGAACACCCAGCCCGGCCGCGCGCCCGCTGGCAAAACAGGCGGTCAGCAGGTAGCCGCCGGTGGGTGCTTCCCAGTCGAGCATTTCACCGGCGCAAAACACTGGCTGGCTTGTACTCTTGAGCGTTGTGAGTTGCAGGTGTTCGTCCATCGCCTCAAACATCACGCCGCCGGCGCTGCTGATGACTTCGTCAATCGGCCGGGCGGCTACCACGCGCACCGGCAGGGCCTTGATGGCTCGGGCCAGTCGGAGCGGATCGTTCATCGCTTCTTTGTCCAGCAGCTCGTGCAGCATCGCGGCCTTGATGCCGTCGAGGCTGAGGCGGCTTTTGAGGTGGCTGGACAGTGTGCGTGAGCCGCGCGGGTGCCGCACTTCGGCCTGCACCTGTTCTGGCGATTTATCGGGCAGCAAGTCGAGCAAAAAGGTGGCGCTGCCATTGACCGCCATCTCGTCGCGCAGCAGGCTGGAGACGGCATAAATGAGGCTGCCCTCGACGCCGGTCGCGGTGGCGACAAACTCGCCCTTGCGGCTGAAGTCGCGCCCGCGTGAATCGGTAAAGTGGATGGCGACCGACTTGAAGGGCTGGCCGGCGAAGCGGTTTGCGAAGTGGCCGGTCCAGCCCGCTACGTCAAAACCGCAGTTGGAAGGCCGCAGCGGTGCCACCGCCACGCCACGCGCTGCCAGCAGCGGCACCCAGGCGCCGTCCGAGCCCAAGCGCGCCCAGTTGCCGCCGCCCAGAGCCAGTACCACGACATCGGCTTGCGCCTGCACTTCGCCGACGGGCGTTGAGAATTTCAGAACGCCCTCACCCTCTTCGGCCCAGCCCAGCCAGCGATGCCGCATCGAAAACTGCACACCGGCAGCGCGCAGGCGGTGCAGCCAGGCGCGCAGCAGCGGCGCGGCTTTCATGTCTTTGGGGAAAACGCGGCCCGAGCTGCCGATAAAGGTGTTCACACCCAGCGCTTCGGCCCAGGCGCGCAGTTCAGTGGGGCCAAACGCGGCCAGCAGTGGCTGCAGTTGCGCGCTGCGCTCGCCATAACGGCTCAAAAACGCTTGCGGTGCCTCGGAATGCGTGAGGTTCAGCCCGCCCTTGCCGGCCAGCAAAAACTTGCGGCCCACCGAAGGCATGGCGTCATAGACCTGCACGCTGAGGCCGGGCACACCGGCGCTGACCAGCACTTCAGCGGCCATCAGCCCGGCGGGGCCGCCGCCGATGACGGCGATACGCAGCGTTCGGGAGGTCGCAGGCGCGGGGGTGCTGGAGGCGCTGGCAGTGAGGTCGTTCAAGGGAGTTTCCGGAAGCTGAATTATGCAGGCTCAAGGCCGGACCCGCCCGTCGGGGAAATCTCCACCACCGTCCCCTGCGGGGTCAAAAACGCCGCCTTGACCGTTTGCCCGCCATACAGCGCTTGCACCGCGGACCGGTAGGTCTGCATCTTGGCGACCAGTTCGGGCAATTCTTGCGGCGCGGCGCGGGATTTGTAGTCGAGCACCCACCAGTGGCCCTCGTGCCCGGCATCCTGGCGCTGCACCAGCCGGTCCAGCCGCAAGGTCTGGCCCTGGTAGACCAGCTCGACCTCGTTGCCCTGCCAGCCGACCACCGCCGCGTCCCAGGCCCAGGCACCGGCACCGGCCAGAATGCGCTGGGCCATGACCGCCGCGTCTTGGGCCTGCGCCGCGCTCAACTGGAACTCGCGCTGGACAGCGCGCAACTGCGGCTGCGACAAAGCGCCCCACTCCAGCAGCCGGTGCATGGCTTTGCCGACGCGGGCCGTCAGTGAATCCTGGTCCGCGACGGTTTCAATAGCTGCTTGCGCAGGAAGCACGGTGGCTGCTGGCAGTTCCAGCAACTGATCGAGGGCCTGGGCAGAGTCCGTGACGAGCGCCTGCGCCGAGGGAGCGGGCAACTCTTCGGCACACCCGGCCAGGCGCTGCCACCCACTGTGCGGGGTCTCGCGGTGTGGCGTGATGGACGACAGCACCAGCGTGCCTCTAGCGCGGGTCAGCGCCACATACAGCGCGTTGAGTTCTTCGCGCTCCCGCGCGGCCTGCTCGATGGCCAATGTGTCGGCGGCGCAGGCGGGTGGGCGGCTTTCGCTGACCAGAAACACAAACTTTTCCGGCGCCTGGGCCGCACCGGGCCAGTCGACCAGCACACTCATGCTGTCCGCGTTGCGGGGCGCGGTGTCGGTGTCCAGCAGCAGCACGGTTTCGGCTTCCAGCCCCTTGGCGCCGTGAATGGTCAGCAGCCGCACGGCCTGGCTGTTGACCGTCGCGGGCGCCTGCAGGCCACCGGCCTTGAGGGCGCGCACAAAGGCATACGGCGTGGCGTAGCGGCCACCGTCGAGCTGCAGCGCCGCCGCCAGCAGCGCGCGCAGGTTGGCCAGCACGCTGGCGCGCTGCACCGCCGGCGCAGCGGCGGCAAAACGCGCCAGCACATCGCCATGGTGGTAGATCGCCTGCAGCGCGTCGTGCGGCGGCAAGCTGTCGAGCCAGCCTTTGTACTTGGTCAAAAGGACCGCCCGTTCTTTGATGTCGGGCGCAAGCTGCTCTGATTTTTGAAGCACCTCGAACCAGGGCCGCTTTGAATCGCCCTTTGCCAAAGCGATCTGCACCAGCGCGTCGTCGTCCAGACCGAACAGCGGCGACCTCAAGGCCCGCGCCAGCGACAGGTCATGCTGCGGAGATACCAGCACGTCCAGCAGCGCCACGATGTCCAACACCTCGCAGCAATCGATCAGCGCGGTTTTTTCACCGACCAGCGCCGCAATGTGCAGCGCGCGCAACTCGTCCTGCAGCGGCAGCAAGCCGGCCCGCTTGCGCGACAGCACCATGATGTCGGCCGGTTGCAGGCCGCCTGCAATCTGATTGGAAATCCAGGCCGCGGCCTGGCGGGCCTCAAGTGTGCGCAGGGTTTCTTCGGGCGCTTCGCGCGGCGTGCTCAAGCTGTCGCGCCACGCGCCCAGGTCGCCCGGTTCTGCCTCGGCCTCTTTGGCGCGGGGGATGGGCGGCAGGCGGCCGACCGCGCCTTCTTCACGCGATTCGGTGGTGTGCGTCCGAAAACCGTCGTAGCCGTCGCTGTCACGCGCCGCCCCCATCACGGCGTTGACCGTGGCAATCACCTGCCGCGCGTTGCGCCGCGTGTGGTCGCAACTGAGCAGTTCTCCGTCCAGGCCGTGCCGTACAAACTGCTGCGCCGCCTTGAACACCTGCGGCTCGGCGCGCCGGAAACGGTAAATGCTTTGCTTGGGGTCGCCGACGATGAACACACTGGGCGCATGCCCCGCCCCGCCCCCTGTTCCGATGTAAGCGCTGAGCCAGGACCACAGCGCCTGCCACTGCAGCGGGTTGGTGTCCTGGAACTCGTCAATCAGCAGGTGCCGGATGCGCGCGTCCAGCCGCTCCTGCACCCAGCCCGACAGCACCTCGTCGCCCAGCAGTGCCAGCGCGGCGCGCTCGATGTCGTTCATGTCCACCCAGCCGCGCTCGCGCTTGAGTGCCGTGAACTCGGCAATCAGCAGGCGCGCCAGGCGCGCCAGGCGCTGCTGGTAAACCCAGGCCTCGTGCTGCTGGCGCGCGGCCAGCACGCGTTGCACCAGGTCCTGCGCGATGCGGACCTGCTCAAGCCCCGCCATTTTTTCACTGAACTTGCGCGGCGTGCCCTTCTCGGTCAGCAGGGCGGCAAACGCGGCTTGCAGGTCGCCGGCGGTCAGCGCCTGCGCCAGCGCCACCCCCTTGGCCGCAAAGGTCGGTGCGCTGGCGCGGCCCAGCGCCACAGCGGCGTCGCGCAGGGTCTGGCGGTGAAAGTCGTTGGTGGTGAGCAGTTCTTCGGGCTCGTCGAGCCCGTCAAACTCGGTGAACTGCACGGTGAAATGCTGCACCGACGCATCGACCACACCCGAGGCGTCGGCCAGCGCAAATTCGGTGCGTTTGTCCAGCGCGGCCTCCAAGGCCTTGTCGGTCTGGAAACGCCCATACGCCAGCACCACCGCTTCGAAGTCGGCCTTCAGCTCCGGCTGCGCCACCAGCGCGGCATAAAAACGCCGCCAGACCAGCGCCTTGGCCGGCCCATCGTCTTCCAGCAGCTCGTAGTTCAGCGGCAACCCCTGTTGCTGCAAAACCGCAATCGGTGCGCTGCGCAGCAAGGCGGCAAACCAGCCATGAAAGGTGCGTATCTGCACCGCGCGGCCGGTCGCGAGAATGCCTTGGTATAAATTGGACAACTGCTCTCGCCCATCGGGCAGCGGCGGCGGGCCATTTTCATATGAAAAACCGCGCATCGCCAGTTCCCGCGCCAGCGTGGCGTCGTCGGCATGGGCAAACTGCGCCAGCCACTCGTACAGGCGCTCACGCATTTCGCCGGCGGCCCGTTTGGTGAAAGTGATCGCCAGAATTTCATGCGGCTGCGCGCCGGCCAGCAGCGCCCGCACAATGCGCGAGACCAGCATCCAGGTTTTGCCGGCGCCGGCGCAGGCTTCCACCGCCACGCTGCGGCGCGGGTCGCAGGCAATCGCGTAAAACGCCTCGGCGCAGACCGGCTGGCCGTTGTGTTCGTAGGCGGCGTTCATCTCAGGTTTCCGTTGTCGTGAGACAAGCGCAGGGCCAATTTTTCGCCGGGCCGCCCCAAGAAGAATAAGACCCCTCGGGGGGCAGAGAGTGACACGAAGTGAATGAACGTGGGGGCATCAGCTATTCCAAAAATCTTTCCGGCACAGGCCGCGTGCTGTGCAGTACTCACAAGCCTTGCCTTCGCCCAGCGCCGGCAGCGGCGTGCCGCCAGCGATGCGCGCCATGTCGGTCAGAATGCTGTCCAGCAGTTCATCGCGCAGCGCCACGATGTCGGGTTGCGGGTAGGTCCGCGTCGTTTCCTTTTCGCCGAGGTTCACATAGGCCGCCGCCAGCGTGTCGTCTTCCAGCAGGCCGGCGTAAAAAGCCAGTTGCGTGTCTTCCTGCGGCCGCTTCAGACGCTCGGCGGTGGTCGTGCGGTTTTCTGTCTTGTAGTCGATCACCAGCGCGCTGCCGTCGGCGAGCCGGTCGATGCGGTCAATCTTGCCGACCAGCATCAAAGACCCCAGCGCCACTTCTTTCGCGACTTCGCCCGCGTCAAACACCGCACCGTCGGCCTCGTGGCCGGCCAGCCAGGCCAGGTAACCGTCGCGCACCCGCGGCCAACTGGCGGCAAAGGGTAAAAACTCGCTGTCGCTTAAGGCCAGATCACTGGCCGCCTGCTCAGCCGCTCTGTTTATCATGGCTAGCCGAGCCTGCGAATCGGGGGTTGGTGCCGCTTTCAAGGTGTCATGGAATATCTTCAGCAAGGTGTGCAGCCAGTTGCCGAAGTCGCGCTTGCCGAGTTCGCTGTCCAGTTCGTCGGCCTCCTGCAGTTTGAGCTGGCGTAGCGCAAAAAAACGGTAAGGGCAGCGGCGCAAGTCTTCGTAGGCGCTGGCCGACAGGCGCTTGACCGGCAGCGCCGCGCCGGTCGGCATCGGCGGCGGCGTGGCATGTACCTCCAGCCGCCGCCGTTCGCGCGGATCCGGGGCGAAACTTGGCGCTTGTTGAAGCAAGATTTCCTGCACAAAGGCGCTCGGCATCAAACGCTCGCCGTTTTCACTCTCGCGCCACAACACGTCGAGATGCGGAAAACGCAAGGCGTAGCGCCAGGTGGCGCGCTGGGTCGCGGCCAAAACGTCGCGCGGCATCAAGCCCAGCAGCTCGCGCTGGGCCGGTGTCCACAGGCCCGGCGGTTCCGGCGAGACCGGCAGGTGTTGCTCGTCGCAGCCGGGCAGTACCACCGCCTGCAGGGTGCGGCCCAGCAACTGGCTCAGCGGCAGGATGACAACCTGCTCCTGGGCCGGATGCTCCGGCGAGAAACTGGCCGCTTCCAGCGCCTGTTTGATCCAACTGTTGAACTCGGCCAAGCCCATGCGCCCGGCGGCATGGTCAAACTCGGCCTCGGCACCCTCGTGCAGGCGCAGGGCGTCCAGCACGGCCTGGCCGGCCACGTCCAGCACCAGGCCGTCCCACTGCCCGGCCGTCTGCAAGGCGCCGCGCAGGTCACGCAGCCAGACGGCCAGCGGACGGGGCTTTTGCAAGGTCTCGCGCAAGGCTTGCAGCCGCGCCGCCAGCGCAGTGCTGGCCACCAGCGCGCCGCTGATGCTGCGCCACTCCCGAACGCCGGCCTGGCGCAGTTCGTTCTCAGTTGCGGTGACCGCCGCCGCGTCAAAGGCAGGCGCATTTTTCAGCCAGTCCAGCACGGCGTCGGTGCTGGCATTCCAGCTCAGCGCGCGCAACAGGCTCATCAGGGTGGCGGCGGCGCGGGTGGTGGACAGCGTCCAGCCGGTTTCGTCGCGCAGCGCGACGCCGCATTCGCCCAGCATCGCGCGGACGCGGCGGGTCAGTTCCCGGTCCTGCGCGATCAGCCCGACCGGGCTGCGCCCCTGCGCCAGATGCGCCAGCACACAGGCGGCGGCGCGCTGCGCTTCGTCCTCAAAGTCCTGCGCCGCATGCAGCGCCACCACGCCAGACTCGCCAGGCAGACTCAGGGCCATCGAGACCGCCCGCTCACCGAAGTGGGCTTTCAGCGTCTCGGCCAATGGCTCGGCCTGAAACCCTTCGAGGACCACCAGCAGATCCACCGACATGCCCGCCTGCAACGAAAACAGCCCATCCGACGGGTAGCCTGAGCTGGCCGCCCAGGCCAGGGCGATCTGCCCCAGCGCCGCTTCCAGTTGCAGCAGCGGCGCCTCCAGGCCAGCGCCCAGGACGGCACCCACGCTCACGCCCCAGGCTGGCCGCTGTTCGGGCGGCACTGCCGCGGCCAGCCGGGCCAGCGACCAGGCGGCCTCGACCAGGTGGGCCGCGAGCGTTTCCTTCTGCGCGGCCAGGCCAGCACGCGCCAGAAGCGAGGAAGCCGTCAGCACATCATGGGCCGCGTCCAGTCGGATGTCGCCGGCCGCCGGCACAAAGCCGCCCAGGCTGGCCGCCCAGTTCATCGTGGTTTCGAAACGCGGGACAAAGTGGGTGTTGCCGGCCGCTGCCGCCCAGGCGGCTTTGGCCTCGCGCATCAGTTGCGCATAAGGCAGCAGCACCATTGCCCGCGAGGGATGGACGCCGCGCCGCCGCAGCAACGCGGTCAGTTGCGCCGTTACCTGCTGCCAGCAGGGTTCGGCAGGCCCGCTCGGGGTCGTGGCATGGGCTATGGCGGTCATAGGGGTTGCTTGAGATGGAATAGCCCGACAGAGGGACTTGGTTTCTGCCACAATGCCTGCAACTTTAGCTCCTATCGTAAAAATTTCCTGAACCTCTTCCAAAGGACACGCAATGGCCAGCGAACTGATCAAACATACCACCGATGCCACCTTTGAAGCCGATGTGCTGCAAGCCTCCAAGCCGGTGCTGGTGGACTACTGGGCTGAGTGGTGTGGTCCCTGCAAGATGATTGCCCCGATTCTTGACGAAGTCGCCACCGGTTACGACGGCCGTCTGCAGATTGCCAAGATGAACGTTGACGAAAACCGCGACATACCCGCCAAGTTCGGCATTCGCGGCATTCCGACCCTGATGCTGTTCAAGGACGGCCAACTGGCCGCCACCAAGGTCGGCGCGATGAGCAAGGCGCAACTGACCGCCTTCATTGACCAGCAACTGGCCTGAGCGGGCCATGTTGCAGCCGCGAAGAACCCCGTCCCTGAACAGGCTCTTCGTGCGCTGTCCGCTCTGATACACGAATCAATGCGGCCTGCGTGCGGGCCGCATGCGCCGATTTCCCCCCGATTTTCCTGTCATAATGACCCTGCTCGCCAACCGGCTGCCGCCGGTTGGTTCGAGTTCCCGGTTTGTGAAGCCCTCATTCCTCTCTGGCTTCCTTTCAAACCTCCCCCGTTTTTTTAAATGAGCTCCGCAAGGGGCCATCTCTACGCAGGTAAATCCATGCACTTAAACGAACTCAAGGCACTGCACGTGTCTGAAGTCCTCAAGCAGGCCGAGGAACTTGAGATTGAAAACACCGGGCGCATGCGCAAGCAGGAGCTGATGTTCGCCATCATCAAAAAACGCTCCAAAACGGGTGAAACCATCGTGGCCGATGGCGTGCTGGAAGTGCTGCCCGACGGCTTCGGCTTCCTGCGTGCGCCGGACTCCAGCTACACCGCCTCTACAGACGACATCTACATCAGCCCCAGCCAGATCCGCCGCTTCAACCTGCACACCGGCGACATGATCGAAGGCGAAGTGCGCACCCCGAAGGACGGCGAGCGCTACTTTGCGCTGAACAAGCTCGACAAGGTCAACGACGGCCCGCCCGAAGCCAACAAGCACAAGGTGATGTTCGAGAACCTGACGCCGCTGTTCCCGCGCGAGCAGTTCAAGCTCGAACGCGACATCAAAGGCGAAGAAAACCTGACCAGCCGCATCATCGACATCATCGCCCCCATCGGCAAGGGCCAGCGCGCCCTGCTGGTGGCGCCGCCCAAGTCCGGCAAGACCGTGATGATGCAGCACATTGCCCATGCGATCACGGCCAACTACCCGGAAGTGGTGATGATGGTGCTGCTGGTCGACGAGCGCCCCGAAGAGGTCACCGAGATGCAGCGCAGCGTGCGCGGCGAGGTGATTTCATCGACTTTCGACGAACCGGCCGCGCGCCACGTCCATGTGGCCGAAATGGTCATCGAGCGCGCCAAGCGCCTGGTCGAACTCGGCAAGGACGTGGTGATCCTGCTGGACTCCATCACCCGCCTGGCCCGAGCCTACAACAACGTGCTGCCCTCGTCGGGCAAGGTGCTGACCGGCGGCGTGGACGCCAACGCGCTGCAGCGCCCCAAGCGTTTCTTCGGCGCCGCCCGCAAAATCGAAGAAGGCGGCAGCCTGACCATCATCGGCACCGCGCTGGTCGATACCGGCAGCCGCATGGACGAGGTGATTTTTGAAGAGTTCAAGGGCACCGGCAACTGCGAGATCCACCTGGATCGCCGCCTCTACGAAAAACGCGTGTTCCCGGCGATTCACCTCAACCGCAGCGGCACCCGCAAGGAAGAGCTGCTGCTGGCCCCCGAGATTTTACAAAAGTCGCGGATTTTGCGCCAGTTCATGTACAACATGGACGAAATCGAATCCATGGAACTCATGCTGAAAAACATGAAAGCCACCAAAAACAACCACGAGTTCTTCGACATGATGCGAAGAGGTGGTTAGCCCCAATGCTGTTCATTGAGGCGCTACAACCCCGTTCGCCCTGAGCCTGTCGAAGGGTCGTCACAGTGCAAACAGGCTTCGACAAGCTCAGCCCGAACGGTTAAGCGAACAGCATTGTGGTTAGCCCCCACGTTCGCTCTACCAGCGTGTAGCTCTCTGCCCCCCGAGGGGGCGCTGCGCCTGCGGCCCGGCTGGCAAAAATTCGCCCAGACTGCAATGTAAGTAATTGATTTTATGTTATAATTTAAGACTTTACGGAAAGTGCCCGGAACTGGTCCGAGTGGCTACCGAAACGAGATGAACAAGGAAAGATCATGAAAGAAGGCATTCACCCGAACTACCGCGAAGTCTGTTTTATGGACTTGTCCAACAACTTCAAATTCGTCACACGCTCCTGCGTGAACGCCAAAGAAATGGTGACGATGGAAGACGGTCGCGAACTGCCCCTGTACAAGCTCGACACCTCGAGCGAGTCGCACCCGTTTTACACCGGCACGCAAAAATCCGTGGACAACATGGGCGGCCGTGTCGAGAAATTCCGCAACCGCTTTGGCAAGACACCCGCCAAAGCCGCAGCGGACGGCGCTGCCAAGTAAGCTGCGACGCCTGACACCTTTCTCCAGCCAAGCAAAAAAGCGGCCTGAAATTCAGGCCGCTTTTTTTTCGCCCCCAAATTACACCCATTCTTCTGCTCAGCTCAATCTCTTGAACAAGCCTTCGCCCGCCATCATTGCCCAGTCCGCGGTTCGCCGGCTGCCCCGGTTTGCACTGCTGCTGTTCTGTGCCGCTTATTTGTTGCCCGGGTTCCTGGGCCGCGGACCCTGGAAAAATGCCGACATTGCCGCGTTTGGCGCGATGCGCGAGCTGGCCGCCGGCAACACCCACTGGCTGCATCCGCAACTGCTGGGGCAATCGGGCGAGCTTGAAGCGCTGCTGCCCCACTGGCTGGGCGCACTGGCGATCAAGGCCCTGCCCTTTCTCGACCCTGCCTTGGCGGTGCGCATCCCGTTCGGCCTGTTGCTGGCGCTGACCTTGCTGGCCACCTGGTACGCTGTTTATTATCTGGCGCGCAGCCCGCAGGCCCAGCCGGTGGCTTTTGCCTTTGGCGGAGAAGCCAGCCCGGTCGATTACGCCCGGGCCATTGCCGACGCCGCCCTGTTGGCCCTGATTGCCAGTCTGGGGCTGGCCCAGTTGTCGCATGAAACCACGCCCGCCCTGGCGCAGCTCGGCTTCGTGGCGCTGGTTTTTTATGCGATGGCCGCCAGCGCCTACCGCAGCGCGTACAAAATTTCGGGTCCCGCACTGGGGCTGGTCATCGGCTTGTGCGGACTGGCCTTGAGCGGCGCCCCCAGCGTGGCTGTCCTGCTCGGTGCCGGCAGCACTTTGATCGCCTTGGCCAGAGCACAAAATGACCAGCCGGAAAAAAAACTGCCACGGGCATGGCGCTGGGCACTCCTGACCGGCGTGCTGACCCTGGCCGTGGCCGCCCTGTCGTATGGGCTGGATCTCTGGCGCTGGCGCATCCATATCCCCGGCCTCGAAAGCCCGGCCGACCGCAAGGAATGGCGCAGCCTGGCGCGTTTGCTGATCTGGTTCACCTGGCCCACCTGGCCGCTGGCGACCTGGACGCTGTGGCGCTGGCGGCGACAACTGACCAGTCGGCATGTGGCGCTGCCGCTGTGGTTTGCAGTCGTGGCGCTGGCTGCCACCGTGACCACCACGGCCTCCGACCGCGGCTTGCTGCTAAGCCTGCCACCGCTGGCGGCGCTCGCCGCCTTTGCCCTGCCGACGCTCAAACGCAGCGTCGCGTCGCTGATTGACTGGTTCACCCTGCTGTTTTTCACAGGATGCGCCGTCATCATCTGGGTGATCTGGATCGCGATGCAGACCGGCATGCCCAGGCAGCCGGCGGCCAACGTCGCCAAGCTGGCACCGGGTTTCGAGCCCAGTTTTTCGTGGCTGGCATTTCTGGCCGCGGCGCTGGCCACCCTGGCCTGGGCCTGGCTGGTCAAGTGGCGGGCCGGTCGCCAGCGCGCCGCGGTGTGGAAATCGATGGTGCTGCCTGCCGGCGGCACCACGCTGTGCTGGCTGCTGCTGATGACGCTGTGGCTGCCCCTGTTGGACTACGCGCGCAGCTACGCGCCGCTGTCGCGGCAGTTGGCGGCCCGGGTCGACCCGAATGCCTGTGTCGAGGTCTATGGCCTGAGCCGCGCGCAGGTGGCCGCATTTCAATACCATGGGCGACTTGAGTTGCGTCAGGCCGCCGCCAAAGCCACCTGCCCCTACCTGGTGGTCGATGCCGATGCGCAGGACACGCTCAGCGACACGGTCGACATGCCCGAATGGGCCTTCCTGGCCACCTTGCGCCGGCCCACCGACAAAAGCGAAAACGTGGCGCTGTACAAAAGGGTCAGTGTGGCAACCCCTGACAAGGCGGCAGCCCCGACAATTGCGCCGGCCCGCCAACGGCCGTGAGCGAACTTGTCGAATCCGAATGGGATATTTCCGCCCAGGGCGTACCGGACAGGTCGATCAGCGCATCAGTTGGTGAAGCGTGACGAGTGGCTGAGGACTTGCCAAACTCGGTATCACTGCGTGCAAAGCGGACTTTTTCGCACGGGCCAGAGGTGCGATACTTCGTTTGATGCAGTTGAATTTCCTATCCGTTGCGATCATCGTGGTCGTCGTGCTCGGCATCTTGCATGCCGTGGCCGCGTTTTTTTACTTCAGCCGGACGCGGCATTCGGCGGCATGGGCCGCGGGATGGTTGTTCCTCGCATTCGCGTGCGTCTGGCTTCTTCCCGATCAGCCCGCAGCCGCGGGCCTCGTGTTCGTGCTCGCAATCCTGGGCTGGACGGTATGGTGGGCATCGATACGCGCGCTGCCGCGACGCAATTGGGTCGCGGAGAACGCCCGCCAGGCGACCGGAGAAATCGCGGGGAACCGTCTCACCATGCACGATCTGCGCGCATTCGAATGGCAAAGCAGTCACGAATTCGTGCCGCGCTGGGAAGACTGCAGCTATGATCTCGACGAGTTGGAGGCCTTGGATCTGTTCGTGTCGACCTGGGACGATCCGCGCATGGCGCATCTGATTGTGAGCTTCGTCTTTCGCAACGCGCCGCCGCTCGCCTTTTCGATCGAGACCAGACGTGAAACCACCGAGCGCTGGTCGAGCCTGGCGGGTTTCATGAAATCCTATGAGCTCATCATCATCGCCACCCGCGAAACCGATGTCGTCTATGTCCGCACCAATATCCGTCGCGAAACCGTTCTGCTGTACCGCATTTTCTCGACCCCGGAAATGCGGCGCCGTCTGCTTGCGCAGTACATCCGGGAGTTGAACCGGCTGGCTGCGCGTCCGCGTTTCTACAACACACTATTTTCCAATTGCACGACCGAAGTTGCGCGGATCGTGCGCGCCGCCGGGCACCGTGTGCCGTTCGACTGGCGCATTCTGGTATCGGGCTATGTGCCGGAGTACCTCTACGACCTGGGACTCATCGATACGAGCCGGCCGTTTGCGGAGCTGCGGGCTAGAGCCGACATCGGCGCTCTGGCGCGCGCGACCGATGAGCGCGCCGACTTTTCCGCGCGCATCCGGCGCCATCTCACGCCGCCTGGAGATTTGGCCGGAAAGGTCTAGGGCCTGTTCACAATGAAACGAGAGTGCGATTCGTTGCCCGCGTCCACGATATGGCAGTGATGCGCGAGTCGGTCCAGCAAGGCCATCGGTGACTCTTTATGCCGCGCTGGCGGTGATCGGTTGCGATCTCGATACTGGAAGGGTGTGGTGATGGGTTTGGGCTTTGCGCGGGAAACGCACGGATTCGGGTGCCCGAGGCTGCAAGCCTGCGGGGCGGCTTTCCGCAAACTCCGGCAGGTACACGGCCAGCTCGTTGAAGTTGACCACTATCCATGGACACACCCAATGGCGCACCCAGCGGGCCAATGCAATGCGCGGATCGCCCATTCGAAGGCTGTCTGCGAACCGTAGACTGTCAAAGGAGCGCGCCAGGCGTCGCTCCACCAGAGGCGTGGCCTCATCGGCGATCCAGTCCAGAAACGCAGGCGATATCTTGAAGCAGCTCGCCTTCACAAGATCATTCACCAGGTCGTCCAGCACCCCGACGGCGATGATGGACGCTTCATTGGCGGAAAGAGGGTGTTTGAGAATCATGGTGGCTGTGAAGACGGGCACGCTGAAATGTACGAAGAAATTCATCTTGCACGGGCAATATGACACATTCATTTCACTCGACCAGCCGCCGGCTCTTTTTTTGATGGGCGCAGGTTTGGAGGACGGCCTATTGCCTATCGCTCTGGCGGTGACATCTGGTTCATCGTCCGGCAAAGCACGAAAGCCGGAATCAGGACGGAATCGGTCGCACCCGCGTGGCCGGAAAGACAATTGAAAACCGCGAGCCGTGTCCGGGCCGGCTTTCGATGTGCAGCTCGGCGCCGTGGCGCTGAGCCACGTGTTTGACAATCGCCAGGCCCAGGCCGGTGCCTCCGGTCTCGCGCGAACGGCTGCGGTCCACCCGGTAAAAGCGTTCGGTCAGGCGCGGAATGTGTTCCGGCGCGATGCCAGGGCCGGAGTCTTTGACTGAAAACTCTGCCCGCCCGTCTGCCATGTTTTGCCATTGGACCTCTATGGATCCGCCTGCAGGGGTGTAACGTACCGCATTGCTGACCAGATTGGACATGGCACTCAAAAGCTCTGAATGGGAGCCTGCAATTTCATGATGACCCGCGACGCTGAACCGCAAGTCATGACTTTGCGTGACCAGCATTTTCGACAGATCGCCTCCATCCTGCTCACACAGCGCCATCAGCTCGGCGACCGGGACCCATTCCTCGGTGCCTGGCGGCGGACTCCCCTCCAGCCTGGACAGTGTCAACAGATCGCTGACAAGCGTTTGCATGCGCCGTGCCTGCTGGGCCATCAGTTCAAGGTAATGCGCGCGTTCCTCGTCGCTCAGCGGCAGGGTTTGCAGGGTCTCGACAAAACCCCCCAACACCGTCAGGGGCGTGCGGATTTCATGCGAAACGTTGGCCACGAAATCGCGCCGCATCACCTCCGCCTGCTCGACCGATGTGACATCACGCGACAGCAGCAATTTGCGGCCCTCTCCGTAGCGGTGCAAATGGACCGCCAATTGGACCGGCCGGCTCGCCGAGCTGCGCGGGCCGACAATGACAATATCTTCGGCGTAGTTTTCGCCATTGAGATAGGCCACAAACACGGGATCGCGCAGCAGGTTGCCGATGTGCTGCAGGACATCGCGCTGCGGATCAAAGCCAAAATGACCCGCGGCCGTCTCGTTGCACCATTCAATGCAGTCTTTCGCATCCAGCAGCACCACGCCGTTGGGAGAGGACTGGATCGCCGCCAGAAATTCGTTGAGCCGGCCCTGGCTTTCCGCCACTTTTTTATCGCGTGATTGGGTCAGACGCCAGGTCCGGTCAGCCACCTCGCCCCACAGCCCACCGACCCGTGTCCGCGAAGCCGTGTCGCCTTCCTTGAGCCACGCCAACAAGATCATGCCGCGCCACAAATCCAGCAGCACCCAAAGTGCGCTGGCCAGCACGATCCCAAGCAGCAAGCCATGCAGGGGTTGATCCAGCGGCAGAAACCAGCCCAGAAGAGCCCCAGCCATCTGAAAAAGAAAAAACCGAAAGACGCGCCAAATCATGCAGGAATTGTGCAGGAAAGCATTTCGCTAACCTGGCCTCCACGTTCGCTCACTTGCGTGTAGCGCTCTGCCCCCCGAGGGGGCTGTGCTTGCTGGGGGCGGCCCGGCGCTGCGCACGCTAAACGGACGGATGGGCTGTCATGCGGTAGCCTGCGCCGCGCACCGTCTCCACCATGGCGCCGGCCGCACCCAGGGCCTCGCGCAGCCGCTTGACGTGAACATCAACGGTACGCTCTTCAATGAAGACATGGTCACCCCAGACCTTGTCCAGCAGTTGCCCCCGGCTGTGTACCCGTTCGGCGTGTTTCATCAGGTAGTGCAGCAACTTGAACTCGGTCGGACCGAGCTTCAGGTTCTGTCCCTGGTAGGAAACCCGGTAGGTCGCGGCATCGAGTTCCAGCGCATCCAGCGTCACGCTGTCCTTGGCCTGCTCGGGTGAACGCCTGCGCAGCACCGCGCGTATGCGGGCCAGCAGTTCCTGGGTGGAAAAGGGTTTGGTGATGTAGTCGTCCGCGCCGGCGTCCAGGCCCGCGATCTTGTCGGGCTCATCGCCGCGAGCGGTGATCATCAGAATCGGAATCGGTTTGGTTCTTGCGTGCGCCCGCCATTTTTTGGCCAGCGACAAGCCGCTTTGACCGGGAAGCATCCAGTCCAGCAAAATCACGTCAGGCAACACCGCCTCCAGTTCACGCTGGGCGGCTTCACCGTCAATCGCCCAAATGGGCTGAAAACCGTTGTGGCGGAGATTGATGGCAATCAGCTCTGCAATGGCCGGTTCATCCTCAACGACCAGAACACGGGGCACAGTTTTCATCGAACCACCGACTCGATGGTCTCCATGGAGGTATGGCGAACATCGGCACCTTTGACCACATAAATAATGAACTCGGCGATGTTTTTGGCATGGTCGCCGATGCGCTCAATGGCTTTGGCCAGGAACAGCAGATCCAGACTGGATGAAATGGTCCGTGGATCTTCCATCATGTAAGTGATCAGCTTGCGCACAAACCCGTCGAACTCTTTATCAATCGCATCGTCTTCCTTGAGGATGGACACGGCGGCGTTGGCATCGAGCCGCGCAAACGCATCAAGCGCCTTGCGCAACAGCCCGGAGGCCAGGTCGGCCGCCACGCGCAATTCGGAGGCAGGCAAGGCCCGCGCGGCACCACTCTCAATGATGGAGCGGACCATGCGGGCAATTTTTTCGGCTTCGTCGCCGGCGCGCTCCAGGTTGGCGGTGGTTTTGGAGATCGCGATCAGCAAGCGCAGATCCCTCGCCGTCGGCTGGCGGCGCGCAATGATGGACGACAGCTCGCGGTCGATGTCGATCTCCATCGTGTTGACGCTTGTTTCCAGCTCGGTCACCTGATCGGCCGCCTCGCTGCTGAACTGGGACAGGGCGTAGACGGCGGTTCGAATCTGGGACTCAACCAGGCCGCCCATTTCCATCACGCGTGATGACACACCGCTGAGTTCGCTGTCAAACTGGCTGGACAAGTGTTTATCGGTCATGATTAGCCAAACCTTCCGGTAATATAGTCTTCGGTTTCCTGGCGTTTCGGCTTCATGAAGATATCACTGGTAACGCCGTATTCCACCATCTCGCCCAGGTACATGTAGGACACGTAGTCCGACACACGGGCCGCCTGCTGCATGTTGTGCGTCACGATCAGGATCGTGACCTGGTTTTTGATCTCGCCGATGAGTTCTTCAATGCTTCCGGTGGCGATCGGGTCCAGGGACGACGTGGGCTCGTCAAACAGGATGATCTCCGGGTCGGTTGCCAGCGACCGGGCAATGCACAAACGCTGCTGCTGACCACCGGACAGGTTGGTGGCCGACTCGGTCATCCGGTCTTTGACCTCGTTCCAGATGGCGGCGGCCTTGAGGGCGGCCTCCACTTTGTCTTCAAGATAGCTCTCCGATTTTTCACCGCGCACACGCAGGCCGTAGGCCACGTTTTCAAAGATGGATTTGGGAAACGGATTCGGTTTCTGAAACACCATGGAGATGCGCATGCGCACTTCGATCGGGTCCACCGCATGGTCAAGGATGTCCACATCGTCCGGGTAAAGCTCGATCTTGCCGTCATAGCGATGCCCTGGGTAAAGGTCGTGCATGCGGTTGAAGCAGCGCAAATAGGTGGACTTGCCGCAGCCGCTGGGTCCGATCAAGGCCGTGACCTTGTTCTCGTAGATCGGCATGGTGACACCCTTCAATGCTTTGAAGGCGCCGTAATAAAAGTCGAGATTTTTCGACTGGGCCTTCAGTGCAGGCGCGTTGTCGGGAAGCGTAATGGTCGATGGCATGGTGCGTTGATCTCGGAGAAGGATTACCACTTGATATTTTTGCGAAGGCGGTAGCGCAGCCAGATGGCCAGGCCATTCATGCCCAGGGTCAGGAACACCAGCACCAGACTTGCCGCCGCGGCGTTGGCATGAAAGGCCGGGTCAGGCCGGGATGTCCAGTTGAAAATCTGGATCGGCATCACGGTAAATGGGGAAAAAAGCCAGTCAAAAAGACCCGCGGCAGGGTCTCCCGTGAACGGTACGGGCGGCAGGAAGGCGATGAACGTCAGCGCGCCGATGGTGATGATGGGCGCGGTCTCGCCGATGGCCCGGGACAGACCGATGATGACTCCCGTCAGGATGCCCGGCAAGCTGTAAGGCACCAGGTGGTCGCTGACCACTTGCCACCTGGTTGCGCCACAGGCATAAGCACCTTCACGCACGGTTTGGGGAATGGACCGAAGCGATTCGCGCGTGGTCACGATGACAATCGGCAAAATCAACAAGGCCAAGGTCAATCCAGCCGACAAAATGCTCTGGCCAAAACCGAAGGTGTAGACAAACAGCCCGAGCGCCAGCAGACCGTAGACAATGGAAGGCACGCCGGCCAGGTTGCTGATGTTGATCTCGATGACATCGGTGAACCAGTTTTTGCGGGCGTATTCTTCAAGATAGATGGCGCTGGCAATACCCACCGGTATTGCAAAAACAGCAGTGACGATCATCACGAAAAATGACCCGACCCAAGCCGACAAAATGCCTGCCTGCCCTGCCCTGCGCGATGGGAAGCTGGTAAAAAACTCGGTGGAAATCCGCGGAGCACCGTCGATCACCATTTCCGTAAACAAAGCGACCAGTGTCAGGATCGCCAGGGAGATCGCGGCCACGCCGACCAGGCCGAAGATGACATCCCAGCGCTTGTGCGACCTGATGATGGCACGCAGCTCTTGCGTGCGGTTTGCGTTGCGGCTCATCAATAAACCTCCCGGTATTTGCGGCGCAGCCAATGGCCCAAAAGATTGAACATCAGCGTGATCAACAACAGCGTCAATCCCGCGGCGAAAATAGTCTGATACCCCACGCTGCCATGCGGCAAGTCGCCCAGTGCCACCTGCACGATGAAGGACGTGATGGTGGCCGCAGGCTCCAGCGGATTAAGCGTCAGGTTGGGCTGCATCCCGGCAGCCACCGCGAGAATCATGGTCTCCCCCACCGCACGCGATATACCCAAAATGTAGGCCGACGCAATACCGGAGAAAGCCGCCGGCACCACGACTCGCGTGGCGGTCTGAAAGCGCGTGGCGCCCATGGCGTATGAGCCCTCGCGCAAACTCATGGGTACCGCGCGCATCGCATCCTCGGACAAGGACGACACGTAGGGAATGATCATGATCCCCATCACAATGCCGGCCGACAGGACGTTGAAGGTAGGCAAGCCGGGGTAGATTCTTTGAATCAGGGGCGTGAGCACCAGCAGGGCAAAAAAGCCGTAAATAATGGTCGGCACCCCGGACAACAGCTCCAGCACGGGCTTGAGCACCTCGCGTACGCGGTGTTCGGCAAACTCGGACAGATAGATGGCAATGATGGTGCCCAGCGGTATCGCGATGGCCAGGGCCACCAGCGAGCTCGACAGCGTACCCGACAGCAGCACCACGATGCCGAAGTGCGCATCGTCGAACAGCGGCGTCCACTGCGTATCGGTCAGGAATGTCCAAAGTGGCACATTGCTGAAGAAAACCAGGGATTCTTTGAGCAGGACATAGACAATGGCCAGGGTGGTGAACACCGAGACACAGGCGGCCATGAGCAGCACAAACTCAATGATCCGGTCTTTGCGTTTGCGCGCGGCCTTGATTTGAGCCAGTTCGGCAAGGCGGGCTGCCCCCGTCAATCGTTCAGCAATCACAATGCGGTCCGAAGTAGTAGAGGCACTCATTGTAAGTTTCGTTTTGTTGTTTTCGTAAAAGACGGCAGATCAACAAAAATCTGCCTGCAGCTTCGGGGAAGCTTGCAGGCAGATCATGTTCAAGCCGTCGGATAAATCGATACTAGAGCTTGGCTTCGCGCTTGACCAGCTCTTCGATGCTGATGCCCACTTCGTTTTTTCCGCCGAAGATGGTGCCCTTCTTATTCTCGGCAATGTGCTTGATGTTTGACGTATAGATAGCAGCCGGCAGGGGAACGTACTTCACCTCCTTGGCCATCTTGGCACCCTGGCTCATGTAAAAGTCCACAAACTTCTTGACTTCGGGCTTGGCCAGCGATTTGGCGTTGATGTAGATGAAGATCGGACGGGCCAGCGGCTGGTAGGTGCCCTTGATCACGGTTTCAGCACTGGGCGACACCGCAGGTTTGCCTTCCTTCTCGATGATGGGCAAGGCTTTGAGCTTGTTGGTGTTTTCGGCGTAATACGCAAAACCGAAGTAGCCGATGGCATTGACGTCGCCGGCGACGCCCTGCACCAGCACATTGTCGTCTTCGGAAGCGGTGAAATCGCCACGGCTGGACTTGGACTTGCCGACGATGGCTTCGGTGAAGTAGTCGAAGGTGCCAGAGTCAGACCCGGCGCCGAACAATTTCATCGGCTGGTCGGGCCATGCCGGGTTGACCTGGTTCCAGCGCATGACTTTGCCCTGGGCCGCAGGTTCCCACATTTTTTTCAGCTCGGCGACGGTGGCCTGCTTGAGCCATGTGTTCTTGGGGTTGATCACCACGGTCAGCGCATCAAAGGCGACGGGCATTTCGAAGTACTCAACGCCGATTTTGCGGCAGTCTTCCATTTCGGAAGCCGAAATCGGGCGCGATGCATTGGAGATATCGGTCTCGCCACGGCAAAACTTCTTGAAGCCACCGCCGGTGCCGGACACACCCACGGTGACCTTGAGGCCTTTGTTGGCCTTCTGGAATTCTTCGGCAACCGCCTCAGTCACCGGATAGACCGTGCTGGAGCCGTCAATTTTGACAACCTGCGCAAAACCGGCCAAAGGCACTGCGCCGAGAAAAGCCAGCGTGGAGATGGCCAGCATGGATTTGATCGGGAAAGATTTCATGAGAGTTCCTTTCGGAGAAATAAACAAACTTGCACTTACTTTATGTCATTAACATGACAGTTTAATGACGAAATCAGGCTGGCTTGCAGCTTTTGCCTTCAGGCTTGCCGGAGTGCATCAGGCTGACGCCATCTGCCCCCTTGGTCATCAGCGTGTAGCCGTCGCCTTCGTACACACCGTCACTCTTCATGTCGAGCTCCGCACTGCCATGGTGGCCGCGCACGCGAACCGTCTTGCCGTCTTCGGCAGCGCGGGCACTAAAGGTCTTCCCTCCTTCGCAGGAAAAACTGACGAACTTGCCGGCCATCATGCCTGGCGGCACGGCAGGGCTGGAAGCGCAGCCGGCCAGCAGGCCGATGGCGATGAAGGGAGCGGTAAAAACGAATTTCATACAGGTATCTCCTAGTCAATGAGTTGGTAACACGTCATAGTTTCAAGGCGGCGTGTGACAAGGGAGTGACAAGATCGTGAATTTTCACCCCGTCAACGATGAACCATGACCGCCGTTACGCGCAGAAAACGGCTTCAGAAGCCGCCGGCCTTGCCCATGCGCACGACCAGATGGGCTTCGTAGCGGTCCCATAACATCGGAATGACAAAGGGTGCGGCCTCGAAGCCCGGCAGCGCGACGCCTTCGACTTGCGTGATCACACGAGGGGGAGAAATGTCCATGGTCTCGCCAAAATGGCGGCGTGCATAACCGGACATCTGATTGGTGATTTCGCCGACGATGTCGCGGTGGCTCGCATCGGTGTAGTCGCTTTCGCCCATCTTGAGCAGGACATGGGTCAGCAGGCCGCGCGGCGCCGAAAACGTGACACTGCCGCGGTATTGTCCGCTGAGCTCGATACGGCCCTGAAAATCATTCCAGACCACGGTGTCTGTGCCGTCGAGCAGGTAGGCCGTGCGTACCGCGGCTTTATGCCCGGTGGTCTGGGCAAAAAAAGCCATCGCAGCATCCGAAAATATCTTGATGTCTTCGGCTTTGAGCCGAGTCGTACTCATACCATCAACTCCTGCAGAGACTCGACCAGTTGCTCGTCCGAAAAAGGCTTCAGCAGAAAGCCGTGTGCGCCTTTGGTCATGGCTTTCAGGGCCGTGGCCCGGTCGCTCAGCGCCGACACCACCAGAACGCGCGCATCCGGCAATACGGTGCGCAGCGCTTCGAGGCAGGCCGGACCGTCCATCGTCGGCATGGTCAGATCCATCGTGACAAAGTCCGGTTTATGCAGCTTTGCCTGCGCTATGGCCTGCATACCGTCTTCAGCCAGGGCAACGACCTTGACTCCGGCCAGGCGCTGATCGGTCGCCAGCCGGGATATCCTGTTACGGAAAACCATCGAGTCGTCCACCACCATCAGGCCTCTGATCTTCATGACGCCACCCCGAACTTCAGAACGAACTGCGTTGACACATTGGGCCGGGTCATCACCCTCAACTTGGCGCCCGCCTTCTCGGCGATTTGCCGGACCAGGGACAAGCCCACCCCGCGCCCCGCATGTTCGGTGACTTCGCTCGCGGTGGAAAAGTGTGGATCGAAAATGAATCCAAGCACTTGCGCGTCAGTGAACTGTGCCGAATCAGTCCGCAGTTGCGCCATGCGCCGCCTGACCTCGGGAACCGCGATGCCGCGCCCGTCGTCACTGACGGTGACTTCAATCAAGCCGTCCTCGGCGCGCCCGATATCCAGGCGAAGCTCGCCCACCGGGGGCTTGCTGAGCCTCTCGCGCTCTGACGGCAGCTCAATGCCATGGACAATCGCATTGCGAACCAGTTGCGGCAGCGCTTCCCGCAGTACCCGCTCCACCTCGGCAGGCAGGGCCATTTCATCGACATAAGCGGTTAACCGAACCTGCTTGCCCAGGGACAGCGCCACCCGCTCCGACAAAGACCGAAGGTTGGTCACCATGGCATCCATCAAGCGCGGCTCGTGTTGCGAGGCGGTCGCTGCCGGTTTGCCGATTCTTGCAAATACCTTGTGCAGCCGCTCCACCTGATCCTGCACCCGGGACAGTTCAAAAACGACGGGAATCAAATCCTCGCCTGAAAGATCGCGGCGCTTGAGCAAGGGAGCCAGCGCATTTTCCATCACATGGGCCTGGCGCGAGACGGCGGTCAGGCTCAGCGCCGCACCTTCGCCCTTGATGCCATGCACCAGCCTGGCCGCATCATCGACCAGTGTTTTGTAAGCCTCCGACCGCCCCCCCACGGCGCGCATGGCCTGGTTCAGGTCGGCCAGCTTCGAGCGGGCACCCAGCAAAAAGTCCTGCAGCAGCAGCGGCTCCTGCTCCAACACCCGTATCAGGTCGTCGACGTCGCTTTTGGCGGCCTCCTGCGTCGCGGCAAGTTCATGCTCGAGCTGCACTTTTTGCGTGACATCGAACACCGTTACCAGCAGCTCTTTGACACGCCCGGCCTCGCGCACCTGCGTCATCTGGAAAGTCACATACTGGACTTTGGCCGACGTGTCGCCGGGAACGCTGATTTGCACATCCTTGAGCGGGTCCAGTTGCGTCAGCAGCGCCGGCTTGACCTTGGGGTCAAACAGCAAATCAAGGTAGCTGTCCGCTTCTTCGGCCCGCTCTTTGGTCAACAGGCTGTGCAGCAATTGGCGAAAATCTTCTCCGGGCTTGATCTCGCGCATGAAAAGTCGATGCACTGACGCCGAGAGTTGCGTGCCTATGCTGCCGTCGGCCTTGACCAGCAACAAACCTTCCGACACCGTCCGCAAAATGTCATCCGTCTCGCGGCGGGCGGATTCCGCAATATGGTCACTGGCGTTCAAACGCCGGAGAAACTTGAAAACAATGTAGACAAAATTGAGCAGGGCCAGAACAATGGCGATGACCTGAATCTGCCGCATCCGCTCGGTCTTGGTTTTTGCGGCAGCCTCCACGCCGGTAGCCAGATCATCACTGAGGGCCATCAAACGGATGTTGCGGGCAACCGCCTTGGTTGCAGCAATTTCGGTATCTTCCATAGTCGGCTCGGTCACGGCAATCACCGGCTGGATAGACTCTTCAAGTGGCGTCCACTCGCGCTCAAGTTTTTTGAGCGTGTCCCGCAAATCATCCGGATTCAAGCCAAAGATCGTGAACTCGGCATCTTTTGTCATCGCACTTTTCAGGGAAGCCAGGCCCTGAACAAATGCCGCCGTGCCCTGATTGAGCTGCGCCATGCTGGTCTGGATCGGAAGCTCGCCCCTTTTTTCGACCTGCAAGGTCAACAGGGATTTGGTGATTTGCTGCGTCAGCATGCGCAGCTCGCCGGCCGCGTTGATTCGGCTCGCGTCGCGCTCGAGCTGGATGGAGGCAAAAAAATTGAAAAACAGAATGCCAAGGTCCAGAACAATAAACAGCAAAATGGCGAACAGCAAATCACGGTATTTGCCCAAGCCCAACGAGAATTTCATAATCTGGTCATAAAGTTACAACACACTATGCTGCAACTGCTTCGTGACACCCCCATGACAAATGTAAAAAAATTGTTTTACTGGCGAAGAAAGTCAGGGCATGAGAGTGCCGCGTGAGTGCTATGCTGAGCCTCACAATACCGGCTCACACATGCAAAATGGAACCCGCCTGGCTGCCGTGGACCTTGGGTCCAACAGCTACCGCCTCGAAATAGGCCGCCTCGACCACGGGCGGATTCACCGCACCGAATACCTCAAGGAAACCGTGCGCCAGGGCAATGGCCTGGATGGCGACCGCAACCTGACGCCCGAGGCCATGCAGCGCGGCTGGGACTGCCTGTCGCGTTTTGGTGAACGCCTGGCCGGTTTCAAAAAAGGCGAGGTGCGCGCGGTGGCTACCCAGACGCTGCGCGAAGCCCGCAACCGTGACGACTTTTTGCTGCGTGCCCACCAGGTGCTGGGTTTTCCGATTGACGTGATTTCCGGTCGCGAAGAAGCCCGCCTGATTTACCAGGGCGTGGCGCATATGCTGCCGCAGTCCGAAGAGCGGCGCCTGGTGGTTGATATCGGCGGCCGATCCACCGAAATGATCCTGGGCCAAGGCCTCGATGCGCTGACGATGGAGTCCTACCGGGTCGGCAGCGTCGCCTGGTCGATGAAATATTTTCCGGATGGCCAGTTCAATGCTCGCGCTTTCCAGGCGGCCGAAGTCGCCGCCAAGGCGGTGCTGGACGAAGCCGTCAACACGTACCGCACCGGCAACTGGGATGTCGCCCATGGGTCATCGGGCACCATTGCCGCCGTCGGCGATGTGCTGGTCGCCGCAGGCGGGCCTCCCGGTCTGGTCACGCAGGACGGGCTGGACTGGCTGCTGGACCGGCTGCTCAAAGCCCAAAGCGCAGATCGCCTGAAGCTCGATGGCATGAAGGATGATCGGCGTGCCGTCATTGGCGGCGGCGTCAGCGTGTTGCGGGCCGTTTTTGATCTGCTCGGTATCGAGCAGATGCAGGCGGCCCAGGGCGCTCTGCGCCATGGCCTGCTCTATGACCTGCTGGACCGCGAACAGGACATCACCGATCTACGCTCCACCACGGTTCAGCGGTTGGCCCGAAAATTTGACGCGGATGCCGACCAGGCCGAACGCGTGAGTCAAGTGGCCCGCATCCTGTTCCAGCAAACCTGCAGCGGTCTGTCGCCGGCAGACCTGGCGCGTTTTCAGCGCAAACTCGATTGGGCCGCCCAGTTGCATGAAATCGGCAGCCACATTGCCCACAGCGACTACCACAAGCATGGCGCCTACATTCTGGACAATGCCGACGCGCCAGGCTTTGCGCTGCCTGAACTGCATCGCCTGAGCCTGCTGGTGCTGGGCCACCGCGGCAAGCTGCGCAAGCTCGATGCCGACTTCGAAGACAAGGACTTCGTGCGGCAGTTGCTCTGCCTGCGGCTGGCCGTGATCCTATGCCACGCGCGCCGCGCGCCCGACGTCAAGGACATGCAGATCGAAAGCACTGCGGGCAGCCGCCGTTTTGTGCTGAGTTGCCGCAGCAGTTGGGTCAGCGCCTACCCGCAGTCGGCTCACTTGCTGCGTGAAGAAGCGCTGGCCTGGCAAAAAACGCCCTGGGCGCTGGTGCTGGCCGGCCTGTAGCCTCACAGGCTTGACAGCGCGGAGCGCGGCAACTCAGAGAACTTCGGGCGATTGCACCGTGACCACGACGGTTTGCGCGCCGCCCTCGCGCGCACGGTGGCGCAGCCACCAGAGTGCGCCCTTTTTGACGGCGCACTCGCTTTCCTGCAAACCCAGCAACTGCGCAATGACTTGCCCCAGCGCGGGCTGATGGCCGATGACCAGAATCGGCAGCTTGTTGACCGGCCATTGAACCAGTTCGAGCAACTGCGAAGGTGGCGCATCGGGGCCGAGTTCCGCGCGGATCTTGTATTTTCGCCCCAGTGCCAGCGCCGTCTGCTCGCAGCGGCGGGCCGGGCTCACCAGGATGCGCGCGCCTTCCGGCAACTGCCGGTCCAGCCAGACGGCCATGCGGGCCGCCTGCTTCTCGCCGCGCGCTGTCAGTGCGCGGTCCAGGTCACTGCCCCGGTGCGCATCGTCGGGCTGCCAGTCTTCAGCCTCTGCGTGACGCCACAGGATCAGGTCCATCACCCCAGCGACCTCACCGAACTGCTGACCGCGTAGCGCGCCATCAGCGCATCCTGTGCGCCATGTTGTTCGCCCTGCCCCGGTTCGCTGACCCGCAGGTAAGTGCCATCGGGCTGCAAGTCCCAGGCGTCCTGGCTGTCATGCAGGTAGGCGACCAGGCATTCGTCAATGATGCGCTGACGAATCAGAGGATCCGTCACCGTCCACGTCAGCTCAACGCGCCGGAGCATGTTGCGGTTCATCCAGTCGGCGCTGGACAGGTACAGCGTCTCTTCACCGGCATCGCGGAAATAAAAGACGCGGGAGTGCTCGAGAAAACGGCCTATGACGGAGCGCACCCGGATGTTGTCGGTGACGCCAGGCACTTGCGCGGGCAACATGCAGGCACCGCGCACCACCAGGTCAATCTTCACGCCGCTTTGCCCCGCCCGGATCAGGGCCAGCATCAAGGCCTCGTCGGTCAACGCGTTCATTTTGGCGACGATTCGGGTTTCTTTCCCGAGCGCGGCGGCCTCTCCCAGCGAATCAATTTTTTCGATCAGTTTGCGGTGCAATTGAAACGGCGCCAGCAGCAAACGATGGAGTCTGGGCAATTTGCTCTGGCTGGCCAGATGGACAAAAACATTGTCAATGTCCGCGGTCAATGCCGGATCGGCCGACAGATAACTCACGTCGGTGTACAGACGGGCGGTTGTCGGGTTGTAGTTGCCGGTGGACAGGTGCGCGTAACGTTTGAGATGCTGGCCTTCGCGCCGCGTCACCAGCAGCATTTTGGCGTGGGTCTTGAGCCCGACCACGCCATAGACCACCTGCGCGCCGATGGACTCCAGCATCTCGGCCCAGTTGATATTGGCTTCTTCGTCAAAACGTGCTTTGAGCTCCAGCACCACCATGACCTCCTTGCCGCGCCGCACCGCTTCACGCAACAGAACCATCAACTCGGAATCCGAGCCGGTGCGGTAAATGGTTTGCTTGATGGCCAGCACCTGCGGATCGTTCACCGCCTCGCGCAGGAAATCGAGCACACCGTCAAAACTCTCGAACGGCTGATGGATGGACACGTCACCGCGCTTGAGCCGCTCGAAAAACGACTCTCCAGGCACCAACTGCGTCGGGTAACAGGCTTTGTAGGGCGGAAAAAGAAGCCGCGGGTCATTGACCAGATCCACCAGTTGGGTCAGGCGATACAGGTTGACCGGGCCCTGCACACGGTACAGGGACGCCGCCGGCAGATTGAACTGCCTGAGCAAGAAACCCGACAGGTGTTCGGAGCAGCCGGCCGACACTTCCAGCCGCACCGCCTGCCCGTAGTGGCGCTGCTCCAGACCCAGGCGCAGCGCGGTGCGCAGGTTTTTGACATCGTCTTCATCGACCGCCAGATCAGAATGGCGGGTCACGCGAAACTGCGAGAACTGCCCGACCTCGCGGCCAGGAAACAGCTCGCCCAGGTGCGCGCGAATCACGCTGGACAAAGACACAAAACATCGGTGTTTGCCCGACACCTTGTCCGGCATGGGTATCAGCCGCGGCAACACCCGGGGCACTTTGACGATGGCGATATCGTTTTCGCGGCCGAACGCATCGCGGCCGCCCAGCCGGACGATGAAGTTCAGTGACTTGTTGGCCACCTGCGGAAAGGGGTGCGAAGGATCGAGCCCCACCGGAACCAGCAGCGGCCTGACCTCACGCTCAAAATAGGCATGGACCCAGCGCCTTTGCGCCGGATTGCGGTCGCCGTGCGAAACCACCTTGATGCCCTGCTTTTCAAACGCGGGCATCAACTCGTCGTTGTACAGGGCATATTGGCGGGCCACCATCGCGTGAGCGGCCTCGGCCAGCGCCTCGAAGGACTCCGCGGTGTAAAGGCCTTTCTGTTCATGGGCCTGGGCGGCCGTCAAGTGCAGTGCGGCGCGGACTTCAAAAAACTCATCGAGGTTGGAAGAAACAATGCACAAAAACCTCAGCCGCTCCAAAAGGGGGACGTCCGCGCGCCTGGCCCAGTCAAGCACCCTTTCATTGAAAGCAAGAATGCTATGGTCACGGTCCAGAAACTGGACGGCAGGAGGCGCAGCGGGTAATGACACAGGGAAGTGGGACATGCGAACTGCACTATTTATGTAATAAAATTGACACATGAGTGTCACTCAATTAGATGACAACGGCGTGACAAGTCTTTTCCGCTACTTTGGCCCCTAATACCAATGCTGTTCATTGAAGCGCTACAACCCCGTTCGCCCTGAGCCTGTCGAAGGGTCGTCACAGTGCAAACAGGCTTCGACAAGCTCAGCCCGAACGGTTAAGCGAACAGTATTGCCCCTAATACGCATCTACACATCTGCTGCGATCAGTTTATGCTCGGATTTCTTTTGTGACGGCACCAGGTACTTTTCGAACAGTTGCGCTGCATGCGCCCAACTGAAATCCAGCGCACGCGCGCGGGCTTCATGCCGAGGAACCATCATCGCGTTGTAACAAGCCTGCTTCAGATTTCCATGCATGACGCCGCCGTGACAACTGCCATCCTGCTTGCCCAGCACCTCCAGCGGGCCATCGACCGGAAAGGCTGCGACGGGTGTGCCGCTGGCCATGGCTTCGAGCATCACCAGGCCGAAGGTCTCAGATTTGCTGGGAAAAACGAAAACATCGGCGGCGGCGTAGACTTTGGCCAGCTCGGTCCTGGCCAGCACACCCAGCCAATGCACCTGCGGGTAGCGCTGTTTGAGCGACGCCTCCAGCGGCCCGACACCGCAGACCACCTTGCTGCCCGGTATATCCAGTTGCAAAAATGTTTCGATGTTTTTTTCGTAGGATACCCGGCCCACAAACAGGGACACCGGCCTGACCAGCAGGCCGGCCGGCGGGTAAAGGCGGGGCTGCGGCTGAAAAGAAAACAGATGCGTGTCCACCCCATGCGTCCAACTGCGCAAGTTGCGAAAGCCCCGCTGTTCCAGCATACGCAGCACCCCGTTGGTCGGCACCATCACCCCGGAAGAGGCTTTGTGGAAGTGGCGAAACAGGGCATAACCCCAGGACAGCGGGATTTTCAAGGCGACATTCAGGATTTCCGGAAACTTGGTGTGAAATGCGGTGGTAAAACGCAAACCCCGCTTGACGCAGTAGCCGCGTGCGGCCCAGCCCAGCGGGCCTTCGGTGGCCACATGAATGGCGTCGGGCCGCAAAGCATCCAGCTTTTCGCCGAGCAATGCCTTGGGACGAATCGCCAGTTCGATGCCCGCATAACCCGGACAGGGCCGCGTGTTGAACAGGCCGGGGTGAATCACTTCAACGCCATGCCCCAGTTTTTCCAGCTCACGCACCAGTTCCACCAGCGTGGTCACCACCCCATTGACCTGCGGCTGCCAGGCGTCGGTGATCAACGCGATCTTCATGCACTCACCGTGCTGGCGGCATGGCCGCGGCCCTGCGTCTCGTGGGTGGGCGCCCAGTGCAGCAGGGCCAAGGTGCCGTCAAAATTCTCGACCAGCGCGGTGCGGCTTTCCACCCAGTCACCGTCATTGCAGTAGAGCGTGCCGTCGATCTCGCGCATCTCGGCGCGGTGAATGTGGCCGCAGACCACGCCCTGGTGGCCTCTGCGTCGCGCTTCACCGGCGACGGCGACTTCAAAATCCGTCACGTAGTTCAGAGCGCTTTTGACCTTGTGCTTGAGGTAGGCCGACAAGGACCAGTAAGGCAGGCCCAGGCGAGCGCGCAGGTGATTCAGGTAGCGGTTGAGTTTGAGCGTGAACTCATAGAGGTTGTCGCCCACGTAGGCCAGCCACCTGGCGCACTGCACGACCGCATCGAAATAGTCACCGTGAACAATCCACAGATTGCGGCCGTCGGCCGTGGTGTGGACGGTCTCTTCAACGACTTCGATGCCGCCGAACTGGTGGCCGATAAACTCACGCGCAAACTCATCATGGTTGCCGGGCACATAGATGATACGGCAGCCTTTGCGGGCGCGCCGCAGCAGCTTTTGCACCACGTCGTTGTGCGTCTGCGGCCAGTACCACCTGCGCCGCAATTGCCAGCCGTCCACGATGTCGCCGACCAGGTACAGGTAGTCGCTGGGGTGGGCTTTCAGAAAATCCAACAGCGTAGCGGCCTGACAGCCGGGTGTGCCCAGATGCAGGTCGGAGATGAAAATGCTGCGGTATCGCCGACGCAAGGCCGCATCGTCATGGTCATCGCCCGGGTCCGGTGCGCCGCCACGGTCGAGGGCGCCGAGCTTGTCGAACAGCGTCCGCATCACTCCCCCTTGCCGGAAAAATGCTTGCGATAACGTTGTGGCAAATCGACAATGCGCATCATCATCGGCAAGTCGGCGGCGTTGAAGTCCGGATCCCAGGCGGGCGCGCCGAGCACCTTGGCGCCCAGGCGCAGATAACCCTTGATCAGCGCCGGTGGCTCGACATCCAGCGAATCATCGAGTTGTTCGACCGGCAAGGCCAGGCGCGGCGTCACGTGGTACTCGATGGGCGCCAGGTGATGTTGCCGGACCTGGCGCCAGATGCTGGCTGCTGCCTGGCCACTGGACGCACCGGTGTGCTGCATGGGAATGCTGGCGCAACCGATCATGGTGTCGAGCCGGTTGCGCGCCATGAACTCGGCAAGCGCTCCCCACAAAGCCAGAATCACGCCGCCGTGCCGGTGCCCCGCATGCACACAGCTACGGCCCAGCTCGACCATGCGCGGGCGCAAAAAACGCAGGCGCGTCAGGTCAAACTCGGTGTCACTGTAGGTGCTGCCTGCGCGTTGGGCCTGGGTGGGTGTCAGCACGCGGTAGGTGCCTATGACTTCCTGGCTGCCCTCGTCACGTACCAGCAGGTGTTCGCAGTAATCGTCAAACAGGTCGATGTCGTGGCCCGGCAAGGTGTTGGGCAGCGTGGCGCCCATCTCTAGCGCGAAGACCTGGTACCTCAGGCGTTGCGCTTGCCGGACCTCGTCCTGGTGCCTGGCCCAGCCGACCTGGATTTTCCCCACGGCAGGCCTTTGAACAGCGGCTGGACCGACAGCATGAGAGCTTTGATGAAGTAACCCCCGTGATAAATGCGGCGAAGCCACGGGCGACAATGCAAAAGTGGGATTGGGCAGTTCTTTCATGGTGGACTCCTTGTTGTCTTTCGCAAAATGAGTGACGCGCTGTAAAAAAGCCCCGTGACCGGGGCTGAAAATTCAGGTGCCGACGATGCCGCCATCCTTGCGCCGGATGACCACCGTGGCCGACCGTGGTCGGCCACCCGCGGGGCCATCGGGCCAGTGGCTCACCGCTTTCGGGTTGGCCGGGTCACTGCGCTCGCTGGCTGTTTCTCCGGGGTGCTGGATATTGATGAAGACAGCGCGGCGGTCCGGCGTGAAGCTCACGCCGGTGATCTCGCAGCCGGCGGGCCCGGTCAGGAAACGCTTGGTCTCGCCGGTCGCCGGATCGGCGCAGAGCATCACGTTGTTGCCCATGCGCTTGTACGCACCTTTGTGCATGGCCGAGGTCGAAATATCGGTCTGTATCCAGAGCATCCCGCCGCCATCGAACTGCAAGCCATCGGGGCTGCCATACATGTCGCCTTTGATGGTGCCGCGGTACTCGGCCTTTTCGGCATGGGGGTCGCCGGCCAGCGCAAAGTGCATCCAGCGGAACTCTGTGGCGCTGGCGTCGCCGTCGAGCCGGCTGGCGAAAGCGCCCTGCCCCTTGCCTTCGCGCCAGCGAATGATGTGGCCCATGATGTTGTCGTTGCGCGGATTGGCTGCGTCTGCCATGCGGCTGCTTGAGCCGTCCTGCCCGCGTACGCTGTTGTTGGTCAGCGTCACAAAGACCTCGCCGGTGTTGGGGTGTACGGCCACCCACTCGGGCCGGTCCATTTTTGTCGCGCCGACCGCATCGGCCGCCTGGCGGCACTTGATCA
Source organism: Polaromonas sp. (assembly GCA_030655515.1). GTDB lineage: Bacteria > Pseudomonadota > Gammaproteobacteria > Burkholderiales > Burkholderiaceae_C > Polaromonas. The sequence continues at coordinate 41,855 of JAURVI010000038.1, read as the reverse complement.
ACACGTCGGCCTGGCTGGCAAAACCGCTGGCGGCGGTCAAGCCGCCTTCGCCATGCACCAGCGGCAACCACCGGCCGTAGCCCTGCGCGTCAAAACGCGCCACATACAGCGTGCCGTGATCGAGCAGTTCCTTGTTGGCGGCGTAGCCTCCGGGCTTGACCTTGTCACGGCTGACAAACTTGTAGACGTATTCAAAACGCTCGTCGTCGCCCATGTAGACCACGGCGCGGCCGTCCCGGCTCAAGGTCGTTGTGGCCCCTTCGTGTTTGATGCGGCCCAGCGCGGTGCGCTTGATCGGGGTCTGCGTCGGGTCTTGCGGATCGATCTCCACCACCCAGCCAAAGCGGTGCGGCTCATTGGGATTTTTCACCGCGTCAAAACGCTCGTCGAACTCGTGCCAGCGGTAGCCAAAACCCTTGCTGCGCAAGCCGTAACGCAACTCATCCGGGTTGGGCTTGTCCTGCGCCGAGAAATAACCGTTCCAGTTTTCTTCGCAGGTCAGAAACGTGCCCCAGGGGGTCTGGCCCGCAGCGCAATTGTTCAGCGTGCCCAGCGGGCGGGTGCCGCTCGGGTCGGCCGCGGTTCTCAAGAGCGCGTGCCCGGCCGCCGGGCCGCTGAACAACATGGGGGTGCTGGCCGTGATGCGGCGCGCGTAACGTGAGTTGGGCATCACCCGCCAGACACCGGCGCGCTCCACCACCTCGATCACGCTGGCGCCGTGCGCGGCCTGGGACTTGCGCACTTTCTCCGCCGTCCAGGTCTGCATGCCATCGCTGTGCAGCAGGCCGTCGTCGGTGTACTCGTGGTTGATGGCGAGCAGGCCGTGGCGCGGGTTTTTGTCCAGCGGGAAAAACTCCATGCCATCGTGGTGCATGCCAGCTTGCAGCATTTGCTCCTGCCAACTGTTGGAAGCGTCCGCGCTGAAGGCGGGTGCCCCCGTGGCCATCCCGGTCGCATCGCCCCAGCGGTAGAGCACCTGGGCTTCGTAGTCGGCCGACACCACCAGCGCGTCGGCGGCGGAAACCGGCACACCGGCAAAACCAAGCGGCTTGCCTTTGCCGACCTTTGCCGCGCCGGCCACCAAGGTGTGTGAGCCCATCAGCAGCGCAACCGCCGCCGTGGTGCAACGCAGCACATGGCGGCGCGCGCCGTCTATTTCATGAATGAAGGGATTGGACGTCGTGTTGACGCCTTCACCCTGCTCGTAATCCTTGCCGAATCCCTGACCCATGAATCACTCTCCATCGTGTTTTTGACTGATGGGGAGATTCTGGAAGCGCGTAGTGACGTGTTCATGTCGATTCGATGGCAGTTTGATGACAGTCGCTGCCCGCTCTGATGAACGCTGGCAACGGGGTATCTCCAGGACGGCCGTAGCGCGCGCCCTCTGAGTTCAGAAGACTTCGAGGGGAGCGTGGCCTTTGTCGCGGCGCGCCAGTTCTGGTTGATGGGGAAATACGCGGGGCGCATCGCTGTCTGGGGAACGCAGAACATGCCGACGAACTGGCTCCGCAAGCAGGTGGAATTACTGACTGCGTGGGTGTCTCTGAAAACTCCGATCTGATATGCGGACAGATTGGAAGACTCCATCGCCCCTCGATTGGGCGACCGCACTACATGAGGCTTAAAGCAGCCCGCGTTTCTTCAGTTCCTCTACCGCTTTTTCGTTTCTGAAGCCATTCTGCAACTCGGCCGCCTTGCGCCACCAGAAGACTGCCTGCTCGTGGTTGGCAGCAACGCCCTGGCCTTTTTCATAACTGTTGGCCAGCTCAAACATGGCGTATTGATTGCCAGCCTCTGCGGCCCTGCGCCACCACAGTACTGCACTCTCCAGGTTTCTGGGGGTTCCTGTTCCGGAGCTATATGCCGAGCCGGTTCGTAGCATGCTCGACGGACTCCCCTGCTCCGCAGCGCGCAGGGTCATCCTGAAAATTTCCTCCTGGTTTGCCTGGCTTCGGTCTGTGGTGTCCAGCTCACTCGCGAGAGATTCTGTAGCTCTGGCCAAGCCGGCTTCCGACGCCTTCACCAACCAGATCCTGGCTTGCGCCGGATTCTTCGGTACCTCCGGCGTTCCCATATGGTTCATTAGTGACAAGTTATACATGGCGGTCACGTTTCCGGCTTCGGCTGCCTTTTGCCACCATGCCAGCCCGACTACTTTGTCTATGGGCCGATTCTGAATGCCGCCGGAGTAGCTTCGGGCCAGCACAACCATGGCATCCGGGTCGCCGGAGCGGGCCTGCTTTTCAAGCTGATCCAAAGGTAGCGCGTAAAGGCGCTTTACTTTTTCGTCCTGCCGCTGGACTTCAGCGGGGCTGAGACGCCATGGGCCAAGGTTCGCTTCAACCTTCTTCGCCGATCCCTCGCTCATCCGGATTTCTTGTTCAAACACGCGCTCACGGCCGCCCTCGCCTTGCTTGCGAACCAGCAGCTTGAGGGCGCCATTGGGAACCGATAAATCTACGGGACACTCTCCCCGAAATTTGCCGTTGACCAATACCTCCGCGCCGACATCGTTACCTTCACAAGTGACGCGCAACGCCGCAGCGTAGGTGCTGCCGCTAAAGGCTAGACACAACAAAAAGAAAGAGAAAGCGCTTCGATTTCGCATGGGTTTACCCAGAAAGTGTTGGCCGCACAAAAAGTCTTCTACTCTTTCGCGATGACATATAGTTATATTATCAGAGTGGCCGCCCTGAGGATCAATGAAAGCCCGTCAATAAAAGGACGAGACGCACCCCACGAACATGGGATGCTCTTGGGATTTTTGTGGCATACGCTCTCTTTAACGCGGATCGAAGCACAACTGCCACGGAAAGCTCGGGCGTTTGAATCTCCTGGAGCACAGCAGCGCGCCAGGCCGAGCATTGAGACACTCAGGGAGATTTATGAAGAAACATGCATGGGGTATTTTTGTCCTGGCGGCACTTGTTCTCGTGGCCTTGACGCCGGCGCACGCCAAGGACACCAATCTCCTGGATCTGGTTGACAAGCTTGACAAGATAGACAGGCAGGATCTGCAGCTCGTGCTCGACAAAGCGGACGCCTGTACCCGCGCTGGAGATTTCGGCTGCAGCCGTAATGAACACAAAAAGGCTGCCAGGCTCGTCACAGGTGCCCAGGACAAAAAGAATTTGGCAGCAAGCCAACAAAGGCTCGCCAATGAACAGCAGCGGGTCGCCGCTGAGCGGGAGAGGATTCTGGCTGCCGAGTGGGCAGAGAAGGCGCGCAAAAAGGCGGCAGAGGAAGAAGAGTGGCGCAGGCAAGATCAGGAGCGGCAGCAGCAGTGGGCTCGGGAAAGGGCGGACGATACGCCTTCCCGGGAAGCGCCTTACGTGCCATCGGCCATTGCGGGCATGGCCAGGCTGCAGGGCATCCAGCGGGAGGCCGACAGATACGGGGAAAACCTGCGCGCTGCCAGGCGAGCTCAGGAAACGCGCGCCGAAACCCCAGGCTATCGACCGTCCGCCGTGGCGAGCAACACCGCCAATTCAAGTGTTGAGAGGAGCTATAGCGCAAACAACGCCGCACCTCCCACCGTTGTTCGCGATGAAAAGAAAAGGTGCGTCCTGGATAACCGCATCCGGGAAGACAACGGCGTCGAGAGTGTTGCGCGAAACAAGGTGCAGGCGGAGCTAAGTAAAGTCAAATCGTCGACCACCAGCAATGCTGGGGAGCCGATGCGCTTTCTGGGGGACAGCGGAATCAGTTGCCCCTTCAAAGCGGCCACCAGCAGCAGCCATGCCGAGTACAAATGCTCCGTTGACTACAAGGTTGAGATACTGACCATTTTCGGATGCAGAAGCAGCTCCAGCGGACCCGCTACCGGCATTGCCCGTTAACGGCCCGGTAAAAAACTGAAGAAAAAAATGAACCTATCAAAACAACTGGTCCTGACGCTCTGCGCGGTGGTATTTTCTTCTGGCAATTTATACGCGGCGGATCCGGTCGTGCGCCTGACCTGTGAAGCAAAACATACAGGCGCTGAGGTGAGCGTGAACGGTAAATTTCGGGGAGCCTGTCCTCTTGATCTGGTCGTCAAAGAGGGAACGTTGAAGATCGCTTTGACCTTGCCTCGAACCAAAGAGCTTCAACTGGAATATAGAAAACAGGTCCGGATCGGCGATGGTGTGGTGATGAGGGTTCACATTCCTGAAGCCGGCTGGCGAAGAACCTACACCGAAAGCTACCGCGCAACCATCAAAGACTTTCCCGCCAACTTTGCCGCAGCCAAAGGCGGCGACAAACTTGCCATGTACAAGGTGGGCGAGGCTTATGCCTACGGACTGGGTGTTGCGGAAGATTCCCAGCAAGCCCTCATATGGTTGTCGAAAGCCGCCGAGGCCGGTGTCCCGGCAGCGATGCGGAGTCTGGCCGATCTGTATGAATCGTCATTTGATCTCCCAAACGATGAAGAAAAATCGCTGGCTTGGACACGTCGCGCCGTTGCGGCCGACCCGAACAACAAGTTATTACAGGAATTGCTGCAACTGAGAACTGAACTTTTTGAGTTGAACACCTCGAACAAGTGAGGTGCAATGCCGATAAGGCAGCGAGGCTGCAAGCACTGACGCGATAAGTACTTATTGCTCCGAATCCTCACCATCACCACGGGCACCTGAAAAGAAGTGCATCGCAGTCCGCTATAAATTCAATAGCTGCTTGCGCCCGCCCCCAAGGGGCCAACGGCCGATTTTCCTTATCGATTCACCAACCCCGCTGATTCACCCGCTTAGACAGCGCCTCCGCACTCTCCCTGCGCTCGCTGTACCGGTTCACCAGGTAAGGCGACACATCGCGCGTGAGCAAGGTGAACTTGACCAACTCTTCCATCACATCAACCACCCGGTCGTAAAACGCCGAAGGCTTCATGCGCCCGGCCTCGTCGAACTCCAGAAAGGCCTTGGCGACCGATGACTGATTCGGAATGGTCAGCATGCGCATCCAGCGGCCCAGTACGCGCAACTGGTTCACCGCGTTGAAGGACTGCGAGCCGCCGCTGACCTGCATCAGCGCCAGCGTCTTGCCCTGGGTCGGCCGCAACGCGCCCTGCGCCAGCGGAATCCAGTCGATCTGGGATTTCATGATGCCGGTCATGGCGCCGTGGCGCTCGGGCGATGTCCAGACCATGCCTTCGGCCCACTGGGCGAGTTGCCGCAGCTCCTGCACCTTGGGGTGGCTGTCGGGTGCGTCGTCGGGCAGCGGCAGGCCGCGCGGGTCAAAGGTTTTGGTTTCGGCGCCCATGGCCTGCAGCAGGCGCGCGGCTTCTTCGCTGAGCAGCCGGCTGTAGGAGCGCTCACGCACCGAGCCGTAGAGCAGCAGAATGCGCGGCACATGCACTGATGGCCGGAAGGCCTGCAGTGCGCCGGCCGTGGGCAGCGCGAACAGGGTTTTGTCGAGGTTGGGCAGATCGTCAAGCGCCGGCAACACGTTCCCCTTTGTCATCGGGTACTGCAATCCGAAAAAAGCGAAACATGAAAGCGCGCCTTCGCGCCCATGGCGGCGTTGCAACCCTTGCGAAGGCGAGCCAGCCTTCGCTGCGGCTTGCGCCTTGCCCTGCGCACGAATCCATCACTTTCATTTTGTTCCGCCATTTCCGGATTGCAGTACCAGCTCACCATCTTCCTTGGTGAAAGCGCCCTGCTGCGGCGCAGGCAGGATGTCGAGCACCGCTTCGGACGGCCGGCACAGGCGGGTGCCCAGCGGCGTCACGACGATGGGCCGGTTGATCAGGATGGGGTGGGCCAGCATGGCGTCCATCAGTTGCTCATCACTGAGCGCCGGGTTGTCGAGTTGAAGTTCGCCGTACAACTTTTCCTTGCTGCGGATCAGCGCCTGCAACGGCTGCCCCGTCTGTGCCACCAGTTGGACCAGGGTCTCGCGGCCGGGCGGGGTTTGGAGGTACTCAATGACTTCGGGCTCCTCACCGCTGTTGCGGATCAGCGCCAGGGTGTTGCGCGAGGTGCCGCACTGGGGGTTGTGGTAAATCGTGATGTCGGCCATTGTTTTTCCTGGTTGGGATTGCTTCAATTCAATCATTCAATTATATTTGAACTATGGAAACAAAACCTCTCGATGAAACCGGCGCCGTCAAAGCCCTGGCCGCGCTGGCGCAGGCGCAGCGCCTGCGCACCTTCCGGGCGCTGGTGGTCGCCGGACCCGACGGGCTGACACCGGGTGCCATTGCCGAACTGCTGGAAGTAGCGCCCAGCGCGCTGTCTTTCCACCTGAAAGAGCTTGCGCATTCCGGCCTGGTCAGCAGCGAGCCGCGCGGCCGCAACCTGATTTACCGCGCCAACTTTGACCACATGGTGGAGCTCATGAATTACATGACCAAGCACTGCTGCCAGGGCGAAGCCTGCGCAGTCGCCGACGCCGCCTCGTGCGCGACCTGCTGACCGGGGCGCCGCCATGAACCTCGCCGAGGCACTGAATCTGGGCTGCCTGTGCCGCACCCTGAACCCCGAGCGCCTGCGCCAGCAGATGGAGACCGACCCCAGCCTGCAAGGCATGCTGGCCGGACTGGCGACGACACACCCGCACCTGTTTTCCGAGACGACGGTGTTTCTGGACCCGGCCATCCGCACGACGCTGGGCCAGGCGATTGCCGCCATCGAACGCGTGATCGCCCTGCCCGCCTACCAGCAACTGGCGCTGGCCAGCGCGCCCGAGATTGCACGCCATAATTTCGGCCCCACCGGTGTCTTCATGGCGTATGACTTTCACCTGGGTGCCGACGGCCCGCGCCTGATCGAGATCAACACCAATGCCGGCGGCGCGCTGCTCAACGCTGCGCTGACACACGCGCACCGCGAGTGCTGCGAGCCCATGCAGGGGCTGATGGACAGCGCCAGCGACCTGCTGCAACTCAACCAGGCGTTTGTGGCCATGTTCCGCGCCGAGTGGCAGGCCCAGCGTGGCGCACAGCCATTGCACAGTGGGCTGATCGTCGACGATGCACCGGAGGCGCAATACCTGGCGCCTGAATTTGCACTGGCACGGCAGATGTTCCTGGCGCACGGCATCGCCGCCGCCGTCGGCGACGCGCGCGAGCTGCAGTGGAAAGACGGCGCGCTGTGGCACCCGGCGCTGCCAGGCGTGGCGGTCGATCTGGTCTACAACCGCCTGACGGATTTCAGCCTGTCGGACCCGGCCCACGAAGCCCTGCACAGCGCCTATGTGGCGGGCGCGGCGGTCGTCACGCCGCACCCACGGGCGCACGCGCTGTTTGCCGACAAGCGCAACCTCATCACCCTCGGCGACGATGCACTGCTGGCCTCCTGGGGCGTGTCGGCTGAAGACCGGCGCCTGCTGCAGGCGGTGGTTCCGCACACCAAACTCGTTACCGCCGACCATGCGGACGATCTCTGGGCGCGCCGCCGGCAACTCTTCTTCAAGCCCGTGGCGGGTTATGGCGCCAAGGCCGCCTACCGCGGCGACAAACTCACACGCGGCGTCTGGAGCAACATCCTGGCCGGCGGTTTTATCGCCCAGGCCCTGGTGCCGCCCAGTGAACGCCTGGTGGACGTCGATGGCGTGCCCACCCGGCTGAAGCTGGACCTGCGCGCCTACACCTTCCGCGGCCAGGTGCAACTGCTGGCCGCACGCACCTACACAGGCCAGACCACCAACTTCCGCACCGCCGGCGGCGGCTTTTCGCCGGTGGTGGTGCTGCCGGCGCTGGAGGGGCAACTGCCCGCGCCGCGACCAGCCGTGTCCGCCGTTGAAGGCCCCTGCGCCGCGACGGCTGGTGCGGTTTGCTGAACCCCCGGGTGGTCAGGCCAGTCATGGACACCGCACAGCCATGAAAAAACCACACGCCCTTGTCATTGCGGGCCTGACCCGCAATCCATGCTGCGCCAAACCTTCGCCCTGCGTCATGCCGCCACCATGGATTCCGGATCCAGTCCGGAATGACAGACCATGGGCATTGGCTGACTGAAGCGTATTGCCGCCAAACATCTACTCACCTCTGGAGAATTTCCAATGTCCGCGCGCCCCGTCAACGTCCTGTTTTTATGCACCCACAATTCGGCCCGCAGCATCCTGGCCGAAGCCACGCTCAACCACATCGGCAAGAGGCGCTTCCAGGCCTTTTCGGCCGGCAGCAGCCCGCGTGAGAACCAGCAGCCGAACCCGCTGGCGCTGCAGGTGCTGAACAACGCCGGCATCCCGACCGAAGGCCTGCGCAGCAAGAGCTGGGACGAGTTCGGCCAGCCGGATTCGCCGGAAGTGCGCCGCGCCGGGCCGCCCCAAGCAAGCACAGCCCCCTCGGGGGGCAGCGCATTACACGAAGCGAAAAGCGTGGGGGTCGTCATGGATCTGGTGATTACCGTTTGCGACAACGCCGCCGGCGAGGTCTGCCCCTACTGGCCCGGCCAGCCCGCCACGGCGCACTGGGGTTACGCCGACCCGTCGGAGGTCAAGGGCACCGATGCGCAAAAACTCGAGGCCTTCCGCCAGACCCTGCTGGCCATACGCCGCCGTCTGGATATCCTGATCAACCTGCCGCCCGAAAAACTCGAGCGGGCCATGGTGCAGCAAACCGCACGCGACCTGGCCGGCAAGGCCTGACCCACACATTCACAAAAAAAAAGGAAGTCCCATGGGCTTGTTTGAACGTTACCTCACCGTCTGGGTTGCCCTGGGCATAGCGGCCGGCGTGGGCTTGGGCCTGCTGGCGCCACCGGCCTTCCAGGGCATTGCCGCGCTGGAGATCGCCCACGTCAACCTGGTCGTCGCCGTCTTCATCTGGGTGATGATTTACCCGATGATGATCCAGATCGACTGGTCGGCGGTGAAGGACGTAGGCAAAAAACCGCGCGGCCTGCTGCTGACGCTGGTGGTCAACTGGCTGGTCAAGCCCTTCACCATGGCCGCGCTCGGCGTGCTGTTTTTCCAGTACATTTTTGCGCCCTGGGTGGATCCGCAATCGGCCAGCGAATACATCGCCGGCATGATTCTGCTCGGCGTGGCGCCCTGCACGGCCATGGTGTTTGTCTGGAGCCAGCTCGTCAAGGGGGATGCCAACTACACGCTGGTGCAGGTCTCGGTCAACGACCTGATCATGGTCGTCGCTTTTGCGCCGATCGCCGCCTTCCTGCTCGGCGTGACCAACATCACCGTGCCCTGGGAAACGCTGGTGCTCTCCACCGTGCTGTACGTGGTGCTGCCGCTGGCCGCCGGCATGGCGACGCGGCATGTGCTGCAGCGCCGCTCCAGCCACGCGGTGGCCGACTTCGTGGCGACACTCAAGCCCTGGTCGGTGATCGGGCTGATTGCCACCGTGGTGCTGCTGTTCGGCTTTCAAGCCGAAACCATTGTGGCCAGGCCGCTGGTGATCGCGATGATCGCGGTGCCGCTGATCGTGCAGAGCTACGGCATCTTCGTCATCAGCTACGTCGCGGCCAAGGCACTGAAGCTGCCGCACAACGTGGCCGGCCCGGCTTGTCTGATCGGCACGTCCAACTTTTTCGAGCTGGCCGTCGCCGTGGCGATCTCGCTGTTCGGCCTGCAATCGGGCGCGGCGCTGGCCACGGTGGTCGGCGTGCTGGTCGAGGTGCCGGTCATGCTTTCGCTGGTGGCCATCATCAACCGCACGCCGCACTGGTTTGCACCGCAACGCGCCTGCGGGGTGGCAGCGGCAACACCGCCACAGCCACTGCCACCTGATGGCCGGATTTTTCATTAAATCGGCCTCCAACCCTTTATGCGCCTGCGGAAGCAGCTCTATTTTTGATAGTAGACAAGACCTCGTCACGCCATGAGCCCACCCCGCAGCATCACCGTCGCCAGCCTGGGCATTGCCCAGACCCTGGCCTGGGCGTCCAGTTATTACCTGCCGGCCATGCTGGCGAACTCGATGGCGCGCGACCTCGGTGTCGGCACGCCGACGGTGTTCCTCGGGTTTTCCGTGGCGCTGGTGGTGTCCGCCCTGCTCGGCCCCTTCGCCGGCAAGGCGATTGACCGTTATGGCGGCCGGCCGGTGCTGGCCGCCACGAGCTTCATCTTTGCGGCCGGGCTCGCCGCCCTGGCCTTCGCGCAGGGGCCGGTCGGCCTGTTTGTGGCCTGGGCCATCCTGGGCGTGGCCATGGCCGCCGGCCTGTATGAAGCAGCGTTTGCCACGCTGGTGCATCTGTACGGCAAGGACGCGCGCGGCGCCATCACCGGCATCACGCTGCTGGCCGGTTTTGCCAGCACCGTGGGCTGGCCTCTGTCCGCCTGGCTGGAGCTCGAATGGGGCTGGCGTGCCGCCTGCGGGGTGTGGGCCGGCCTGCATCTGCTGGTGGCGCTGCCGCTGAACTGGGGGCTGCCCTCTGTGCCGTCCGTTTTCCTTGCTCCTGAGGTCAGGCACACAGCGTTCGGGCTGCCCGAAAAACCAGTTGCCGCTCCTCGGCCTAGCCGCCGCTCCGCATACACCGCCGCTCTTCTGGCCTTTGTATTTGCCGTGACGTGGTTCATCAGCACCGCGATGGCCGCACATCTGCCGCGCCTGCTGCAAGCCCATGGCGTGCCGCTGGCTACTGCGCTGGTTTTTGCCGGACTGGTCGGTCCGGCGCAGGTCGCCGGGCGTCTGCTTGAATACGGGCTGCTGCGCAATATTCACCCGCTGGTCTCCGGCAGGCTGGCCGGCATCATGCACCCGCTGGGCGCCATGGCTTTTTTGTTCTTTGGCGTGCCGGCCGGTGCGGTGTTCACCGTGCTTCACGGCGCCGGCAACGGCGTGCTGACCATCGCCAAGGGCACACTTCCACTGGTTCTTTTCGGCGCCAAAGGCTATGGCGCGCGCCAGGGCCTGCTCATGGTGCCGGCGCGGTTTGCGCAAGCCTTGTCGCCTTACCTGTTCGGCCTGGCGATAGACTGGTTCGGCGCGGGTGCGCTGTGGTTTTCAGCGGCGCTGGGTGGGCTGGGTTTTGCAGCGCTGATGCTTTTGCAGGGTGCCTCCACGACGAGGACGTAGCACACCGAACCAGCGCGTGCAATGGATTGAAAGGCGGGGAGTCATGGCCAGGCGGGGAAGTTTTTAATCCGGCGCCAAACTATCCTGCCTGCACGGCCTTGACCAGCCGCTCGGCACAGGCATGGGCCTGCTGGGCGGCACGCGCTTCCACCATCACACGCAGCAGCGGCTCGGTGCCGCTGGCGCGGATGAGCACGCGGCCATTGTCGCCCAGTTCCTCCTGCACGGCTTTGGTTTCCGATGCGAGCATGGTGCTGCGGGTCCAGTCCTGTCCCGGCTGCAGCCGCACATTGATCAAGGTCTGGGGAAACAGCGTCACGTCGGCCAGCAGTTCGGCCAGGCTTTTGCCGCTGCGCACGCAGGCCTGCAGCACCTGCAGCGCGCTGATCAGGCCGTCGCCGGTGCTGTGTTTGTCCAGCGCCAGCAAGTGGCCAGACCCTTCGCCGCCCAGCAGCCAGCCATTTTTTTCAAGCTCTTCGAGCACGTAGCGGTCCCCCACCTTGGCACGAACGAACTCGACCCCCTTGTTTTTCAATGCCACTTCGACGGCCATGTTGGTCATCAAAGTGCCCACGGCGCCGGCGACTTTCTCGCCGCGCGCCAAGCGCTCGGCAACCATCAGGTACAACACTTCATCGCCGTTGAAAAGCCGCCCCTGGGCATCAACGAGCTGCACGCGGTCGGCATCGCCATCGAGGGCAATGCCGTAGTCCGCCTGGTTGGCCCTGACCGACCTGATCAGCGCGTCGGGGTGGGTGGCGCCGACCCCGTCGTTGATATTCAAACCGTCGGGCGCGCAGCCGATGGCAATCACCTCGGCACCCAGTTCATGAAAGACTTCCGGGGCGATATGGTAGGCCGCACCGTGCGCCGCGTCCACCACGATCTTCATGCCTCTGAGCGTCAGGTCGCTGGCAAATGTGCTTTTGCAGAACTCGATGTAGCGGCCCGCCGCATCGTCGAGCCGGCGTGTCTTGCCGAGGTTGGGCGAGTCGGCCCAGACCGGTGGCTCTTCGAGCGCGGCTTCCACCGCCTGCTCCCAGGCGTCAGGCAGCTTGCTGCCGAGCGCGCTGAAAAACTTGATGCCGTTGTCGGCAAAGGCGTTGTGGCTGGCGCTGATCACCACGCCCAGGCTGGCGCGCTGCGTGCGTGTGAGGTAGGCCACGCCCGGCGTCGGCAGCGGGCCGAGCAGCACCACATCGACCCCGGCGGAATTGAAGCCGGACTCCAGCGCGCTTTCCAGCATGTAACCGGAAATTCGAGTGTCCTTGCCAATCAGCACGATGGGCCGGGCTTCGGTTCTTTTGAGCACACGGCCGACCGCATGGGCCAGGCGCAGCACAAAGTCCGGGGTGATCGGCGCCTGGCCCACCGTGCCGCGAATGCCATCGGTGCCGAAGTATTTTCTGGTCATCTGTTTTGTTCCGGCAGAATTTTTTGTGGGGAGATGGGGCATTTTAAAGGCAAGCACTAACGCGCAGCAGTCCACACCTTGAGTGCCTGCACCGTTTCACGCACATCATGCACACGCACGATGCGCGCGCCGCGATCAACGGCCAGTAGCGCTGCCGCAACGCTTGGTACCATGCGATCAGCCACATCGAGTTGAGTCACCGAGGCCAGCGAAGTGCTGCTGACGGCGGCCAAAGATGACTTGCGCGACCACCCGACCAACAGCGGGTAGCCTGCCGCAAGCAACTCGCGTTGCCGTGCCAGCAATGAAAAGTTTTGTTCAACCGCCTTGCCAAAGCCGATGCCCGGATCCAGCACAATCCGGGTTCTGCCGATGCCCAACGCCTCCAGGGTCGTCGCCTGGTCTTTTAAAAAAGCCAGTACCGCAGGCACCACATCACCTTCCATGGGCACTGCCTGCATGGTCTGCGGCTCGCGGTGCATGTGCATCAGGCAGACACCGCAAGCCGGGTGCTGCGCCACAACCTCAAGAGCACCTGGCTGGCGCAAGGCCCAGATGTCGTTGACGATGTCGGCACCCAGATCCAGCATGGCCGCCATGACTTGCGGTTTGTAGGTGTCTACAGATACCGGAACTCCAAGCCGAACGGCATGACGTACCACAGGCAACACACGCGCCAGCTCTTCGTCCAGCGGCAAGGGCAGCGCGCCGGGCCGCGACGACTCGCCACCGATGTCAAGCATGTCGGCGCCGTCCCGGATGAGTTGCTCGCAATGGCCGAACGCGGCCCGCAGGCCGCTGCCTTCGGAAAAGTATTTGCCACCGTCTGAAAACGAGTCAGGGGTAACATTGACGATGCCCATCACGCGGGGCTGGTCGAGGTCGATTTGAAAGCGCGAGGTTTGCCAGATCATTCAGTTCTCCCGGACCAAAGAAAAACCGGGGACTCGCCCCGGTTGTCATGTAGATGGAAACTTTTAGGCCGCCGTCGGTGCGGGGTCGGTGCTGACCGCCGGGGTTCCACCGCTGGGGCCGCCGCCCACCGACGGGTTGCGCGGTGTCCAGTCTTTCGGCGGACGCGGCTCCTTGCCGGCCATGATGTCGTCGAGCTGGTCGCCATCAATGGTTTCCCACTCCAGCAGAGCCTTGGCCATGGTGTGCATCTTGTCCTGGTTGTCTTCAATCAGCTTGCGCGCCTGCGCGTATTGCTGGTCGATGATGCGGCGCACCTCGTCGTCGACTTTTTTCAGCGTTGACTCGCTCATGTTGTTGGTTTTGGTGACCGAACGGCCCAGGAACACCTCGCCTTCGTTCTCGGCGTAGACCATGGGGCCCAGTGCATCGGTCATGCCATACCGCGTGACCATGTCTCTGGCCAGCGCCGTGGCGCGCTCGAAGTCGTTGCTGGCGCCGGTGGTCATCTGGTTCATGAAGACTTCTTCGGCAATACGGCCGCCAAACAGCATGCTGATCTGGCTGAGCATGTACTCGCGGTCATAGCTGTAGCGGTCCTGGGCAGGCAGGCTCATCGTGACGCCCAGGGCGCGGCCACGCGGAATGATGGTGACCTTGTGGACCGGATCGCACTTGGGCAGTATCTTGCCGAGCAAGGCGTGGCCCGACTCATGGTAGGCCGTGTTCCGGCGCTCCGATTCGGGCATGACCATGCTCTTGCGCTCGGGGCCCATCAGTATCTTGTCCTTGGCCTTTTCGAAGTCCTGCATTTCGACGGTGCGCGCATTGCGGCGCGCGGCCATCAGCGCGGCTTCGTTGCACAGATTGGCCAGGTCGGCGCCCGACATGCCGGGGGTGCCGCGCGCAATCACGCTGGCGTTCACGTCCTGGCCAAGCGGCACCTTGCGCATGTGTACATTGAGGATCTGCTCACGACCACGAATGTCGGGCAGCGTCACATAAACTTGGCGGTCAAAACGGCCGGGGCGCAGCAGCGCGGAATCCAGGATGTCGGGCCGGTTGGTGGCGGCCACCACAATCACGCCGACATTGGTTTCAAAGCCATCCATCTCGACGAGCATCTGGTTCAGGGTCTGCTCGCGCTCGTCGTTGCCGCCGCCCAGGCCGGCGCCACGCTGGCGGCCCACGGCGTCGATCTCGTCGATGAAGATGATGCACGGTGCGTTTTTCTTGGCGTTGTCGAACATGTCGCGCACGCGGGCCGCGCCCACGCCGACAAACATCTCGACGAAGTCAGAGCCGGAAATCGAGAAAAACGGAACCTTGGCTTCGCCGGCAATGCCTTTGGCGAGCAGGGTCTTGCCGGTGCCCGGAGGGCCGACCAGCAGCAGGCCGCGCGGAATGCGTCCGCCCAGCTTCTGGAATTTTTGCGGGTCTTTCAGGAAGTCCACGACTTCCTTGACTTCTTCCTTGGCCTCGTCGCAGCCCGCCACATCGGCAAAGGTCACCAGATTCGTGGACTCGTCAAGCATACGGGCCTTGGACTTGCCAAAGCTGAACGCCCCGCCCTTGCCGCCGCCCTGCATCTGCCGCATGAAATAGATCCAGACGCCAATCAGCAGCAGCATCGGCCCCCAACTGACCAGCAGGGTCATGAGCAGGGAGCCTTCTTCACGGGCTTTGACGTCGAACTTCACATCATTGGCGATCAGGTCGCCGACCAGGCCGCGATCAAGGTAGGTCGCGGTGGTGCGGATTTTCCGGTCGTCCGTGGTGGTGGCGACGATTTCCGTGCCGCCCTGGCCTTCAGCGATGGTCGCGGACTTGATGCGCTTGCCACGCACTTCTTCGAGAAACTCGGAGTACCCCAGGTAGGCGATACCGGCACCGCCACGTGTGTCAAATTGCTTGAAAACGGTGAACAGCACCATGGCGATCACCAGCCAGATTGCAATTTTGGAAAACCACTGATTGTTCAAGGATGACTCCGTTGGGGGAACAAAAGACACATGCGACTGATTTTAGGCGTTTCAAGGGCAAAACCCCCAGGCCTGTTGCAGGACATCCCTTGGTTTAAAGCGGAATTGCGGTAATTTTTGTGTTTCAGCCCACTTCGGCGACTGTTTGCGGCCTGATTTTCAGACCCATGCCGACCAGAAAGGTTTCCGATGAGTTGGAGCGCGAGGCTTTGGGCTTGAACGATTTGACCACTTTGAACGTGTCCTTGAACAGCTTGACCAGGGGGCTGTAGGCACCGCCGTGGAACAGCTTGACCACCAGCGCCCCCTCGGACTTCAAGTGGTGTGCGGCAAAGTCCACGGCCAATTCCACGAGGTGGGCAATGCGGGCGGCGTCGGCCGAGTCGATGCCCGACAGGTTCGGCGCCATGTCTGAAAGCACCACATCCACCTTGGCAAAACCCTTGTCCGCGCGCAAAGTCTGCTCCAGTTGTTGTAGCACCTCGGGTTCCCGGAAATCGCCCTGGATGAAGACCACCCCTTCCACCGGCGCCATCGGCAGGATGTCCAGCGCCACGATGCGCCCGTTCAACGCGCCGGCGGCAGCGCCGGAAGGCGACAGCTTGCGGCGCACATACTGGCTCCAGGCGCCGGGCACGCTGCCCAGGTCCACCACGCAGTCGCCGGGCCGAATCAGCCCCAGCGTTTCGTCGATTTCCTTGAGCTTGTAGGCCGCCCTGGCCCGGTAGCCCTCTTTTTGGGCCAGCTTGACGTAGGTATCGTTGACGTGGTCGTTCAGCCACGCTTTATTGACCTTTTTGCTTTGGGTATTTACTTTCATACGCGCATTGTCCTCTCACCGATAATCGGAACATGGCTCAAATACTACTTACCCCCGCCCAGCGCAAAGACCACCGCGCCGACGCACACCATCTGGACGCCGTCGTGATGATCGGCGCGGGCGGCCTGACCGCCGCCGTCGAAAAGGAAATCGACGCCGCGCTGAGGGCGCACGGCCTGATCAAGGTCCGCGTGCAGTCGGACGACCGCTCCGCCCGCGAGGCCATGTTCCAGGCCCTGGCCGATACGCTCAACGCCGCACCGATCCAGCACATCGGCAAGCTGCTGGTGCTGTGGCGGCCGATGCCGCCCAAGGAAAAAAAGGTCAATGAAGACCGCATGCCCGGCCCGCGCGATGTCAAGGTGCTGAAAAACAGCGCGCGCTACGGCCAGCGGCCCGAAGTCAAAACCCTGCGTGTGCTCGGCAACCAGCGCTTGAGTCCGGGCGGCACCGTCAAACGCGCCAAAAAACCGAAGCAAAGAAGCCTCAAGAAAAGCGCGCAGGATTAGGGCCTGTTCACCCTGAAACTGTCCGGCACGTCGGCTTTCCTGGCGTTGAATTTTTTTGTCTCTTTTTGTCTCTTTAGATTTGGCGCTACCGCCCACAGCTAACCGCCATGACCCATCCGAACCCGCTGCTCGATTTTTCCGACCTTCCGCTGTTCGACCGCATTTCGCCGGAGCACGTTGGCCCCGCGGTCGACAAGTTGCTAAACCAGGCCAATGATGCGCTGGAACAGGTCACGGCGCCTGATTTCCCGGCCCGCTGGGACGACATTGCCGCGGTGCTGGATGTTGCCACCGAAAAACTCAGCCGCGCCTGGGGTGCCGTCAGCCACCTCAACAGCGTCGCCGACACGCCCGAGCTGCGCGCCGCCTACAACGCGGCCCTGCCCCGCGTCACCGAGTTCTGGACGCGCCTGGACGCGGACGAACGCCTGTACGCCAAATACAAGGCGATTGATGCGGCCACGTTGAACGCCGAACAGCGCCAAGCGCATAAAAATGCGGTGCGCAACTTTGTGCTGTCGGGCGCCGAACTGATTGGCGCGGCCAAGGCGCGTTTTGCGGCCATTCAGGAACGCCAGGCCGAACTGAGCCAGAAGTTCAGCGAAAACGCGCTGGACGCGACCGACGCCTGGGCCTACTATGCCCGCGAAGACGAACTCGCCGGCGTCCCGACCGATGTCATTCAAACCGCGCGAGCCCAAGCTCAAGCCGAGGGCAAAGACGGCTGCAAACTCACGCTCAAGATGCCCTGCTACCTGCCGGTCATGCAGTTCGCCGCTAGCCGCACGCTACGCGAAACCCTGTACCAGGCCTACAGCACCCGCGCCAGCGACCAGTCGCCGCCCGAGTACAGCCGCTTCGACAACAGCGCCGTGATGCAGGACATCCTGACGCTGCGGCTCGAAGAAGCCCGCCTGCTGGGCTACCGCAATTTCGGCGAGGTGTCGGTCGTGACCAAGATGGCCGACTCACCGGAACAGGTCATCAACTTCTTGCGCGATCTCGGCCAGCGCGCCAAGCCCTACGGCATCCAGGATGTGACCGACCTGCGCACCTTCGCCGCGCAACACCTGGGCTTGAGAGACCCGCAGCCCTGGGACTACGCCTACATCGGCGAAAAACTCAAGGAAGCACGCTACGCCTTCAGCGAACAGGAAGTCAAACAATACTTCACCGCGCCCAAGGTGCTGGCGGGCCTGTTCAAGATTGTCGAGACCCTGTTTGAAGTGGCGATCCGCCAGGACACGGCCCCCGTGTGGCAGCCGGGCGTCGAGTTTTACCGCATCGAGCGCAACGGCCAGCTCATCGGCCAGTTCTACCTGGACCAGCCGGCCCGCACCGGCAAACGCGGCGGCGCCTGGATGGACGACGTGCGCGCCCGCTGGCTGCGCCCCGACACGGGCAAACTGCAAACACCGGTGGCGCACCTGGTCTGCAACTTTGCCGACGGCGTGGGCGGCAAACCGCCGCTCTTGAGCCACGACGACGTGACCACGCTGTTCCACGAGTTCGGCCACGGCTTGCACCACCTTTTGAGCCAGGTCAACGAGCGCGATGTCTCCGGCATCAGCGGCGTCGAGTGGGACGCGGTCGAGCTGCCCAGCCAGTTCATGGAAAACTTCTGCTGGGAGTGGGATGTGCTCAAACACATGACGGCCCATGTGGATACCGGCGCGCCTCTGCCGCGCGCGCTGTTCGACAAGATGCTGACCGCGAAAAACTTCCAGAGCGGCATGCAGACCTTGCGCCAGATCGAGTTTTCGCTGTTCGACATGCTGCTGCACACACAGTACCAGCCCGGCGATGATCTGATGGCCCTGCTGGCCGAGGTGCGCAAGGAATACGCCGTGATCACGCCACCGCCCTACAGTCGCACCGCGCATACATTCAGTCACATTTTTTCCGGCGGTTACGCCGCTGGCTATTACAGTTACAAGTGGGCGGAAGTCCTGTCGGCCGATGCCTACGCAGCCTTCGAAGAAAACGCCAAAACCACCGAAACTGCGGGTATAACGACCGATACCCACGCCGTACCCGGCACCGTGACAGTGGAAACTGGAAGAAAGTACCGCCGAGCCATTCTGGAAGCCGGCGGCAGCCGCCCGGCGATGGAGTCGTTCAAGGCCTTCCGGGGCCGCGAACCTTCGATCGATGCGCTGCTGCGTCACCAGGGCATGACCTGAAACTGAAACTGAAACTGGAGCAATGCATGACCTCAACCGCCATTAAATTTGTAGCATTCAATGGACTCCTTGTTGTGTTGGCTGCCGGCGTATTTCCCTCTCCTTCACAAGCTCAGCAGGTGTACCGCATCGTCGGCCCGGACGGCAAAGTGACTTTCTCCGACCAGCCGCCACCGCCCTCGACCCATGCCAAGGTCACGTCGTCCACCAGCGAGGCCGGCATAGCGGCGGCCAACATCTCGCTGCCGTTTGAACTGCGCAAAGTGGCCGGCCAGTACCCGGTGACGCTGTACTCCGGAGACAACTGCGGGCCCTGCGCTTCGGCCCGCGCCATGCTCACCACCCGGGGCATTCCTTTTTCGGAAAAAACAGTCACCACTTCTGAAGATGGGCAAGCGTTGCAACGCTTGAGTGGCGACAACTCGCTGCCGTTTTTGACCATTGGCAGCCAGCAGCTCAAGGGTTTTTCGGACGCCGAATGGACACAGTTTCTCGATGCCGCCGGTTATCCCAAATCGTCGGTGCTCCCGGCCAGCTACCGTCAGACACCGGCAACGCCGCTGGTCACGGTTGCTCCGTCGGTGCCGGCTGTCCGCAGCGCCGCCCGTCCGACCCTGCCGCCGCCGGCGGCGCCAAGCACAGCAGGGCCAACAGCAGACAATCCCGCCGGCATTCGTTTCTAAAACCGCTTTAAAACGTCAGCGTCTTGACGCCGCTGGCCGTTCCCAGCAGGCACACGCTGGCCTTGTGCAGCGCAAACACACCGACGGTGACGACACCGGGCCACTGGTTGACCCGGCATTCAAACGCCAGCGGATCGCTGATCTTCAGCCCGGTGACATCCAGAATGTGCTGGCCGTTATCGGTCAGCAGCGGTTTCCCGTTCTTCAGACGCACGGTGGCGCTGCCGCCCAAGGCCGCAAACTCGCGGACGATGCGCCGCGTCGCCATCGGAATAATTTCCACCGGCAGCGGATAGTGGCCCAGTGTCGCCACCCACTTGGATTCGTCGGCGATACAGACGAATTTGCGCGACTGGGCCGCGACGATTTTCTCGCGCGTCAGCGCCGCGCCACCGCCTTTGATCATGTAGCCGGCGTGGTCGATTTCGTCGGCGCCGTCAATGTAGACCGCCAGTTCCTCGACATCGGCCGCATCAAACACGCGAATGCCCAGCGCCTGCAGGCGGTCGGTGGACTCCACCGAGCTGGAGACGGCACCGGCAAGGGTGTGCTTGATGCCGGCCAGCGCGTCAATGAACTTGTTGACGGTGGAGCCGGTGCCGACACCCACGATGCTGCCGGGCTCGACATAGTTCAGGGCGGCCTGGCCCACCAGTGTTTTAAGTTCGTCTTGCGTCATGTCAGGTTGGGATGGTTGAGGTCAGCGGGTCGGGTTTTGCGACAATGGCTAACTGCCGCCCAGACTGAATTATCCAATGTCCCTGCTCCCCTACGCTCTTGCTCGTCCCTTTTTATTTGGCCTCGACCCGGAAACCGCCCACGAACTGACGCTGGCCGCGCTGGCCCGCACCCAGCACACGCCGCTGGCGCTGGCCTGGTGCGCGGGCCGGGTCGACGATCCGGTTGAACTGGCCGGCCTGAAGTTTCCCAATCGCGTCGGGTTGGCCGCCGGACTGGACAAAAACGCGCGCTGCATCGACGGACTGGCGGCCATGGGTTTTGGTTTTATTGAAGTCGGCACCGTCACGCCGAAGGCGCAGCCGGGCAACCCCAAGCCGCGCATGTTCCGCCTGCCGCAGGCGAAGGCGCTGATCAACCGGCTGGGCTTCAACAACGACGGGCTGGACGCCTTCATCGCCAACGTGCAGAAGTCCGCCTTTCGCCGCCAGAACACCCCTAGCCCGCTGCTGCTGGGCCTGAACATTGGCAAGAACGCCGCGACGCCGATCGAAAACGCGGTCGATGACTACCTGATCTGCCTGGCAGGCGTGTACCCGCATGCCGACTACGTGACCGTCAACATCTCCAGCCCCAACACCAAAAACCTGCGCGCACTGCAAAGCGACGAGGCCCTGGACGCGCTGCTGGGCCGCATCGCCGAACGCCGCGAAACATTGGAAAGACAACACGGCAAGCGGGTACCGATTTTTGTCAAGATCGCGCCCGACCTCGACGCGGTGCAGGTCGAGGTGATTGCCGCCACCCTCAAGCGCCACGGCATGGACGGCGTGGTCGCAACCAACACCACACTGAGCCGCGAAACCGTCAAGGGCCTGCCGCACGCCGAAGAAGCCGGCGGCCTGAGCGGCGCCCCGGTGCTGGCGGCCAGCAACCGCGTCATCGGTCAGTTGCGTGCGGCGCTGGGCCAGGGTTTCCCCATCATCGGCGTCGGCGGCATTCTAAGCGGCGCTGACGCCGTGTCCAAAATCAAGGCCGGCGCCGACGTGGTGCAGATCTACACCGGGCTGATCTATCGCGGCCCGGAACTCGTCACGCAGGCCGCTTTGGCGATAAAAAAGGGTTGCTAGATCAATAGATACGGTTGCAAACAGCTACCAAATTAATA
This sequence comes from Polaromonas sp., assembly GCA_030655515.1. Taxonomy (GTDB): domain Bacteria; phylum Pseudomonadota; class Gammaproteobacteria; order Burkholderiales; family Burkholderiaceae_C; genus Polaromonas. Next base: position 20,546 of record JAURVI010000038.1, on the reverse strand, counting down.
GCATCTACAGGCATAGCGCCTACAGGCCTCATGCCTTCTCAGGCAGTGCGCAGATATGTTCGGCGATGGCCAGCGAACTGGTCAGCCCCGGCGACTCGATGCCGAACAGGTTCACCAGCCCTCGGACGCCGTGCTCGGCCGGTCCCTGGATCAGAAAGTCTTTGGCCGCTTCGTGTGGTGCCTGGATTTTCGGGCGAATCCCGGCGTAGCCGGCGATCAGCGCGCCGTCCTCCAGGGCCGGCCAGTATTTACGAACCTCGGCGTAAAACGCATCGCCGCGTGACGGGTCCACCACCAGGTCGTCGGGCGAGTCCACCCACTGCACGTCGGGGCCGAACTTGGCCTGGCCGCCCAGGTCAATCGTCAGATGCACGCCGAGTCCGGCCGCTTCGGGAACCGGGTAAATCAGGCGGCTGAAGGGCGAACGGCCCGACAGCGTGAAGTAATTGCCTTTAGCGTAATAACTGGGCGGCACACCCTCTGCGGGCAGGCCGTGGAACCGCCGCGCCAGGGCTTGCGCCTGCAGGCCGGCCGCATTCACCACGGTTCGGGCCTGCAGCTCGGCGCCGTCTTCCGCTACTAAAATAATAGCTCCCTGTTCGCAGCGAGCAAGGGCCAGCGGCGAATTCAAAACGACAAGTCCGCCGGCATTCTCGAGATCGCCCTGCAGCGCCAACATCAGCCCATGGCTGTCCACAATGCCGGTGCTGGGCGAATGAAGGGCAGCGACACATTCGAGTTGCGGCTCCAGCGCCCTCGCCTGTTCGCGGGTCAGCAACACCAGATCATGCACGCCGTTGGCAGCGGCTTTCGCTATGATGCCCTGCAATTGCGCAAGTTGTGCCGCGTCGGTGGCGACTATCAGTTTGCCGCAGCGGCGGTGGCTGATGCTGCGCCCGGCGCAGTAGTCATACAGCAGTTGCTTGCCCAACACGCAAAGCCGGGCTTTGAGTGAGCCTTGCGGGTAATAAATGCCGGCATGGATGACTTCGCTGTTGCGCGAGCTGGTGCCGGTGCCTATGGCATCCGCTGCTTCGAGCACCATCACTTCTCGCCCCTGCAAGGCCAGCGCACGCGCGACCGCCAAGCCGATGACGCCCGCGCCTATGACAACGCAATCAACCTGATCCATGGACCAATCTCCAAAATCACTGATTGTCATTCCTGCAAGGGCTGGCAGCCTGTCGGACTTTGGAATCGTCGGCTGCAAATTGACCGCTGAGGCCTTGTTTTCACTCCCGACGACCAAAGCCCGACAGGTTGCCAGATTCGCAACATCTGTAACAGTGTGTCAAAGTACACAGAAAATCCCGAAACCGGACTTTTAGCCTTCAAAATTGCCATGTTACAAATTACGATGATCTTATGGCACAAGAAAGCAACACATCCCGCGCTGACAAGATCCTGATTCTTGACGATGACGCCCGCATCCGCGACCTGCTGCGCCGCTACCTGATGCAGGAAGGCTTTGAAGTCATCCTCGCAGAAGACAGCAAGGCGCTGAACCGCATCATGATGCGCGACTCGGTAGACTTGATCGTGCTGGACCTGATGATGCCCGGCGAAGACGGCCTGTCGATCTGCCGGCGCCTGCGCGCCGCCAGTGACCGCACCCCCATCATCATGCTGACCGCCAAGGGCGAAGACGTGGACCGCATCGTCGGCCTGGAAGTCGGGGCCGACGACTACCTGGCCAAACCCTTCAACCCCAGGGAACTGCTGGCGCGCATTCATGCCGTACTGCGCCGCCGCCCCGTCGCCGAAGTGCCGGGCGCACCTTCAGCCGAGCAGGAAGTCGTCACTTTTGGCCCCTTCAGCTTCGACATGGGGCTGCGTACCTTGCAGAAAAATGGCGAAGAATTGCCACTGACCACCGGCGAATTTGCCATGCTCAAAACGCTGGTTCGGCATCCGCGCCAGCCGCTGTCCCGAGAAAAGCTGGCGCTGCTGGCGCGCGGCCGTGAGTTCGAGCCCTTTGACCGCAGCCTGGATGTTCAGGTCTCACGCCTGCGCAAACTCATTGAGACGGACGCTGCGACGCCCCGCTACATCCAGACCGTCTGGGGCATCGGTTATGTGTTCGTGCCGGACGGAGCGAATTAACGGATGCGTTTTGCCGCCGACCCAACCCCGGATCGGCCACCTTCCGGCTTGCTTTAGCCGCTTAAACTGCCAGCCACCCAACCGACTTTTGCATGCAAGGCACCAGCCCCGCGCCCCTGGAAACCGCCCCCGCCCCGCTGGAGATGCGCCCACGCCTGGGCCTGAGCCTGTTCTGGCGCACGTTTTTCTTTCTGGCCTTGCTGCTGATTGGCTCTGTCGTGGCCTGGCTGCAAACCTTCCGGGCGCTGGAATTCGAACCGCGCGCCGTGCAAAGCGCCAAGCAACTCGCCTCGCTGGTCAATTTGAGCCGTGCTGCGCTGAAATATTCGGACGCCATCACCCGGGTCTGGCTGATCAAAACCCTGAGCGACGAAGAGGGCGTGCGTATCTCGCCGCGCGAGCCGAGCGACAAATACGAGCGGTTCGTCAACGACCCTTTCAGTGAGCGCATCGGTGATGAGCTGACCGCCCGCATGGGCGCGGGTACAGTAGTGGCCAAGTCCGTCAACGGCATACCGGGCCTGTGGGTGGGGTTTGCCATCGATAACGACGCCTACTGGCTGCTGACCGACCCGTCTCGCCTGGGGCCCTTGCAGGGCGGAACCTGGCTGCTCTGGCTGATCACTGCGGCGGTGATGTCTCTGGTCGGCGCAGCGCTGATTGCGCGGCTGATCAACCGCCCGCTCAAGCAACTGTCGTTTGCGGCCAGCCGCATGCGGGACGGCGACTTTGACGCCAGCCTGCTCGACGAACAGGTGGCGACCAGCGAAATCCGCGAGGTCAACATCGGCTTTAACCGGATGGCCGAACAGCTCTCCAAAATCGAGGAGGACCGGGTCATCATGCTGGCCGGCATTTCGCACGACCTGCGCACACCGCTGGCGCGGCTGCGCCTGGAAACCGAGATGAGCGTGACCGACGAGGAGGCTAGGGCCCACATGGCCGCCGACATCAGCCAGCTTGACGCCATCATTGACAAATTCCTCGACTACGCACGGCCCCACCCGCCGCAACTGGCGCCGCTGTCGCTCAACGCCATCATCGATGCGGCCGTCTACGCGGTGGCCGAGTACACCGATATGCGTGTCCATGTGAACCTGCCCGGCCCCATCGTGGTGCTGGCCGACGAGGTGGAACTGTCGCGCGTGATCGCCAACCTGCTTGAAAATGCCCGGCGTTATGGCAAAACACCGGAGACCGGCATCGCGGTGGTTGAAATCGCCGCCAAGGAACGCGACCAGTGGGTACTGATCAAGGTGCGCGATCATGGCACCGGGGTCTCGCCGCAGGCGCTGAGCAACCTGACCAAACCTTTTTTCCGGGGCGATGCGGCTCGCACTGCCGCCACCGGGGCCGGCCTGGGGCTGGCGATTGTCGAAAAAACCATGCATCGCATGGGCGGTGTCCTGGCGCTGGCCAACACCGCCTCGGGCGGACTGGCCGCGCACATCAAGCTGCGAAGGGGTTGAAAACGCCGCATCCGGCGTTTTTCACATAGAAATCAGCTTTCAGTCCTTGGCGCAACGGCGCAAGCAGCGCCTAAAACAATAGCGCAATGGCACGCGCTTCAATGCTCAGGCCCTGCCCCACCGGCCCCAGCTTTTCGGCCGTTTTCGCCTTCACATTGACCCGCGCGGCGTCCAGCCCCAGGGCCTGGGCAATGCGCTGGCGCATCGCCGGAATATGGCTGGCCAGCCTGGGGGCCTGGGCTATCACGGTGCTGTCGATATTGCCGATGCGCCATTGCCGCTCGGCCAGCAGACGTCCGGTTTCTGCCAGCAGGACAGCGGAGTCTGCACCCATGAAGCGCGCGTCGGTGTCCGGAAAATGCCCGCCAATGTCGCCCAACCCGGCCGCGCCGAGCAAGGCGTCAATAATGGCGTGCAACAGCACATCCGCATCCGAATGCCCGAGCAAACCGGCGCTGTGCGGAACCGTCACACCGCCGATGACGAGTACTCGCCCCGGCACCAGCGCGTGGGTATCCCAGCCCTCGCCGATGCGAAATGGAGCCCCCACGCTCGTCACTGCGTGTACTTCGCTGCCCCCCGAGGGGGCTAATTTTCCTTGGGGCGGCCCGGCGGAAAATTGTCGGGCCTCCACTGAAGCCCTCACGCTCGTCACTGCGTGTACTTCGCTGCCCCCCGAGGGGGCTAATTTTCCTTGGGGCGGCCCGGCGGAAAATTGTCGGGCCTCCACTGAAGCCCCCACGCTCGTCACTGCGTGTACTTCGCTGCCCCCCGAGGGGGCTAATTTTCCTTGGGGCGGCCCGTCAGCGGGACTAGGCGGGTTCATGGCGAGGTTCATCAGGTGGAGCATTCCTGGTTGCCGCTGTCGGACTGGCTGCTTTTCGCGTATGCGGCTTGGTTCTGCTGCTGATCAGGGTTTCGGCCAGCACAAAATCTTCCGGGTAAGTCACCTTGAAATTGTATGCGCTGCCGCGCACCAGCTTGGGACTGAGCCCGACAGCTTCCATCGCGCTGGCTTCGTCGGTGACGGTCTCGCCCAGCGTGACGGCCATCTTCAGGGCCTGTGTCAGCGCCCCCAGACGAAACATCTGCGGCGTTTGCGCCAGCCACTTGTCCGCGCGCTCCACGGTGACCAGCACCCGTCCGTTCTGGCCTTGCTTGAGCGTATCGTGTACCGGCTGGGCCAGCAGGCCGCCGACCGGGTCACTGTGACAGGCGTCGATGAGTTGCTCGATCAGGGTGCTGGTGATCAGGCAGCGCGCCGCATCATGCACCAGCACCCAGTCGTCGGGCTCGGCACCGGCGAGCGCCAGCCAGTCCAGGCCGTTAAGCACACTGGCGGCGCGGCTGGTGCCGCCGCAGGGTGCGACTTCGTAGGCGGCGCCCGGCTGCCGGGTGAAAAAGCTGTCGCCGGGGGCGATCACCACCAGACAGGACTCGATACGCGCCACCTGGGAAAAAGCCTGCAAGGTATGCTGCACCATCGGTATTCCGGCAATCGGCTGGTACTGTTTAGGCAGTTGCACGCCTGCGCCCGGTACCGCACCTTCACCGATGGCCCGCGTGCCCTGGCCCGCACATGGGATCAGCGCAAAAAAGCGGGGGACCAGAGATTTGAGACTGTTTGTCGTCATGGCTTCATCATAGATTCTAAAATCACGACTTCAAAGGCCGACCAAGGCTGCTCACACCCCACGCCTCCCGGTTTGGGGTGTTTGCCTTTTGTTTCACCGCTTCCTGTTACTTTTTGACGACTGCTTCATGGCTCTACCCAAACTGCTTCCCGGCAAACGCTATACCCTGCCGCAACCCGCCGGTTCGGCCGACGCCCTGTTGCTGGCGCAGTTGGGCCTACAGGAAAAATCCGCCGGACGGCTGACCGCCATCGTCACGTCCGATGCCGCCACGGCCCAGCGCCTGCAGGGCGAAATTGCCTTTTTTGCGCCCGATTTGCGTTGCGCGCTGTTCCCCGACTGGGAAACCCTGCCCTACGACACTTTCTCACCGCACCAGGACTTGATCAGCGAGCGGCTGGCGACCTTGTGGCGCATCTCCCAACGCAGCAAAGACACCGGTGCGGATGTTGTCATCGTGCCCGCCACCACCGCGCTCTACCGCTTGGGCCCACCGAGCTTCCTGGCCGGCTACACCTTTCATTTCAAGGTCAAGCAAAAACTCGACGAGGCCAAACTCAAAAGCCAGTTGACCCTGGCCGGCTACAGCCATGTCACGCAGGTGGTCAGCCCCGGCGAATACGCGGTGCGCGGCGGCCTGATCGACCTGTTTCCCATGGGCTCTGCCGTGCCTTACCGGGTGGACCTGTTCGACGACGAAATCGACAGCATCCGCACCTTTGATCCGGACAGCCAGCGCAGCCTCTACCCGGTACACGAAGTGCGCCTGCTGCCGGGCCGCGAGTTCCCGATGGACGATGACGCCCGCGCCAGATTCAGAAACCGCTGGCGCGAGCTGTTAGCCGGCGACCCGACCAAAAGCCGCATCTACAAAGACATCGGCAACGGCGTGGCGACCGCCGGCATCGAGTACTATCTGCCGCTGTTTTTTGAAGAAACGGCGACGGTGTTCGACTACCTCGGCAGCGATGCGACCGTGGTGCTGCACGGCGACCTCGAAACGGCCTTCCAGCGCTTCTGGCAGGACACCAGGGACCGCTACCGCCTCGTCAAAGACGCGCCGGACCGCCCGGCCCTGCCGCCCGAAACGCTGTTTCTCGGCACCGAACAGTTTTATGCGCGCGCCAACGACTATGCGCAACTGGCGTTGAGAGCGAAGAGCCCTCCCCCTAACCCTCTTCTCCCAGCGGGAGCGGGGATTAAGGCGGAGTTACCCCCTCTCCCGCTGGGAGAGGGCAGGGGTGAGGGGTCCTCCCCGTACGCCGAATTCAACGCACTACAGCCTATGGCTGTCGTGCGCGGCGCCGACGACCCATTGGCCCGGCTCAAGGCGCATATCCAGAGCACGCCGCAGCGCGTGTTGCTGCTGGCCGAAAGCGACGGCCGGCGCGAAAGCCTGCTGGACTTTTTGCGCGCCAGCAGCCTGAGTCCGCCGGCTTTTGATTCGCTGGAAGACTTCCAGCGAAGTACCGAGAAACTGGGCATTGCCACGGCGGCGCTGAATACGGGCTTCGCCTGGCTCGATGGCGGTATTGATTTCGTCACCGAAACCGAGCTGTTTGCAGCCGGCGTAGTGACGCGGCGGCGCGACAAAAAACAGGAGCGCGTCAGCGATGTCGAGGCGCTGATCAAGGACCTGAGCGAGCTCAACGTCGGCGACCCGGTGGTGCATAGCGCGCATGGCATCGGCCGCTACAAGGGACTGGTCAACATGGACCTGGGCCAGGGCATCACCGAGTTTTTACACCTGCAGTACGCCGACAACGCCACGCTGTATGTGCCGGTCAGCCAATTGCAGCAGATCAGCCGCTACACCGGCGTCAGCGCCGACGAGGCCCCGCTGCACCGCCTGGGCAGCGGCCAGTGGGAAAAGGCCAAGCGCAAGGCGGCCGAGCAGATACGCGACTCGGCCGCCGAGCTGCTCAACATCTACGCCCGCCGCGCCGCGCGCGAAGGCCACGCCTTCCGCTATTCGCCGGACGACTACGAGACCTTTGCCAACGACTTCGGTTTTGAGGAAACTGCCGACCAGCGCGCCGCGATTCACGCCGTCATCCAGGACATGATCAGCCCGCGGCCGATGGACCGGCTGGTCTGCGGCGACGTGGGCTTCGGCAAGACCGAGGTCGCGCTGCGCGCGGCCTTCATCGCGATCACCGGCGGCAAACAGGTCGCACTGCTGGCGCCCACCACGCTGCTAGCCGAACAGCATTACCAGACGCTGGTGGACCGTTTTGCCAAGTGGCCGGTCAAAGTCGCCGAGATGAGCCGTTTCCGCTCGGGCAAGGAAATCACCGCCGCCATCAAGGGCATCGCCGACGGCAGCATCGACATCGTGGTCGGCACGCACAAGCTGCTGAGCCAGAATGTCAAGTTCCAGCGTCTGGGCCTGCTCATCATCGACGAGGAACACCGCTTCGGCGTGCGCCACAAGGAGGTGATGAAAGCCATGCGCGCCGAGGTCGATGTGCTGACCCTGACCGCCACGCCGATCCCCCGCACCCTGGGCATGGCGCTCGAAGGTCTGCGCGATTTGAGCGTGATTGCCACCGCGCCGCAGCGGCGCCTGGCGATCAAGACCTTTGTGCGCAGCGAAAGCAACGGCGTGATCCGTGAAGCCGTATTGCGCGAATTGAAGCGCGGCGGCCAGGTTTACTTCCTGCACAACGAGGTCGAGACCATCCAGAACCGGCGCGAAAAACTCGAAGCCCTGCTGCCGGAAGCGCGCATCGCCGTGGCGCACGGCCAGATGCCCGAGCGTGAACTCGAAAAAGTCATGAAGGACTTCATCGCGCAGCGCTACAACCTGCTGCTGTGCTCGACCATCATCGAGACCGGCATTGACGTGCCAAGCGCCAACACCATCGTGATGTCCAGAGCTGACAAGTTCGGCCTGGCCCAGTTGCACCAGTTGCGCGGCCGCGTCGGACGCAGCCACCACCAAGCCTACGCCTACCTGATGGTGCCTGACATCGAAGGTTTGACCAAACAGGCTAGCCAGCGGCTCGAAGCCATCCAGCAGATGGAAGAACTCGGCTCGGGCTTCTACCTGGCGATGCACGACCTGGAAATCCGCGGTACCGGCGAAGTGCTCGGTGAAAGCCAGAGCGGCAACATGATGGAGATCGGGTTTCAGCTTTACAACGAAATGCTGGGCGAGGCCGTGGCCTCGCTCAAGGCGGGCCGCGAGCCGGACTTGCTGGCACCGCTCAACATCAGCACCGAAATCAACCTGCACGCGCCGGCCCTGCTGCCCAGCGACTACTGCGGCGATGTCCATCTGCGCCTGTCGTTTTACAAAAAACTGGCGACCGCCAAAACCACCGACCAGATCGATGCGCTGCTCGAAGAAATCGTGGACCGCTTCGGCAAGCTGCCGCCGCAGGCGCAAACCCTGATCGACATGCACCGCCTGCGCGTGATCGCCAAGCCTTATGGCGTCATCAAGGTCGATGCCGCACCAAGCGTGATCCACATCACCTTCAAGAAAGACCCGCCCATCGATTCGATGGCCATCATGCATTTGATCCAGAAGAACAAGCACATCAAGCTGGCAGGCAACGACAAGCTGCGCATCGAACGGGAGATCACGGAACCGAAAGACCGGGCGCAACTGGTTCGCGATGTACTCAAATCCCTTGGACAACCCAAAACCACCACGGAAGCCACGCCCGCATGACCCCTGCTGAACACCTCCCCGGCCTCGTTGTCAACATCGCCACGCCCGACCTGAAGCTCAGCGACTACAAGCTGATCGCGTTCGACATGGATTCGACCCTCATCAACATCGAGTGTGTCGATGAAATTGCCGACGCCGTCGGCCGCAAGGCCGAAGTGGCAGCGATTACCGAAGCCGCGATGCGCGGTGAAATCACCGACTACAAGGAAAGCCTGCGCCGGCGCGTGGCGCTGCTCGAAGGTGTCAGCGTGGACAGCATGGAGGACGTCTACCACGAGCGCCTCCGGCTCAACCCCGGCGCCGCCAGGCTGGTGCAGGCGTGCAAAGCTGCCGGACTGAAAGTGCTGCTCGTCAGTGGCGGTTTTACCTTTTTTACCGACCGCGTTCGTGACGAGCTCGGCATTGACTACACCCGTTCCAACGTGCTGGAGGTCAAAAACGGTTTACTCACCGGCAGGATGCTCGATCAGCCCTGGGGCGACATCTGCGACGGTGCGGAAAAATGCAAAATGCTGCTGCAAACCTGCGAGATGCTGGGCATTGAGCCCCGCCAGGCGATTGCCATGGGCGACGGCGCCAACGACCTGCCGATGATGGGCGTGGCCGGGCTGTCGGTAGCGTACCACGCCAAACCCGCCGTGCGCGAGCAGGCCATGGTGGCCATCAATGAAGGCGGACTGGATCGCCTGCTGGAGCTTTTCAAATAAGCGATATTTCTGCTCGAAACATTTCGAAAGACTGCTGCCCGCCCACCCCAAGCGTTCTCCGGCCATGCCGGACATTCCCACCATGGCCGAGGCCGGCCTTCCCTTCGAGGTCGTGGCTTGGCTGGGGATCATAGTCCCCGCCGGCACCCCCAAGGAAATCGTCAACAAGCTGAATGCCGAAATCAACCATATCATCGTCAAGAAGGCCAACGTCAAGGTCGAATAACCCGCTGGAAGCCTCCTGCTCCCTCTCCCGCTCTACACGCCGAGCAAGGCGTCGCGGCTGGATGGGGGATCCAGCGACTCATTCAGGTCCTGGCGTTTGACTGTCGGACAAGTGGGCAGGCATGGCTGCGACTTTCAGAGCGCGGGTCTTACCATGCCGGGCTCTTCCGGGTGTGCCATTGGCGGCACCGGCCCGAGGTCGGGTTCGACCGGTAATTCGGTGGGGCTGGGCACAGGTTTCCCGCCGGGCGACAGCGGCGGCTCATCATCAGGCCGGGTTGAACGCGTGGTCGAACTCATGGACTCAGAACACCGTGATCAGCGCCTCTACCGGGACACCGGCGTCCACCAAAGCTACCGCGGCAGCCACACTGACCAACACGGCCGAGCAATAGGCGAGCACCGCCATCATCAGGCGGCGGGCACGCCAGCGGCCTGATGATGGCTCGGCTGGACGTGGTGACGGGTGCGTGTACATGGAATGATCTGGACGCTTCAGGCAATTCAGGACAGCTTGGCGGGTCGGCTTTCGGCCGGCATGGTGAAGGAGTCTTCCCACTGAACGACAAAGCGGTCCGGTTTTTCCCGTGTCATGAAAGAACCGGTGCCGTCGGGGTTGAAGCCGACGTTGCGATTTTTCTCTCGTGGGTCGGACTCGGCGGCCTGTTTGTCCTTGAGTTCTTTCATCGCTGCCGCCCTGGCTGCATGGATTTTTTCATCGGCGAACTCATTGAGCGCCGCGTGGAAGCTGCTGTCGCCGCCCCGTGTTTCCTGGGCTTCCTGGGTTGCCGGCTCGGCCATCTCGGCCTCGCCTAAAAACGCCATCCGCATCGCACTGCCTGAGGGCAAGTTGTTGCCCCGTACCGTGGTGTAGCCAATACCGCACGCCAGCAACATATCTTCTTTCATCTGTCTGTGGGCTTTGGCCACACCGCGCTTGCCCGGCACGTCCACACACCCGACCACTTTGCCGTCCCGATTGCTGACGGTAAAGGTGCAATAGACGCCATCGAGCAGCGCGTACCAGTGTTGGGTCCTGTTTTCAGGCTGGCCTTTAGTGCTCGGAATGGTAAACCGCATGACAGGCACTTTGACCATCACCACATGGTCGGGGAAAGCCAGGCGCAGCCACTGCCAGACGTCCCGCTCTTCGGTGGTCACCAGCCCCCGTGCGTTCAACAGCCAGCGCGCCGGCATGCGCCGCTTCTTGGCGGCATCGCGACGTAACCAGCCCCAATGCAGCCCCGCCCCCAACACGATGCCTGAAGCAACGCCCAGCAAGATCATCAGCCATGTCGATGGATTCACGGTGTTTCTCCTTGTGTCCGCACTGAGCCCGACCGGCTCCTGCGCCAGCATAATTCACAAACGCCGCGTTGGTTAAAAAATACCCTGTCAGGGCGTTACCAAGTGAAACCCGCCCGTGCCTTATTACCCGTCCTTCAATAAAAACTGCATGCTGGTTCCGGCCAGTTCCAACACATCGTTGTGAGCCAGAGGCACCCCGTCTGCCCCGATAACCTTGCCGTTGAGCGTCGGCTGGACATCCCCCTCCAAAGGGGCGACATAGTAGCCGTAGCGCCGGTGCGAAACGGCCACGACGCTGACCCCCGGCTGACCGAAAGTAGTCACCGCCTTGACCACCGGCACTTCCAGCCCGGACGAAGAACCCGACAGCACCTTGAAACTGGCGTGCAATGTGCCGGCAACGTCCGGCGTGGCGTGGGCATCGAGCTTCATCGTGGCGGTTTCGTGGAAGCCGGATTCCTCCGAGGCCGTCAAGTACTGAATTCTGAAATTGCCGATTGCGATAACGTCGTTGTCATGAAGCAATTGCCGGGACTTGATCATCTTGCCGTTGATGTAAGTGCCGTTGGTGCTGGCCAAGTCTTGCACATACACGTCCGCCAATCCCTGCAATTCAAACACACAGTGTTCACCGCTGACCACCGGGTTGTTGAACACAATGTCGTTTTGCGGCCGCCGCCCGAGTGTCGTCCGGTCCTTGCGCAGGTAGACATGCTTGATTTCGACGCCCTCGACCGACGCAATGAGTTGCGGCATAAAGCCTCCGGACAGTACCTCAAAGCCGCCTGGCGCGCCTATCGCGTGACGACGATCTCATGGTAATCCTGCGCAAGCTCTAAAACAAGGCCCGCAGTCAGCGGCCAAAAGGCATTTCGCGGGTCACCCAAAGCGGCGAAGCCGTCAGATGGCACATTAACTACCCACCGGCCTGTTTGACCGCCCAGCCCTGCTTCTTGAGCAGATCGATCACCCGCGCAACGTGATCGCCCTGCACCTCAACCACGCCGTTTTTGACGGTACCGCCGGAGCCGCAGGCCGTTTTAAGCTGCTTGCCGAACTGGGCCAGCGCCAGCGCCTCCAGCGTCAACCCCTTGATGACCGTGACGCTTTTACCTCCCCGGCCTTTGCTTTCGCGGGAAACCCGGACTATGCCATCCGTGGCCGCGACCGCCCTGGCCTGTTTGCAGATGCAGGCGGCAACAGGCTGTCGGCACGCGGGACACATTCGGCCGGCGTCGGTGACGTAAACAAGCCCGCCACCCAATAAATTGTTTTTCATCATCCTGGTGTTTCTGCTGATTTCTCAGCCTTGTCGTGCCGCTTCAACGCCCGAGCAGACTTAGCTGCAATTGCTACCCAACCCGCCCTGAGTCCACTTATAAATCGGGGCCAGTCAGACAACCGGTGCCACTTCTCCAAACTGTGCGTGGACCGGCCCCGATCCCGACAAGTTCTAAAAGTAGTGACCCACCACCTGCTAAGCAGGATACAGGTGGAGCGACCGGCCCAGTGCCGCCATGTGAGCGCTGTTGCGGCCCAGGACCAACTCGGCCAGGGGCAGAAAGTGCTGTTCTTCGAAACGGGCATGGGACAGGTAGGCACGCACTAGCCGTTCCACCGCATCCCGGCCCAGATCGGTCGGCTTGCCTTTGGCCGTGGCCTTGACTGCGGGCTCCAACTCTTTCCAGAGCGATTCAATCACCCGGTGTTCCGCGGTCAGGTGCTTCACCATGACCTGGACGCGGCTGAATTCTTCGCCCGGCGCGGCGCTGCGTAAAACCGCGGGAAACAGCACACTCTCTTCTTCCACATGGTGCTCATGCACCTCGTTCTTGAACAAGGCCAGCGTACTCGCCGCGATGTGGCGCGCCTGCGCAGCCGCAGCCTGCAGCGCAGGCAACTCCACGAAAGCCTGCAACTGCGAAAGGATGCCCAGATGGCACTGCGAGAAACCGGCCAATGGCTCGTCGGGATGATCCCGGCCTGCAACGGTGTGGTTGACTTTCATGTTTCAACCTAACCTAAAAAATGGACGCATCCGATTGCACCGAAAAGGTGAAGGTGCCCAGATCGGCCAACGTCAGTTATTTATGTGGCGTATCCATGGATGGCAAGCGGTCAGCGACTTCTCCTAGGTTCAATGTAGCAAGCGCCACTGCGGCAGGCTTGACGTACATCAACAGCAGCTCATACCGGTAGCCCCGGCATGAAGGCTGCTGAAAAAAAAATTGAGAAATCAGGTTCCGTGGTCAGTCGCTTGCGCGATTCAACCACGGTGAACTTGTGTTTGACAAAGGTGGGGAAGCTCTTGTAGCAGCGCAAACAAAAAATGCGCGCCACGCCACTGAGCGTGATCAAAGTTGATTGGATCCGCGCTTCCTCAGGGTTACTGCTGAACGGATCCTTCGCCGGGCGCCATGGGTCGCCACCCGGAGCCGCTACCCCTTGGCCTGCGCCGCCTTGCGGTCTGCCGCCACCTTCTGCGCGGCAGGCCGTTCGCCGATGAACTTGACGTAGGCCTTGTAGTCCACGCCGCCGGCCAGCAGCAGGTCTTCGCCATACGCGACCTTGCTGGCCAGGCCCACCAGCGGCAAGCTGGCAAAGGCGGCGCAGTCGGCTTGGGTGAAAGTGTCGCCGGCCACATAGGGCGAAAATTTGGCCAGGCGCTTGAAGGCGGCAATATTGCCTTCGAGCTGCTTGCGGATGCGGGCGAGGTTGCCCTCGCTCAGCGGCGGGGCACCGAAGAACGCTTGCCCATACAACTGACGTGCCGCGATTTCCAGGTGCCAGTCGATGAAGGTGGTGAGTTCGCGCACCTTGGCCGCGGCAAACGCATCGGCTGGCAGCAGCGCCGGCTGGGGGCAGATGGCCTCAAGATAATCAAGGATGGCCTGGCTTTCGCAGAGCCCGCCCCGCGCGGTCCGGATGAAGGGGATTTTGCCCAGAGGCGAGGCGCTGAGGACGGCCTCGTCGGTGCTGCGTGTGGGCGTGTTTTCTTCGGTAAAGGGCACACCTTTTTCCAGCAACGCGAGCTTGACCTTGTTGTAGTAATTGGAAATGGGGGAGCCGCAGAGGGTGAGCATGGAAATTTCTCCTGAGGGTTGTCGTTCAGTTAAGCGGTGGATACTGGGCCTGTTCGTGAGCTTTCCGAGGCACCGCTCCTTAACCAGCCGCTCGAAAGGTATATCACCATTTTCCTTTGGGTTGGCGGCTGCGAACAAATGCGGCAATGATTTCGACGGCTTCGGCGCGGCTGGCGCGCTGGGCGAAATTGATCGCGGTCAGGCCCTGCTGGTTTTTGAGCAACGGATCGGCGCCGGCTTCAAGCAGCAGCTTGACGGCCGCAGCGGTGCCGTAAAGCGCGGCCATCATCAGCGGTGTCGTGCCGTTGGGCGACTCGGCATCGATATAGGCATGGTTGTCGAGCAGCAGACTCATGATGGCCAGGTGCCCGTTGCTGGCGGCGTAATGCAGCGGTGCCCAGCCTGTTTTGTTGACGTCGGCGCCCTTTTGGATCAATCTGGCGGCGATGTCCAGATGGCCTTTGAGCGCCGCCATCATCAGCGCGCTTTCCCCTTGGGCGTTGAGCCTGTTGACATCGGTCTTGGGCCAGTCCACCAGAATCCCGGCGGCTTTGAGCGAAGGCTCCCGCAGCGCCAGGTAAAGACCATTTTGACCTGTGAGGTCCATGGTGTCGGGGTCAAAACCGCGTGCCAGCAACTGTGTGACGGTATCGGCATCGTCACGTTTGATGGCACTGAAAAAGTCTTCATAAGACCCTGCATTCGCAGGAATAAACCCTATAAAAACAAATAGATATATAGATTTTTTAATCCATTTTATGAAGTATTTATTCATCTCGTCACCCCCGCAAACAACTGCTCGAAGTTGCGGCTGGTGGCTTCGGCAATGGCCTGGAGCGGCAGTTTCTTGAGTTCGGCAATCTGCTGCGCGACAAAGGGCACATAGGACGGGTTGTTGGTTTTGCCGCGGTAAGGGACGGGTGCCAGGTAGGGGCTGTCGGTCTCGATCAGGGTGCGGTCCAGCGGAACAAAGCGGGCGACTTCACGCAGATCGGCGGCGTTTTTGAAGGTCAGGATGCCGGAAAACGAAATGTGAAACCCCAGGTCCAGCGCGGCACGGGCAACCGCCTGGGTTTCGGTAAAGCAGTGGAAAACGCCACCGGCCCGGCTGGCCTGGCCCGCCGACTCGCCCTCTTCCTTCAAAATCGCCAGTGTGTCCTCCGAGGCGCTGCGGGTGTGGATGACCAGCGGCTTGCCGGTTTGACGGGCGGCGCGAATATGGATCCGAAAACGCTCCCGTTGCCAGCGCATGTCGGCCCGGCTGCGTTCGCCCAGGCGAAAGTAATCCAGTCCGGTTTCGCCGATGGCGACAACCTTGGGCAAGGCAGCGCGCCGCACCAAATCGTCCACGCCGGGTTCGGTCACGCCTTCATTGTCGGGATGTACACCGACGCTGCACCAGAAATTATCGTAAGTCGTGGCCAGCGCATGAACGGTCTCGAACTCTTCCAGCGTGGTGCAAATGCACAGCGCGCGCCCAACCTGGGCCTGCTGCATGGCCTGACGAATCTGCGGCAACTGGGCCTGTAGTTCCGGAAAACTCAGATGGCAGTGGGAGTCTGTGAACATCAAGAAAAGGACCCGATTGTTGTGTGAAAAATGGCTGTAGCCCATATCGAATGGGCGTTTAAAGCCATCAAAATCATAGCAGCCAGAACTTGGAGCCGGCCTCCCGATATCCCTATATCGTCTGGGTCGGGCGATCAGAGGCCAGGTGTGCGCCGAGGATTTCCTCGATCTTGATCTTCAGCAAGCGGGACTTTTCGTCATTGGGAAAACGCACACCCACGCCTTGTGTCCGGTTGCCGGAGGCGCGGGCCGGCGTGACCCAGGCCACCTTGCCCGCCACCGGGTAGCGCTGCGTGTCTTCCGGCAGCGTGAGCAGCACATACACGTCGTCGCCCAGCTTGTAGTCGCGCACCGAGGGGATGAAAATACCACCTTCCGTGAACAGAGGAATATAAGCGGCGTACAACGCCGCTTTTTCCTTGATCGCCAACTGGATGACGCTGGGCCGGTTGGCGCTTGAACTGGTTGCGGTAGCGCCGGCAGCGGTGGCGGGAGGCGATGTACTCATGATGAATAGTTTATCGGTTTGGCCGCCAGGCTGGCGGCAAGAAAGGCGCTTATTTCGAATTGAGCGCCAGCCGTGCCCGGCTGACCAGCGATTCCAGCATCAGGCCCGGATTGTAGGGGTGCTCGACGGTGCGCGCGCTGGCGGCCAACTCCTTGGACCAGGCGGCCAGTGCCAGGAAACCCGGGCCGCTGCCGGAACCTGCCCCCTTCCCCTTGCCAGCCCTGTCATCGGCTGGCTGTAGCGGCAAATCCCGGGCGCTGAAAAAGCGTGGCTGCGCCCCGGCTTTGACGGCGAGCACGTCGTGGCAAAGCTTTTGCAGCGCATCGACCGCCTGGGCCGGCGCCCAGTCGGCCAGGGCGCTGACATCGCCGCGGGCCACGGCTTTGGGCAGGGCATGCCAGCATTGTGCGGCTTCGCGGCTGGGCCCGGCCTGCAAGCGCACGAGCGCATCGGCCGGCCGGCCACCGGCCGCGGCCAGCAGGGTGTGCAAATCGGCGGCGGCCGGCGCGGCGGCGCCGGATTTTCCTTCTGCCTTGACTTGCTCAGCCAGCCAGGTCAGCGCGTGATCGAACGCCGGCCAGTGCATGGTGTGGCCCTGGCAACGGCTGCGAATGGTCGGCAGCAACTGGTGCATCGCTTCAGTGGCCAAAATGAACTTGACCGCGCCGGGCGGCTCCTCCAGCGTTTTCAGCAGGGTATTGGCGGTGATGGCGTTCATGCGCTCGGCCGGGTAGACCAGCACCACTTTGGTGGTGCCGCGTGAGCGGGTGAACTGGGTGAAGGCCACCGCTTCGCGCGCCGCATCAACCTTGATCTCTTTGCTGGGCTTGCGTTTTTTGCTGTCCAGATCGTCCTGGGTTTTCTCGTCCAGCGGCCAGCCCAGGGCCAGCGACAGGGTTTCGGGCATCAACATGCACAGGTCGGCATGGGTGTGGACATCAACGGCGTGGCAACTGCCGCAAGCGCCGCAGGCACCCTGATCCGTAGGCTGCTCACACAGCCAGGCCCGGGCCAGCGCCAGCGCCAGTTCAAACTGCCCCAGGCCGGACGGGCCGCTGAGCAGCCAGGCATGGCCGCGCTGGGCCAGCAGGCTGCGCAACTGGGTTTGCAGCCAGGGCGCCATGGGCGGGTTTTGGCCTTGGGCCCGAGAGCCGTTGCTCATGGCAACCAGCCTTTGCTGGAAAACACCTGCGCCACCTCACGCCAGACGTCTTCGCGCGCGCGCGCGGCGTTTATCCGGGCAAAACGCCCGGGGTCCTTGCGCATGCGGTCGGCATAGCCCTGGGCCACGCGGCGGAAAAACGCCACCGGCTGGGCCTCGAACTTGTCCGGCAAGCGGGCACCGGCCAGGCGCTGCGCGGCCTCTTCGGGCGGCAGGTCGAACCAGACCGTCAGGTCCGGCTGGACAATCGCCGCAGCCGCTCCCTTTTTCCCAAGTTCATGAACAAAATCGTGCCCCAACCCTTGCACATCCTGCGCCCACAGCTCCAGTTTCGACAGCACTTCGAGGTCAAAACCGCGCCCGGCGCCCTGGTAGGCAAAGGTGGCGTCGGTGAAGCGGTCGCACAGGACCACCTCGCCGCGCGCCAGTGCCGGGGCGATCACGGTCGTCAAGTGGTCGCGCCGGGCCGCAAAAATCAGCAGGGCTTCGGTCAGCGGATCCATCGCATCGTTGAGGATCAGGGTCCGCAGCTTCTCGGCCAGCGGCGTGCCGCCGGGTTCGCGGCTCAGGGTCACGGCCCTGCCCTGCGTCCGGAAAGCGTCGGCGAGTGCGCTGATGTGCGTCGATTTTCCCGCGCCGTCGATGCCTTCAAAACTGATGAACAGGCCTTGCATCACCATCACTGACCGCGCTGGTATTTGTTGACGGCGCGATTGTGCTCGTCCAGGCTGCTGCTGAAATGGCTGGTGCCATCGCCGCGTGCCACAAAATACAGGACCTTGGTCGGCGCCGGTCGAACCGCTGCCAGCAGCGCCGCCTTGCCGGGCATGGCAATCGGCGTGGGCGGCAGGCCAGCCCGTGTATAGGTGTTGTAAGGCGTATCCGTCAACAGGTCGCGTTTGCGCAGGTTGCCGTCAAATTGCGGGCCCATGCCGTAAATCACGCTCGGGTCAGTCTGCAACATCATGCCGATGCGCAGGCGGTTGGTGAATACGCCGCCAATCTCCGCCCGGTCAGCGGATTTGCCGGTTTCTTTTTCGACGATGCTGGCCAGAATCAAGGCCTGCTCAGGCGTCTGCAAAGGGGTATCGGGGCTGCGCAGCGCCCAGGCGGCGCCAAGGCGTTTGTCCATCGCGCGCGCGGCGCGTTTGAGCACGGCCAGGTCGCTGGCGCCTTTGGCGTAGGTGTAAGTGTCGGGGAAAAAGCGGCCTTCAGGGTGAACCCCCGGCTTGCCCAGTTGTTCCATGATGGCCTCGGTACTCAATCCTTGTGTGTCGGGCTTGAGCGCCTCTGCTTTTTGCAGGGCCGCATGGACCTGGCGGAAATTCCAGCCTTCCACCAGCGTGACGCTTTTGAGACTTTCCTCGCCGCGCACCAGCATGCCCAGCAGGGCGCGCGGGGTGGTGCCCGGCGTGATCTCGTAGCTGCCGGCCTTGATCTGGCGCGCCTGGCCGGACAGGCGAAACCAGGTGTGCAGCCAGACGGCAGGCACGTCGGCGCCGCTGGCCACCACGGCTTCAGCCACGCCCTGGGCGGGTGTGCCCGGTTCGATTTCCAGGTCCAGCACCTGGCTGCCCGGCTGCGGTTTCAGGCGCAAGGGTGCGTGCAGCCACCAACCGACGGCACCGGACACCAGCAGGCCAGCGACCAACAGCAACACCAGCAAACCCATCAAAAAACGACGCACAACCCTGCCACCTTCCAGAAAACAATGAGGCTATGATAATTCAGCCCATGCTTATTACTTCCACCTCCAAATTACCCCTTGCCCCCCCGGCTGTGACCGCCGCCCTGTCCGGCAGCGCCGAATTGACGCACCTGGGGGTGATTCGTGTGGCCGGCGAAGAAGCTGCAAAATTTCTGCAAGGCCAACTGACGCAGGACGTGGCACTGCTCGGTTTGTCAGAAGCGCGCCTGGCCGCTTTTTGCAACGCCAAAGGCCGCATGCAGGCCAGCTTCATCGCCTTCAAACGCAGCCACGATGAAATTCTTCTGGTGTGCAGCGCGGACATTCTGGCGGCCACGCTCAAGCGCCTGGCTATGTTTGTACTGCGGGCCAAAGCCAGACTCAGCGACGCCAGCGCAGATTACATCCTTTACGGCCTGGCCGGAAGCGCTATCGAATCCGTCGCCGGTGGTGCCCATCCGGTATGGAGCAAGGTCGACCTTGATGCTGCAAGCCTGGTGTTTTTGCACCCCGGTGCCGGCCAGCCGCGCACCTTGTGGTGCGCGCCGACCGGAACCGCCGCACCCGCAGGGCCGGCCTTGGCGCTGGACTTGTGGCACTGGCTGAGTGTGCAATCAGGCATCGCGATGATCACGCAGCCGATTGTCGAAGCCTTTGTGCCGCAGATGCTCAACTACGAATCGGTCGGCGGTGTCAGCTTCAAAAAAGGCTGCTACCCCGGCCAGGAAGTGGTGGCGCGCAGCCAGTTTCGCGGCACCCTGAAACGCCGGGCCTACCTGGCGCACACCAGGGGAACACCGGTCGTCGGCCAAGAAGTTTTTCACGCCTCGGATGCCGACCAACCCTGCGGCATGGTCGCCGCCTGCGCCCCTCATCCAACGGCGGGTTTTGACGTGATTGTGTCGATGCAGACGGCTGCCGCGGCCAATGCCGGTGATGGCCGTCTCACACTGGGGAGTGCCGTAGGTGCTGCCTTGACGCTGCTGCCGCTGCCCTACCCCTTGCTCGAAGATATTTAGTGCGCAGCGTAGAGCCGTCAAAATTTTCCGCCGGGCCGCCCCCAGGAAAAATAGCCCCCTCGGGGGGCAGCGCATTACACGCAGTGAAAAGCGTGGGGGTGGATTTTTCCGCCGGGCCGCCCCCAGGAAAATTAGCCCCCTCGGGGGGCAGCGCATTACACGCAGTGAAAAGCGTGGGGGTGGATTTTTCCGCCGGGCCGCCCCCAGGAAAAATAGCCCCCTTGGGGGGCAGCGCATTACACGCAGTGAAAAGCGTGGGGGTGGATTTTTCCGCCGGGCCGCCCCCAGGAAAAATAGCCCCCTCGGGGGGCAGCGCATTACACGCAGTGAAAAGCGTGGGGGCCAGCGTATGTGCCTGATTGCGTTTGCCATCAACGCCTCGACCCGCTGGCC
>JAURVI010000036.1 GCA_030655515.1 Polaromonas sp. | reverse complement strand
ATTCCCGGCGCTTGGCTTGGGATGGGCTGCAAGGCGCAATTTGCAGCCAATAGCCGTAGCTATTGGCAAAAATTGCAACGCCGCAGACCGCCCAAGCCAGGGGATCGGGGGCCGCGAGGAATAAATCCGCGCTTCCCTAGGGCTTTAGCCAAGCGGCTGCAGGCGCGCAGAATGTTCCACGTCGGTTTCAGAAGCGACAGGGAAGACGCGAGTGCATTTATCATGAGTTTTTTCTTGGGGAAATTATGAATTCAAAAGCCATCATCAGTGGGGTACATGACACCAGGATGGGCGCGTTGCCGGAAAGCACGTGCATGACGCTGCACACCGAGGCCGGACTCGGGGCCATTGAAGACGCCGGACTCAAGGTGTCTGACATTGACGGGTTACTCGCCGCCTATTCATTCACCTCGCCGCAATTGATGCTGGGCAGCGTGTTTGCGGAGTATGTAGGCATGCAGCCCAAGGTCAGTGCTTCCATTTCCATGGGAGGCGTCACTGCCGGGCTGCAAATTGCACAGGCCGTTGCCCTGGTGGAGTCGGGCATGTGCCGCCACGTTTTGTGTCTTACCGGGGACAACAGGCTGACCGGAATGGGTGAAAAAGTTCAGGCGGCGCTCGCTGGGGTGGGGCATCCTCAATACGAGCAGCCCTACGGAATGAGTGTGCCGGCCGCTTTCGCGCAGGCGGCGCAGGTTTACATGCACGAGTTCGGCATGACACATGAGCACATGGCTGCCGTGGCGGTGAACCAGCGGGCCAACGCGGCCAGGCATCCCAATGCGCACATGAAAAAACCCATCACGATGGAAGACGTGCGAAATTCCAAAATGGTGGCTTCACCGTTGCGCATGCTCGACTGTTGCCTTGTGTCTGACGGCGGAGCCGCTGTCATCGTCAGCGCCGGTGATGCCGCGCGCGACTTGCCTAAAACCGCAGTCCAGATATTGGGTGTTGGCGAAGGACACACGCACGAGCACATCTTCATGGCGCCTTCCCTGGTGGACTTTGGCTGCAAGGATTCGGCTGCCATTGCCCTGGGCAAGGCGGGGCTTAAACATGCCGACGTCGATTGCGCCCACCTTTACGATTGCTTCACCAGCACATTGCTGATTTGCCTTGAATCCATGGGCTTCTATGGCCGGGGGGAGGCAGGCCGTGCCGCCCTTGCCGGCGAATTCGCGATCAACGGCCGTTTTCCGGTCAATACCAATGGGGGGTTGTTGTCTTACGGCTCTTCGGGTGCGGCCGGCGGCATGTGCCACGTGATCGAAGCCGTCCGCCAGTTGCGCCGCGAGTGCGGTGACAGGCAAGTCAAAGATGCCGAGGTAGCGTTCGCACACACCTTGGGCGGTATTTTTTCGGGGCACTGCTCCATTGTTTTAGGAAGGATGTAATCGTGTCCGACAACATTGCACTGACAAAACCAGTTCCGCTCCCCGATGCCGACAGCCGCATTTATTGGGAAGGCGCAAACGAAGGAAAATTCATGTTTCAGCGCTGCCGGAGTTGCAAAAAGGCGCAGTTTTACTCGCGTTCATTGTGCAGCCATTGTCAGAGCCATGATCTGCAATGGCAGGAAGCGCAAGGGCTCGGAAAAGTAGCGAGCTTCTCGGTGATTCACCGTGCACCGATTCCCGCCTTCGCGGGCGACGTGCCGTACGTCCTGGCGCTGATCGACATGGCTGAAGGCTTTCGTTTCATGTGCAATGTGATCCATTGCGATCCTCTGTCGGTACGCATCGGCAGTTCCGTGAAAGTTGTATTCGAAGAGCGTATGGGGTCGAGCCAAAAAATCCCTCAAGTGGAGTTGATGTGACATGAGTGACAAACCGCTGTTTACCTACGATCATTATGAGCCGGGCAAGGTCTACGGAGTGAAGGAATTCACGGTGGACGAAGCAGTCGTGGCCAAGTGGCGCACCGTCTACCCGGGAGACAATGACCCGGGCGTCATGCCCGCCGGCATGCTGGCCATGATCGTCGTAGACGCAGTGTTAACCCATAACGCGCCGCGTCCTCCCGGCGGAGTGCATGGCGGGCAGACGTTCGATGTGAATCGCATGCCCCGCATCGGCGAGACGCTGCTCACGGAAGTGAAGTGCCTGGACAAAGAAATAAAAAAGAACCGAAAGTGGGTGCGTGCCTTGACGACCACGCGAAGCAAAGACACGGGTGAACTCCTTCTTACCGGCATCATGACCACTCTGGTTGCCCAATAGGAAATGCCATGAACACGATTTTGAAACCTTCTTCCAAACATGTGGATTTCCAATCCATTCTGAACTATGCGGACGTGACCAACGACTACAACCCGGTCCACGTTGACAAGGAGTTCGCCAGCAAGAGCCCCATGGGCGGCGTCATAGCGCACGGCACCATGTCAGTCGCGCTTATCTGGCAGGCATTGAAGAATTCACTGGGTATGCAAGCGCTGGACCGTGTCCATTTGGACATACGGTTTGTGCGGCCGGTGCGAATTGATGACACCGTCACAGGTGGCGGCAAGTTGCAGGAAGGCTCTGGCAACATATTCGACGTCTGGGTCAAGAATCAAAATGACCAGGACGTCATCCTCGGAACGGCAACCTTGAGAGCATGTCACCCTGCATAAGTCGGTGCCGACCCCTATCCCAACCCTCCCCCGGAGGGAGGGGGAGCCAAGCCAGCAGGCATTTGACTTGGTACAAAACAAGCTTGTGTACAACGACAGGCACTGAATTCCAAGCTGGCAGAAAAATCATATTCAGATGAGCATCTTCAACGAAAAGACAAATCAGGGTGAGCAAGCATGACGGCTCGGCTGGCTGATAAAACGGCGGTGGTAACTGGCGCATCCTCCGGAATAGGGCAAGCCATCGCCACTGTTTTCTTAAGGGAAGGCGCAAACGTCATCGGGGTGGACCGGCTGGCTCCGCCCGAGGGCCTGTCGGGCAATGAAAAATTTTCCTTCGTCGATCTGGACCTGTCTGATCGCACGAAATCGAACATGCTGATTGATGACTGCATCAAAAAATCCGGGTACGTGGACATCCTCGTCAATAACGCCGGGATAGGCGACGCCAGCTCGATCGGCAACACCAGCGATGAGGATCTGGACCGGTATCTTGAGATCAATATCAACGCGCCGTTCCGCCTCTGCCGCGCCATGGTGCCCGCAATGCGGGAACGGGGCGGCTCGATCATCAATATCGCATCGGTATTCGGCATGGGGGGAATTACCGGCAGCGCCGGATACACCACGAGCAAGGCCGCGCTGATAGGGCTTACACGGCAACTGGCCACGGAATTTGGACGTCATGGCATACGTGTCAATGCCGTGTCCCCGGGACTGATAGAAACCCCGCTCACCAGCGAACGCATTCAGACCGTGCCCATGTTCCGGCAGTTGATGATCGACGGTTGCCCGCTGGGCCGCGTCGGGCGGCCCGAAGAAGTTGCCGAAGTCTGCGCCTTCCTCGCCTCGGACGCGGCGAGCTTTGTCACGGGCGTGATATTGCCGGTCGATGGCGGATGGCTGGATGCGCGCTTTCTTCCCCCGCCTCGATCCGGAAAGCCCGATTAGATCCTGGCCGGCTATTCCAAGAAACAAGAGAACAATCGATTTACAACGGAAACTGAACGGAGATTGATATGGATTTTGAACTACCGGATCACATCAAGGATTACAAGCAGCGGGTGCGCGAATTCGTTGCCAAACATATCCTGCCGCTTGAGCAAGACCGCTCCAGCTACGACCATCATGAAAATATTGCCCAGCCTTTGCTGGAGCAGGTCCGCAAGAAGGTCAAGGAAGCCGGCCTGTGGGCCTTGCAGATGCCCAAGGCGTATGGCGGACAAGGTCTGCCCATCGTTGGGCTTGCCGCCTGTTATCCCGAAATGAACCGGTCGATATTCGGCCCGGTCTGTTTCAATGCCGCCGCGCCGGATGACGGCACCATGCAGGTGTTGAACAAGATTTTGTCGGAGAAGGACAAGCAGCGCTGGCTGCAGCCCATCATAGATGGCAAGGTGCAGTCGGCGTTTGCCATGACGGAGCCCCACCCCGGTTCGGGTTCCGACCCTTCCATGATGAAGACCACGGCAACGAAAAAAGGCGACCGCTGGGTGATCGAAGGACGCAAGTGGTTCATCACCGGTGCCGGGCTCGCCAAGCATTTTATTCTGATGGCGAAGACCTCCGATGATCCGCGCCGCGGGCTGACCGCCTTTTTGTACCATGCCGACCAGCCTGGCTGGCGCGTCGAACGCGACATTCCGATCATGGGCCCCTCCGACCACGGCGGCCATTGCGAAATCGTGTATGAAGGCCTTGAGATTCCCGAAGAAAACATTCTTCTTGGTGTGGGCGACGGGCTCAAGATGACCCAGATGCGGCTAGGCCCGGCGCGTCTGACGCACTGCATGCGCTGGACCGGGATGGCCCAGCGCGCCATCGAAATCGCGGCGGACTATATCGCGGAACGCGAAAGCTTTGGCATGAAGCTGAGCAAGCACGAGGGGGTGCAGTGGATGATGGGTAGCGCTGCGATGGATGTCGATATCGGCTGGCTTTTGACGATGCGGGCGGCAGCGCAACTCGACAAGGGAGAGCTCGCGCGCAAGGAAATCTCCACTGCGAAGATATTCGTATCGGAATCGCTGCACAGAGCCGTGGATACGGCGATTCAACTGTGCGGGGCCAAGGGGTATTCCAAGGATACGCCGCTGGAATGGATGTATCGCTACGCGCGCCTGGCGCGTCTGGGTGACGGCGCGTCGGAAATCCACAAAATGGTGTTGTCCCACCTCATGTTGAGTCAGAGAGAGAAATTCTGGTCATGGTGAACGTCCTTGACCGGCGTGATGCGCTGCAGCGCTTCCTGGCGCAGGCCAAAGGCGAACCGGACCTCAGGATCGTCGGGCTGACCAGGCTGTCCGGCGGAACCGTGCAGCAAAACTGGCGGGTGAACGTGGAATGGCGCGGCGGTGATGCGCGCTGGGTATTGCGCACCGCCGAGGCGATGGGCGTCAAGGATAGCCTGAACGCCGCCCAGGAATACCTGGTGATACAGGCCGCGCATGCCGCCGGCGTCAAGCTGCCCGTTCCGCTCTGGAGCTGTTCCGATCCCGCGGTGCTGGGCCAGGATTTCTTTGTGATGGGCTTCCTGGAAGGCGTGGTCGATCCGCGCAAGCTGTTCGGCACCGTGCCGCTGGAGGAGCAAGGCGACGCTATCGTCGAACAGGTAGGCGAGGAGCTGGGGCGGATTCAGTCGGTGACCCCCGGTCCGGAAGTGCTGCCTTTCCTCAAACGGCCCGGCAAGGAGGTCGCAATGGAGACCATCTCCGATTTGCGCTCTTACCTGGACAGCCATGAGCTGCCCCACCCTGCCATTGAATTTGGCTTGCGCTGGCTGGAACAGAACGCCCCGCCTGGGGGGGACATCGTCCTTTGCCACGGTGATTTCCGTGTAGGAAATTACATGGTCAAGAATGGACGGCTGCAAGGCATTCTGGATTGGGAACTGGCGCACTGGGGCGATCCGCACGAAGACCTGGGATGGTTATGCCAGCGTTTTTTCCGGTTCGGCAGGATTGGCCTGAAGGCTGGCGGCATGGCCGATAGCGCGGCCTTGTATCGAGGTTATGAACGAACTTCGGGCAAGCGCATCGACCCGGAAGTGATGGCGTACTGGGAGATCATGGCCAGCGTCAAATGGGCGGTGGTGTCACTGCAACAAGCAGCGCGCTATACCTCCGGATCGGTGGATGCTTTCGAATTGGCCCTGGTCGGGCTCGGGACGGCGGAGATGGAAATGGAATCCCTTGATTTGATCGGCGGCAGGGAAGGCCTGTGCCATGCGTGACCGGCCGACTCCGGAAGAACTCTTGAAAGGCGCCCGTACCGTGCTGGACCGGGACATTGCGCCGACGCTCGACGGCGAGCGGCGTTTTGCCGCCATCCTGATATCCCGTGCCATGGCGGTGGCGGCGCGGGCCATGGCCAGCGGCAACGCGCCATTACAGGCCGAGGCCGATAGGCTGCTCACCATCCTCGGCAGGAAAAACCATGCGCCATCCGGGCAGGCGCTGCACGAGGAAGTGCTTGCGCTCAATCGGGAACTGGTTGCACGCATCCGGGGCGGCCACTGCGATGCGGGTGCCGAACGTCGGCAGGTGTTCGAGCACCTGTGCCAGGTGACCCGCGACAAGCTGGCGGAAAGCAATCCCAGGTATTTCGAACAAGGAAAAAGTCCAAAGACAAAGGAGACCCCGACATGACGCTGAAGTCATGGCTGGAGAACCGTGCGAGAAGATTCGAGATTGTGGACCTTGGCGACCGGAACTGGCCGGATGGACAGCAAATACGGAGGTCCAGATGACTTTTAGCGAAGTCCACCATGTTGCGCTGACGGTGAGCGATATGGATCGATCCCTGGCTTTTTATACGGAACTGCTGGGATTCAGGAAAACCCTGGATATGCCATTGTTCGGGTCTTCCTTTGAAAAATTGTTTCGATTACAACAAGGCGCCACCGCCCGCTCGGTGATTCTGCAACAGGGCAAAAGCAGGGTGGGAGAAATCGAGCTGATGGCATTTAACGGCCCGGGATTGAAAAAACCATCCGGTCCGAAACGGCCCGGTGATCCGGGACTGCTCATGCTCTCTTTCGAAGTCAAACAGGAATCGCTGCAGCAGGTTGCGCAGCGCCTGGAGGCCCGGAACATTCCCTTTTTCTGCAAGCCGGTGGAGCTTGACCTGCCTGGCTACGGCCCCATCAAAAGCTTGATGGTGGAAGACCCGGATGGAACGCTGGTGGAATTGATCGAGCTGCCGGCATGATGATGGTAATCACCGGCTGATACGCAGAGCGCCCTTACGCCCCGGCGACCGCATCTGTCCGGGCACAACAGCGAGTCAACGTGCAAGCACAAAAGGGGGCACATTCGCAAGGGCAGCGCTTGAGCGCGTCGCTTGCTGTGCGTTAAAGGCCAAGTACCGACTCCCTTGGCATTGGTCGCGCTGGGCCGAAACAGTGCTCGCTCAAAAATACGCCTCTTTCACGTTAATGATTGGATTGCGCGAATACATTCTACTTGGTATAACTCTAGACGATGCGGATCTGCATCACAACTTAAAAATAAAGAGGAGATACCCATGATGGTCATAGCGAGACTTCTATTGGCTGCGCTTTTTCTTGCCAGCACCCAGGTTGCGTTTTCCCAAGCGTATCCCGCCAAGGCGATCAAAGTCGTCGTGCCGCTCGCGGCTGGTGCATCCACTGATCTTCTGATGCGTCTGCTGGTTCCCAAGCTGGCCGAAAGTCTTGGTCAGCCGATCATTGTGGAAAATATGCCGGGCGCCGGCGGCAATCGCGGTTCCGACTTCGTGGCCAAATCAGCGTCAGATGGCTACACGCTATTGCTCGGCACCAGCAGCAGCCACGGCGTCAATGTTTCCCTGTACGGCAAGATGCCGTACGACGCGGTCAACGATTTCGCGCCCATCACTCTGGCGGGCTTCGTACCCTTCATCATGATGGCCCACCCGTCGCTGGGCGTGAAGTCGGTCAAGGAGTTGATTGAACTTGCAAAATCCAAGCCGGGCCAGATCAATTACGCGTCGTCGGGCAACGGAACGTCATCTCATCTTGGAATGGAGATGTTCAAAACCATGACAAGCATTGACCTGCTGCACGTCCCCTACAAGGGGACGGCACAGGCGAACGCGGATCTGATTGCGGGGCACGTATCCCTTCAATTCGACGCCGTCCCGGTCAGTCTGCCGCTGGTGCGCTCAGGCAAGGTGATCGGCCTTGGTGTAACCAGTCCTAAACGGATATCCGGTGCATCGGATATGGCAGCCATCAACGAATCTGTACCGGGGTTTGAGTTCACGGCATGGATCGGCTTCTTTGCTCCGGCCGGGACGCCAAAAGCAATCGTCAATCGCTTGAATACCGAAATCACCCGCGTTCTGAATCTGCCCGATGTGAAAGAGCAATTGGCCGCCAGAGGATGGGAAGTTGCCACGTCGCCTCCAGAAGCATTTGGCGCTTTTGTCAAGAAAGAGATCGACAAGTGGGCCACGGTGGTGAAGTCCTCCGGTGCGCGGCTGGATTGACGATATGAGGCATTAAGACGGAGCAATTACTTGTTATTAATTTTCACGAGGAGACTGACGACATGAACAGAATTTATCGATTCGGGCAAGCGGCTGCAATTGCAATTTCGGCTTGTCTCGCCCCCATGGCGGCATACGCGCAAACCGCGGCGATGGACTATCCCAACCGCCCCGTCAAAATCATCGTTCCCTTTGCAGCCGGTGGCGGCACCGATCTGGTGGCCCGTTTACTCAGCGTCAAGTTGTCCGACAGGCTGGGACAGCGAGTCATTGTCGACAACAAGCCAGGCGGTGGCGGCTCACTCGCAACAGAGGCTGCGGTACGCTCGTCTTCGGACGGCTACACTTTGTTATTTCACACCGGCACGCTGGCTATCGATCCAAGTTTCAAGAAGAACCTGCCCTATGACGTCCGCAAGGACTTGATCCCCATTTCGCTGGTCGTGTCCGGGCCGTTTTTCCTGGTGGCCAGTCCCGCATTGCCGGCGAAGACGGTCGGCGAATTGATCGCCTATGCGAAGGCGAACCCCAAGAAACTCAATTTCGGATCTCCCGGCATTGGTTCATCGGTGCATCTGGCAGGCGAGCTTTTCAAGTCCATGGCCGATATTGACATCGTGCATGTGCCTTACAAAGGGGCTTCGCCAGCACTCGCAGGGCTGATGGCCAACGATATCCAGATCATGTTCGATCTGATATCCACATCCAAGCCTTTGGCGGATACCGGCAAGATCAAGCTGCTGGGGGTTGCCAAGACCAGCCGTTCAGCCGATATGCCCAATCTGCCGACCATTGCGGAAAGCGGGTTGCCGGGTTACGAGTCTTCGGTATGGATGGGATTGTTGGCGCCCGCCGGAACACCGCGAGAGGTCATCCAGAAGATTGCCGGCGCTGTGAAGGTGATCATGGAAAGTGCCGACGTTAAAGCCCAAATGCGCATTCAGGGTCTGGATGCGGTCGGCAGTTCGCCCGAAGAGTTCAGCAAGTGGTTGTCAACGGATATTGATCGGTATGCCAAGGTCATTCGGGACGCAAAGATAGAAGCGGAGTGACAAAGTGGATAAAGGGCGTTTGAACAAGGTTTTAAATCCCAAGTCCATCGCGGTCATTGGGGCCTCGGATGATTTGGCCAAAGTGGGCGGACGGGTCATCCATTTATTGCGGCGCGGTACTTTCCCGGGTCCGATATTTCCCGTCAATCCGAAACGGGAGCAAGTGCAAGGTTTGCGTTGCCACGATTCCATTGGCGCCATCACACAACCGGTTGATCTGTGTATTGTTGCCGTGGCCGCCTCTGACGTACAGGCCCAGGTACAACAATGTCTGGATGCGGGTATTGGCGGTCTGATTGTGTTGTCCTCCGGTTATGCCGAGCAGGACAACGAAGGCGCGCAGCGCCAAGCTCAATTGGCCGAACTCGTGGGGCGGTACAACGTGCCCATGATTGGGCCGAACTGTCTTGGCGTCATGAATGGCAACAATGGCTTGGTTGCTTCTTCGACATTCTCCATTATCGACCGGCAATTGTTGGGCGGAACACTCAGTTTCGGGACCCAGAGTGGTGCTATTGGCACCTACTGGCTGGATATGGTGCTGGCGGCCGGATTTGGTGTCGCAAACTGGGTATCCACCGGCAATGAAGCCGATGTCGACCTGGCGGAACTGCTGGATTATCTCGTTGACGATCAGCAAACTTCGGTCATAGGCTTGTACATCGAAGGAATCCGTAATGGAGACTTGTTCCGGCGCGCGGCGATAAGGGCTTTGGCGAAGAAAAAACCCATTCTGGTATTGAAGGCCGGAAGATCAAATATCGGGGCGACGGCTGCAGCTTCGCACACCGGAGCGCTCGCCGGAGAAGACACACTGTATCAAGCGTTCTTTGAGCAGTATGGCATTTGTCGCGTGGAGTCCCTCACGGAGATGTTGGACGTCTCCAGAGTCCTGCTCATGCAGCCTGTGCAACCGGGGCGGCGCACCTGTGTCGTTTCAGTGTCCGGTGGCGCCGGTGTGCTCGTAACCGATGCGGCAATATCCAACGGCCTGGACATACCGGAGTTTTCGCCAGAGATCAAGGCAAGTTTGAGGAACATACTGCCCGACTTTGCTACCGCGCAGAATCCCCTTGATGTCACGGCGCAAATTGCGACTGATCCTGATCTTTTGGGTAAGGTGCTGGGGGTGTTGGTCGCCTCCGGAGAATTCGATGAAATGATAGTTTTCTGCGGAGCGCTTGGCAATCTCCAGCAGCCACTCGCTGAAAGCATAATTCATGGTATCGAAAACTGGGACCGCCCGTGTGTTGTTATCTGGCAGGCCAACCGGCCAGTTGCCATGAAGCTGCTGGCGGATGCTGGCATCCCAGTTTTTTCGGAAATACCACCTGCCGTAGCAGCCCTCGCCAGGGCGACCCGGATGGCAGGCCATTGGTACAAGCGTCCGCCGGAGGAACCGCCGTCATTACCGCGAAGTAACGACTCCTCGGCCGCTGCGATCAGTCTGACGGAGAACGAGAGTAAGGCCTTCCTGGAAAGTCGGGCAGGGTTGCAACGGCCGCGCGGCGTGCTGGTGCGCTCATCATCTGAAGTTGGTGAAAAAATTCGGCAATTACGCGGCCCCTTCGCCGTCAAACTGCAAAGTCCACAACTGCTTCATAAAAGTGGGAGCGGGGGCGTCTTGCTTAATCTCGCCGATGTGGCTGAAGTGACACAGGCTGTCGCCAATATGCTGCAACTCGGCAAAAGCAGCCTTATGGATTGCGAAGGTGTGCTTGTGGAGGAAATGCTCTCCGTTCAGTTCGAGTTCCTTGTTGGTCTTCGACGGGATCCAGTGCTGGGTCCAGTTTTGATCGTCGGACGGGGCGGTGTAAGCGTGGAAGTAGATCCCGATGTTGTGCGCGCCTTTCTTCCCCTATCTGAAGACGATGTGCTTGCCTTGTTTGGTCGGTTGCGAACCAGTCGTCTTTATTCCGGGTTCCGCGGTAAACAGGCCGCTCCGCTGGCCGACATGGTTCGTGTGGTTTGCTCGCTTGCTACTTTGTTCCAGAGTGACGACACCATTCGGGAGATCGAAATAAATCCATTGGGCTGCGAAGCCCGCGGTGCTGTTGTGGCGCTGGATGCCACGGTTTGGCTAGCGGCTTAACTGCTATCTCTGTTGTCAGTTCTGATTTTCAATTAACTTTCTTCAAAGCCATAAATGATGGATTTTTCATTCTCCCCCGACCAAGAGGCCATTCGCGAAGCGGTATTCAAGCTTTGCGCCCAATTCTCGGACGATTACTGGCTCAAAAAGGACACTGATGGCGATTACCCTTTGGATTTCCACCGCATTTTTTCCGATGCGGGTTGGCTTGGTATTGCCATGCCAAAGGAATACGGGGGGTCGGGATTGGGTATTACGGAGGCGGCCATACTGGTACAGGCCGTGACAGAATCCAGTGCCGGGGGCGCGGGAGCTTCCTCGATCCATCTAAACATCTTTGGCCTGAATCCGGTCGTCGTATTCGGTAATGATGCTCAAAAGCGCCGCTTCCTTCCGCCATTGATGGAGGGCAAGGAACGCGCGTGTTTCGCGATCACCGAGCCGAATACCGGGTCCAATACGCTCAAGCTCAAAACGAAGGCTGTGCGCGATGGAGACCACTACGTCGTAAAGGGCGAAAAGGTCTGGACCAGTTCGGCCCAAGTGGCACAAAAAATCCTGCTGCTCGCGCGTACTCAAGAGCCCTCGGAAGTAAGCAAGCCAACATTGGGTTTAACGCTTTTTTACACCGATCTGGACCGCAGCCGCGTGGAGATTCGGGGAATCGAGAAAATGTCCCGTAAGGCCATCGATGCCAACCAGTTGTTCATCGACGGACTAAGAATTCCGGTTGAGGACCGGATTGGCGAGGAAGGTAAAGGATTCGAATACATCCTGCACGGGTTGAACCCTGAGCGCATTCTTGTTGCGGCAGAAGCCATCGGACTTGGACGCAACGCGTTGAAGCGGGCTGCGCAATACGCCAATGATCGCGTCGTATTCGACCGCCCTATTGGCCAGAACCAAGGCATACAGCACCCGTTGGCTGAAGCCTGGATGGAACTGGAAACGGCCAATCTGATGATGCTCAAGGCCGCCACTTTGTACGACCAGGGAAAGCCATGTGGCGCCGAAGCCAACACGGCCAAGTACATGTGCGCAGAGGCGGGATTCAAGGCAGCGCAAACCGCAGTCTTTACGCATGGCGGCTACGGTTATGCGAAGGAATTCCATGTGGAGCGCTTGATGCGCGAGGTCATGCTATTCCGCCTGGCGCCGGTCAGCCCTCAACTCATCAAGTGCTTCATCGCCGAGAAGGTGCTGGGTCTACCGAGATCCTATTGATCAAACTCGCCTGATCGGTGAAAAAATCTTCAATCTAGGAAACACTATGATCAACTACAAACGCGGCAATCCACCATGGCAACAGAAATAGGCACAAGTGCAACCGTCGCGCATTCCTTTGAAACGCGTGAAAACGTGGAGAGTTTTTGGGAACGTATGGTTGTCGAACATCGACTGCAAGGCAACCTGACCATTTCTGGATTCTTTGCCCGTACGGCCAAGCGTCTGCCTCTAAAGCGGGCACTGGTATACAAGCATCATGTCTACACTTACCGTGAGCTTTTCCAGGCGGTCGCGGGCGTCGCGCTGCATTTGCAAAAGAACTTGAACGTCAAGTCCGGCAACAAGGTGGCAATGTTGCTGGAAAACAGTGATCTATACAACATCTGGTACCTGGCCGTACTGGCGACAGGTGCTGTGGCGGTGCCGTTGAACTGTAAGCTGACACCCAGAGAGATAGAGTTTATGCTCGTCGATTCAAGTGCCTCCATGCTGCTCAGCGAAAAAAGTTTTCATGATATTTTGCTGGAGCTGGCCCCAGATGTGCGCGGCCGCCTTAACGTTGTGATGGTAGCCAGGAACGATCAGCCTGAACCATCCTTGTGGGATGTGGAGCAGGCCAACGTGCCAATCGAGGCGCCAGCGGCGATTTACTACACATCGGGCACAACGGGCAAACCCAAGGGCGTGGTGCATACGCATCGAAGCCTTATCGCCGGTGCGCTGCAAGGCGCGCTTGCCTGGGAATATCCGCAGGAGTGGGTGGTCAACCTGGCAACGACTCCGCTGTTCCACATCGCCAATCACACGGTATTCCTGCCGACTCTGGGAACCGGTGGCACGTTGGTCGTCGACACGTTCAAGACTGACCATATATTCGAACTCATCCAGAAACACAAGGTGACCAATTTCTTCGCTGTGCCTTCGATGTTGCTGCTCATGACCCAGTCTGCGGAAAGAAGCCGTTACGACCTGGGTTCGGTTGTCCGCGTCGCGTTCGGCGCGGCGCCGATGCCGGTGAACAAGCTGCAAGCCGTACAAGAGATGTTTCCGAATGCCGCACTGGTCCATGGGATGGGACAGACAGAGTGTTCCGGCACGACGGTTACGCTGCCAAGCACAAAGGCATTCGAAAAAGCTGGCTCCGTGGGCATCAACATCAGCGGCACGGAGATTCGCATCGTAGACAACACGGGTCAGGAACTTCCCGCCAATGCTGTGGGAGAACTCGTGACGCGCGGCCCAAATGTCATGTCACATTACCTGGATCGTCCCGAGGCAACATCTGAAACGCTGTGCGACGGCTGGCTGCATACGGGCGACTTGGGCTTTCGCGACGACGAAGGTTATGTATATCTCGTTGATCGCAAGAAAGACATGATTATTCGGGGTGGGGAAAACATCTATTCCACGGAAGTGGAGCAAGTTCTCTACATGCTGCCGGAAGTGGCCTCTGCGGCCGTCGTGGGAATGCCGAGCGATCTGTTCGGTGAGGAGGTACTCGCCTGTCTCGTCAAAAAGAATGACGCACGCGAACTCACTTTGGCGGAGGTGCAAGCTCATTGCGCCAAACACCTAGCCAAGTTCAAGCAACCGGTCGCCTTGCGCTACATCGCGGCGATGCCCCAAACCGCCACGGGCAAGACGCAGAAGGCCGAATTGAAGGCCATGTTAATACGCGAGTTCGCCAAAGGAGCTGTCAATGCCTGACCAATCACTGCGCAATATGCTGCAGCATGCGTCCATCCCGACGCTCATCATATGTCTTGCGCAAATCACCGGGGAAGATCATTGGCTGCAAGAACCCTTCTTGCCCAAACGCGATATCAACCTGTTCGCCGACGAATCAGGTGGCTTGTCCGGGGAGGTGCAGCAGTTGGTGCGTGATGCCATGGAGCGCGTCATGGGCGAGATCGAGCGCGGTGAGCGTGCGCTGCCGCCGCTCCCCGGCGCCGAGCGATTCATCCGCATGATGCGAGTCAGCGTTGCTGAAGAGGTTGCTCAGGAATATTTTCCGATGGTGATGGAGGAGATGCGCCTCGTGGACCGCAACGTGCATTGGCACAAAGGCAGGCCAGAGAACGCATCTCAGTTTCATGTCCTGATTATCGGTGCCGGCGTATCCGGTTTGTGCGCGGCCATCAAACTTGATGAGTTGGGCATACCCTGGACATTGATCGAGAAGAACCCGGATGTTGGCGGCACCTGGTATGAGAATACCTATCCAGATGCCGGTGTGGATACCCCCAACCACTTCTACTCTTACTCCTTTGAACCCAATTACCGCTGGACCGGCTACTTTTCCAAGAGCGCAGAGGTGCAGGCGTATTTGCGTGATGTTGCCGGGCGGCATCGCATCCTTGATCGCATCCGGTTCAATACCGAGGTGCGGTCGTTGACTTGGGATGAAGCTGCGAGTCGATGGCATGTGGTCTTACGCACGGCTGATGGCCAGGAGCAGACCCTCTTGGCACAAGGCGTGATCTCGGCCGTTGGTCAACTGAACAGGCCAAAAATGCCTGTGTTACCCGGCATGGAAACTTTCGAGGGCGAGTCTTTCCATTCCGCCCGGTGGCGTCATGACGTCAGCTTGCAGGGCAAACGTGTGGCGGTCATCGGCACGGGTGCCAGCGCCATGCAATTCCTGCCGACAGTGGCGGCCGAGGCTGCCCACGTCACTGTGTTCCAGCGCTCTGCGCAATGGGTCAAGCCTGCCAATGACTACCATCGCAAGGTGGCGCCTGAAACGATGTGGCTGCTTGAGCATGTGCCGCACTATTTCCACTGGTACCGGTTTGGCCTATTTTGGCGCTACGGTGACGGCCTGCTTAGAACCCTCAAGCGCGATCCAAGCTGGGCGCACCCCGAGCGCGCGATGAACCGGCACAACGACCGCCATCGCGAACAGCTTACCGAATACCTGAAAACTGAACTCCAGGATCGCGAGGATATTATCCCCAAGGTGCTGCCGGACTACCCGCCTTACGGCAAACGCATGCTCCTCGATAATCATTGGTACAGCACGCTGAAGCGGCCGAATGTGGCGCTTGTCGCAACCGGCATTGATCGGATTGACGCCAATCACGTCATCGCGGCGACCGGTCAGACGCATCCGGTCGATGTCATCATTTATGCGACCGGTTTCGAAGTCGGCAGGCTGCTGTCGCCAATGGAAGTGCGCGGCCGCAGTGGTGTGCCGCTGGCGCAAGTGTGGGGCGAAGACGATCCTCAAGCCTATCTGGGGATCACTGTGCCAGACCACCCTAATCTGTTTTGCCTGTTCGGACCTAACACCAATCTTGCTCACGGTGGCAGCATTGTGTTTCAGGCTGAATGCCAGATGCGTTATGTTAGCGCTTGCCTGGTCAAGATGATAGAGGGCGGTATTGACGCCATTGAGGTTCGCCGCGAGGTGCATGATGACTACAATGCGCGAGTCGATACTGAACACGGCCAGCTCGTATGGACCCATCCCGGCATGAATAACTGGTACCGCAATGCCAAGGGAAGGGTTTTTGCAACAATGCCCTGGACGCTGGCGGCGTATTGGCGAATGACGCACGATCCCGACCTGTCGGAGTACGTGCTGACCCAAAGGCGGTAGACGTCGCTTACCTGGTCGCGACGCCATGGGCAAATTACGGCGGCTTGCGCGGTGCCTGGTGTTTCATGGGCCAACTGCGGTACCGAGCCATTTCATCACTTCAAACAGGATTCTCCATGTCCACTCCTCCTCCCCCGACACCGCGATTGGTTCTGACGCAAAAAGGGCGGGTAGCCATCGTCACCATCAGCAATCTGACGGCGCGCAACGCGCTGACCCGCGGTATTTTTGATGCAGGATTGGAGGCATTCAGAAGTTTTCGGCGCAATGCCGATATCGGCGCGATCCTGTTGTGCGGTGACGGCCCCCATTTTTGTGGTGGCGGGAACCTGACCCGCATGATTGAGCAGCGCTCGCGGCCCAAACATACGCAGGCGGAGCACGTCGATGCGTGTCATGCCTGGATCATGGCCATGCGCGAATGTCCGCAGCCCATCATCGCGGCTGTCGAGGGGGCCGCGGCAGGTGGCGGGCTGGCACTGGCGATGGCCTGCGATTTGATGGTCGTGGCGGAGAATGCGACGCTGATCATGTCGCACGCAAAAATCGGGCTGTCGCCGGATTGCGGAGCGACGCATTGGCTTTCGCGCGCCCTGCCGCATCAGGCGGCGCTTGAATTCATGCTCGATGCGGCGCCCATCCCGGTTGCGCGGCTACACCAACTTGGTGTCGTGAACAAGGTAGTCGGGCCAGGCCTCGCCGTCGCCGAAGCATTGACTTGGGCTACGACCCTTTCGAAGGGACCGTACGCCGCGCACGGGCGCATCAAACGGCTTACCTATGAATCGGAGCAGCGCAGCCTGCGTGACCAACTGGACGCCGAACGCGATGCCGTGACCGAAAGCATGTACGGGGAGGAATGCGCAGAGGGCATCAACGCATTTCTGGAGAAACGTTCACCGCGGTTCGTCGCATCCAGTTGAATCGGCCCACCGTTGTCGGCCTCAATGCAAGTATCCGCTGCTGGCCTGGGCGCTTGCCGATGCTGACGATCTTGTTAGCGTTAGCGCCCCTTGAAAACCGGTTTGCGTTTCTCGCGGAAAGCCTGCGCGCCTTCCTTGTGGTCATCGCTGAGAACGGCAACCGTTTGCGCCCACATTTCGCTGTCCAGAAACGTCTCCAGGCCAGACGGGTACACCTGCTTGAGCAGCTTCTTGCCGATGCCGTAAGCCAGCGTCGGGCCGTCGGCAAGTTCTTGCGCAAGCGCCAAGGTTTCCTCTTCAAGCTTGTCATCTGGAACGAGTTTGGTGACCAGGCCGAGTTGCAATGCCTCCTGGGCGGGCAGGCGCCGTCCTGACAGCACCAAGTCTTTCACCCTTAGTACGCCAATATTCTGGGCCAGAAAATAAAGTGCGCCGCCATCCGGTATCACCCCAACGTTCTTGAAAGACTGCGAAAAGTAGGCTGTTTCCGAAGCGACAATTTGGTCACAAACCATGGCCATGCTCCAGCCGATACCGGCGACAGCTCCCCTGACCGATGCGATAACAGGCTTCTCGATAGCGTCGATGTCAAGTAGCATCTTGTGTGAGGTGCGAAGACGCACTTCCAGCGACTTTGGTGAAAAATTGCCCATGGTACTGACGTCACCACCGGTGCAAAATGCCGGTCCATTGCCCGCGAGTATGATCGCCCGTACGCCATCGTCGAGGCGCAACTCCGCAAAAACTTCGGCGAGTTTTTTTTTCATCGGTTCATTGAGCGCGTTGTATTTGTCCGGCCGATTCAGCTTGATCGTTGCGATGCCGCCGTGGCGCACAAATTCGACGTCCATTTGAAACCCTTCTGTGTCTACAAAATCATTGGCGCGATCATTGATTGGCGGCCAACCCGCTTGAGTCAAGGTGCGTCGGCCTCGTCGCGGCAAGCAGACATCATGGTGTAAGGCCCTGCTGCACCACAACACCATCCTGGCGGATCAATTGATGGCCCGGTCGACAACGACCGGGCCGACCATCGCCTGTTCATAGTAGATCGAATCCATCTTTGTCACGCGATGATGCCACCCAGCATAACGTCAGCCATGTTGTCAGCCAGTTGCTGTCTGGTTTGATCGGTTTCATCTCTGTTGGGGTGGTACCAGTAGGTCATCCAATTCAGAGCGCCCAACAGGGGTTTGACCACGAAATTAGGATCATAGGGACGCAACTCTCCGATGCGAATGCCTTCTTTGATGACATCAACAAACAGCTTCTCGTATTGGTCGCGCAGATCCATCAGAGTCCTCAGTACTTCGCGCTGCTTGGAGGTGGTGCTGCCCGAGAGATGCAGTTCGACCCCTTGCACCGAGACGCGCTGAAACGGGAGTCTGGTAATAACTACCATGACTTGCGCATGGATCATTTTGCGCAGACGCGCCAGCGGGCTCGCGTTGCCTTTGGCGACGTTCGAGATCGCGAAGAGATTCATCAACATCGCTTCGCGGTGGACATCGAAAAACAGGTCGGCCTTGCTCTTGTACTGGTAGTAAATGCGGCCTTTGGTGCATCCCAAGACCTCCGCCACGGTGTCGATGGACGTGGCGGCAAAACCATTGATCATGAACGCTTCCGCTGCCGCCGCCATAATTTCCGCGCGGTTCCCTTCGGAAAAGGTAATTACGTCAGATTTTCCCGAAGGCACATCTTGCTTTTTTCTTCTGATAGTGGAAACAGCCATTTGCGATTTTTTGAACGTACACGGCAATGTCTGAGTCGGCACCCGTGGTGCCAGCAGGCGGTGATAACGCAATAAATATATCACATTCTTCCACGTAGTATGCAGGATGGATGTCCGATGTCTCCTAACAAGCCCGTCGGCAGAACTGAGTCCCGCCGGCGCATCGTCCCGCGGCGGCGCCAATCACGACACTGCGTCTTCCATTGAGCGTCGAGCCCGCAAACGCTTCCGGGCCATTATCCGCATTCCGGAAGCAGCCAAAAAATACATTTGTAACACAATCAGCCTATGTGGTTCCGACAGGAATGACCGCCAGGCGCACCGTGCCCGCCACGCGGTCGCTGCCATCGTCGCCGCGCACCCAGACGTCGTAAAAACCAGCGTCCTCTGGATTCGGCTGACCACCTGCCGTCAGCGTCTCGCCTTCACGCACGGGTTTGACGAAACGGATGTCGAGTTCCAATGCCTCGAAGGCAGATGCACCGAAAGTGCGGAACAGCGCCTGCCACAGCAGGCAGATCGACATGGTGCCGTGCGCGATCACGCCGCCCATGGACGTGCCGGCGGCAAACACCGGGTCGAGGTGAATCGGATTGAAATCGTTCGTCAGTTCCGCATAGGCGCGAATGGCTGCCGAATCGACCTTGAGGGTAGTTTGCCGGAGTGAAGCGTTCATGGTCATGCCGCCCAGATCAGGGTCATGCGGCCAGTGAAAATCGAGCGGCCTTCGTCGCCGGTGCCCCAGGCCTGGAGTTCAACGTAGCGGCGCTCGCGCTTGAGCTCCTTCCCCATGCAGGCAATCACGGTGCGGATGGCCTCGCCCTGACGCGGCGTACTCTCAAGCGAAAAACGCTGCCTTGCATGCACATTGCCAGGCGGGCGCGGCGCGACCACGTTGAGGTACGCCCGCATCATCATGACGACCGCGAGGCTCGCCCCTTCGGCCGCGCCGTTCGCGCCGTCGGCAGGCTGGTCGCCGAAGATTTTTT
This sequence comes from Polaromonas sp., assembly GCA_030655515.1. Classification (GTDB taxonomy): domain Bacteria; phylum Pseudomonadota; class Gammaproteobacteria; order Burkholderiales; family Burkholderiaceae_C; genus Polaromonas. The sequence goes on along the minus strand of JAURVI010000036.1, from coordinate 4,080 downwards.
GCCAGCGCTGTGCGAGCTTTTCGTCGAAAACCTCGACGCTCTCCCCCATCACCGCGCCGGGTTTGAAGTCTTCGAATGTGATCACGGCGCTCATGCAATCACCTCGGCTTGCGGCAGCTTCACGCCCCCGACTTCCCCGAAACCGATGCGTACCGGCTGCCCGATGGCCACGTCCGGGCTGGCGCCGCCCTTGACGTTCACCATCAGGCGAAAGCCCTCGTCCATCCCGGTCAGCGCGATGACGTAGGGCACTTCGTCGCGGAAAGCCGCCATTGTCATGGCTTGGCGTCCCCCTTGAACTTGAGTGGACGCTTGTTGAGAAAATTCGCGACGGCCTCGTCGTGGTAGGCGGTGTGCAGCGCCAGCGCTTGCGCGCTCGCCTCGAGCTCGGCCAGGGTGTCCTGGTCGAGGTTGAAAGAGCGGTTCAGGATGTTCTTGGCGATGCCCAGCGCGTCGGTGGAGGCGTGATGGTAGCGCTCCGCCAGCGCCAGCGCCTCGTGCATCAAGCTCTCTTGCTCGACGATTCGAAACAGGATGCCCAGGCGCAGCGCCTCTTGCGCATCGACCTCGCGCGCCGAGAACACCAGGTCCTTGGCGCGCTGCAGGCCGAGGATGCGCGGCAGCAGGAAGAAGCCACCGAGGTCGGGCACCAGGCCGATGCGGCCGAACACCGCGCAAAAGCGGGTCGTGGGCGTGCCGATGATGAAGTCGCAGGCAAGCGCCAGGTTGAAACCGGCGCCGAAAGCCGGCCCGTTCACCGCCGCGATCACCGGTTTTTCCAGGTTCACGAGCTCGCGGAACCACGGGTGCAGGCGCCGGATGCGATCACGGTCCTTGAACATCGGCCGCTTGGCTTCGGACAGCGACTTCAAGTCGCCGCCGGCGCAGAACACGTCGCCCGTGCCGGTGATGATGACGGCGCGCACCGTATCGTCGTCGCGCGCCTCGTAGACCGCCTCGGCGATGCCTCGGCGCACTTCGAGGTCGAAGGCGTTGCGCCGCTCAGGGCGGTTGAGACGGATGACCAGCGTCGCGCCGTGGCGCTCGCGAAGAACGTAATCACTCATGGTTTGAATCCCAGACTGCGGGCGATGATGTTTCTCTGGACTTCGCTGGTGCCTTCGCCGATCACATACACCAGCGCGTCTCGGTGGATGCGGCCCACCGGGTACTCGCGCATGATTCCGGCGCCGCCGTGGATGCGGATCGCCTGCTCGCTGACGGCCAGGGCCGTTTCGCTCGCGACCAGCTTCACCCGTGACGCCGTGGCGGCATCGAGCGTACCCTGGTCCACGCGCCAGGCACCGTAGTAGACGAGCCAGCGCGCCGCCTCGATCTGCGCCGACATGTCGGCCAGCTTGTGGGCGATGGCCTGGTAGTCGCCGACGCGCTTGTTGGCAATGATACGGTCATTGGCATAAGTCCGTGCCGCATCGAAGGCGGCGCGCGCCATGCCCAGCGCATTGGCCGCCACGCCGACGCGGTTCTCGCTGAGCGAATCGAGGATCACCGGGTAGGTGCCTTCGCGGCCGCCGAGCAGGCAGTCGTCGGGCACGAAGGCCTCCTCGATGTGGATCAGGGCGGTCTCGGACGCGCGGATGCCTTCCTTGCGCAGCTTGTGGATGTCGAAGCCCTTGTTCGGCAGCTCGACGATGAAGAGGCTGATGGACTCGGGTTTCAGCTCGGGCTGTGTGCGCGCCGCCACGAGCAGGAAATCGGCGATCGGCGCATTGGTGATGTAGAGCTTGCTGCCACTCAGTTTCCAGCCGCCCTGCACCTTCTGGGCGCGGGTCTTGAGGGCGCGCACGTTGGAGCCGCCATCGGGCTCGCTCAAGCCGAAGCCGGCGATTTTGTCACCCGCGAGCGCCGGCACGAAAAAGCGCTTGCGCTGCTCGGGCGTGCCCGCCTTCCAGATCGGCCAGATGCCGAGGTGCGAATGCGCGGACCAGCTCGAGGCGAAGGCCTGACTCATGTAGCTGAGCTCCTCGCGCACGATGCAGTCGCTGACCTTGTCGAGCCCGCTGCCCCCATCGGCCTCCGGGTAGCGAACACCCAGCAGACCGAGTTCGCCCCAGCGCTTGAAGACGTGGCGCGGAAAAGTTTCGCTCTCTTCGGCGTCGGTCACCAGGGCGGCGAGTTCGTCACGGCACAGACGCCTGACCGTGTCGCGCACGGATTCATGTTCGGCTGAAAAATTGAAATTTAGACTCATAAAGGCTCAGGTCATCGTATTATTATTCTGTATGAAGAATTAATTTCTTCATTACGAATACTAGCAATCGATCTTTGATGTGTCAATATTTTTCCCTGATGGTTGCCCAATCTATAACGACGAGTCCTACCTTTAAGAAAGTGGTTTAAGCTATGCGCAGCCTCAAAAAACGAGAAGCGATGAGCGAAACGAAAGAAGAAGCGCAAGCTTCACACACCCGAGTGACAACGAAAGGAGCGTCGATGAGATTCAAGGGGAAAACCGCACTGGTCAGCGGCGCCGGCGGGCCGATGGGCGGGGCAATAGCGAATCGGCTTGCCGCCGAAGGGGCTGATCTCGTTCTCACCGACATCTCGACCAACAGGCTGAATGGCGTTGTTGAAAAGCTCAAAAAGGAATTTCCTGAGACCGGCGTGGTCGCTCATCGTGCCAGCGTCTTGCTGAAGGCAGAGGTGGATGAACTCCTCGCGGCAGCGGCGGCGCGCTATCAAGGCATCGACATTCTGGTCAATGTCGTCGGCGGTATTCGCGGCGACCTCGCGGTACCTTTCATGACCATGAGCGAGGAGCGGTGGAACGAAACGTTCGAAATCAATCTCAAGGGAATCTTTCACCTCGTGCGCCAGGTTGGTCAGGGCATGCTGGCGCGTAGCTATGGCCGGATCGTCAATATTTCCTCTGTGGTCTACGCCGGCGACATCCATCAACCGGAGTACGGTGCAGCGAAGGCGGCAGTGGCCTCGATCACGCGCTCTCTGGCGCTGGAGCTCGCCCCTCATGTCACCGTCAACTGTGTTGCTCCCGGCATTATCGCCACCTCGGTGCTTGATCGTCTGGACAAGAAAATGCTGCAGTCCTACCTTGACCGTACGCCATTGCGCAGACTGGGCAAGCCCGAGGACATTGCCGCAGCAGTCGCTTTTCTGTCAAGCGACGATGCCGCGTTCATCACGGGGGCCATTGTGCCGGTTACCGGTGGCATCTGGCCGGCGCTTTAGAGAATCCAGAGTGGCGCGACCATGATGCACCAGGTGCATGAAAAGCAACGCTTGCGTTTGCACCGGCCGCCACCGCCCGTGGGCGTTGTGGCGCCGAAGAACGGACGCGCCGAGTTCTGACCCTTCCTCTTCATTTCTTTTTTCACTTTTCACTTTTCATTTTTAACAAGGAGCCCTGCCATGAACTACGCTGACTTTCAATTCCTCAAGTTCGAAAACAAGCCCAATGGCGTGTTGCTGATCACCATCAACCGCCCCGAAGTGATGAATGCCACCAATGCTCGCCTGCACTGGGAACTGACCAAGGTCTGGGGCGTCGTGAACGACGATGCCAAGACCAAGGTGGCGGTCATCACCGGCGCCGGCGACAAGGCCTTCTCCGCCGGCGGCGACCTGACCTGGGTGACCGAGATGGTCGGCAACCCCAAGGCCGTCAACAACGTGATGAACGAGGCCTCCGACATCGTCTACAACATCATGGCCTGCGACAAACCCATCATCTCGGCCATCAACGGCGTGGCCGTCGGTGCCGGCCTGGCCGTGGCGATGATGGCCGACATCAGCATCATCGCCGAGGAAGCCAAGATCACCGACGGGCACGTCAAGCTCGGCGTGGCCGCCGGCGACCACGCCGCGATCTGCTGGCCGCTGCTGTGCGGCATGGCCAAGGCCAAGTACTACCTGATGACGGCCGAGTTCGTCTCGGGCAAGGAGGCCGAGCGCATCGGCCTGGTCAGCCTGTGCGTGCCGCGCGCCGAGCTGATGGACAAGGCGATGGCCGTGGCCAACAAGCTCGCCTCGGGCAGCCAGCAGGCGATCCGCTTCACCAAGCGCTCGCTCAACGGCTGGATGAACATGGCGCGCCCGATT
>JAURVI010000026.1 GCA_030655515.1 Polaromonas sp. | reverse complement strand
GCGAGAACGCAAGCCAGTTCACCACGCAGTACGGCAACATCAGCGCCGCCAGCGTGGGCGCCATCCAGCGCGGGCTGCTGCAGATCGAAACGCAGGGCGGCGAGAAGTTCTTCGGCGAGCCGATGCTCAACATCGCCGACTTCATGCAGACCGTGGGCGGCAAGGGTGTCATCAACATCCTGGCGGCCGACAAGCTCATGAATTCGCCGCGGCTGTACGCCACCTTCCTGCTGTGGATGCTGTCCGAACTCTTCGAGATGCTGCCCGAGATCGGCGACCCGGACAAACCCAGGCTGGTGTTCTTTTTCGACGAGGCCCACCTGCTCTTCAACGAGGCGTCCAAGGTGCTGATCGAGCGGATCGAGCTGGTCGTGCGGCTGGTGCGCTCCAAAGGCGTCGGCGTCTATTTCGTGACCCAGAACCCGCTCGACATTCCCGATTCGGTGCTGGCCCAGTTGGGCAACCGCGTGCAGCATGCGCTGCGCGCCTTCACACCGCGCGACCAGAAGGCCGTCAAGGCGACGGCGCAGACCATGCGGCAAAAGCCGGGCCTGGACATCGAGACCGCCATCACTGAACTCGCGGTCGGCGAAGCGCTGGTCAGCCTGCTCGACAGCAAGGGCCGCCCCAGCGTGACCGAACGTGTGTATGTGCTGCCGCCCGGCAGCCAGATCGGCCCGATCACGGCGCAGCAGCGGCAGGCGCTGATCCAGGGTTCGCTGGTGGCCGGTGTCTACGAAAAAGCCGTTGATCGCGAATCGGCCTTCGAGATGCTGAAGACCCGCACCGAAACCGCCCAGGCCGAAGTCGCCAAGGCGGCCGAAGAGTCCGGTGGCCTGATGGGCATGTTCAAGGACGTGATGCTCGGCTCGACCGGACCGCGCGGCGGCAAGCGCGACGGCATGGTCCAGTCGGTGCTGAAGTCCGAAGCACGCGCCCTCGCCCGCCAGGTGCTGCGCGGCGCGCTGGGCAGCATCCTCGGCGGCAAGAAGCGTTGAGCACGCGCTGGATGGGACTCGCACCACGCCCTGCTCTCCGCCTCAAAGTTGAGGCCGCATGGATTCGCTGACGCAAATCGTGCTCGGCGGCACCATCGCCGCAGCGGCCGTTCCTGCAGCGCACCGCCGCCGTGCAGCCGTGGCGGGCGCCATCCTCGGCACACTGCCGGACCTCGATGGCATCCCGCTGGTAATGATGGGTGCGGACGTCGTGACCTCGGTGACCTGGCACCGCGGGCCGTCGCATTCCTTGCCGGTGCTGTTGCTCGCCGGCTGGCTGATCTGGCTGGCCTTGCGCCGCTGGTGGTCCCCGGTGCGCGAGGCGCCGCGCCCGTGGCTGATCGCCATCTGGCTGGCGCTGCTGACCCATCCGCTGCTCGACGCCTTCACGGTTTACGGCACGCAATTGCTCTGGCCGCTGCCGCCCTCGCCCGTCATGTGGTCCAGCGTGTTCATCATCGACCTGGGCTACACGCTGCCGCTGCTGGTGAGTTTTATCGCCATCCTCGGGCTGGGCGCGCGCCGGGCGGGCCGCGGTTTCCTCATCGCCGGTCTCGCCCTGAGCACCGCCTACCTGGGCTGGAGCCTGGCCGCCAAAGCGTGGGTCGACCGCGATGCGCGCCAGGTGCTGGCCGCGCACGGCCTTCAGGACGCGCCGCGCTTTTCGGTACCGATGCCGCTGAACACGCTGCTGTGGCGGGTGGTGGTCATGACGCCGGACGGCTTCCTCGAAGGCTACCGGTCGCTGGCGGTGGACCAACAGCCCATGTCCTTTCGCCATTACCCGAGCGACACCGCTGCCTTGAAGACGCTGGCCGACAACGCGCCGGTCCAGCGGCTGCTCTGGTTCACCAGCGGGTTCATGAAAGCGACCGCCCGTGATGGCGCACTGGTCCTGTCCGACCTGCGCATGGGGGCCGAGCCCGACTACACCTTCCGCTACCGCGTGGCAACGCGCAACACGGCGGGCGCTTGGACACCGGTTCCACCGACCGCCGTGGAAGGCCCGCGCAATGCGAAGAAGCAGCTCGCCGACACCTGGCAGCGGCTCTGGAACGAGCCGCCACCCCAGGCTTTTCCGGACATCCGGCCCGCAGCGGCCACACCGCGCAGTCCATGAGACGCAAACCTCGAATGTCGGACATCAGCGCGTGCCGCCACGCCACACTTGCACCACATCGCGGGCACGCAACTTGCCAGTCTTTCGCCGGTTCAGTACAGTGTTTTTTTGAAGGGCTTTTCCATGTCAGTTGAAGTTCCCGCCCCGCGGCACATTCGCCTTACCTCTCACGCCAGCGGTTACGGCGCGCTCCCCATACGCTGGGCGGCGCCCACGGCCACCGAACGCGGCCCGGTCGTCGGCACCACCACCAAGCGCAGCCACCGCAACGTCATCGGCACCCACAGCGGCTCCTACAGCATCTACCGGGCGCTTGCCGTCGCATCGGGCGGACTGTCGAAGAACCACAAGGCCGACCTCACCAACACCAGCCCGACCGACATCATCGGGCCCTACCCGCAGTGGAGCGAGCCGGGCCGCATCGTTGCCATGGACCCTTGGGGCGCCACCATCGCCGACGTGTTCGCCAATGAACTGGCCGCCGGCTACGACATCCGGCCGACCATCGCCGTCACGCAGGCCCACGTCATCCTGCCTGAGGTCATCGAGGCATTGCAGTCCGGCCGCCTGAAGGCCGACGGCAAGTACCTGACGGCCGGCGGCGCCGCGATGGTGACCAAGGTGGCGGTCGAGCCGGTCTGGTACCTGCCCGAAGTCGCCAAACGCTTCAACTGCAGCGAGACCGATTTGCGCCGCGTGCTGTTCGAGGAAACCGGCGGCATGTACCCCGAACTCGTCACCCGCAGCGATCTGGAAGTCTTCCTGCCACCAATTGGCGGTCTCACGGCCTACATCTTCGGCAAGCCGCGCGACCTGGCGAACCCGGAGATCGAACTCACCGCCCGCGTGCACGACGAATGCAATGGCTCGGACGTCTTCGGCTCGGACATCTGCACCTGCCGCCCCTACCTCACGCATGCGATTGAAGAGTGCATCCAGGGCGCGCAGCGCGGCGGCGTCGGCCTGGTCTCGTACTTCCGCAAGGAAGGCCGGGCGCTCGGCGAAGTCACCAAGTTCCTGGTCTACAACGCCCGCAAGCGCCAGGTCGGCGGCGACACCGCGGACCAGTACTTCAACCGCACCGAATGTGTGGCCGGCGTGCAGGACATGCGCTTCCAGGAGCTGATGCCCGACGTGCTGAACTGGCTCGGCATCACGAAGATCCACCGGCTGGTCTCGATGAGCAACATGAAGTACGACGCCATCACCCGCGCCGGCATCGAGGTGGTGCAGCGCGTGAACATCCCCGACCACATGATCCCGGCCGATGCGCAGGTCGAAATGGACGCCAAGATGGCCGCCGGCTACTTCACACCCGGCGAAGTGCCGACCCCGGAAGAACTGAAGAAAGCCAAAGGACGCGCACTGGATGCCTGAGATGACTGCCACCCCCACCGCGGCCATCGACTGCCTGCGCGCCACCGCCTCCATCCGCCAGCGCGCCCGCGCCCTGCTCGAGCGCGCCCGGCGCGGCGAGTCGGCCTGGTTCACCGTGCACGACGGCGCCATGGTCACCGCTGCCTCGCTGGTGGCCGAGCTGACGCAGGTGCGCTACCCGGACCTGAAGATTCCTTACCACAGCCGCTGGCGCCATTTCGAGGCGGGCGGTGTCGACCGGCTGGCGGCTTTCAATGCCGCACTGGGCGATGTTCCGGCCGCCGAACGTGCGCGCGCGCAGATCGACCTGGCGCTGGTCAGCGTGCTGCTGGACGCCGGCGCCGGCCCGCAGTGGCGCTACCTCGAGTCGTCGGGCGGCGTCGAGCCGGGCCATGAATACAGCCGCTCCGAAGGCCTGGGCGTTGCCAGCTTTCATGCCTTCATGGATGGTCTTTTTTCCAGCGACCCGGCGTATCCGCTGCAGGCAGATGCGGCCGGTTTACAGGCCGTCACCGCCACACGTCTGGCCACCGCATTCCAGGTCAGCGCCGACAACCCGCTGGTCGGCCTGGAAGGTCGTGCGGCCTTGTTGCAACGGCTCGGCCAGGCCATGCAGGACCAGCCCGCACTGTTCGGCACGCCCGGCCGGCCCGGTCACCTGTTCGACCACCTCACCGCAGCCCATGGCGAGCCCGCCGGGCTGCGCGCCCACGACCTGCTGTCGGTGCTGCTCACCGGCCTGGCGCCCATCTGGCCGGCGCAGAACACCCTGGATGGCACGGCGCTGGGTGATTGCTGGCGGCACGCGGCCGTCAGTGCCGGCCCGGATGAAGATGCAAGCACCGGTGGCTGGATGCCGTTTCACAAGCTGTCGCAGTGGCTGACCTACTCACTGCTCGAGCCCTTCCAGTGGGCCGGCGTGAAGGTCGACGGGCTGGACGCGCTCACCGGCCTGCCGGAATACCGCAACGGCGGGCTCTTTCTCGATGCCGGCGTGCTGCGCCTGAAAGACCCGGCGCAAGCCGAACGGCCGCACCAGGCCGGCGACGAACTCATCGTCGAGTGGCGTGCGCTGACGGTGGCCTTGCTCGACGAGCTCGCACCGCTGGTGCGCGCACAGTTGGGCCTGACCGCCGAGCAGATGCCGCTGGCCTGCGTGCTGGAAGGCGGCACCTGGGCTGCAGGCCGTGCTCTGGCACAGCAATTGCATGGAGGCAAACCGCCTCTGAACATCGAAAGCGACGGCACCGTGTTCTGAAAACCACCGCCGCGCAAACTGACGACACCTGAACAACGACTTCACAGAGGCACAAAACAACATGACCACCCGCAGCGACAACGTCCACCTGATCGACCATCCGCTGGTGCAGCACAAGCTCACCCTGATGCGCCGCAAGGATGCGTCCACCAACACCTTCCGCACGCTGCTCAATGAACTGAGCATGCTGATGGCCTACGAAGTCACCCGCGACATGCCGATGCAGGACGTCGAGGTCGAAACACCGCTTGAAAAAGCCACGTTCAGGATGATCGACGGCAAGAAGCTGGTCTTCGTCTCCATCCTGCGTGCCGGCAACGGCATCCTCGAAGGCATGCTGAGCGTGGTGCCCGGCGCGCGCGTCGGCCACGTCGGCCTTTACCGCGACCCGAAAACGCTGACCGCCGTCGAGTACTACTTCAAGATGCCGCACGACATGGAAGCGCGCGACATCGTCGTCGTCGACCCGATGCTGGCAACCGGCAATTCGGCCATTGCCGCCGTCGAGCGCCTGAAGGAACTCAACCCGAAGTCGATCAAGTTCGTCTGCCTGCTGACCTGCCCGGAAGGCATTGCGGCGCTGCAACAGGCCCATCCGGATGTCGCCATCTACACGGCCGCGATCGACCGTGAACTGAACAGCCACGGCTACATCGTTCCCGGCCTCGGCGACGCGGGCGACCGCATCTTTGGCACCAAATAAGCCGACTTCGACAGCCGCACGGACACCCGTTTCCCTTTCCCTCAATCCACTCAAACACCGGAGAGCCCATGTCCACCTCACTCAAGCGCCGTCACCTCATCGCGATGGCCACCGCACTGGCCATCGCAGCGCCAGGCCTGGCTTTCGCGCAGGTCGCGAAACCGAAAGTCGCCGGCATCTACACCGTGCCCTTCGAGCAGCAATGGGCCGGCCGCATCCACAAGGCGCTGAAGGCGGCCGAGGCGCGGGGCGAGATCGAATACAAGGCGACTGAAAACGTCTCCAACGCCGACTACGAACGGGTCATGCGTGAATACGCCACGGCCGGCAACAACCTGATCGTCGGCGAGGCCTTCGCGGTGGAAGCTGCGGCGCGCAAAGTGGCGAAAGACTTTCCGAAGACGTCCTTCCTGATGGGTTCGTCCGGCAAGCCCGTGCAGCCCAACTTCTCGGTGTTCGACAACTACATCCAGGAACCCGCCTACCTGTCCGGCATGATCGCCGGCGGTGTGACCAAGACCAACAAGATCGGCCTGGTCGGCGGCTTCCCGATTCCTGAAGTCAACCGCCTGATGAATGCCTTCATGGCCGGCGCCAAAGAGACCAATCCGAAGGTCGAATTCACCGTCAGCTTCATCAACAGCTGGTTCGATCCACCAAAGGCCAAGGAGGCGGCGTTCGCCATGATCGACAAGGGCGCCGACGTCATGTACGCCGAGCGCTTCGGTGTCAGCGACGCGGCCAAGGAAAAAGGCAAGCTCGCCATCGGCAACGTGATCAACACCCAGGCCCAATACCCCGACACCGTCGTGTCGTCGGCGCTGTGGAACATGGAGCCCAGCATCGACATCGCCGTCAAGGCGGTGAAGGAAGGCAAGTTCAAGGGCGAAGACTACGGCCCGTACTCGATGATGAAATACAAGGGCTCCGAGCTGGCACCGCTGGGCACCTTCGAGAAGAAGATTCCGGCCGACATCGTCACCAAGGTGCGCGCGAAGGAAAAAGACATCCTCGCCGGCAAGTTCACCGTGAAGGTGGACGACGGCGCGCCGAAGTCGAGCAAATAAGGCTGCCCCCTGTCGGACGCTCACTGCGTGTAGCGCCTTCTCCCCTTCCAGGGGACGCCACCTGTGGACCGGCTAAGCCGGATCCACAGCGACCTCGGGTTTGAGAGACACATGCGCACGTCGGCCGTCGCCATCACTGCGCGAAGACCGCTGTCCCGGCCTGGGGCCGAATAAACATCCTTCGATGACCACGCCCGTCCTTCAACTCACCGGCATCACCAAACGCTTCGGCGCGCTGGTGGCCAACGACGCCATCTCGCTGACGCTGCACGCGGGCGAAGTGCTGGCCTTGCTGGGCGAGAACGGTGCCGGCAAATCGACGCTGGTGTCCATCCTGTTCGGGCATTACGTCGCGGACGAAGGCCGGATCGATGTCTTCGGCCAGCCATTGCCACCCGGCAACCCGAAGGCAGCGCTGGCGGCCGGCATCGGCATGGTGCACCAGCACTTCACGCTGGCCGACAACCTGACGGTGCTGGAGAACGTGGTGATGGGCAGCGAGCCGCTGTGGCAGCCGTTTTCGCGCCTGCGCGCGGCGCGGGCCAGGCTGCTCGATGTGGCGCAACGCTTCGGCCTGCCGGTGTCGCCTGACGCGAAAATCGGCAGCCTGTCGGTGGGCGAGCGCCAGCGGGTGGAAATCCTCAAGGCGCTGTACCGCGGCGCGCGCATCCTGATCCTGGACGAACCGACCGCCGTGCTCACGCCGCAGGAAAGTGAAGCGCTCTTCGACACCCTCGGTCAGATGGTGGCGCAGGGCCTGTCGATCATTTTCATCAGCCACAAGCTCGGCGAAGTACTCCGCGTGTCGAACCGGGTGGCGGTGCTGCGCGGCGGCAGGCTGGTGGCCGAGGCCGATGCGGCCGGCACCACGCAGGAGCAGCTGGCGCAGTGGATGGTCGGCCACGCGGTCAGCCGCACGCAGCGGCACCCGACGGCGGTTCCGGTGGCCTCACGTGTCGACATCTGCACGCTCGACGCGGTCAGCACAGAGGCGTCGGGCCGTGAACGACTGGACGAGGTGTCGCTGTCGCTCAAGGCTGGCGAGATCGTCGCGATTGCCGGGGTCTCGGGCAACGGCCAGCGCGCGCTGGCCGACCTGCTGTGCGGCACCCGCAGCGCCACCGCGGGCCGGGTGCAATTCCTCGGCCAGCCGATGAAAGCCTCGCCTGCTGCACTGGTGGCGCGCGGCGTCGCCCGCATCCCCGAAGACCGCCACGCCGTGGGCGTCGTCGGCGATCTGGGCGTGTGGGAGAACGCGGTGTCCGAACGCTTGCGCAGCCCGGCGTTTTCGCGCTTTCGCTGGGTGCGCCGCCAGGCCGCGCAAGCGCATGCCGCGGCCATCGTGAAGGCCTTCGACGTGCGTGGCGGCGGACTCCATGCGCCGGCGCGTTCGCTGTCGGGCGGCAACATGCAAAAGCTCATCCTCGGCCGCGCGCTGTTGTCGCCTGCGGCAGACACATCGGCGCCGGACGTTCCCAAACTCATCGTCGCCCACCAGCCGACCTGGGGCCTGGACATCGGCGCCGTAGCGTATGTGCAGCAGCAACTCATCGCCGCGCGCGACGCCGGCGCGGCGGTGCTGGTGATCTCCGACGACCTCGACGAGGTGATGGCGCTCGGCGACCGCATCGCGGTGATGCACGCCGGCCACCTGACCGCCGCCTTGCCCGCCGACGCGTGGACACGGGAGCGCATCGGCCTGGCGATGGCTGGCGTGGATGCCGGAGTTGATGCTGGCGCGACGGAGACATCCGCATGAGACTCGAAAAACGCACGCAGACCTCGCGCCTGGCGCTGGTGCTCGCGCCCATCGGAGCGGTTGTCTTCACGCTCGCGGTGTGTTCGCTGCTGGTGCTCTGGGCCGGCGCGCCGCTAGGGCAGACGTATGCGCTGCTCTTCAAGGGCGGCTTCGGCTCGGTGTTTGCGCTGAGCGAAACGCTGACCCGCGCGATCCCGCTGATCCTGACCGGCCTGGCTGCCACCGTGGCTTTCAAGGCACGGCTCTTCAACATCGGCGCCGAGGGCCAGCTGTATGCCGGCGCGCTGGCGGCGATTGCCGTCGGCGGCATGCATGGCGGCGAAGGCTTTGCGGTGGCGCCGTGGATCCTGTTCCCGCTGATGGTGATCGCCGCCGCACTCGCCGGCGCCCTGCTCCTGCTCGGTCCGGCGCTGATGAAGGCCCGCCTCGGCGTTGACGAAGTCGTCACCACGCTGCTGCTCAACTTCATCATGCTGCTCTTCGTGTCGATGATGCTGGACGGCCCGATGAAAGACCCGACGGCCATGGGCTGGCCGCAGAGCGTGGCCCTGCAGGGCGACCTGGAGTTGTCCAAACTGGTGGCGCAGACGCGCATCCATACCGGCCTGTTGTGGGCCGTGGCGCTGTCGGTTGCGCTCTGGGCCGTGATGAAGTATTCGGTGCTGGGTTTCGACATCCGGGCCATGGGCGCGAATGCCGGCGCGGCGGCGTTTGCCGGCGTTCCGGTGACGCGCACCGTCGTGATGGTGGCCTTGCTGTCGGGCGGGCTGGCGGGACTTGCCGGCGCCATCGAAGTCGCCGGGCGCACCAGCTATGTCACGCTGGACATGTCGCCGGGTTATGGCTACACGGGCATCGTGATTGCCATGCTGGCGGCGCTGAATCCGCTGGGTGTGCTGGCGGCCGGCGTGTTTGTCGCCGGCGTGCTGGTGGGGGCGGACAGCATGAGCCGGGCGGTCGGGGTGCCGACCTACATTGCGGATGTGGTGGTGGCGGCGTCGCTGATTTCGGTGCTGGTGGGGACTTTGTTGACGCAGTACCGGGTGGTGGGGAGGAAGGTTTGAGCTTGCAACCTATCGTTCGCGCTGATGGCGTGCACGCCGGCGTCGACGCTTCTCATCGCGATGCCATGGCTGATATGTCCGGAATCGGGCAGGCCGTGCTGGGGCGCGGCTGCCTGGGTGTGCGCTTTGGTGGTTCAGCTGTGTGCCCTTCACGACCAAGCCGGGGGTTGCCCGGCGGCAACTCACTTTCTTTTTGCTTCGCCAAAAAGAAAGTAAGCAAAGAAAAAGGCGACCCGATGGTCTGGGTCCCTTCGCTGCGCTACGGGCAACCTGCGGTGCTCGGTCAAAACGGGGTCAAAAACAACTCGCCTGCGGCTCAGACAAGTTTTTGCCCTTATCCGTTTTGCCCTCCGCTCCTCGGCCCAGCCCGACGGGGTTTGGGGAAAAATTCGGGATCGGGAGCACGCAGTGCATCGACGCGACGTTCTGAACTTCTTTTTGTATCCGCATCCGTTCCTGCTCCCGCCTGTCCCGTTGAGACTGGGCCGAGGAGCGGATTGAAAAGCGGGTCAGGGCTTGCCTTGTCTGAGCCGCAGGCGAGTTTAGGCAAGACCCCGCTTTTCATGAGCACCGCAGGTTGCCCCGTAGCGCAGCGCAGGAGACCCAGTCTCCCGGGTCTCCTTTTCTTTGGTTACTTTCTTTTGGCGAAGCAAAAGAAAGTGACTTGCCGCCGGGCAACCCGCGGCTTGGTCGTGAAGGGCAAAGCTTCCACTCCCCTGACAGCCTTGCTCGCGCATGGAGCATGTCCATGAACGAACTCCTCGACATCCTCTCCTCCGCCCCGTTCTGGATCGCCGTCCTCCGCATCGCCACACCACTGATCCTCGGCACGCTGGGCGTCCTGCTTTGCGAGCGCGCGGGCGTGCTCAACCTGGGCATCGAAGGCATCATGGTCGCTGGCGCCTTCAGTGGCTGGCTGGCGGTTTATCTCGGGTTGCCGCTTTGGGCAGGTGTCGCGGTGGCCGCGATGACGGGTGCGGTGTTCGGCCTGCTGCATGCTTTCCTGACGGTCGGCCTGGCGCTCTCGCAACATGTCTCGGGACTGGGCATCACGCTGCTGGCGACGTCGCTCAGCTACTACGGCTACCGCGTCAGCTTTCCGAAGGTCGACACGCCGCCGACCATCACGCCTTTTGCCCCGATGCGCTGGCTCGACGACCTCACTGGCAGCGCGCTGTCAGTCCTCTCGGCGCAGACCTCGCTGACGCTGTTCGCGCTGCTGCTGGTTCCGCTGATCGCCTATGTCCTCTACCGCACCCCGGTCGGCCTGGCGGTGCGCATGGTGGGCGAGAACCCGCAGGCGGCCGAGGGTCAGGGCGTTTCGGTGGCCACCACCCGCACCGGCGCCATCGTCTGCGGCTCGGCGCTGATGGGCATGGCCGGCGCCTTTTTGACGCTATCGGCCTTCAACGCGTTTTTCTTCAACATGGTCAACGGCCGCGGCTGGGTCTGCGTGGCGCTGGTCGTGTTCGCCTCGTGGCGGCCCGGCAAGGCGCTGCTCGGCGCCCTGCTCTTCGCTTTTTTCGACGCCCTGCAGCTGCGCCTGCAAACCACCGAAGGCGCAGCCCTGCCCTACCAGATGTACCTGATGCTGCCGTATGTGCTGTCGATCCTGGCGCTGGTGCTGGTGGCGCGCAAGGCGGCCTACCCCCAGGCGCTGATGAAACCCTACCGCAAGGGCGAGCGCTAAGCTTGCACCTTTCGAAGCCCCGCGAGGACACCCATGCTCGACCTGCTCATCACCAACGCCAGCCTGCCCGACGGCCGAACCGGCATGTCCGTCGCCGTGCAGGCCGGGCGCATTACGGCGGTCGCCGAGGGTGCTATCAGCGATGCACAAGCCCATGAAACCGTCGATGCGGGCGGCTACCTGCTCAGCCCGCATTTCATCGATCCGCACTTCCACATGGACGCCACGCTGAGCTACGGCCTGCCGCGCGTCAACGAAAGCGGCACGCTGCTCGAAGGCATCGCGCTGTGGGGCGAACTCAAACCCACGCTGCTGGCCGATGCCATCATCGAGCGCGCGCTGACGTATTGCGACTGGGCCGTCGCCAAAGGCCTGCTCGCCATCCGCAGCCATGTCGACACCAGCGACCCCAGCCTGCTCGCCGTCGATGCGCTGCTGGAAGTCAAACGCCTGGTCGCGCCCTACATCGACCTGCAACTGGTCGCCTTTCCGCAGGACGGCGTGCTGCGCAGCCCGGGCGGCGTCGAGAACCTGAAGCGCGCGCTCGACAAGGGCGTCGACGTGGTCGGCGGCATTCCTCACTTCGAACGCACCATGGCCGACGGCGCCGCCAGCGTGAAGCTGCTGTGCGAGATCGCCGCCGAGCGCGGCCTGCTGACCGACATGCACTGCGACGAGTCCGACGACCCGCTGTCACGCCACATCGAGACGCTGGCGTTCGAGACGCAGCGCCTCGGCCTGCAGGGCCGCGTCAACGGCTCGCACTGCACCTCGATGCACAGCATGGACAACTACTACGTTTCCAAGCTGCTGCCGCTGATCGCCGGCAGCGGCGTCAGTGTCATTGCCAATCCACTGATCAACATCACCCTGCAGGGCCGGCACGACACCTACCCGAAACGCCGCGGCATGACCCGCGTGCCCGAACTTATGGCCGCCGGTGTCAACGTCGCCTTCGGCCACGATTGCGTGATGGACCCCTGGTACGGCATGGGTAGCGGCGACATGCTCGAAGTCGCTCACATGGGCCTGCACGTCGCCCAGATGACCAGCCAGACCGGCATCCGCGCCTGCTTCGACGCGGTGACGGTCAACGCCGCGAAAGTCATGCACCTGGATCACTACGGGCTCGAAGTCGGCTGCGACGCCAGCTTCGTGCTGCTGCAGGCCCGCGACAAGATCGAGGCGATCAGGTTGAGGGCGAACCGGCTGAAGGTCTGGCGCAAGGGCGTGTTGCTGGCGGAGACGCCAGAAGTGCAGGCGAAGCTAAAACTCGCCGAACGGCCTGCCGGGGTGCGATTTCTGGTGTGAGCCTGCACAAAGCTGCTTGAGCCAGATGCGTCCTGCCCGATCAGTTGGTCGTGGAATACGGACAGGACAAGCAGAAAGCCGGGGCGATCTCCGTCACGTTACTTGTATCAAATTGCTTCATCATCTTGTCCAGCGGCGCATCCAGCACCACATCCCAAGAGCCCGGTCCCCTGCGACCGACAACCTGAGGACCGACCATGTTCAAACGCCTTTCCCTGCTGTGGGCCCTCTTTCGCGGCGATGCGCGGCAGCTCTGGTTTGCCGTGCGGCACCCGCGGGCGCCGCGCGCGCTGAAGGTCGGCGCCGGGCTGATCGTGCTCTACCTGGTTTCGCCCATCGACATCATTCCGGACTGGCTGCCCTTCATCGGTGTGGTGGACGACTTGGTGCTGGTGCCGCTGGCGGTGCGCTGGCTGCTCAGGCAGGTGCCGCCTGACATCGCGCAGGAGGCGGCCGAGCGGCGGCCTCGCTGAGACCGCTCACTCCAGCGGCTTGTCGGACGGCGACTGGCGCATGCCGACCGCCATGCGGTTCCAGGTGTTGATGCTGGCCACGGCCCAGGTCAGGTCGACAATTTCCTGCTCGTTGAACACGCCCTGCAAGGCGGCGAAGGCCGTGTCGTGGTCGCCGTGTACATCCGCCAGCCGGGTCAGCGTTTCGGCCCAGCCGAGCGCGGCGCGCTCCCGCTCTGAATAGAACCCGACCTCGCGCCAGGTCGACAGGCTGTTGATGCGCTGCCAGATTTCGCCGTGCTTGCGCAGGTCGCGGGCGTGCATGTCGACGCAAAAAGCGCAGCCGTTGATCTGGGAGACGCGGGTCTGGACCAGCTCGACCAGCGGCATGCCCAGGGTGGAGGCGCCGAGGGTGCCGCTGACGGCGGCCATGGCCTCGTAGGTTTTGGAGGCGAGTTTGGTCCAGGGGAGGCGGGCTTCGTGCATGGTGGTTCCTTCAGTGGTGTGGCTCGGGATGAGCTGCACATACCCTGAAGACGTGCGGCAGTGCCGGTTTGTGACAGACGCCCGAAGATTGCCGTAAACAAATGCAGGCCCGGGCTTTTCAGGCCTGCAGACTCGCCGCCAGCGACGCCAGCTTGTCGGGATTACGCTGCACGTGGATGCGGACGATGCGCTCGCCGTCGGTCTCGAAGGACTGCGCCGATTCCAGTACGCCGTCGATGAAACGCAGCAAGCCCCAATGACCGTTGATGACGGCCAGATCCACCCGCAGTCCGCCGCCGACGCGCAGGCTGGTCGCCAGATACAGCTGCGCGATGCGCTGGCCGCCGACCAGCGGCCTGCCGAAACTCGGCACCTTGCCGCCGCCGTCGCCGATCAATTCGGCATCCTCGTGCAGCATGGACTTCAGTACCGCGAAGTCACCGCGCGACGAGGCGTCGGCAAAACTGCGCAGCAGCCGCAGATGCGTGTCGCGCGGCACGACATAGCGGGGCCGCTCCTCGCGCAGTTGCGTTTTTGCGCGGTGCACCAGCTGGCGGCAGGCCGCCTCGGTCTTGCCAAGCGTGCGGGCGAGTTCGCTGTAATCGGCGTCGAAGACCTCGCGCATCAGGTAAGCGGCCCGCGCTTCGGGCGCCAGTCGTTCGAGCAGGCTCAGAAACGCCACCGAGACATCATCCGCGCGCTCCAGCAACTGCTCCGGCGTGACGGGCGATTCGGACACCAGCGGTTCGGGCAACCAGGTGCCGACGTAATGTACGCGCTGAACCTTGGCCGCACGCAGCCGGTCGATCGCGATGCGCGTCGTCACCGTCACCAGCCAGGCCTCGGCGCTGTCGAGTCCGGAAGGCGCATCTTCATGCCAGCGCAGCCAGGCGTCCTGCACCACTTCTTCAGCTTCGGCAGTGGAGCCGAGCATGCGGTAGGCAATGCCTTTGAGGCGGGGACGCAGACGGTTGAAAGTGGTGCTGGTGTCGTTCATGAAGTCTGGACGTTTCAGACAGGCGGTTTGTGACACAGGCTACCCGATGCGAGCGCCGCAATCGTCCAGCAGCCGAGTGACGGTGCGCAGATCTGCGTTCGGCGCGGTCTTCTTTCGTCGAGGTTTTCTGTTCGCTCGCGAACGACAGCGGTGTTCGCAGCCAAAGCGATCTCACCAAAAAAATTCAATAAATTATCTCAAGATTGAACAAATTGGTTATTTTGTTAAACTATACGGCTATGCCACAAGTTGCCTCCGCCCTTCAAAGTCTGCCCTCGGCAGTCTCGGCATCCCTGCGCCAGCTGGGTGCCGACCTGGCGACGGCCCGCAAACGCCGAAAGCAGCCGCTGCGCGACTGGGCAGCGCGGCTGGATGTATCCGTGCCGACGCTGATGCGCATGGAAAAAGGCGATCCGGCGGTGTCGATGGGCGTTTACGCAACGGCGCTGTGGGTGCTTGGCCGGCATGAAGCGCTGGCCACAACGGCAGCCCCGCGCGACGACGTGGCCGCGCTTGAAAACGACATCAGCGCCGCCGCGCAACGGCATCGCCGCCGAAAGGATGCAGATGGCTGACCGCTACGCGCCGCAGGACCGGCTGTTTCTCTGGTGGCTGGGTGACCCGGCCGATCCGCGTGCCATCGGCGAGCTGGGGCAAGCGGCGGGTGGCCGGTCGGTGTCGCTGCGCTACCTGCCCGGCTGGCTCGCCGCCGGATTCGCCCTCAGTGAAGACCTGCCGCTGGTGGAGGAACTCTTCTTGCCGCCCGAAAAAGACCACGCGGCGGGTGCCGTGGACGATGCCCGCCCGGACCGCTGGGGCGAGCGTGTCATCCGGCGTTTCGAAGCCTCCCCTCGCCTGTCCATCCTGGAATTCCTGCTGTTCGCCGGCGATGACCGCTACGGCGCCCTCGGTGTGAGCCAGCGTGCCGATGTGTACGAGCCCTGGCGGCGCGGCCCGATGCCGACGCTGGACAGCCTGCAGCAGATGGCCGAGGTCGTCAAAAAAGTGCTGGCCAATGAAACCGTGCCCGAACTGCAAAAACGCCTGGTGCGGCCCGGCGCATCGCTGGGCGGCGCGCGGCCGAAGTCGCTGCTCGAGATTGACGGCGAGCCCTGGCTGGTGAAGTTTTCCGAAGGCGAGGAAATCGACCTGCCGCTGGTCGAACATGCCACGATGCTGCTCGCGGCATCGTGCGGCATCGAGGTCGCGCGCACGCAGGCCTTGCCGGTCGGCCAAGAACACGCGGTCGCGGTGCGTCGCTTCGACCGCGTGGGCAGCACGCGCCTGCACGCCGTGTCTGCCCAGGTAGCTTTGCGCGCGGCGGGCGAGGACAACGGTTATCCGCAACTGGCCCAGCTGCTGCGGCGCATGGCGCCCGCTGACCGGATCCAGGCCGAGCAGGCGCAACTCTTCAGGCGCATGGTGTTCAACATCCTGATGGACAACACGGACGACCACGAGAAAAACCACGCCTTGCTGCGGCAACCGGATGGTTATTACGTGCTGTCCCCTGCTTTCGATGTGGTGCCCAGCGCACAGGGCCTGGGTTACCAGGCGATGGAGGTTGGCGATCAGGGCACAGAATCGACGCTGGACAATGCGCTGTCGCAGGCCCGGCAGTTCGGGCTGAAACCGGATGCAGCGCGTGCCGTCGTCCGCGAGGTCAGCCAGGCGGTTGCCGGCTGGCAGCCTTTTTTCCGGCAGCTCGGCGTTCTGGATCGCGACATCGAACTGCTGGCGCAATACATCGAGGGCGACCGGCTGCGGCAGCAGCGCGACGCTTTCACATCGGCCACATAAAAGCTGCACCGCCGGTAGAAACTTGGCCCACACGGAGAACGACGTGAAGTACTGGCTCATGAAATCCGAACCGGCCGACTGCTCGGTCGACGACGCACTGGCCGCGCCCGACGCCACGATGCCGTGGGTGGGCGTGCGCAACTACCAGGCCCGCAACTTCATGCGGGACGACATGGCGGTCGGTGACGGCGTGCTGTTCTACCACTCCAGTTGTGCCGAGCCCGGGATCGTCGGCATCGCCCGGGTGGCGTCCACCGCCTACCCGGACCCGACCCAGTTCGATCCGAAGTCGCCGTATGTGGATGCGAAGTCCAGGCCTGAAGAACCGCGCTGGCTGCTGGTGGATGTGCAGGTGACGCAGAAGACCCGCAACCTGACCCTGCCCGAACTGCGGGCCAACCCGGCGCTCGACGGCCTCGTCGTGTTGCGCAAGGGCAACCGGCTGTCGATCACGCCAGTTGACGCTGCGCACTGGCGGGTGATCGTCAACATGCTGGAGAAACCCCCCACCAGCACCAGCACCAGCACCAGCACCAGCACCAGCACCAGCACCAGCACCAGCACCAGCACCAGCACCAGCACCAGCACCAGCACCGGCACCAAAACCTGACCGACCAACCGACCTCACCGGTGGGGTCTACCGATCCGCAGCGTTGGATGGCAAGCACGTGTTTCAGGGCATTCCCGGCCGCAAGCCGGCAGGCCCATCGCCTCATTAAAATGGCAGGCCGGACGAGAGGCGTGACCAGCATCCCCGAGGCGCGCGCCCATCGAACCGGACATTCCTGATACAGCACAAGAACCGCTGTGTGAACCGATGCCAAACTGGCCGGTTCTCCAGCCGACCTCCGCACCCATGCCCTTCCTGACCGCCGCGCTTTACAAATTCGTCGCTCTGCCCGACTACCGGGACCTGCAGGCGCCCTTGCTGGCGCACTGCGAGGCCAGCGGCGTGAAGGGCACACTCCTGCTGGCGGAAGAAGGCATCAACGGCACCATCGCCGGTCCGGAAGCCGGCGTGCGCGCGGTGCTGGCCTGGTTGCGCAGCGACGCGCGACTGGCGGCGCTGGAGCACAAGGAGGCCTGGGCCGACAGCCTGCCCTTTTACCGGATGAAGGTGCGGCTCAAGCGCGAGATCGTCACGCTAGGCGTGCCGGGTGTCAGCCCGACCAGGATGGCCGGCGAATACGTCAAGCCCGCCGACTGGAACGCCTTGCTGGCCGATCCGGACGTGGTGCTGGTGGACACACGCAACGACTATGAAGTGGCCATCGGCACTTTCGACGGCGCGGTGAACCCTGCCACCGCAAGCTTTTCAGAACTCCCCGGCTGGGTCGACCGTGAAATGGCCGACGGCGGCCTGCTGGCGGAGAAAAACGGCAAAAAGCCGCGTGTGGCGATGTTCTGCACCGGCGGCATCCGCTGCGAAAAATCCACCGCGCTGATGCGCGACCGCGGCTTCGACGAGGTCTACCACCTCGAGGGCGGCATCCTCAAATACCTCGAAACCGTCGCGCCCGAGGCGAGCACCTGGAACGGTGAATGTTTTGTGTTTGACGAACGGGTCTCAGTCGGCCATGGCCTCAAGCCGGGCAACTTCACGCTGTGCCGCTCCTGCCGCGACCCGCTCGGCGAGGACGACCGGAAATCGCCGTTGTATGAACTCGGCGTCAGCTGCGCGCATTGCCATGGCCGCACCACCGAAGAACAGAAAGAGGGCTACCGTGAACGGCAGCGCCAGGTCGAACTGGCGGCCGCTCGCGACGAGGCCCACATCGGCGTACGGCAGCCGGGGACCTCGTGAGCACACCGGCGCCTGTGAAGGTAGAACACAGCGCATCCTCTGCGACTCCCCCGGCCACGGGCCTGCCAATCCTTTACTCCTTTCGGCGCTGCCCTTACGCCATGCGTGCGCGCCTGGCGATTGCCGTGAGCGGCATCGCCGTTGAATGGCGCGAAATCGTGCTGCGCAACAAGCCCCCGGCGCTGATCGCGGCATCGCCCAAAGCCACCGTGCCGGTGCTGGTGTTGCCGGATGGCGCCGTCATCGACGAAAGTCTGGACGTGATGCTCTGGGCCTTGCAGCAGAACGATCCGATGCAGTGGCTGAAAGCCCCGGGCGGGCTTGACCGGATGCAGGCATTGATCGCGCACAACGACGGTGACTTCAAGCAACACCTGGACCGCTACAAATACCCGAACCGTTATGCGGAAGAAATGGATGCCGGCATGGATGCCGACGCGTTCGCCACCCTGCACCGGTCACAGGGTGCGCGGCACTTGATGCAGTTGCAGGCCATGCTCGTTAAAAATGTCTTCCTGCTCGGCCCGTCGGCAAGCCTGGCCGACATGGCCATCCTGCCCTTCGTGCGCCAGTTTGCGCACACCGATCCCGACTGGTTCGCCGCCCAACCGTGGCCGCAACTGCAGGCGTGGCTGGCGGCGTTCGAGGGTAGCGCGCTTTATGAAAGCGTGATGCACAAACACGCGCCCTGGATCGATCCGGACGCGCGGGCGGCCTGAGGCGGGTATTAAGGGGTGAGCCGCATGCGGGATCGCCATCGGCAGTGAGATGGAAGCTGTTCCGGCCACGCCCACGCCCATGCCCATGCCCATGCCCATGCCCACGCCCACGCCCACGCACGCGGGACGGCAACGGGCCGTGGCGTTCATGCGGGCTTCACATTTCTTGGGTCAGCGATGGGTTCGCGCTTTCGCGTGACGCCGGGTGCAACCCCTGTTCCACAAAGGAACACCTGACTGTTCCACGGTACATCCCTGGCACACCGTGGCGCGTTACAGCGCAGCCAGCAACACACCGACCCCGCGCCGGCTGATCCGCGCGAAACCCGCATGCCTGCTGGATTCCGGCTCCCATCCAGCTTGTTCAACATCGCAGCCCGACGCTAGCGCAGCCGTGGCACGCGCATTGCGCTGACCGATGTGACCGGAACGCAGCACGCTGCGCCCGGCACCCGTTCAACCATCAGGAGACAAGACATGGACATGGCAGAAATGGCCCACCTGGGCGTCAGCAATCCGTACAAGAAGCAATACGGCAACTACATCGGCGGCCAGTGGACCGCACCCATTGACGGCAAGTACTTCGAAAACATCTCGCCCGTCAACGGCCAGGTGTTCACCTCCATTCCGCGCTCGAACGACAAGGACATCAACGCCGCACTGGATGCGGCGCACAAGGCAAAAACTGCCTGGGGCAAGACGTCGACGACGGACCGCGCCAACATTCTGAACAAGATCGCCGACCGCATGGAAGCCAACCTGCTGCAACTGGCGGTGGCGGAGACCATCGACAACGGCAAGCCGCTGCGCGAAACCATGGCGGCCGACCTGCCCCTGGCCATCGACCACTTCCGTTATTTCGCCGGCTGCATCCGCGCACAGGAAGGCTCGATCGGCGAGATCGACCACGACACCATGGCCTACCATTTCCACGAGCCGCTGGGCGTGGTTGGCCAGATCATTCCGTGGAATTTCCCCATCCTGATGGCGGTGTGGAAGCTGGCACCCGCGCTGGCCGCCGGCAACTGCGTGGTGCTCAAGCCTGCCGAACAGACGCCGGCGTCCATCCTGGTGCTGCTGGAAATCATCGGCGACCTGCTGCCAGCCGGCGTGCTGAACGTCGTCAACGGTTTCGGACTGGAAGCCGGCAAGCCATTGGCATCGAGCACACGCATCGCCAAGATCGCCTTCACGGGCGAGACCACCACCGGCCGGCTGATCATGCAATACGCCAGCCAGAACATCATCCCGGTGACGCTGGAGCTGGGTGGCAAGAGCCCGAACGTGTTCTTCGAAGACGTGATGGACGCCGACGACGGCTACTTCGACAAGGCGCTGGAAGGTTTTGCGATGTTCGCGCTGAACCAGGGCGAGGTCTGCACCTGCCCAAGCCGCGCGCTGGTGCAGGAGTCGATCTACGAGAAGTTCATGGAGCGCGCACTGAAACGTGTGGCCGCCATCAAGCAGGGCAGCCCGCTCGACAAGACGACCATGATCGGCGCGCAGGCCTCGCAGGAGCAGCTGGAAAAAATCCTTTCCTACCTGGACCTGGGCAAGCAGGAAGGCGCCGAGTGCCTGATCGGCGGCGAGCGCAACATGCTGGGCGGCGAACTGGAGGGCGGCTATTACGTGAAGCCTACGGTGTTCAAGGGCCACAACAAGATGCGCATCTTCCAGGAGGAAATCTTCGGCCCGGTGCTGTCGGTGACCACCTTCAAGACCGAAGAAGAAGCGCTGGAGATTGCCAACGACACGCTCTACGGGCTGGGCGCCGGCGTGTGGAGCCGTGACGGCAGCCGCGCCTTCCGCATGGGCCGCGGCATCCAGGCCGGCCGCGTCTGGACCAACTGCTACCACCAGTACCCTGCGCACGCGGCCTTCGGCGGCTACAAGCAGTCGGGCATCGGCCGCGAGAACCACAAGATGATGCTGGACCACTACCAGCAGACCAAGAACCTGCTGGTCAGCTACACCGAGCAGCCGCTGGGCTTCTTCTGATGGGCCCCGGGGTGAGCCGGGTGTCGGCAACCCCGGCTGCAGAAGCGCTGCTCGCGCAACTGCAGTCGGAATACGGCGCGCTGATGTTTCACCAGTCGGGCGGGTGCTGCGACGGCAGCGCGCCGATGTGCCTGCAGGCCGGGGAACTGCTGCTCGGCGACGGCGACGTCAGGCTGGGCGAGATCGCCGGCGTGCCGTTTTTCATGAGCCGCGCCCAGTTCACCTACTGGGAGCACACCCACCTGATCATCGACGCGGTGCCGGGCAATGGCGGCATGTTCTCGCTGGAGCGTCCGACCGGGCTGCGTTTCCTCACGCGCTCGCGCTTGTACGAGGACGCTGAATGGAAAGAGATCGAGGCGCTGGGGCCGATCTGAACGGTCTGGTTCCTGACGCGAGCCGATGAACGCGAAGCGGCGCGGCCGACGTCTCAGTGCGTCTGCCTCGTCGCCTTCAAATGCCGATAGATCGTGTTGCGCGAGACGCCCAGCGAACGTGCGGCCGCCGACACGTTGCCGGCATGCAGTGCCAGCATGCGCTCGATGGCGCCGGCCGTGGTGTCGTGCAGGGTGACCGGCACAGCGCCCCCCGCGGCGGTCGGTACCGGAGCGGTTGCATCCTCCAGAAAATCCTCCGGCAGGTGTTCCCGCCGGATACTCGCGTCGCCCTCCGCCATCAGCGCCGCCGTCTGGAGCACCGTCGCCATCTGGCGCAGGTTGCCGGGCCAGGCGTGGCTGCGAAACAGCGCAGCGACTTCTTCGGACAGCGCCAGCGGCTGGCTGCCCGCGTGACGCCGCAGCATGCGGGCGGCGATGGCATCCAGGTCGGTCCGCTCGCGCAGTGACGGCAGGCGCACCACCAGGCCATTGAGGCGGTAATAAAGGTCGTCACGGAAAGTGCCGGCCGTCATCATCTCGCGCAAGTTGCGGTGGGTGGCGCACACGACGGCGACATCCACCGGCACCTGGCGCGCACTGCCCAGCGGCACGACGCTGCGCTCCTGCAGCACGCGTAGCAGCCGCGCCTGCATGGCCAGCGGCATGTCGCCGATCTCGTCGAGAAACAGCGTGCCACCGTGGGCCTGCGCGACCTTGCCGACGCTGCCCTTGCGGCGCGCGCCGGTGAAGGCGCCGTCCTCATAACCGAACAGTTCCGACTCGATCAGGCTCTCGGGAATGGACGCGCAATTGACCGCGACAAACGGGTCGGCGCGGCGTGCTGAATCCTGGTGCACCGCCTTGGCCAGCCATTCCTTCCCGGTCCCGGTTTCGCCAGTGATGAGGATGGCGACATCGCGGCCCAGCACTTTTTTGACACGCTCGATGACCTGCGCCAGTTGCGGGTCGCCGGTGTTGAGATAACGCAGGCTGGACAGGCCGCCCGCCGCATGCATGCCTGATGCCTGACCGGCCGGGGCGATAGCACCCTCGGTCGTCGCGGGCGTCTGCGCTGTGAATGCGGCCGCGTGGCGGGCGTTGGCATCAGCACCTCCGCTCTCGGCGGTCCGTGCTGCGCCTCCTGCGTGTGCTGTCTCTGCTGCGTGGCCCGCGTACACCGTATCAAACACCGGCAGCATCGCGGCACGTGCGCGGAAGGCGGCCTGCGCCACCACCTTCACGCCGCCCGGCAGATGCAGGTCCAGCGGATCCGCAATGGTCTTGCGGCAATGCGCCAGCAGCGTCGCCATGTCCATGCCGAACAACGATGAAAAGGTGTGCGCCCGCAAGGCCTGCAGGCTCAAACCCAGCTGGAACTGTCCGCTGCGGTTGGCCGACAGGAAGCGTCCGTCCGCCGAAAACGCCGCCAGGCCTTCCATCAGCGTGCCGAGAAACTCCGGCCGGGCGTGAAAGCGCAGCGTCACCGCGTCTTCGTAGACCTTGCTGAACAGGTGGTTCTCGACCATCTGAGCCGACATGCGCACCAGCGCCATCGTGTGTTTGCTCTGGCTGCGGTGGTCGCCGCTGACATCGATGGCGCCGATCACCTGGCCTTGCGGGTCCAGGATAGGCGAGCAGGAACAGGTCAGGAAATGGTTGGCGCGCAGGAAGTGCTCATCGGCATTCACCTGCATGGGCGCGCCCATCGCCAGCGCGGTGCCGATGGCGTTGGTGCCTTTGCTTTGCTCCGACCAGGCCACACCGGGGCACAGCGCCACGCGGTCGGCTTTTGCCAGAAAATCGTCGTCGCCCAGGGCATGCAGGATCACGCCCTGCGCATCGGTTAGCAGCACCATGCTCTGGGTGTTCACGATCTGGCTGTAGAGCGTTTCCATCACCGGCCGCGCATGGCGGTAGAGCGACTGGTTGCGCTCCAGCTTGTCTTTCAGCGAGGCGCCACGCAAGGGCTGGATATCGGCAGATTCGTAAGCCCGCAACCCGAGCGCTGCCGAGCGTGCATGCGACTGGCGGATGGCTTCTTTCACTGCCAGAAGACCGGCCTGGTCGGTACCGGCCAGGCCTGTGGAAAGTTCTGTCTGCATAGGTCTCCCATCGAGCGCTGGCGGCCATCGGGTGCAAGGCGAAGCTGGTCAGACGCGGGGCCTGCCTGCCGGGCGTGGAGGGCCAGGGCAGCTATCACCATAGCACGGGCGCATGGCCGCTGACCTGACGAAAACCCTGCCGGCGATGCAGTTGCCGGCCTCCGCCAAACGACGGTGGCAGCCTCACCTCATCCGTGGGAAGCCACGGCAGCTGTCATCGCTGGATGCGGGTCGACAGGACCACCGAGGTGTGCGTGCGCTCGACGCCGTCCAGCATGCCGATGGCGTCAATCACGGCATCCAGCCGGCCAATCGATTCGGCCTGGACGATGGCGATCAGATCGAAATTGCCGCTGACGGACAGCAGGCTGCGCAGTTCCGGCACGCCGCGCAGCGCGGCTTCAACCGGCGCGGTTTGTTTGGGCGCCACCGTCAACAGCACATGTGCCTGAACCAGTGATTTTTCGTAGGCATCGCCGATCTGCGCGACATAGCCGGTGATCACCTCGTCGCGCTCCAGGCGCTCTATACGCGCCTGCACCGCCGTGCGCGACAGCTGGACCTTGCGCGCCAGCAAGGCGACCGGGCTGCGGGCGTCTTCACGCAGTTCATTGAGGATTTGCTGGTCGATGCTGTCCAAAGCCGGGGTGGTCACAAAGCAATCCTCGAACAGCCTTGTCAAGCCGTCAAAATGATTATTGAAGTACGCAATGTTACTAAACATCCACGTCATATTGAACATCATGGCGCAACAATGCGTCCAGGTACAGGTGATTCCGTCACCGTGATTCAGACATTCAAGGAGCTTTCCATGAAAAAAGTAGCTGTTGTTGGCGCCGGCAAGATTGGCTCGACCATCGCCTCCCAGCTGGCCGGATCCGGCGACTACGCGGTCACGCTGATCGACGCTTCCCCGGCTGCGTTGGCCCAGGCGCAGGCCGGGCCGGGCGTGGCCCTGCAGGCGCTGGATATCCAGAACCGCATCGCACTAGACGTGGCGCTCGCGGGGCATTTCGCGGTGCTGAGCGCGGCGCCTTACCACCTCACCACGCGCATCGCGGAATGCGCGGTCGATGCCGGCGTGCATTATCTGGACCTGACTGAAGACGTCGCCAGCACCCGCCGCGTGAAGGAGCTGGCCGCCAGGGCCCGCAGCGCGCTGATTCCGCAATGCGGCCTGGCCCCCGGTTTCATTTCCATCGTGGCCGCCGATCTGTGCCGCCGTTTCGACAGCCTGCACAGTGTGCGCATGCGGGTTGGCGCCCTGCCCCAGTACCCGTCGAATGCGCTGAACTACAACCTGACCTGGAGCACCGACGGCGTCATCAATGAATACTGCGAGCCCTGCGAGGCGATTGCCGAAGGCGTGTTGTGCCAGGTTCCGCCGCTGGCCGAGCACGAAGAGTTTTCGCTGGACGGCGTGACCTACGAAGCCTTCAACACGTCGGGCGGGCTGGGAACGCTTTGCGAGACCTTGCTGGGCCAGGTCACCACGCTCAACTACAAGACCATCCGCTACCCCGGTCACGCCGCCATCATGAAGGCCCTGCTCAATGACCTCCGCCTGCGCGACCGCCGGGGCATCCTGAAAGACATTCTTGAAAACGCGCTGCCCGCGACCTTGCAGGACGTCGTCATCGTGTTTGTCACCGTGAGCGGCCTGAAGAACGGCCGGCTGATGCAGGAAACCTATGCACACAAGGTCTACAGCCAGGTGTCCGGCGGGGTGATGCGCAGCGCGATCCAGGTGACGACGTCCGCCGGCATCTGCACGGTGCTCGACCTGCTGGCGTCGGGGCGTTTGCCAACCCGCGGTTTTGTGCGGCAGGAAGACATCGCGCTGGACGATTTCCTCGCCAACCGCTTCGGCAGCGCCTATGCGGACAAAAGCCGGATGCCGATCGCGGCCTGAAGCTCTGCCGTCGGGCGCAGCGACTCAATCAGCCTTGACGCGCCCAGCCTCGATGGTGATGCGGCGTTCGCAGCGGGCCGCGATCGCCTTGTCATGCGTCACCAAAACAAGCGTGGTGCCCAGTTCGCGGTTCAACTCGAACATCAGCGACATGACGGTGTCGCCGGTCGCGAAGTCGAGGCTGCCGGTCGGCTCGTCCGCCAGCAACACGGCCGGCTGCACAACGAACGCGCGGGCCAGCGCCACCCGCTGCTGCTCGCCGCCCGACAGCACCTTGGGATAGTGCGAAAGCCGCTCGCCTAGGCCAACGCGCCTGAGCATCTCCGCAGCCTGGGCCCGGGCATTCGGCGCGCCTGACAGTTCCAGCGGCAGCATGACGTTTTCAAGGGCCGACAGGTTGCCCATCAACTGGAAGCTCTGGAACACGAAGCCGATCTTCTGGGCGCGCAGCGCGGCGCGGTCGTCCTCACTCAATTTGAAAAGATCCTGGCCTGCGAGGTGAACTGTTCCCTGGGTCGGCGTATCCAAACCTGCAATGATCGACAGCAGCGTACTTTTGCCCGAGCCGGAAGCGCCCACAATGGCGGCGGTTTCACGCGGGGCGAGGGAAAAATCGATGTCGCGAAGTATGGTCAGGGTTCCGCTGGAGTCGGTCACCGACTTGAAAACATGCGAAACGGAAATAATTGAAGCCGGTGCACCGGCCGACGCTGTCGCAGCGTTGTCCTCAACGAAAGAAACCACAGGTTCAGACATGTCATCCTTATCAGCAAACTGGAAACCCAACCTGCGCGACTTTAACAAGCTTGCCCGCCCTTTGCGGCTAAAGGCTTTTGGCCCTGCGGGGCTTGTTGCCGGGGCGTTTGCGCTGGTGCTGGCGGCTGCCCTGACGGTGTTGCCCTCGCCCGCGCAGGCGCAGGCTGCGCCCGCTGCCAAGCCCACGGCAGCGGCCTTGTCCGACACCGTGCTCATCGTCGGCGATTCACTGAGTGCCGAGTACGGCCTGCGGCGCGGCACCGGCTGGGTGCCGCTGCTGGAGAAAAAGCTGGCGGCCGAAAAGAGGCCGGTGAAAGTCATCAACGCCAGCATCAGCGGTGACACGACATCGGGCGGTCGGTCACGGCTGGCCGGCCTGCTGGCGCAGCACAAACCCACGATCGTGGTCATCGAGCTGGGTGGCAACGACGCCTTGCGCGGCCTGC
The DNA here is from genome assembly GCA_030655515.1 of Polaromonas sp. Classification (GTDB taxonomy): domain Bacteria; phylum Pseudomonadota; class Gammaproteobacteria; order Burkholderiales; family Burkholderiaceae_C; genus Polaromonas. The sequence continues at coordinate 53,459 of JAURVI010000026.1, read as the reverse complement.
CGCTGGACATGACCGAGAAGAACCTGCTGGCCATGACCCAGGCCTCCAAAAAAGCTGGCGCAAAAGTCCTGTTGCTCGGCATGCAGGTGCCGCCCAACTACGGCGGTACCTATGGCAAGACTTTCGCCGGCCTTTTCAGCAAGGTTGCGCAAGCCGAGAAGGTGGCCGTGGTGCCGTTTTTCCTGAAGGGGATCGCCGATGTCGACGATGCCGAGTCGCGCTTCCAGGCCGACCGCATCCATCCCAACCAGCAGTCGCAGGCCACCATGCTGGCCAATGTCTGGCCTGACCTGAACAAGCTGCTGCGCTGATCCGGGCCCGGGCTGCGCCGGGCACACGCGCCAAACAAAAAACCCCTGCGCAGCTGCCTGCGTCAGGGGTTTTGACCGTCTGGACAGTGAAAGAGTTAGCTGTTACCGGTTGGTGAGCCGTTGTTAAGGCTTGTCAGGCTATTACAGGCCCGGCTCGGCTGGCGGTGCGCCGGCTTCATCAGGATTGGCGGGCTGGCCGTCGTTGTCGACCTCATCGCCGGCGTCATCCGGTTTGCCTTCGGCCTTGCGTTTGAGTTTTTCTTCTTTCTTACGCTTTTTGGCGAGCTCTTTCTGGCGCTTTTCGTACGAGTAATTGGGAGTTGCCACAGCGTGCTTTCGTGAATGTTCAGCCCTTACTGTACTGCATCACCGCTGCATCGCTGCCAGCGAGCGGGCGAGGTCTTCTTTCAGGTCATCCACGGCTTCCAGGCCCACCGAGAACCGGACCAGACCACCCGCATGCGGCCACGGCGTTGTCCGGATAGCCGGGATGTCGTAGGGCGCGCACAGGCTCATCGGACCGGCCCAGCTGTAGCCGAGTTTGAAGAGTTGGAGGCGGTCGCAGAAGCCGTCGATTTGCGCCTGGTCGTGACCGGCCTTGAACACCACGCTGAAAAGACAGGCGGCAGCCGTGCAGTCACGCTTCCAGGTGGCGTGACCGGGCGTGCCTTCCAGCGCCGGATGCAGCACCGCTGCGACCTGCGGTTGCGTTTGCATCCAGCGGGCCAGCGCACGGGTGGCGGCGTCCTGCGCGGCATAACGCAAAGCGATGGTGTTGAGACCGCGCAGCACCAATTCCACGTCGTTGCCCGCCACGCCGAAGCCGATCCGCATGTGGCAGAAGTGGAGCAACTGGTGCAGCGCCTCGTCCCGGGTGACCACCGACCCCATCAGCACGTCGGCGCCGCCACTCGGGTACTTGGTCAGCGCGTGGGCGGAAATATCGACGCCCAGATCGAAGGCCTTGAAGGCGATGCCGGCGCCCCAGGTGTGGTCGAGCGCCGTGACAATGCCCAGCGGATGTGCATCTGCGTGTGCCTTGACGACCGAAACCAGCGCGGGAAGATCGGGAAATTCGAGCGTGATCGACCCGGGTGCCTCCAACCAGACCAACCGGGTGCGGGACGTCAGTTTTGCCGCGAGGTCGGCCGGGTCCATCGGGTTGTAGAACTGGTGGGTGATGCCCCACCCCGCCAGTTCTCCCTGTGCAAAGGATTTGTTGGGGCCGTAAGCGTTGTCCGGAATCAACACCTCGTCACCGGCCTTCAACAGTGCCATACCGACCAGCACCACTGCCGCCAGGCCACTGGGCACCAGCGTGCAGAAACGCCCGCCTTCGAGTGTGGCGATGCGTTCTTCCAGCGTGAATGTGGTGGGCGTGCCGTGCAGGCCGTAGGTGTAGCCGGTCTTGTGCTTCCAGTCGCGGCTGCGCAGCGCGGCGACGCTGGGGAAAACGATGGTGGAGGCTTTGTACACGCCGGGCGGGATCGATTCGAAACCTGCCGGTGGCGTGTAGGGGTGGTGGATCAGGGAGGTGGACGTGTCGCTCATGGGCCGATGTTAACGAAGACGCCGATTCGGCCGGCCCGGCTGCGCCACTCCAGCGGAGGGTGCGATGAGGAAGACGAAGAGGAAGGCCCAAAACAAACGGCTCCCGAAGGAGCCGCTGTTCAAGGGTGCAAGCGCTGCTGCCTCAGATCTTCCACTTGTCCATCAACTGCTCGGGGCTGAGCGCGTCGTAGCCTTCAAACGGCTGGTGGATCCACGGGTTGGTCGGCAGCAACTCGACCGAGTAGTCGGCCTGGAAGGTCGACACGCCTTTGGTCCAGATCACCGCGCTGCGCAGCTCGGTGATGGGTTTGTAGTTGTTGCGCAGCTGGTTGATGACCGCGTTGAGCGTGTGGCCCGAATCGGCCAGGTCGTCCACCAGCAGTACCTTGCCGGCGATCTCGCCCTTGGGGGTGGTGATGTAGCGGGCGATATCCAGGTTGCCCTGGGTCATGCCGGCGTCCGCACGGTAAGAGCTGGTCGACATGATGGCCAGCGGCTTGTCGAAGATGCGCGACAGGATGTCGCCGGGCCGCATGCCACCACGCGCCAGGCACAGGATGGTGTCGAACTGCCAGCCGGACTGGTGGACCTTGATCGCAAGTTTCTCGATCAGGTTGTGGTACTCGTCATAACTGACGTAGAGGTGTTTGCCGTCTTCGGTCAACATGTGCGGGGCTCCTGGTAAACCGTGTGAACCTGGTCAGGCGAGGTAGGGATGCTGCAGCATGATGGTGTGGTCGCGGTCCGGGCTGGTGGACACCATCGCGATCGGCACGCCGGTCACCTGCTCGATGCGCTGCAGATACAGGCGCGCGTTGACGGGCAGCTTGTCGTAGTCGGTCACGCCGACGGTGCTTTCGCTCCAGCCTTCCAGCGTCTCGTAGACCGGCTTGCAGCGCTCGATGTCGTCGGCGCCCATCGGCAGGATGTCGGTCAGCTGGCCGTCGAGTTCATAACCGGTGCACAGCTCCAGCTTGTCGATGCCGTCCAGCACATCCAGCTTGGTGATGCACAGACCCGTCAGGCCGTTGACCTGCGCTGAGCGCTTCAGCAGCGCGGCGTCGAACCAGCCGCAGCGGCGGCTGCGACCGGTGGTCACGCCCTTCTCGGCGCCCACGGTGCTGAGGTGGTAGCCGGGCGTGCCGGGCGTTTCCCAGTCGAGTTCGGTTGGGAAAGGACCACCGCCCACACGGGTGCAAAAAGCCTTGGTGATGCCCAGGATGTAATGCAGCATGCCCGGGCCGACGCCGGCGCCCGCCGCCGCATTGCCGGCCACGCAGTTGCTGGACGTCACATACGGATAGGTGCCGTGGTCGACGTCGAGCAGCGTGCCCTGCGCGCCTTCGAACAGCAGGTTCGCGCCTTCGCGGTTGGCGTCGTTCAGTTCACGCGAGACGTCGGCCATCATCGGCTTGAGCAACTCGGCATGGCGCATGGCTTCGTCGTAGACCGTGTCGAAGTCGATGGCCGGCGCGTTCAGGTAGCCGGTCAGCAGGTAGTTGTGCAGGTCCAGCAGCTCGCGCAGCTTAGTGGCGAACCGCTCCGGGTGCTTCAGATCCTGGACCCGCAAGGCGCGGCGCGCGATCTTGTCTTCGTAGGCGGGGCCGATGCCGCGGCCGGTGGTACCGATCTTGGCGGTGCCGCCTTTTTCACGGAAGTTCTCGCGTGCAATGTCGAGCGCTGCATGGAAAGGCAGGATCAGCGGGCAGGCCTCGCTGATGCGCAGGCGCGAACGGACTTCGACGCCGGCCTTTTCAAGGCCTTCGATTTCTTCAAAGAGCTTGGCGGCCGAGAGCACCACGCCGTTGCCGATGTAGCACTTCACGCCCGGGCGCATGATGCCGCTGGGAATCAGGTGCAAGGCGGTCTTGATGCCGTTGATGACCAGCGTGTGGCCGGCGTTGTGGCCGCCCTGGAAACGCACCACGCCCTGCGCGCTTTCGGTCAGCCAGTCCACCAGCTTGCCCTTGCCTTCGTCACCCCACTGGGTGCCCACGACCACCACATTGCGGCCGGCGGTTGCGGCTGTTTTCTTTGTCATCTTCTGTTTACTCGTTAAGGATTCGTTGCGAAGTGCAAGGTGGGGTGGCGGCGCTGTTCAGACCGTCGTTTTGCGTAAAGCCTGAACCTGCCACTGGTCAGCCACGCTGACCAGCTCACGGTCACAGTCAAACTCATCGACTTCGTGTTCATGGCCGGGCAACACGCAGACCACGGTCTCGCCGCTGGTGCGCAGCCTGGCAATGGCGGCGCGCAAGCCGGCATCTTCACCCCAGGGCGCACGGATGGCGGCCCTCAAAGATGTCGGCAGCAGCACGCTGACCAGTTCCTTCAAGTCGAGGCTGAAACCGGCGGCCGGTCGATTACGACCGAACACCGCGCCGACTTCGTCGTAACGCCCACCGCGCACCAGTTCGGCGCCTTGAGCGCCAGCGCGCTGACCATGACCGTAAATGGCGAAACGGGTGCCGCTGTAATAGGCATAACCGCGCAGGTCGGCCAGGTCAAAACCGATTGTGACCCCGGCCGCCAGTTTGCCAACATGGGTTGCCAGCCACTTCAAATGCTGTAGCGCCTTGAGCGCCGCGGGCAAGGCCTTGAAGGCTTTTTCAGCCTCCCCCAGCACCTTCTCGTCACCGTAAAACTGCAACAGCGCCAGCAGGCCCTGGCGCGCCGCGGCAGGCAGCTCGCCATTGAGGCTGGCCGTCAGGCTGGCGAGTTCGCTGGCATCCTTGCTGGCCAATGCGGCGTGAATCCGGGCCAGCATGGACGTGCTGACGCGGGCGCCGGCCAGCAGGCTGCCCACGATGCGCACATCGGCCATGTCCACCGACAACTGCGTGACACCGGCGCTGCTCAAGCCCTCCAGCGCCAGCAACTGAGCCTCCAGGTCGGCCTCCAGGCCGGCATGGCCATAAATTTCCGCACCGAACTGCAAGGGCTCGCGCGTGGCGTGTGGCCGGTCGGCACGGGTGTGCAGCACCGGGCCGCAGTAACACAAGCGGGCAACGCCCTGGCGATTGAGCAGGTGCGCGTCGATGCGGGCCACCTGCGGCGTGGTGTCGGCGCGCAGACCGAGGGTGCGACCCGAGAGCTGGTCCACCAGCTTGAAAGTTTGCAGATCGAGCGCCTCGCCGGTGCCGGTGAGCAAAGACTCCAGGTGCTCCAGCAGCGGTGGCATGACCAGCTCGTAGCCGTAACTGCGGGCCGTGTCGAGAAACAAACGGCGCAGTTCTTCGATGTGACGCGCCTCGGAAGGCAGGACATCGGCAATTTGATCCGGCAATTGCCATGATGACGACCAAGCGGGCATGTATTTATCGTGAGCTGTTAAAAGCAGGATTTTACCGGGCCTGGACGCCGTTTCTGGCCGGTTTGGCGCCGGATGCGACAGGCGGGCGCAAATACAGGCGCCAACCCTGACCGATGCTCATCCAAGCAGAAGGGCCATCCAGACCAGGCCGGCAGCCATGCTGCACAGGCCGAAAAAACGTATCTGGCCGTTGCTCATTTTGAGGACTTGCTCAAACAGGCTGCGCCAGCCGGCAGGCGAAAAAAATGGCAGCAGCCCTTCGATCACCAGCACAACGGCGAGCGCCAGCCAGAGCGTGCTGCCATCCAAGGAGCAACTACTTTTTGGCCGGGGCAGCGCCTGCGCCAGCGCCGCGCATGGTTTTGAAAAAATCCGAGGACGGGTCGAGCACCATCACATCGCTCTTCTTGTTGAAGCTGGCCTTGTAGGCCTCCAGGCTGCGGTAGAACTGGGCGAACTGCGGGTCGCGGCCAAAGGCCTCGGCGTAGATGCGGGCCGCCTCGGCATCGCCCTCGCCCTTGATTTTTTGCGCATCGCGGTAGGCGTTGGCAATCGTGACCTCGCGCTGGCGGTCCGCATCGGCGCGGATTTTTTCGCCTTCGGCGGCTCCGGTGGAGCGCAGTTCGTTGGCGACACGCTTGCGTTCGGCTTCCATGCGGCGGTAAACCGACTCGGTGATGGCCTCGACATAGTCCACCCGTGTGATACGCACATCGACCACATCAACGCCCCAAGGCTTGGCGCCGCGCACGACTTGCAGCACCTCTTTTTTCACGTCGGCCATCAGCGCTTCGCGCTTGAGAGACAGCAAATCCTTGACGGTGCGTTTGTTGACTTCCTCCTGGAAGGCGTTGCGCACCACGCGGTTGAGCTGGTTGGCGCCGGCCCGCTCGTCGAGCCCGACATTGCGGATGTATTCAGACGGCTCGGTGATTCGCCAACGCACATACCAGTCGATCACGACACGCTGCTTTTCCAGCGTCAGCATGGGCTCGGCATCGGTGCTGTCCAGGGTTAGCAGACGCTTGTCGATGTAAGAGACATTCTGAAATGGCGGCGGCAGCTTGAAGTTCAGGCCGGGCTCGATGATGACTTCCTTGATTTGCCCCAGCGCGTAGACGACGCCGAACTGGCGCTGATCGACGACAAACAGCATGGAACTGGCCAGCGCAAGCACGACCAGCAGCGACGAAGCAATAAATCCGACTCTGTTCACGTTTGTCTTCCTTAACGGGTGTCACGGTCGCGCGTGCGGGACGCATCACGTGTACGTGTATCAGCGGCGCTGTTGGCCGGCACACTGGCCGGCACATTGGGGAGCACGGGCGAGCCAGCAGCAGTGCCGGTTCCCGGCAGCAGGGCCGGCTCGCCAGCGGAAGCCCCCGACTGCTGCATGATCTTGTCCAGCGGCAGATACAGCAGGTTCGACCCCTGGCGCGACTCGACCATGACCTTGGTGACATTGCTGTAGACCTGCTGCATGGTATCGACGTACATGCGGTCACGGGTGACCTGCGGCGCCTTCTGGTATTCACCCAGTACCGATTTGAAGCGTTGCGCATCGCCCTGAGACTGGGCCACGATGCGGGCTTTGTAGGCATCGGACTCTTCCTTCAGGCGCGATGCGGAGCCGACAGCGCGCGGAATCACGTCATTGGCGTAGGCCTGGGCTTCGTTCTTGGCGCGCTCGCGCTCCTGCCCGGCCTTGAGCACGTCGTCAAACGAGGCCTGCACCTGCTCGGGCGGACGCACCCCGCTTTGCTGCAGGTTGATGCCGACCACTTCCACGCCGACCTTGTAGCGGTCCAGAATGGTCTGCATCAGCACGCGCACGCGCGGCCCGATCTGGTCACGCTCTTCAGCCAGGGCCGAGTCCATTTTCATCTTGCCGACCACTTCGCGCACCGCAGTTTCCGCGACCTGCACCACCGCGCCCGCCGGGTCCTTGCTTTCAAAAAGATAGGCACGGGCATTATTGAGCCGGTACTGCACGGCGAACTTGATTTCGACGATATTTTCATCTTCGGTCAGCATCGCCGACTCGCGCAGGCCGGTCGCCTTGATCACGGTGTCCCGGCCAACGTCCACGGACCGTATCTGCGTGACCACCACCATTTCGTGGCGCTGCACCGGGTACGGCAAGCGCCAGTTGAAACCGGCCCCCACGGTCGACTTGTATTTTCCGAACTGGGTAATCACCGCCTGCTGGCCCTCTTGCACGATGAAAAAACCCGTGCCCAGCCAGATCAGTACCACCACACCGGCAATCAGGCCGACGCCGATGCCGGCACTTTTCATGTCGGGCTGGAAGCCGCCCGGCCCGCCATTGCCACCCCCGCCACCAAAACCCCTGTTGCCGGGTGGACGCTGACCTGGTTTTTTGCCCCCCCCGAACAGACCGCCGAGCTTGCGGTTGAAGTCACGCCACAACTCGTCCAGATCAGGCGGACCCTGATTGGGACCCTTGCCTTGACCCTGCGAGCGGTTCGGCGGCGGCGATTTGCCAGGAGATTCCTCGTCGCGTCCGGCCGCCGGCTTGGATTCGTCGGGGGACGACGCTTTATCGTCGTCGCGGCCCCAGCGGGGATCGTTCAGATTGAACATTCCTCGGGCGCGCTGCCTCAGCCGTCCCGGCAGGGTTGTCAGCGTCTTTAAAGCAGGGTTCAGGTTCATGGCATCAAGCTCATTTTTTTCATAACTCCGACATTGTGCCCAATCAGGCCACAGCCTCACTTATCTGGGGGCTATCTTCAACTGGCGATTGTGACGCGTGCCGGGCCAGCAACTGGCGCAGCAGCGGCAAGCCCTCGCCGGTTTGCGCGCTGACAAACACCCGTTCGACACGGGTACCCGTGTCGGAAAAGGCGTCCTTGATTTCAAAACTGTCACTTAGCAGCAGAGGCCAGCGTAACTTTTCAAGCGCATCGAGCTTGTTGAACACCAGAATTTGCGGCACGTCCGCCGCGCCGATCTCGGCCAAGACACGCTGAACCTGCTCAATCTGCGCCAGATGGTCGGGGTTCGCGCCATCGACCACATGCAGCAGCAAATCGGCATCGGCCGCCTCTTGCAGCGTGGCGGCAAACGCATCAATCAGGCCGTGCGGCAGGTCGCGGATGAAGCCGACGGTGTCCGACAGCGACACCGAACGGGCGGCATCGCCCAGGTACAGTTGCCGCGTGGTCGTGTCCAGCGTCGCAAACAACTTGTCGGCGGCATAGGCGCGCGCCTTGACGAGGGCATTGAACAGCGTCGATTTTCCGGCATTGGTGTAGCCGACCAGCGAGATCGTGAAGGAGTTGCGCCGTTCGCGCTGGCGGCGCTGGGTCTGGCGCTGCTTTTTGACCTTCGTCAGGCGCTCTTTGGTGCGCTTGATGGACTCGCCGATCATGCGCTTGTCCAGCTCGATCTGCTTTTCACCCGGACCGCCGCGAAGGCCGGCACCGCCGGTCTGGCGCTCCAGGTGCGACCAGCGCCTGACCAGGCGGGTCGACAGGTATTGCAGGCGCGCCAGCTCGACCTGCAGCTTGCCCTCGTGACTGCGGGCGCGCTGGGCAAAAATTTCAAGAATCAGCAAGGTGCGGTCATTGACCGGCAAACCCAGCACGCGCTCCAGGTTGCGCTGCTGGGCCGGGCTCAGGGACTGGTCGAACAGGATTTCGCTGGCGCCGGTCTCCAGCGCCAGCAGCTTGATCTCGTCGGCCTTGCCGCTGCCTATGAACAGCGCCGCGTCCGGCGCCTTGCGCTTGCAGACGACACGCGCAACCGGCTGCATGCCCGCCGTCTGGGCGAGCAATCCCAGTTCTTCCAGGTCGGCATCAAAATTGGGGAGTCCCAGATCAACCCCGACCAGGATGACACGGGGAGGCGTTGCCGGGGAAAAGTCCTGCGAACTCAGTTGGCGGAGCTTTCTTGGGATTCTGAGGCGGCGAAATTGACGGCACGACCGGGAACAATGGTCGAAATCGCGTGTTTGTAGACCATCTGGGTCACAGTGTTGCGCAACAGGACGACGTACTGATCGAAAGATTCGATCTGACCCTGAAGCTTGATGCCGTTGACGAGGTAAATCGATACCGGAACATGTTCACGGCGCAACGTATTGAGAAAGGGGTCTTGCAAGAGCTGACCTTTGTTATTGCTCACGATATTTTCCGTGTTCAAAAGTTGATAGAGCATCACCATACCACAGCCCATCGGCCATGAATCAAAAGTTCAGGCTGAATCTTTGTCCGCGTAAGGGTTGTTCGACGATTTCATCTGTATGCGCAATGGCGTGCCGACCAGGTCGAACTCCTTGCGGAACCGCCCTTCCAGAAAACGCTTGTAGGCATCCGTGACGTGTTCCAGCGAATTGCCATGAACAATGATGATGGGCGGGTTCATGCCGCCCTGGTGCGCATAACGCAGCTTGGGGCGGAACATGCCGGCTCGCTGCGGACTCTGGAACTGCACCGCCTCCAGCAGAAGCCGGGTCAGCACCGGCGTGGACATCTTGCGGTTGGCCGATGCATGGGCCTGGACGATGGATTTCCAGACCGGGCCCAGACCCTGGCGCTTGATGGCGGAAATATTGTGGATGGTGGCGAACTTCAGGAAAGACAGGCGCGTCTCGATGGAGCGTTCCAGCAGTTCCTTCTGGTAGGCATCGACCGCGTCCCACTTGTTGACGGCCAGCACCACCGCGCGCCCGCTTTCCAGGATGTAGCCGGCAATGTGGGCGTCCTGGTCGGTCACGCCCTGGGTCGCGTCCAGCAGCAACAGCACCACGTTGGCGCTTTCGATCGCCTGCAGGGTCTTGACCACCGAAAACTTTTCAATCGCCTCGAACACCTTGCCCTTGCGGCGCAAACCGGCGGTGTCGATCAGCTCGAACTTCTGGCCGGCACGCTCGAAAGGCACGGAAATCGCATCGCGCGTGGTGCCGGGCTGGTCAAACGCCACCAGCCGCTCTTCCCCCAGCCAGGTGTTGATCAGCGTCGATTTGCCCACATTGGGGCGCCCCGCCACCGCCAGCTTGATCACCGACGGGTCGCCAGGCGGCTCATCCTCATCGGGGTCCGGCAGGTTCAAGGGGGCCAGCGCCTGCTCGACCAGTGTGCGCATGCCCTGCCCGTGCGAGGCGGAAACCGGCAGCACCTCGCCCAGGCCGAGCTCGAAAAACTCGGAAAGCTGCACCCCCTCGGTCATGCCTTCGGCCTTGTTGGCGGTCAGCACCGTCGGCTTGCCGAGTTTGCGCAGGTATTTGGCGATCTCGTGGTCCTGGGCATTGACGCCGGCGCGCGCATCGACGACAAAAACAACGACGTCGGCCTCGGCCACGGCCTGCCGGGTCTGCTTGGCCATTTCCTTGTAGATGCCATCGACGGCCTTCGGCTCAAAGCCGCCGGTGTCGATGACGATGAACTCCTGCGCACCGAGCCGGCCATTGCCGTAGTGGCGATCCCGCGTCAGGCCGGCATAGTCGGCCACAATCGCGTCGCGCGACTTGGTCAGGCGGTTGAAAATGGTCGATTTACCCACATTGGGGCGACCGACCAGGGCAATAACTGGTTTCACGAAGTGGCAAGCGTGGGGGGCAGGCAATTTCCCGCCGGGCCGCCCCAAGGAAAATTACCCCCCGCGGGAAGCAGCGAACTACGCGATGCAAGCGGGGAAGTTCCCTCTTTACCCACCGGGGCCGCGGAACCGGCTCTGCCGGGCCGCAGGCGCAGCGCCCCCTCGGGGGGCAGCGCATTACACGAAGTGAAAAGCGTGGGGGCAAACATCATTCAGGCGCAAAGCCGAAGACGGCGCCAGAACGCGTCACCGCGATCAGGGTGTTGGCGGCCAGCACCGGGGCGGCGGCCAGCGGCGATCCGTCGGTGGCAAGCCGGTTCAACAGGGAGCCGTCTTCGCGCGACAGCAGATGGACAAAGCCGGCCGAGTCCCCAATGGCGATCAAGCGGCCCACCGCCAGCGGCGAGGTCAGGCTGCGGTAGCGCAGGCGATCCGTGCTCCAGGCATTTTCGCCATCGGCGCGGCGCCAGGCCAGCACCCTGCCGTCGGCTTCGGTACCGAACACCAAACGGTCGTCGCCATCGAGCCCCTGCGCGCCATTGGCGGGCTTGGTCCAGAGCAGGGCGCCGCGCTGGGCATCCACGCAGCCGACACTGGCCTGGAAGGCCCTGGCACACACCGTATTGCCGAGGCGGCTGACGCGCCCGACCAGATCCACCAGACGCTCCACATCATTGATGCCGCGCGGCGAAGCAATCGGCGCCTCCCAGCGGATGCTGCCGTTGAGCGGGTTCAGCCCAGTCAGGCGGCCGGCCAGTCCCACCACCAGCGTGTCGCCGACCGCCAGCATGACACCCGACTGCCGCAGCACCAGCGGCTCGCTGGGGCGTTGCTGGGACCAGAGCTTGCGCCCGGTCTGGCCGTCATACGCATTGACCGAACGGTCGGCCGCGAGCACGAAAACACGGCCGCCGGCGACAAAAGGCGAAGTAAAAACCTGGGCCGCGAGTTTTTGGCGCCAGATTTCGCGCCCGTCGGCCAAAGCCACCACTTCGTTGGCACGTGTGACCACGGCGGCCACCTTGCCATCGCTGCCGACACCGGCGGCAATCGGCGCGCCAACGCTGGTGCGCCAGAGGTCGCGGCCGGTACGCGCATCGAGCGCGGCGACAGCGCCGTCGCTGCTGGCGACCACGAGGGTGTCGCCCGAGATGTCGACTTCGAGCGGGAAAGTCACCTCACCGATGCGTGAACTCCAGACCTGCCTGGCCGGCACCAGCGCAACCACCGGCTGCAGCTCCTCCGGCTGGGGCTTTTTGGCAGAGCTGCCGAAGAGCGAGCAACCCGACAAGATTGCCATCAAAATAATGGCGCTTGGCGCTTTGACGGAAAGGGCCAAAGGCCTGAAAGAGCTGAAAAACTTGAGAATCACGGCTTGACCTCCGTGGCGGACGCGGGAGAAATTGCAGCGGCAACTGCGGGGCTGGGCAATGCCATCACCGGGTTCACCCCGAGCGCATTGAGTTTGACCTCGACCAGGCGCCGGTATTCGGTGCGCTCGTCCATGCCTTTGTAGGCTTTTTGGTATTCAGCCCTGGCTTCATTGTTCTTGCCTTGCAGGGCCAGAATATCGCCGCGGCGATCCGCCGCCAAAGCCGCAAAGTCGGTGGGAAAGGTACCGGCCAGCAGTTGCAGCGCCTCGTCATAAGCCTTGGCTTCGAGCAGCACACCGGCCAGGCGCAACCTGGCGATGGCCTGGTAGCCTTCGTCGGCGCTTTTACCGGCGACCCAGCTCAGGGCGGCCTTGGCCGCATCGACACGGCCTTTGTCGTAATAAGTCTTGGCCGCGAGCAAGCCGGCTTGCTGGGCAAACGCGGTGCCGCCAAAACGCTCCTTCATGTCCGCCAGCACCCGGTCCAGCCGGCTGAGCTCACCGGACAGCGCGGCGCGCTCGACCTCGTCGTACATGACGGCGGCCTGCGCCGCCTGGTTGCGCTGCCAGTACTGGTAGCCGTTCCAGGCGGCGACAGCGCCAAAAACGGCAATCAGCGCCCAGGTCACCAGGTCGCCGTATTGCTTCCAGAAGTGTTTCAGCTCGGCAAGCTGCTCCTGTTCTTCCAAATCGAGATGTTTTGCCATAAAGCTCTGCTTGTTCTGCCCAATGAATGGTGTTGATTGTAGGGTGCCGCCGTCAGCCGCCGGCGCGCAGACCCTGCGCCCACGATGGAATGTCGTCCAGCGGCCGCAACGTCTGGGCCTGCGCGGCATCGCCCTTTTCACCGCGCAAGGCCTTGACCGCCACACGGCCCTGCGCCAGCTCGGCCTGGCCGAAAATCAGCGCAAAATGCGCGCCGCTGCCATCGGCTTTTTTAAACTGCGATTTCATGCTGCCCATGCCTTCAGTCCCGGCCCCGGAGGCCGCATGCATCTGCACGCTGACGCCAAGGGCGCGCAGCGCCTGCAGGGTCTTCAAAACCACCGGCAAGGCCGACGCGTCGGGAATCACGGCATAAGCGTCGGGCGCCGGCAGGGCCACGGCTTGCCCCTGCGCCCTGATCAGTTCGAGCACGCGCTCGACGCCCAGCGCCCAGCCGACGGCGGGTGCGGCCTTGCCGCCGATCTGCTCGATCAGGTAGTCAAAGCGGCCGCCGCCGCAAATCGTGCCCTGCGCACCCAGGCTGCCGGTGATGAACTCGAACACCGTGAGGTTGTAGTAGTCCATGCCACGCACCAGCCGGGGGTTGATGCGGTAAGCGACGCCATTGGCCTGGAGAATGGCCTTGACCGTGTTGAAGTGAGCCAGCGATGCCTCGCCCAGAAAATCGATCAACTGGGGGGCGGACTCCACCAGCGCCTGCATGGTCGGGGTTTTGGTATCCAGAATGCGCAGCGGATTGCTGTGCAGCCGGCGTTTGGCCTCTTCATCGAGCACATCGGCGTTTTGTTCAAAATAGGCAATCAGCGCCGCACGGTGCTGATTGCGTTCGTCAGGCTGGCCCAGGCTGTTGAGCTCCAGCCGCACATCCTTCAGGCCCAGCTCTTTCCATAAAGCGTCGGCCAGCAAAATCAGCTCGGCATCGACCTCGGCACCCGCGAAGCCCAGCGCTTCGGCGCCGATCTGGTGAAACTGCCGATAACGGCCGCGCTGCGGCCGTTCATGCCGGAACATCGGCCCCATGTAATACAGGCGCTTGCCTCCCTCGTACAACAGGTTGTGCTCGGCCACCGCCCTGACCACGCCGGCCGTGTTTTCGGGCCGCAAGGTCAGCGCCTCGCCGTTGAGCCTGTCCTCGAAAGAATACATCTCTTTTTCAACGATGTCGGTGACCTCGCCCAGGCCGCGCACAAACAGCGCCGTCGGCTCGACGATGGGCGTGCGGATGTTGCGGTAGGCATAGCGCGCCATCAGCAGGCGAACCTTGTCCTCCAGCCATTCCCACTCGGCTGAGGCGGGCGGCAATATGTCGTTCATGCCTTTGACGGCAGTTAATTTGTCAGCCATGGAAGTAGGTTAAGCGACTTGGGCTTGCGTGCCAAAGCGCTTTTCAATGTAGTTTTCGACAATGGCCCGGAACTCCTGCGCGATCTGATCGCCGCGCAAGGTCACACTTTTTTCGCCGTCGATGTACACCGGCGCTGCCGGCGCCTCGCCGGAGCCCGGCAAGCTGATGCCGATGTCGGCATGTTTGCTCTCGCCCGGGCCGTTGACGATGCAACCCATCACCGCGACCTTGAGTTTTTCAACGCCGGGGTATTGCTCGCGCCAGACCGGCATCTGGGCCCGCAGGAAGTCGTCAATCTCCTTGGTCAGCTCCTGGAAGGTCGTGCTGGTCGTGCGGCCGCAGCCGGGGCAGGCGGTGACGCTGGGCACAAAACTGCGCAGGCCCAGTGCCTGCAGAATTTCGGATGCAATCAGCACCTCCTGGGTGCGCGCTTCACCGGGCTGCGGCGTCAGCGAAACACGAATGGTGTCGCCAATGCCCTCCTGCAGCAGCACCGCCAAAGCGACACTGGACGCCACCGTCCCCTTGGTGCCCATGCCCGCTTCGGTCAGGCCCAGGTGCAGCGCATAGCGGGAGCGTCTGGACAGCTCCCGGTAGACCGAGATCAAGTCCTGGACACCACTGACCTTGCAGGACAGGATGATCTGGCTCCTGTCCATGCCCATTTTTTCGGCCAGCACGGCGGAACCGATGGCCGAGCTGATCAGCGCCTCGTACATCACCTGCCTGGCATCCCACGGCTGGGCACGGCGGCTGTTCTCGTCCATCAAACCGGCCAGCAGTTCCTGGTCCAGGCTGCCCCAGTTGACGCCGATACGCACCGGCTTGTTCCAGCGGATGGCGGCCTCGATCATCTGGCCAAACTGCCTGTCGTGTTTGTCCCCCTTGCCCACATTGCCGGGGTTGATGCGGTATTTGGACAAGGCCTCGGCGCAGGCCGGGTAGTCGGTCAGCAGACGGTGGCCGTTGTAGTGGAAGTCGCCAATCAGCGGCACATCGACACCCATGCGATCCAACTGCTCGCGCACATGGGGCACCGCCTGGGCCGCTTCCGGCGTGTTGACGGTGATGCGCACCATCTCTGAGCCGGCCAGCGCCAGCTCCTTGACCTGGATCGCGGTGCCAATGGCGTCCACCGTGTCGGTGTTGGTCATGGACTGCACGCGCACCGGCGCATCGCCGCCGACCGTCACCACGCGCGAACCCCAGACCACGCGGGCCTGGGAGGACGCGCGCGCCTTCGGCGCGGCCGACTCAACCGGAAAGCATGAAGCCACTATTTCACCTCAAACCGTGCGACGTTGTCTTTGCTCACGGCGTTCAAGTCAAAAGCCCGGCCCCGCACCTGGACCTGCGTTGCATCGACCCGTCCGACCACGGCGGCCAGCGGCAAGGCGCCCGACGCGCCAACCACTTCCCCGGGCGTCAGGATGCGGCGTAAAACGACAATGCCTTTGGCGTCGGTGACTTCAACCCAGGATTCGCCGATGGCCTTGAAAACCATAATTCCGGTCGGGGCCGGCTGAGCCAGCGCTGCCGGAACCGATGCCGCCGGGCCGGCGGTGGGCAAGTTCGGACTGGCCGCGCCGAGGGTAGCGCCCGGCCAGGCCAACGCCGGTTGGGCAAGCTGACCGGGCACCGACACCGGTGCCGCTGCCAGTGTGGCCGCAGGGGTCGGCGATTCAAGTGCGCTGCCCGCAATGAGGGGCTTTGTGCTGGCCATGACAACGTCGGACTGGGCCGGCGGGGTCGCTTGGGCCACCTGGGGCTCGGCCGCCAAGGAAACAGCGGACGAAGGCGCCGACACCGGCTGAACCACCACAGCGCCCTGCTGCGGGACAGTCGGCAAAAAGATCAAGACCAAAGCACCAAGCAGCAACAGCAGGCCGGCCAGAATGGCGGGCCGGGAAATCTGCGCCCATGACGACGGGCCTGGCCCGTCGCCGGGAGAACGGAAAGGGGTATTGATGCCGGTTTTCTGGTAATCGAGACGCGGCTTGCCGGTTTGCGGCAAAAGCGCCAGCACCTGGGCCGCATCTATTTTGAGTGTGCGGCACACGCTGGCCGCCAGCGCACGGACAAATACCGCATCGGGCAGCGAATCAAGCCTGTCGGCTTCCAGCGCCTCCAGCTTTTTCACCGGTACCTTCAGCGCTACCGCCAGGGCGACAATGTGCAGGCCGGCCGCCTCGCGGGCTTGCCGAAGCAAAGTCCCGGCGCTGACGCCCGGCTCGTCCTGCAAAGATTCATCTTGCGTCATGGCGAGGTCGCCTGACAACTGACCAGCGAATTCACTCATTGAAGGCCCCCTTGTCATAAGCGGCCGCCTCACGCGACTGGCCAAAGCGTTTTTTCAGTTGTCCCGCCAACTGCATCATCGCTTCGCGGTTGCCCAGGCTGCGCTCGACCTTGATGCCCAGCCACAGGGTTTCAGCGTTGGCCAGGTCGCTGTTGTTCAAACGGCGAATGTAAAACTGCGCGCGCGTGAGGTCGCCGCGCTGAAAAAGCACATTGGCCAGGTTGTAGCCAGTGACCGGGTTGCCCGCATCCAGCTCGTAAGAGCTCAACAGGCTGCGTTCGCCTTCAACGAGCTGCCCTGCGCGCACCTGGCAAAGACCCTGTGTCATCAGCGTTTTGGCATGCCCGCCGTAGGTCGGGCTGGCCATGGCGCGCGCAAACATGGCCGCAGATTCACTGTAGCGGGTCTGCTGGCACAAGAGCCAGCCGTAGTTGTGCAGCACGTCGCCCTCCCGCGGATTGAGCGCCATCGCACGGCGAAAGCTGTCTTCAGCCAGCACGTTGTCGTTCAGGCGCATGTAAACCAGGCCGCGCAGGTTGTAGGCGTCGGGATAGGTCGGGTCGGCAACCAGCGCCTGCTTGAGCTCGTCCAGCGCCACGTTGGTCTGCCCCTGCTGGAAGTAATTGGCCGCAAGTTCAAGACGGATACGCGCGCGCTTGCGGCTGTCGGGTTCATCCGACTCCGTCATGACCTCCGCGTGTGTGCTCCCGACAGCCGAGGCGCCAGGATTGCCGGCACAGCCGGCGAGCAGCACGGCCGCCCAGCAGGCAGAAAGCCATAGGGCATTGCGGACAAGCTTCATACACCGACCTCTCTGGAGACTATCTGGATACCCTTGAGCATACCTTGCCGCTGTGTCGCGATACGCCGCTGCACACCGGTGCGGTCCTGCACATCGCCCGCCAACTGGCCGCAAGCCGCGTCGATGTCGTCACCCCGGGTCTTCCGGACCGTCGTCACAATGCCGGCCTCCATCAGGATTTTCGCAAACGCCATCACCTGCGGCATGTCGGATCGTTTCAGGCCGGAGGCCGGAAACGGGTTGAAGGGGATCAGGTTGAACTTGCAGGAAAGACCTTGCGCCGAATGCTGGCGCATCAGGGACACCAGCAGCCGCGCATGTTCGGGCTGGTCGTTCACCCCGTCAAGCATGCAGTATTCGAGAGTCATGAAATCCCGGGGGGCTGCGGTTTGGTATCGGCTACAGGCTTGCAGCAGTTCCGCAATCGGGTATTTCTTGTTCAGCGGCACCAGGTTGCCGCGCAGTTCGTCCTCCGGCGCATGCAGCGACACGGCCAGCGCCACCGGACAGTCCTGCGCCAGACGATCCATCATGGGAACCACGCCGGAGGTCGAGACGGTCACGCGCCGGCGCGACAGGCCATACGCATGGTCGTCGAGCATCACGCGCAAGGCGGGCAGCAACTGGGAATAATTTTGCAGGGGCTCGCCCATGCCCATCATCACCACGTTGGAGATGACGCGCTCGGTTTTGCCAAGGAGCCCGCGCAGGAAGTGTTCGGCAAACCAGAGCTGGCCGATGATCTCGGCCGTCGTCAGGTTGCGGCTGAAGCCCTGGTGTCCGGTGGAGCAAAAACGGCAGCCGACCGCGCAGCCGGCCTGCGACGAAATGCAAAGCGTTCCGCGGTCGGCCTCGGGGATGAAGACGGTTTCAATGACATTGCCGGCACCGACGTCGAACAGCCACTTGATGGTGCCGTCGTCCGAATCGTGCCGAGATACCGGCTTGAGGCCCTGGATATGGGCCGCACCGGCGAGTTTTTCGCGCAGGGACTTGGCCAGATCGGTCATCTGGTCGAAATCAGTCGCGCCCTTCTGGTGGATCCAGCGGAAAAGCTGGGTGGCCCGGAAGCGTTTTTCTCCGAGCTGCCCGCAAAAGGCGGCCAGACCTTCCAGATCGTAATCAAGCAGGTTGGCCGTCATCGCATGGGATATCCGCGCCGGCGCAGTGCCGGGCCGCCCCTGGGAAAATCAGCCCCCCTTCGTGATGAAAGGGGCAGCGCACCGCCGAAGGCACGCGAAGCGACAAGCGTGGGGGCCGAAGTGCGCCGCGCAGGGCCGCCCCAAGCAAGCACAGCCCCCTCGGGGGGCAGCGCAGTACGCGAAGCGACAAGCGTGGGGGTCGAAGTTTTTCCGCCGGGCCGCCCCAAGGAAAAATGCGCCCCCTCGGGGGGCAGCGCAGTACGCGAAGCGACAAGCGTGGGGGCCATATTCCTAGCGCGAATAGATGTTCATGCCCGCAAAGAAAAAGCTGATCTCCACCTGGGCAGTTTCGGCGGCGTCGGAGCCATGCACGGCATTGGCATCAATGCTTTCGGCAAAATCGGCGCGGATGGTGCCGGCGGCGGCTTTCTTCGGATCCGTGGCGCCCATCAAATCGCGGTGTTTCAAAATTGCGTTTTCGCCTTCCAGTGCGGAAATCATCACCGGGCCGGAAATCATGAAGTCAACCAGGTCCTTGAAAAAAGGACGGTCTTTGTGAACCGCATAAAAAGCTTCGGCTTCACCGCGCGAGAGGTGCGCCAGCCTGGCAGCAACCACTTTCAGGCCGGCAGCCTCGAAGCGTGCGTAGATTTTACCGATAACATTTTTTGCCACGGCATCGGGTTTGATGATGGAGAGGGTGCGTTCGATCGCCATGAGATTTCCTTAACCTTGATTTTCTTGCTTTATTCAAATCGAATAAAGCCTTTGATTTTAGCTCGCGGCCGATGACCCTGTTCAGAAAAAACGGGGGACGAGACGCGGCATCAACGATTGCCACCCCGGTTGCCGCCACCTCCAGAACCGCCGCCACCACGCCGCTGGCCCGTACCGCCCCCGCCGTTGCCGCCGCCGCGCCGTTGGCCTTGGCCCTGCGCTTGTCGCTGCCGGGTAAAGGTGTCTGCGCCGATGTAGCCGAAAGACGTTTTCATCGGGTCAGGCTGCGCTCCACCAGCCCCCTTGTCATTCCTGTCACCGCGGTCATCTCGGCGATTTTGTCCCGAGACTCCGGAGTTTCCACCGAAATTCCTGGACCCGGAGCGAGCTCCGGCATTGCCGCCCCCCGGCCCGCGGCCCTTGCCGCCGCGACGCCGGTTGCCGTCGCGCGGCGCATCGGTGTGTTGCATCGGCGGCTGAAATTCGTTCGGCTCCTGCTCGGCGCCATCGCTCTGATCCGGCATGGCTTGCTGGTTGGGCGTCCGCTCGGAACTGGCATCCGTCCGTCCCCGCCCGCCGCGCGGCCTGTCGTTTCTGCGCGGACCGCGCCCCTGGCGGCCCTCGCCGCCAGCCGCATTGCCGGATTCGGAAGGGTTTTTCGCCCCCCGTGGGTCGGACCGGGCTTCGGAGCGACCGACAGCGCTGGTCAAGGCCCAGATATCGCGCTCGTCAAGCTCGACAAAGGCACCGCGCTTGAGCCCACGCGGCAGCACCACCGCGCCGTAGCGAATGCGGATCAGGCGACTGACAGCGTGGCCGACCGCTTCAAACATCCGGCGCACTTCGCGATTGCGCCCCTCGGAAATCGTCACCCGGTACCAGCAGTTGGCGCCCTCGCCCCCGCCGGCTTCAATCGTGCTGAAGTGAGCCACGCCATCGTCGAGGTGTACGCCGTCAAGCAGTCGCTTCTTTTCCTCATTGTTCAGCGCGCCCAGCACCCGCACCGCGTACTCGCGTTCCAGGCCAAAACGCGGATGCATCAGCTTGTTGGCCAGCTCGCCGGAGCTGGTCAGCAGCAGCAAACCCTCGGTGTTCAGATCCAGCCGTCCGACCGATTGCCATTTGCCCTGAAACAGTTTGGGCAGGCGGCGAAACACCGTGGGCCGGTTTTGCGGATCGTCATGCGTCACCACTTCGCCGGCAGGCTTGTGGTAGGCGATCACGCGAGGCGGCGGCGGATCGATGCGCACCCGGATCGGCTTGCCGTTGACCTTGACGGTATCGCCGAACTGGATGCGCTGGCCAATGTGGGCGGGCTCGGCATTGACGGAAATCCGCCCCTCCAGAATCAGTTGTTCCATTTCCAGCCGCGAACCCAGGCCCGCCTGCGCCAGCACCTTGTGCAATTTCGGGGTTTCCGGCTGGGGCGACAACACGCGCCTGGGCGGCGCCAGGGCGACGTCCTCTTCGTCGGCATCGAACTTGCCGGTCACCACATCTTCGAAGCGATTGGCCAGCGTCGGCTCGGCTTGCGCCTGGGGCGCGGGCCTGCCGGTGGCACTGGCCGCGCCTGCGGCCGGCGCATCATCAACGATCAAATTGATGGCTTCCTGCGCTTGTGAATCAAGGGCCAGCACCGCTTTTGACTCTTCAACCTGGGGAAGCGGAGCGGCCGAAGCCGGATTGTCGTGTTGATTCATGCGTATACGTTCAGGCGTGTGGATCGGCGGATGCTAGTGTCCTGTTCACGATGAAACGAGAGAGCGTTTCATTGTGATCAGGCCCTAGTCCTGCAAGCTTTCGGAATCCGCCGGATGGCGAGCGTCTGCACCAGGCAATTGAGCCTCCAGATCGGCGGCCAGCCCCACCGCACCCGGAACCCCCTCATCACTGGCCACCGGCGCCGCCAGGCCAAACTCGATCTGCGCCAGCATGGACGCCTGCCCCGCCGCGCTGTCCATGGCCGGCAACTGATCGAGCGACTCCAGCCCCAAGTCATCGAGAAACTGCCGGGTCGTCGCGTACAGACCGGGCCGCCCGACGGTTTCGCGGTGACCGATGACCTCCACCCAGCCGCGGTCTTCCAACTGTTTGAGAATCATGCTGTTGATGGTCACGCCCCGGATATCTTCCATGTCACCACGGGTCACCGGTTGACGGTAGGCAATGATGGCCAGGGTTTCCAGCGTGGCACGGGTATAGCGGGGCGGCTTTTCGGGATGCAGGCGATCAAGGTACTCGCGCATCTGCGGCCGGCTCTGAAAACGCCAGCCGGTCGCCACATGCACCAGCTCCGCCCCGCGCCCGGACCAGTCGTTTTGCAGTTCCTCGAGCAAGAGCTTGAGGGTGTCGGCCGTCAGCGCCCCGTTGAACAAAACACCCATCTCACGCAAAGGCAGCGGCTGCTGAGCGCAAATAAGTGCCGTTTCGAGGACGCACTTGGCATCCGTCGTAGTCATGGTCTTGGTTCCGAAATAATTCGAGAAAAAGGCGCCTGGCGGCGCAGTT
Organism: Polaromonas sp.; assembly: GCA_030655515.1. Classification (GTDB taxonomy): domain Bacteria; phylum Pseudomonadota; class Gammaproteobacteria; order Burkholderiales; family Burkholderiaceae_C; genus Polaromonas. The sequence continues at coordinate 31,814 of JAURVI010000026.1, read as the reverse complement.
CACAGTCATGCGCAACCACTTCATCAGGGGGCGCCATGCCGCAGGTAGCAGAAAACTACTGGGTTTGATTGTATATCAGCCCCAAGCTGTCCAGGGCCGCCACCAGATCGGCGGGCAGCGGTGCCTCGAACGCCAGCGCTTCATGGGTCACCGGGTGGGTAAAAGCCAGTCGGCATGCGTGCAGCGCCTGCCGCTTGAGACCGCCGGCGGGCCGTCCGCCATAGACTTCATCGGACACCAGCGGGTGGCCAATCGAGGCCATGTGGACGCGTATCTGGTGGGTTCGGCCTGTCTCCAGTTTGCACCGCACCAGGCAGTGTTGCGCTTGGCCGTGCAGCAGGAAGATGCCGGTCGAGGCAGTTTTGCCGGCGTTTTTGTCCAGGTCAACCACCGCCATGCGCAAACGGTTGCGTGGATCGCGCCCTATCGGCGAGTCGACCTGCCGCGAGGCCGGCCCCACCCACGCGCCATGCGCGAGCGCCAGGTATTCGCGGCTGACGGCTCTGCGTGCGATCATGCCGACCAGCAGGTCCATGACCGGCCGCCTGCGCGCCACGACCATCAAACCGCTGGTGTCCTTGTCCAGCCGATGCACAATGCCGGCGCGCGGCAGCAGGCCGGCCTGCGAATCGCGCGCCAGCAAACCGTTGAGCAGCGTGCCGCTCCAGTTGCCCGGCGCCGGATGCACCACCAGGCCGGCCGGCTTGTTGATGACCAGAAGATGCGCATCCTCAAAAACAATCTCCAGCGCCATCGCTTCGGGCTTGAAGGCCTGGCTTTGCGGGGTGGGTTTCAACTCGATCCTGAGCTCGTCACCCGCCTTCACCTTGGCCGATACCTTGGTGACTGTCGCGCCGTTGAGCTGCACGGCGGCGGCCTCAATCAACTGCTGCAGATAACTGCGGGAGAACTCGGGCACAATGCCAGCCAGCGCGCGGTCGAGACGAAGACCATGGCTGCTTGCCGGAACCACCACCTGGCGCAATTCAAAGTCGGCGCCCGCCTCCCACTCGCCCAGGAGATCGTCCGGCAGACTGTCCGCCGCGGTGGCGCTCGATATAATCAATCGGCTTTGTACAGAATCAGTCATCAATAGGATCAATTGCGATGTTTTCCATCAAATTATCGGTTGTTCCAGAGACACGCCCTTTTGCCGCGGTCATGGTCGTCTGTGCATTCGTCCTCTCGGCCTGCTCCACCGCCGTGAAAGACCCGACGGCGACGTGGAGCCCGAACAAGATTTACGCGGAAGCCAAAGACGAAGCGAATTCCGGCGCCTACGACAAGGCCATTCCCTTGTTTGAAAAGCTCGAAGGCCGCGCTGCCGGCACACCGCTGGCGCAACAAGCCCAGCTTGAAAAAGCTTACGCGCAGTTCAAGGGCGGTGAACAGCCTCAGGCTCTGGCAACGCTGGACCGCTTCATCAAGCTGCACCCGGCCAGCCCTGCGATCGATTACGCCCTGTACCTCAAAGGTCTGGTCAACTTCAACGAAAACCTGGGCCTGTTCAGCTTTCTGTACAGGCAGGATCTGTCCGAACGCGACCAGAAAGCCGCCAAGGAATCGTTCGAGACCTTCAAGGAACTGGTCAACCGTTTTCCCGAATCCAAATACTCGGTCGACGCCCGTTCGCGCATGATCTACATCGTCAATTCGCTGGCCCAGCATGAAGTGCATGTGGCCCGCTATTACTACACCCGCGGCGCCTACATTTCAGCCATCAACCGTGCGCAGACCGCGATTGCCGACTACCGTGACGTGCCGGTTCTGGAAGATGCGATCTTCATCTTGTACAAGTCTTACGAGGCTCTGGGCATGACCCAGTTGCGCGACGATGCCAAGCGCGTGATGGAACAAACCTATCCCCAGAGCGAGTACCTCTCCAAGGGCTTCCGGTCGGTCAATGAGCCTTGGTACAAGTTCTGGTAAGCCGGTCCAGCCTGTCGTGCAGCGCCTCCTCTGACACCAGACGCTGCATCGCCGGCAGCGCGCGCAGCAGGCGTTTGCCGTAGCCCATAGACGCCAGCCGGGTGTCGCAAACAACCAGCACGCCCTGATCCGTCTCACGGCGTATCAGCCGTCCCGCGCCCTGCTTCAGGGCCACCGCCGCTTCCGGCAGGAAATAGTCGTTGAACGCGCTTTTGCCCTCCGACTCCAGAAGCCGCGACCTGGCCTCCACCATGGGATCGTTCGGCGGCGGAAAAGGCAGCTTGTCGATGATCACCAGTTGCAGCGCATCGCCCGGCACATCAATACCCTCCCAGAACGAAGCGGATGCCACCAGAACGCAGCCGCGCCCCCCCTGCGCGTCACCCTGGCGAAAACGTTCAATCAGGACCCGTTTCGGCATCGCGCCCTGCACCAGAACCTCGATCTCGGTCGAGTTTTCAAAAACCGCCTGCAGCGCCTCGCCGATGGCGCGCAAGGCACGCAACGTTGTGGTCAGCACCATCGTGCGGCCGCCCAGCCGGCGCGCCCAATCAGCCGCTGACGCAGCCACGGCAGCCGTATGCCTGGGGTCGCCCGGTTTCGGAAAATCGCGCGGCAGGTAAAAGGCCGCCTGGCGCGCATAGTCGAACGGGCTGCCCACCCGCAACACCGCGGCTTCGGTCAGGCCACAGGGTTGGGTGAACCAGCTCAGTGGCTCGTCATCGCCCAATGTGGCCGACGTGAAAACCCATGACTTGGCAACGGCCTTGTCATCCGCAAACACTTTGGCCTGAATGGTTTTGGCAATGTCCATCGGGGACTCCACCAGCCGCAACTGCGCGCCAATGTCCAGCCAACGAACACCGCCCGGCTCGGGGGGACGGGTGAAAGCCTGGGTACGTTCCGCCAGTTCAACGGCGCGTTCATGCAGACGCACGAAATCGGGCGCAATTTCACCGGCCGTACCGAGCGCTTCACACGCCTGGGCCAGGGACGTGCAAACTGCCGCCAGCGCGGTGGCCCAGGCATCGGAATCCAGGCCTTCCGGCGCAGGTTCAGTCCAGCGCAGCTTGCTGCCCGGGTAGGCTTTTCCCACGCGCAGGCGCAGCTCGCGGGCAGCATGTTCAGTCTTGCCCGCCAGCGCCTGCCAGTCCAGCAGGCCGCGCGCCAACTGCAAGCCGGCGCCCAGCATGTCGCGCGAAAAATCAAGCAGTTGCCCCGTTGACAGGTTTTTTCCCAGAAACTGCACGCCGGTTTCATTGAGCTGGTGCGCCTCGTCAAAGATGGCGATCCGCACCGTCGGCAGCAGCTCGGCCACACCGGATTCGCGGACCGCCAGATCGGCAAAAAACAGGTGATGATTGATGACCACCACGTCCGCCGCCAAAGCTTCCCGGCGCGCGTGGTTGACATGGCAGGCGCGAAACCGGGGGCATGGGGCGCCGAGACAGTTTTCCCGGGTGGAAGTCACCCAGGGGATGACCGGCGACCGCTCATCCAGGCCAGGGAGTTCCGCCAGGTCACCGGTGCGGGTCACGCGCGCCCACTCCTCCACCTTCGCCAATGCACGAAGCGAGCTGCGCTCCGGAAAAGCGGCATCGTGGCGGGCCATCTCCATCCGGTGCAGGCAAAGGTAACTGCCACGCCCTTTGAGCAGCGCGGTGCTGACCGGCACGCCTAAAGCCTTGACCAGGGCCGGCAGGTCCCGCCCGAACAACTGATCCTGCAGCGCTTTGGTGGCCGTGGACAGCAAGACACGCTCACCGCTCAGCAGCGCCGGCACCAGGTAGGAAAAGGTTTTTCCGATCCCGGTGCCGGCCTCCACCACCAGCGGGTAAGCGCCTTCAATGGCGCGCGCCACGGCCAGCGCCATCTCGGTCTGCCCACTGCGGGGAACAAAATGATCGGTTGCGCGCGACAGGACGCCTTCAGAGGCAAACGCCTCCAGAACTTGAGACTCCAGATTCATCAGGCGGGTTCGGGCGGGTCCAGGGACAATTCGAGCCGGGCGATCTGGTCGCGCAGGTACAAACCGCGATTCTTCAGGCGTCTGAGCATCAACTCGTCAAGCGGGTCGGCATGCGACGCAATGTCCACCCGTGCATTGATATCCGCATGTTCGATTCTGAGCTCGATCAGGCGACGCTCCAGGGAGTGCAAATTTAAGTCCAAAGTATTTATCCGCGCGGGCTGCTTCTTCGTCTGATAATACGTCGATTACCGATATAAATCGAGTCCACGCGACTCGACCCACTTCAAGATGTCCAAAGGTTATCGAATCACAGCGTCAACCGGTCTCCACAAAGGAGACCGCGACTACCAGCAGGATCAGGTGGCCCTGCTCAGCCATCCCCGCATCCCCGGCTGCATGCTCGGCATCGTGGCCGATGGCATGGGCGGCAGAAGCGGCGGGCGCAAGGCTTCCGACCAGGTCATGATGACCGCCAAGCAACTGTTTGAACGTTATTCGCCCGACACTGACGATGTTGTCGCCGTGCTCAAGCAACTGGTCGAAGAAGCGCACACCGTCATCAAGCTCACGGCCATTTCCGCCGAGCAGGAACCGCACAGCACGCTGGCCGCGTTCTTGATCAACCCTGGCGGCGACTGCCACTGGGTGCATGCCGGAGATTCACGCATTTACCATTTTCACGGCGCCAAACTGGTCAAGCGGACCATGGACCACTCGTATGTCCAGACGCTGGTCGACAAAGGCGAGATCACCGAGGAAGAAGCCAACGTTCACCCGCAGTCCAATATCCTGATGGGCTGCCTGGGCACCGACGAGGTGCCGCCTGTCAGCCAGCACTACATACCTCAGCTTCAACCTAACGATGCATTGATCGCCTGCAGCGACGGCATCTGGCACTATTTCAGTCCGAGTGAAATGGGCTCCGCGCTGTCCATGCTCACGCCGCGCGAGGCCACCGAGTTTTTGATCCAGAAGGCCAGGTCGCGGGCCCATGGCGCCGGTGACAATCTGTCGCTGGTCATCGTCAAGGTCGAAGCCCTGGATTGACTGGCAGCCTGTCGGGCGTCGGCAAGGACTTGGCGGCGGGCTTGGTCTGCTCGCGCTGCTTTTTCTCGCGGTCGGCCTTTCTCTGCATCACCTCTTGCTGCTTTTCGTTGTATTTTTGAACTTCCTGGGCAATGGCGGCCTGCTTGTCCAAACGCTCCTGAGCCTTTTCCTGCGACCCTTTCATCTTGTTGGCCGCATCGGCAGCGTTAAGGGTTGCGTCTTGCTCGAGATGGATGCGGTCGTCGGTTTTTTTACGTGACCGTTCTTCGCGCGCCTTTTGTTCTTCCAGCGATTTGGCGCGGCGTTCGGCCGCCTGCTGCTGCACGTCGAGCGATGATTTTTCTTCTGTCTTGCGAATCTGTTCAGCGGCTTTTTGCTTGCGCTGCGCGTCATTGAGCGCGACCTCTTGCTGCCGCAACTGCGCCATCGCTTGATGCCGCCTGGACTTGATCGCGTTGAGGCAGTGATTGACAAAGAACTTTTTGTGACAGGCGGTTTCTTCCGCGTCAAAGCCCGCCTCAAGCCTGACGCGCTCCGCATTGATGCGTTCTCTCTCCCGGTCGACAGCAGCCGAGGCGATATCCTCCCTGGACTGCCCGCCTGCCGTGCAACTGATGAATGAAATAAATAGTAAAAAAAGTAACTTTTTCATGTCAGTGTCGTATCCACATTCCTGCGCTCCAGCGCCAGAAACTCTGCCGACTGCATTTCATTGAGCCTGGAAACCGTCCGGGGGAACTCATGCGCCAGAGGACCCTCGACATACAACGCCTCCGGACTCACTTGCGCCGACATGATGAGCTTGACGCGCCGGTCGTACAGCACATCGACCAGCCAGGTGAAGCGCCGCGCTTCGGAGGCCATGCGCACCGGCATATGAGGCACATCACTGAGCAGCACCGTATGAAACTGGCTCGCTATCTCGAGGTAGTCATTTTGCGAACGCGGCCCGCCACACAGCGTTTTGAAATCGAACCAGACCAACCCACCGGCTTTGCGTCTGGCATGGATTTTCCGTGACTCAATCTGCAAAACCGGCAACTCGTCGTGGGACTCCGCCAGTCGCTCAAAAGTTTCCTCCATCTCCGCGTCTGCCTGCGGCCCCAGCGGCGTATGGTAGAGCCTGACCTGCTCGAGCGTGCGCCGGCGGTAGTCGATGCCGTTGTCGACACTTAACACTTCCAGATTCGCTTTGAGCAGGGCGATTGCCGGAAAAATGCGGTCGCGGTGCAGGCCATTCGGGTACAGATCGTCCGGATGAAAATTGGAGGTCGTCACAAAACCCACGCCGTTGTCGAACAACGCCGCCAGCAGCCGATGCAGGATCATGGCGTCGGTGATATCGGCCACATGAAACTCGTCAAAACAGATCAACCGGTAACGCCTGGCGATCCGTTTGCCGAGTTCGTCAAGCGGATTGGCCATGCCCTGCAGGTCACGCAGTTCACGATGGACTTCGCGCATGAACTCGTGAAAATGCAGCCGGGTCTTGCGCTGCAGCGGAACCGCGCTGTAGAAGCAGTCCATCAAAAAGCTTTTGCCGCGCCCCACCCCGCCATGCATGTAGACACCGCGCGGTACGTCGGGCCGGTTAATGAGTTTTTTCAACGGATTGGAACGTTTTTCCTTGAATGCGGCCCACTCGGTGGCACAGCGCTCCAGCGCATCGACCGCACGCAACTGGGCCGGGTCGCTGGTATGGCCCCGCGCCCTCAGCTCAGACACGTACTCTGAATGCACAGACATGCCGGAACTTCAGAAATTCAGAGTTCGCTTGTCAACGGCCAAAGCCGCCTCTTTGGTGGCTTCACTGAGCGAAGGATGGGCGTGGCAGATTCTTGCGATGTCTTCCGCGCTGGCCCGGAACGCCATCGCCACCACACATTCGGCGATCAGTTCGCTGGCGAAGGGACCGACGATGTGGACGCCCAGAATTTCATCGGTGCCCGCATCAGCCAACATCTTCACCATGCCGGTGGTATCGCCCAGCGCGCGCGCGCGGCCGTTGGCCATGAACGGAAAGGTGCCGGCCCTGTAGGCACGTCCAGCCGCTTTCAGTTGCTCCTCGGTCTGCCCGACCCAGGCAATCTCGGGGTTGGTGTAGATCACCCAGGGAATGGTGTTGAAGTCGACATGCCCGTGCTGGCCGGCGATGCGTTCAGCAACCGCCACGCCTTCTTCTTCGGCTTTGTGCGCCAGCATCGGCCCGCGCACCACATCGCCAACGGCCCATACATTGGGCAAGTTGGTCTTGCATTCGTCATCCACCACGACGGCGCCACGCTCGTCGAGCTTCAGTCCCACCGCTTCAGGCGCAAGACCGATGGTGTTGGCGACCCGGCCAATCGAAACAATCAGCTTGTCGACGCTCAGTGTCTGGGCCTGCCCCTTGGCATCGGCATACGCGACGGACACACCCTTCTTGCCGAAAGTGATCTCGCCGACCTTGACGCCAAGCTCGATCTTCAGGCCCTGCTTGACAAAAGCCTTGTAGGCTTCCTTGGCGATCTGTTGGTCCACGGCACCCAGAAACGCCGGCAGGCCTTCGAGAATGGTCACCTCGGCCCCCAGACGCCGCCAGACCGAGCCCATTTCCAGGCCGATCACGCCGGAGCCGATCAGGCCCAGCTTTTGGGGCACCGCGCCCATGCGCAGCGCGCCATCGTTGGAGAGGATGTTTTCCTCGTCAAACGGCGCGCCGGGCAAGGCCCGCGCACTGGAACCGGTGGCCACAATGACGTGTTTTCCGGAGATCGTTTCTTCGGCAGCGCCGGCCACCTGGATGTCGTAGCCGCCGTCTTTGACCGCCACAAAAGAACCGCGGCCGTGGAAAAAAGTGACCTTGTTCTTCTTGAACAGGTAGACAATGCCGTCGTTGTTCTGTTTGACGACGGTATCCTTGCGGCCCAGCATCTTCGCGACATCCAGACTCAGGCCCTTGACCTCGATGCCATGCGCCGAAAAATGCTTGCCCGCATGTTCGTAATACTCCGACGACTGCAGCAAGGCCTTGGACGGAATGCAGCCCGTGTTGGTGCAGGTGCCGCCCAAGGCCGGACCGCCCTTGGCATTTTTCCACTCGTCGATACAGGCCACGTTAAAGCCCAATTGGGCGGCGCGGATGGCGGCAATGTAGCCGCCGGGACCGCCGCCGATGACGATGACGTCAAATTGTTTATTCATGATGCCAGTCAGTTGAGGACAGCGCACGGCTTTGCCGTGGTCTGTCCCGCAAGGTTAGTTAATCAAATGTCAAACAGCAGACGGGCCGGATCTTCCAGCGCTTCCTTCATCGCAACCAGGCCGAGCACGGCTTCGCGTCCGTCGACGATGCGGTGGTCGTAGCTCATCGCGAGGTAGTTCATCGGACGCACCACGATCTGGCCGTTTTCGACCACCGCGCGGTCCTTGGTCGCATGAACGCCCAGGATGGCGGACTGCGGCGGATTGATGATGGGGGTGGACAGCATGGAGCCGAACACCCCGCCGTTGGAGATCGAGAACGTTCCGCCGGTCATCTCTTCGATGCCGAGCTTGCCGTCGCGTGCCTTGGCGCCGTACTCGGCAATTTTCTTTTCGATGTCGGCAAAGCTCATCTGGTCGGCATTGCGCAGGATGGGCACCACCAGGCCGCGCGGCGAACCGACGGCGATGCCGATGTCGAAGTAGCCGTGGTAAACAATGTCGTTGCCGTCCACCGAGGCGTTGAGCACCGGGTATTTTTTCAGCGCATGCACGGCGGCCTTGACGAAAAAGCTCATGAAGCCGATCTTCACGCCATGCTCTTTTTCAAACTTTTCCTGGAAGCGTTTGCGCATTTCCATCACCGGCGCCATGTTGACTTCATTGAAAGTGGTCAGGATGGCGTTGGTCGCTTGCGATTGCAGCAGACGCTCGGCAATACGCGCGCGCAGGCGGCTCATGGGCACGCGCTGCTCGGGGCGCTCGCCCAGGTCGCCGGCCTTGGCAGGCGCTGCCACCTGAGGCAAGAAAGTGGTCGGCGCACCCGTTGGTATTGCGCCGACAGCGACTGATTTAGGAGCCGATGCGGAGCCTGCCGCGACGGCGCCGAGCACATCGCCCTTGGTCACGCGCCCGTCTTTGCCAGTCCCTGCAACAGAGCCGGAAGCCAGCTTGCTGTCCGCCATCAGCTTGGCGGCGGCGGGCATCGCCACACCGGCCATGGCGCCACCGGCGGCTGGAGCGGCAGTTGCCGATGCTGTCGCGGGTGCCGCCGCTGCGGCCGCAGCGGCAACGGCCTTGCCCTCGGTATCGATTTTTGCGATGAGCTGTTCTGCGGTGACGGTGCCGCCACCGGCAACCATGATTTCGGCCAGCACGCCGGCCGCAGGCGCGGGCACTTCCAGAACAACTTTGTCGGTCTCGATCTCAATCAGGATTTCGTCCATTGCCACGAAATCGCCCACCTTTTTTTTCCATTGCAGCAGGGTGGCTTCGGCGACAGATTCGGACAACTGGGGGACTTTGACTTCTACGGTAGCCATTTGAATTCTTTCGGTATGTGAGTTCTAGCTAGGCACACGAAGGGGCGTGGCCTTCCTTCTTTTCTTATTTGTTCAGGACAAAGCCCTTGAGCTTGCCGAACGCGCCGTCCACCAGCGCTTTTTGCTGTTCCTGGTGCAGGTGCGAATACCCCACGGCCGGCGACGCCGACGCCGCACGGCCCGAGTAGCCCAGCTTCTGGCCTTCTGCCATGTTTTCGTGAATGTAGTGCTGCACAAAGAACCAGGCGCCCTGGTTTTGGGGTTCGTCCTGGCACCACACGATGTCGGTGGCGTTCGGGTACTTTTTCAGCTCGGCCGCAAAGGCCTTGTGCGGGAACGGGTAGAGCTGCTCAATGCGCAGGATGGCGACGTCGTCCGCTCCTTTTTCTTCCCGCTTTTTCGCCAGGTCATAGTAGACCTTGCCGGAACAGGCGATCACACGTTTGACCTTGTCGGCCTTGAGCGCCCCGCTGTCCGGAATCACCGTCTGGAAGCTGCCTTTGGTGAACTCGCTCAGTGGCGAGGTGGCGTCCTTGTTGCGCAGCAAGGACTTGGGCGTCATGATGACCAGCGGCTTGCGCAGGTTGCGCACCATCTGGCGGCGCAGCACATGGAATATCTGGCTGGCCGTCGTCGGCTGCACCACCTGCATGTTGGTGTCGGCAGACAACTGCATGAAGCGCTCCAGGCGCGCCGAGCTGTGCTCCGGCCCCTGGCCCTCGTAGCCGTGCGGCAGCATCAGCGTGATGCCATTGACCCGGCCCCACTTGACTTCACCCGAGGCAATGAACTGGTCAATCACGACCTGCGCGCCATTGACAAAATCGCCGAACTGGGCTTCCCAGATCACCAGCGTGTTGGGGTCGTTGGAGGCATAACCGTACTCAAACGCCAGCACGGCTTCTTCGGACAGGATGGAGTCGATGACGACAAACGGCGCCTGGTTCTCGGCCACGTTTTGCAGCGGCACATAGATGCCGGTATCCCATTTTTCGCGGCTCTGGTCGTGAATCACCGCATGGCGGTGCGTGAATGTGCCTCGCCCGCAGTCTTCGCCGGACAAGCGGACCGGGTAGCCGCTGGCCACCAGCGAGGCGAACGCCATGTGTTCGCCCATGCCCCAATCGACGGGGATGTCGCCGCGGCCCATGGCAGCACGGTCGTCGTAGACTTTCTTGACCAACTGGTGTGCCGTCACCGTGGGCGGTATGGTGCTGACTTTTTCAGCCAGGCGCTTCCACTCGGCCATCGGAATGGCGGTGTCGCCGGCGTCAGTCCATTTCTTGCCGAGGTAAGGACTCCAGTCCACCGCATACTTGCTCTTGAAGTTGGTGATCACCGGATCAAAAGTGCTCTTGCCGGCGTCCAGCGCGGCGCGTGTGGCCTTGACCATGTCGTCGCCCAGCGTCTCGCCCATGCCCTGGGCCGACAGCTTGTCGGCGTACAGGCGGCGCGTGCCGGGGTGCTGCGCAATCTTCTTGTACATCAGCGGCTGCGTCAGTGCCGGCGTGTCCTGCTCATTGTGACCCAGCTTGCGAAAGCAGATGATGTCGACCACCACGTCTTTTTGAAACGCCATGCGGAATTCGAGCGCCAACTGGGTCGCCAGCACCACCGCTTCCGGGTCGTCGCCGTTGACGTGCAGCACCGGCGCCTCGATCATCTTGACGACATCGGTGCAATACAGCGTGGAGCGGCTGTCGCGCGGATCGCTGGTGGTAAAACCGATCTGGTTGTTGATGACAATATGCACGGTGCCGCCGGTGGAGTAACCACGGGTCTCGGCCAGCGCCAGTGTTTCCATCACAACACCCTGCCCGGCAAACGCCGCATCGCCGTGAACCAGCACCGGCAGCACCTGCAAGCCTTTCGGGTCGGCGCGGCGATCCATGCGGGCACGCACCGAGCCTTCGACGACCGGGTCGACGATTTCCAGGTGCGAGGGGTTAAACGCCAGGCTCAGGTGGACCGGCCCGCCGGGGGTGGTCACGTCGGAGCTGAAACCCTGGTGGTACTTGACGTCACCGCTGGGAAGGTCTTCCGGGGCGGTGTGTTCAAACTCGGCAAACAGGTCGGCGGGCACCTTGCCCAGCGAATTGACCAGCACATTCAAACGGCCGCGGTGCGCCATGCCGATCACGATTTCCTTCACGCCGATGCCGCCGCCGCCCTGGATCAGCTCGTCCATGCTGGCGATGAAACTTTCGCCACCTTCGAGCGAGAAGCGTTTTTGCCCCACATATTTGGTATGGAGAAAACGCTCCAGGCCCTCGGCTGCCGTCAGGCGGTCGAGAATGTGGCGCTTTTTCTCCGGCGTGAAATTGGGCTTGCTGCGAATGCTTTCGAGTTTTTGCTGCCACCAGCGCTTCTGGTTCTGGTCGGTCATGTACATGTACTCGGCGCCGATGGTGCCGCAGTAGGTCTCGCGCAGCGCATTGAGCAGCTCGCGCAGGCTCATGGTGTCTTTGCCGAAGAAGGTGTTGCCGGTGTCGAACACGGTTTCCTGGTCGGCATCGGTGAACCCGTAGAAATGCGGGTCCAGCTCGGGAATAGGGTCGCGCTCGGCGCGTTTGAGGGGGTCCAGGTCGGCCCAGCGGGCACCGACGTTGCGGTAGGCGGCAATCAACTGCTGCACGGCCGTGCGCTTGCGGCCCATTTCGGCGTCCCGGCTGGCCACGACGACCCGGGTGCCGCCCTGCTTGGCGCGTTCGGCAAAGGCGTTGACCACCGGCAGGTGCGGCACGTCCCTGGCATGGCTGCCGTCCACGGCGGCCACATTCTGCAACGCGTCGAAGTACTCGCGCCAGGTGTCCGGCACGCTGCCGGGGTTGGCGAGGTAGTTTTCGTACATCTCCTCGATATAAGGCGCATTGCCGCCGAAGAGGTAGGTGTTGCCTTGGTAGGCAGAATAGACAGACGACGGCGCTGCCTGCGAGCTGGAACTCATTATTCGCTGACCTCCGTTTCCCTGAGGGAAACATTAGCTGGCCACAACGACATGTTATGGCTGGTTGATTAACCTTCCGCGAGCACGGCTGGACCGGTTAGCGGATGCGACTGTGGCAAGGAAGGGCCTTCAGAAACAAGTCCCATTGTGCCACTGAATCAAAAACGAAGGAAAGCATACAGCGAACCGGCTGCGCGAACCGGGCTGCATTTTCGTCATGCGGCCGTCAAAATCCGGACGGTTTTCACCGGCCTGCCTGGATTCAGGCCAGACCGGGGTTTCCGGCCATGCCGACCAGCGCCGGCACATTGAGCTTGGGCGGCTTGATGACTTTTTTCGCCGACAGATAAGTCTCGACGACCTCCCAGACTGGCGGGCCGGCATTTTTGCTGGCCTCAAGCACCGGCGCCCAGCCGGCCACCTTGTAGCTTTTGTCGGCTTCCACCAATTGGCCTTTCAAACGCATGTCCTGGATGCGGGCACCCATTTTTGCGCCCGGCTCGCAGCGGTAGCTCAGGCCGCCGACCCGCACCATGTCGCCGCCCTGCTGGTAATACGGATCGGGGTTGAACAGGTTGTCCGCGACATCTTCCAGAATGGTCTTGATCATCTCGCCGCGCATGTCCGTCAGAGTCGTCCATGGGTAGGTGATGGCGGTCTGGTCCATCACGTGCTCCCGTGTAATGGCCTGGCCCGGCAGCAGCGAGGTGCCCCAGCGGAAACCGGGAGAAAATGCGATGTCGGCACCGCGCACGGCCATCAGCGCATCGAGAATCACCTGGTCAAAGGTGCCGTTGAAATTGCCGCGGCGGTACAGCGTGCCTTCCGTCACCGCCAGTTTTTCCGCCAATTTGGCCGCGTAGGGAGCGCGAACCTTGGCAATCAGCGCGCTCATCGCCGTGTCAGCCGGCAACAGGTTTGAAAATACCGGCAGCAAGCGGTAGTTGAATCCCGCCACCTTTTTGTCCTTCACGTCCAGGTCGAGCACACCCAGAAACTTGCCGTTGCTGCCGGCATTGGTCACGACGGTCTGGCCGCCGGGGTTTTTGACGATGACAGGCACCGGGACGCCATCGTGGGTGTGGCCACCCAGAATGGCGTCTATCCCCGTGACGCGCGAGGCCATTTTCAGGTCCACGTCCATACCGTTGTGGCTGAGCAGGACCACGGCCTGCGCGCCTTTGGCTCTGGCCTCGTTGACGGTTTCCTGCATCTCGCTTTCGCGGATGCCGAACGTCCAGTTCGGCGTTTGCCAGGCCGGGTTGGCAATCGGCGTGTAGGGAAAAGCCTGGCCGATGATGGCGACAGCCACGCCGTTCATTTCCTTGATCACATAGGGTTTGAACACCGGGTCGCCGAAATCGCTGGTCTTGACGTTCTGGGCGAGGAAGTCGATCTTGCCGGCAAAGTCCTTCTCGACGATGGTCTTGATGCGTTCTTCGCCATAAGTAAAGTCCCAGTGGCCGGTCATCACATCGACGCCAAGCAGCTTCGCCGCATCGACCATGTCCTGCCCCTGGGTCCACAGCGCGGTGGCGCTGCCCTGCCAGGTGTCGCCGCCGTCGAGCAGCAGCGCGCCCGGGCGCCCGGCCTTGAGCTGTTTGACCAGCGTGGCCAGATGCGCAAAACCACCGACCTTGCCATACTGGCGCGCGGCACGCTCGAAGTTCAGGTAGGTGAAAGCGTGGGCCTCAGGCGTGCCCGCCTTCAGATGCGCGGCCTTGAGCAAATGCTCGCCCACCAGATGCGGCAGCCGGCCCTGCATGGCGCCCAGCCCCAGGTTGACCGAAGGCTCGCGGAAATGAATCGGCATCAACTGGGCATGGCAGTCGGTCATGTGCAGCAAATGCACATTGCCCGAGCGCGGCACGTTGTACAGGCTGGCCGCCTGCGCCGCATGGGCCTCGTTCCGCATCGGAAAACCGGCGGCCAGCGCGGCCGCCATCACACTGGAAAACTCGCGGCGAGACAGATTCATGGTGAAAGACTACAAATTTGACAGCCGCCCGCGCCTGTTGGACAAGGGCGGCAAGCCGAAATGACTACTAAACGCAATACTGTTCGCTTAACCGTTCGGGCTGAGCTTGTCGAAGCCTGTTTGCACTGTGACGACCCTTCGACAGGCTCAGGGCGAACGGGGTTGAGGCGCTTCAATGAACAGCATTGCTACTAAACGCCGTGTCAATTCATTTATTGACCGGTGAACTCGGGTCGAGCAGGAGCGCCATCACATGGCGCAACTGAGTTTCATTGAGGATGCCGGCATGGCCGAAACGCGGCATGCCGGAGCAGGCGTTGTAGGCCTTGGCATTCCAGAGCTTGCGCCAGGTGTAATCGACGATGGGTTTGCTGGCCGCGTCCGCAGGGTCGGCGACGCCGCGCAACTTGCCATAGTGGTACAGGCTGGGGCCGATGGAGCCGAAGGACAGCTCTTCTTTGCTGATCTGGTGGCAGTTGTAGCAACTGCCACCATTGGCCGAACCGGGCGGATCGCTCCAGGTCATGCCGCGGCCATTTTGCGCAATTTTTTCACCCTCGCGCCAGTCGCCGATGAATTTGCCGTCGGAAGGCATTTTCACGGTTTGCAGATTGGCCTGCTCGATGGATTGGGCCAGTTTCTCGTCCAGCGGCGCACCCTGCGCTTGCGAACAGGCCTGGTTGGACGCGTCCTGTTGCAGCCAAGCGGTTTTTGCGATGCCCTGATCGCGGAACGAGGACTTCAGCACTTTCTGGGTGGCTTCAGTCACGTCTTGCGGTGAAGGACCTGTGACGCAACCGGCGAGCAGCACACTCAGCGCCAGCAAACCGGCTTGCTTGTAGGTTTTTTTCATGTCAATGCTTCCTGTTCTCGTTTCAACGCTTGAGGGCCGGTGCCGTGGAAACACCGCCCTTGCCATTCACGCCCATGAACACACCCAGCGCAATGGTGGCGTCCGAGGCATAACCGGGAAACGGAAAACGCTGCTGGCGGTAGCAGTCGTTCAGGCGCCGCTGCATGCCCCAGAGATCGCCGCTGGAGACCCGGTAGGCCGGCCAGGCGCCAAAACCGTCGCCGGCGCCGGGATTTTTGGTCAGATTGGGCAGGTCTTGCAGGCGAACCCGCTTGTTGTCTTCGCCATGGCAGGACGCGCACGAAAAATCATAGGGGCCGCCGCGCTGGTAGAACACCTGCTTGCCGACGGCGTACATCAGTTTCTCCTGGGGATGCGACTGCGGCAGGTTGAACTTCATGCCGCGCGACTCGCCGGAAATCCAGGCCACCAGCGACTCCAGGGTCTTTTGCTCGTCCCGGCCAAACGGTGTTTTTGCAATCGCATCGGCGCTGAAACCCTGCCATGTTTCCATGCAGGTCAGCAGGCGCGACTCGAGGTCCTGCACACGTCCGGTGTCAGCGAAATAACGCGGCAACTCGACAAAAGCGCCCTTGACGACACCCGTGCCTTTACCCAGATCGCACTGGGCCAGGCTGGCGTTTTTAGGGCCACGGGCCTGCTTCCAGAGCGCTTCGCCTTTGGCCTCATACAACTCGGCCGGGTTACCGTCAGCCAGCATGGCCCGGTACTCGGCAATGCCCTCGGCGGTGCTCTTTTGAGCCACCGCCGACAAGGGCAGCAGGCCCAGTGCGGCCAACCCCAACAGATTCCATCTCATCGTGTACTCCTCGTAATTATCGGCTTGGCAACAATGCTGTTCATTTAAGCGCTACAACCCCGTTCGCCCTGAGCCTGTCGAAGGGTCGTCACAGTGCAAACAGGCTTCGACAAACTCAGCCCGAACGGTCAGGCGAACAGTATTGGGCTTAGCAACACTCAGGAAATCACCGCTTCATCGGTGCGCTTGTCGCCCTTGTTGTCAACCCAGCTCACCGCCACCTTGTCGCCGGCCTTGCCGCCCCTGAAGCTGAACTGAAGAAACGGGTTTTTCGACACCGCCGGGCCCCACTGGGCATTCATGACCACCTTACCATGATGGGTGGCGCTGATGTTCTGGATAAACCAGGCCGGCACGGTTTTGCCGGCTGCGTCTTTGCGCTGGCCGCTTTCCATCTCGTGGCTGACCAGCACACGCACCGTGGTTTTGTCGCCTTGGGCTTGCGCCCGGATTCGCATCGGATCTGACATGTTTGTTTCCTTTCAATCTTCTTTTAACGCTGGACACGCGATCCACAAGAGGGGGCGCATCCGCCGAATCAACCGCCGCAGCCGCCCAGGGTAACCTTGACTTCCTTGACCGCGTAGAAAAATTTGTCGCCGGCTTTGACCAGCGCGTACACGTTCGAAGACTGGCCCATCTTCAGGTTGGTCGACACATTCGGATCGGTGCCCGCAGGAATATCAAACAACGCCGCCAGTGCGCTGGGATTTTTCTCGACCACCAAAGCCAGTTGCGTGGTGCCGGCAATGTTGCTCTCGGCACCGACACGCACCACGCTGCCGTTTTCGGCGATTTCCGGCGCCTGCAGAATCAGGTCTTTGCTTTCCACCGGCGCGCTGGTCGCGCCCAGGGCCTTGGCAACCTCGGCCAGCGTCTTGCTGTCAAAAGCGGCCTTGTTCCAACCCGGCGCATTTTGCGCGTGGGCGGGAACCAGTCCGGCGGAAGCCGCCAGTACCAGCGCGGTGGCCCCTGAACTGGTGGCTAAAAAGTGACGACGTTCCATGGTCTGAACTCCTTTGGATATAACTTCAGCTTATTAAAACTTGAATTCGATTGAACACAAAAACTCGAATTGGCAACAGGGTATTTCTCCCAGCTTGCAGGTACCGCGCGATGCGGCCCCGGCTGCACACCAATTCGCTAGGGCGAAAAATCCCGCGCCAGCCATTGGGCCAGTTGCGCCGCGTCGGCATCACTCAAGGCCTGCGGCGGCATGGACATGCTGCCCCATATACCCTGTCCACCGCCCTTGATTTTGCCCGTTAGGTAATTCACTGCGTCGGCGTGGTCTTTATATTTGTTCGCAACATCCTTGAAAGACGGACCGATCCGCTTGCTATCCATGCCATGGCAAGCCAGACAGGCGTTCTTTTGCAACACCGGCATGACGGTAGCGTTGGCCGCCCCGGCACCCTGCTCCGGACTCGAATTTGCCATTTTTTCAGGGGCCGGCCGGCGGGTATCGGCACCGCGGCTGGCGCCCAGCGGGCGCGACTGGTCGGCCAGTTGACCATGGGCGTTGCGTGCGTAATCCGGCAAAAAGCTTTTGATGGCAACGTCCGTCTTGCAATCACGCATACAGGTCGAGCCCTGTACGTCGGGCCGGGGCTTGCCGCCCAGCTCGGCGCCTGGCCACATGGCGTGGGCCGTCGTCGTCCCATTGCGGTTGGGCAGGCGTTCCTGCACCTCGCGGATGTTGGCATCGGACAAGGTGAACTCCGCAGGAACAATGCTGCCCAGATTCAGGATGTAGGCGGTCACCGCATAAACCTCGTCGGCGCTGAGCGATTTGGGCGCGTTCCACGGCATGGCGCGGCTGATGTAGTCCCACAGCGTGGACAGCGTCGCCATTTTCATCAGTGCCGTGCGCTGCGGCTGGTTGGCGCCCGGCATCAGGCTGCTCACCCGCCCGGTCCTGATGTCTTCGGCCGTGGTGCCGCCGGCAATCGGCGTGAATATCTCGGACGATTCGCCAAAGCTGCCGTGGCAGGAGGCACATTTCGCCTCCCACAGAACCTCACCCTGGCGCACCGACCCCCGGCCCCTGGGCAGGCCCTTGAAGTCGGGCCGTACATCGATGTCCCAAGCCTTGACCTCAGCCGGCGTGGCTGTACGGCCTATGCCCGGAAATTTGTCTGAAGCGTGGACGGTGGACACCCCCCAAGCCGCGCACACCAAGGCGACGGCCCAGCCGGTACGCAGGGCACTAGAGCTGGACATTTTTGACCTCGCCGTTTTCTTCCAGTGCCCAGGACTGAATGGCGTTGTTGTGATAGATGCTGCGCGAGGCCCGCACCTTGCGCAGCTCGCCATAAGTCGGCTGGACGTGCCCGGTTTCATCGACCGCGCGGCTCTGGAAAAAGGCCGGCTTGCCGTCCCAGACAAAGTCGCTGTTGAAACGCGTCAGGCATTTGGACAACACCGGGCCTTCGAGCCGCGCCGCCTTCCAGTTCCTGCCGCCATCGACCGACACATCGACCCTTTTGATCTTGCCGCGCCCGCTCCAGGCCAGGCCGGTCACGGTGTGAAAACCCTTGTCGAGCAGCACCTGCCCACCACTGGGCGAGGTGATGACGCTCTTGACCTCCTGGATGCTGGTGTACTGCCGGTGCAGGCCGTCGGGCATCAGATCCATGTAGTGAATGCTCTCGTCCTTGGTCGCGTAGGGCATGTCGCCGAGCTCGATCCGGCGCAGGTATTTGACCCAACTGACGCCCTGCACCCCCGGCACGATCAGGCGCAACGGGTAGCCATTTTCAGGGCGCAGCATCTCGCCATTTTGGCCATAGGCCACCAGCACCTGGCCGTCCATCACCATGCTCATGGGAATCGTGCGCGTCATGCCGGAGCCGTCGGCACCCTCGGCCAGCACAAATTTGCCGCGTTTGAAGTCGGCGCCACACAGTTCCAGCAGCGTGCGCAGCGGCACGCCGGTGAACTCGCTGCAACTGAGCATGCCGTGGGTGTACTGGACCGTGGGCACCGCGACGTTGCCCCACTCCATGCCGGTGTTGGCGCCGCACTCGATGAAATGCATGCGGCTGACTGGAGGCAAGCGCATCAACTCGTCCATGCTCAGCACCATGGGGCGCTTGAGCATCGCATCGTCCGAGCCGTTGAGCATCAGGCGGTGTTTCGACGGGTCCAGGTCCCACCAGCCCTGGTGGTGCCGCTCAAAATGCAGGCCGCTCGGCGTGATGATGCCGAACAGGCCCTGCAGCGGGCAAAAACTCACACTGGACTGGCTGACACGCGTCAGACCCGGGCTTTCACGCCGCTGCAGGTTTTTTTCCCACTCGCTGGGCAGGCCGTAGCCGCGCGCCGCCACCGGCTGGCCCAGCGCCTTGCTGTGCGGGGGCAGGTTCAGGATGTTGGGGTCGCCCTGTGCGTCGGCCCGGTCTGCCGCCATCGCACCGGCCGCCGCGGCCACCGCGCCGGCTAAAAAGCCGCGGCGCCCGGCCCTGACAGCCTGCATCTGGTCCCGGCTGAGGAAGTTTTCAGGCGCCCGCTGGATGAACCGGCTCAGCATGTGGAATCCTTCTGAGTTTTAGAGGTCATCTGCTGGCGCCGCAATGGTGGGGCCGGCAACAGGCTTTCTGCGGCAGGCACCCCTTCCGGCTCGTCGAGTTCAATGGCGATCTGGGTACACACACTGCGGCACAAGGCCACCGCTTTTTCGCTCTGAACCCGGTAAATCACCTGGGTGCCTTCCTTGCGCTTGGCCAGTACCCCGCAGCGGTACAAGACCGCCAGGTGCTGGGACAGATTGGGTTGGGTCGTGTCGATCTCGGCCAGCAGTTCGTTGACCGACTTCTCGCGCTCGCACAAAGCGCTCAGCACACGCAGGCGCATCGGCGTGGCCAGCACCGCGAACAGTTCGGCCGCCAGCTCAAAGACCCGTCCCTGCGCTGACTGGGCCCCGGCTTGAATCATGTCGTTCATGGAAGGTGGACGTTCAAATATAAGCAATGGCTGATATTTGAACGCGACCAACCTGAAAAAACTACCGGGACATACCCTTACCGTTGGAAAACTCGAAGTGCGCGGCCCCGCAGGCGCGTCAGGTGGCGCCCACCAAGTCCTTGATCTGCTGCAAGGCCGCCGGATCGTCCATCGTGGTCAGGTCGCCCGCATCGCGCCCTTCACAGACCGCCTGGATGGCGCGTCGCAGCAGTTTGCCGCTGCGGGTTTTGGGCAACATCGACACAAAACGCACCCGGGACGGCCTGGCCAGTGCGCCCAGGTGCTGATCGACCCGCTTCATGATCTCGCCTTCGAGCTTGAGCGCGCCGGCGCTGTCCTGCAACACGCTGCCGTCCTTGGGCACGACAAAGGCCATGGCGACCTGCCCCTTCAGCGCATCGGCCACGCCGACCACCGCTACTTCAGCCACACCCGCATGGCCTGAAATGCTTTCTTCAATCTCTCGGGTGCCCAGGCGGTGCCCGGCGACGTTGATCACGTCGTCGGTGCGGCCCAGGATGAAGTAATAACCGTCTTCGTCCCGAATGCCCCAGTCGAAGGTGCTGTAGACCATCTTGCCGGGCACACTCTTCCAGTAGGTGTTGACGAAGCGCGCATCGTCTTTCCACACGGTTTGCATGAAGCCGGGCGGCGTCGGACCAACGAGTACGACCACGCCTTTTTGATTCGGCTCGGTCAGCTCTTCGCCGGTAGCCTCGTGCAGCAGCTTGACGCGGTAGCCGTACATCGGAATGCCCGGGCTGCCGAACTTGCTCGGTTTTTTCTCGACGCCGTTGGCAATCGTCAGAATCGGCCAGCCGCTTTCGGTCTGCCAGTAGTTGTCGATGATGGGCACATTGAGGCCCTCGCTGATCCAGCGCGCGGTCGGCTCGTCCAGCGGTTCGCCCGCGAGAAACAATGCGCGCAGGCTGGACAGGTCGTATTTTTTCAGCAATGCCGGGTCCTGTTTTTTCAGCACCCGCACCGCCGTCGGCGCGCTGAACATCGCCGTCACCTTGTATTTTTCGACCAGGCGCCACCAGATGCCGCCATCGGGCTGCTTGTCCAGACCCTGCGTCGGCAGGCCTTCATACATCAGTGTCGCCATGCCGGCAATCAGCGGACCGTAGACGATGTAGCTGTGGCCCACGACCCAGCCAATGTCGCTGGTCGAAAAATAGGTTTCACCGGCGCGGCCATCGAAGATGTGCTTCATGCTGGCCGCCAGCGCCACCGCATATCCGCCGGTGTCGCGCTGCACGCCCTTGGGTTTGCCGGTGGTGCCGCTGGTGTAGATGGTGTAGCTGATGTCGGTTGAATCCAGCCATTCACACGCGACTTTGGCGTCCATGTGCCGGGTGCGCAGGTCAGCCCACAACTGATCCCGCCCCGCGACCAGGGTCATGGGCGAGAGCTGGCGGTCGGCCAGCAGCACCGCCTCGGGCTTGTGGCTGGACAGGCGAATTGCTTCGTCAAGCAGTGGCTTGTAAGGCACGATCTTGCCGCCGCGCGAGCCGGCATCGGCGCTGACAATGACCTTGGGCGTCGCGTCTTCAATGCGCAGCGCCAGTGAACCGCTGGCAAAACCGCCGAACACCACGCAGTGAATCGCGCCCAGGCGGGCGCAGGCCAGCATCGCAAACGCCGCCTCGGCCATCATGGGCATGTAGATCAATACGCGGTCGCCCTTTTGCACACCGAGCGCCTGCAGGCTGGCCGCCATGCGCTGCACCTCACCATGCAGCTCGGCAAAGCTGTAGGTCTTCTCAACCCCTGTTTCGGTCGATACATAAATCAGCGCGGCTTGGCTTGCGCGATCTTTCAGGTGCCGGTCCACGGCGTTGTGGCAAAGGTTGGTCTGCCCGCCTTCAAACCAATGCACGAAAGGCGGTTTGTCGTCGTTGCAGACACGGTCAAACGGTTTGTGCCAGTCAATCAGTTGGGCCTGCTCGGTCCAGAAGGCATCGGGCTGGGCTATCGAGCGCTGGTAAAAAGCCTGGTAGCTTTCTTTCTGGGAGGGGGTCATGCGTATCTCCGGTTTTTCATAATTATGGATGACAGACTTGCTATGCAATCAGCGCGTCCAGCACACCCGGTTCAAAATGCTTTCCAATGTAATTGGCCAGGCCGTCAAACACTGAATCGAGCGTCGGTGTGCTGGCACCGAACAGGGCCAGCAACACCGCAGGGTCTTCAAACAAGCCATGCAAGTACACGCCCAGCACATTGCCGCCGCTGTTTTGCCAGGCCAGGCCGTCAGGCATGACGGCACGTGCCACATCGCCGGCCGCGGCCATGGCCGTGTGGGGGGCGGTCTGCCCATGATGGATTTCATAACCCTGCACGACCACACCCGACAGCGCGGCCCACGCACCGGTCACAGAAGAAAAGCTGGCCTGCCGGTGCTGCACGGTTTTGTCGGCTTCGAACAGCGTAACCACCGGCAGCAGCCCCAGGCCCGGCCCGTTGCCGTCGATGCCGTGCGGGTCGATCAGCGCTTCACCGAGCATCTGCAGGCCGCCGCAGATGCCCAGCACCGCACCGCCCCGCCCTGCATGCACGGCAACGGCCCGGTCCAGCCCCTGCGTGCGCAGCCAGGCCAGGTCGCCGCTGGTGTGTTTGGAGCCGGGCAGGATGATCCAGTCGGCCGCTGCCAGGCCGGCCAGCTCGGCCGGGCTGCGCACCCACTTCAGGTGGACACCGGGCACGTTTTTGAGCGTCTGGAATTCGTCGAGGTTGCTGATGCGCGGATAAGCCACCACGGCCACGGTTCGGGCCACCGCACCGCCGAGCGTGGGGGTCATGTCAAAAACGCCATCTTCTTCAGGCAGGCCGTGCTGCCACCACATCGGCAAGGTGGCGACCGTGGACACCCCGGTCAGGTCCTGCAGCATCCGCGGGCCGGGCGCCAGAAGCTTCGCGTCGCCGCGGAACTTGTTGAGAACAAAGCCCTTGATCAGTTGGCGTTCGCCCTCGTCGAGCATCATCCAGGTGCCGTACAGGTGGGCAAAGGCACCGCCGTGATCGATGTCGGTGACCAGCAGGCATGCCGCGTTCGCATGCCGGGCAACACGCATGTTGACGATGTCGCTGGCTTTCAGGTTGATCTCGGCCGGGGAACCCGCGCCTTCGATCACCACCACGTCGTTTTCTTCGATCAGCTCGTCCAGCGCCTGCGCGATCACCGGCCAGACCGAGGCGCTGCGCCCGCGCCATTCCATGCGGGACAGTGCAGCGTTGACCTGCCCCAGAAGGATGACCTGGCTTTGCGTGTCTTTTTCGGGCTTGAGCAGCAGCGGGTTCATGCGCACCTCGGGCACCGCACGCGCGGCCAGCGCCTGGAAATACTGGGCGCTGCCTATTTCTGCCCCCACGGTCGCCCACTGCGTGTGACTCCCTGCCCCCCGAGGGGGCCGCATTTCGCCTTGGGACGGCCCGGCGGCGAAACCACCTGCTGCATCAACGGATGTCGCCACCACTCTTGCGTTGTTGCTCATGTTCTGCGCCTTGAAGGGCGCGACCTTCAGGCCCTGGCGCGCGTAGTAGCGGCACAGCGCGGTGGTCAGCCAGCTTTTGCCGGCGCCGCTGGTGGTGCCCAAAACCATCACGCTTTTTGCGCTCATGAACTTGCCTTGACGATGTGTTGCCATGCATTGTGCAGGGCGTCTTGCGCCTGCGGCGGCTGCACGCTGACACGCACATGGCCGGGCAAGCCGAAGGAGGCGGTGTCGCGCAGCTTGATGCCGTGCGCGCGCAACCGTGTCAGCGCTTGCGGCAAAGTCGCGGCCTGCGGCCATGCGGGCCGGGCACAGAAAAAATTCGCATCACTGGGCAGGCAGGTCCAGCCCAGGGCTTCGCACAAAGCCAGTTGCCGTGCTTTCCATTCGCGCAGGGTATGGAGGCTTTGTGCCAGCCAGGCCTGTACATCGGATGTGGCCCAGGCCTGCAGCATGGCCACGCCATGCGCGCCCACCGGCCATGAGGCAGCCAGCGTCTCCAGTTGCATCACTGCATCTTCTGAACCCGGCGGCGCAATGACATAGGCGGCGCGCACACCGGTCAAACCCAGCGCCTTGTTCGGCGTCCAGAGCTGCCAGAAGGTTTGCAGTTGCGCGCCGGTCAGCGCCAGCGCGCCATCCAGCCGCAAGGGCTCGTAAGCCCGGTCCAGTACGCTGAGGGCGGCGCCCCCATCGGCCAGATCACCCAGGCCGGCATGCGCGGCGCCCAGCGGACTGGAGGGATCACAGGCCCAGCGCAGTGGCGCGTCATCGGCCTGGGCCACCACCGCCAGCCGGTGCGCGCGCGCCGCTTGTGCGTAGTCGCCGTAGCTGTGCGGCGGCAGCCAGACGGATCGCCCGCCCTGCTGCGCGGCCAGCGCCGTGATGCGGAAAATGAATTCGCTGGCACTGCCCGCCAGCAGCACGCGCGATACGGGCACCCCATGAAAGTCCGCCAGCCGCGCTCGCAAGGCGGTGTAGCTGGCGTCGGGGTACTGGCTGGCATCGGCCTGCCGCACGGCGGCCAGCGCGAAAGGGCACGGTCCGCAGGCGTTGCTGTTGGTCGAAAAATCATGCAGCGGCACGCCGTGGTGGTCGGGGCCGCCGTGGATGCGCGCCATGGCAGATGGATATTGACTCATGAACGCAGGCCCGCAGACAACGCCAGCGCTGTTAAAAACAAAGCCATGGAGGCAATCCACACCAGCGACTTGACCACTTTCGATGCATATTGTTGGGCTTTGAGTGTGTCTGGCGCCTCGGGCGGCCTGCCGGCAGGGTTGAGCGTGTAAACACCCGGCTTGCGCAGGCTGACCCCCAGTGCCAGCGCCATGGCCGCCATGGGCCAGCCGCTGTTGGGCGAGGGCGTCTTGCGGGCCTCCAGCCTCAGGGCTTTCAAATGGAGTCCTCCCGCGGCCACGGCCAGCAGCAGCGCCGTGAGCCGCGCGGGCAGCCACGACAGCGCATCATCCGCCCACGCCGCCCACTTGCCCGCCCACGCCCAGTTCACGCCACGGCGCACACCCCGGTAGCCCCACATGGCGTCCGCCGTATTGGCAAAGCGGTAAACCGCCGCGCCCGGCAGACCCAGCAGCATGAACCAGAAAATGGGGGCCACCACCGAGTCGTTGAGATTTTCGGCGAGCGACTCGATGGCGCTTTCGCGCACTTCGCCGGCAGAAAGCTGCGACGTGTCGCGACTGACCAGCCACGACAGGCGTTCGCGCCCGGCTGCAAGCGATTCGCACAAGGCGTCTTCGACCGCCTGCGCCTCGCGGCGCAGCATGGCCCAGGCCAGCATGGGCTTGAGTGCAAGCCCCATCAGCAGCGCGGCCAGCACACCGGGAAGCTGGAAAAAAGCCCATTGCAGAGCGCAGGCCGCCATCAAAACAAGCGCTGCCCCTGCAAGCCACGCCAGGGCGCCCAGGCTGAAAGCCTTTGAATCACGGGAATTGAAGGCGGCAAGCGCCTCTACAGGCGCCACATACGCGGCCATCCCGTTCAGGTAGTTGCCCATCCACACCACGGGGTGCCAGCGCACGGGGGGTTCGCCGCAGTAACGGTCAATGGCGAAGGCGACAAGAACAGCCGCTGCAAAAACCAAGGGTACCCCATTATTCATCCTGACCCCCTGTCACCCGCAACTCAGCCAGTGCCCGCTGCACCCAGCCAAAGCCGATGCGCTCCTGCTCCAGCCGCAAGCGCGGGCGCAGCCGGTTGTCGCGCAGCGCGTCAAACACGGCGCGCTCGTCGCTAGTCAGGCGTTCCAGGTCACGCAGCAGCGGTTGCGGCTCCTCGCCCCAGTGCGCCGCGTGGGCCATCAAGGTTTCGCTGTTCATTAAAAACGATTGCGCATGGGGAAGCTGCGCACGCAGCTGGTCAAGAATGGCAAAGCCGTGGGTGTCAATGTCGCCCCAGTAGTAAATGCTGCGCTGTTGCAGCCACCGGGCACCCGCCAGGGCCTCAAAGCCGTAACCCGCACCGAAGATCACCATGCTGCCCGCCATCTGTGGAAAAGCCAAAAAGTTGACCTCGTTTTCGGTGATAAACACCCGGCTGACGGGGAGGTCAAGCCGCTCAAAAGCGGCCTGGGTCACGCTCATGTCCTGATCGGCTCCGGTGGGCAACAGCGCCAACCGGACATCGAGCAGGCGAAAACGGATGCGCAGGGGCTTGTCCTGAAAGCCGTAGCGGCGGCAAAACTGGCCGACACCGGAAGAGCCGGTGGCGCTGCGGTCAATGGCATCGACCGGCAGCGCCAAATCCAGAAGCGCCATCAGCACGCCGCGCATCGACTCCATGAACTTGCTGTCCACACCGGGAATATCGACCTGGCGCAGGTAAATACCCGGTCGCGGGTGCGCGCACAACCATGAGACGACACTGAGCAGGCGCGGCCACGCATCGGCCAGCGCCAACGCAGCCAAAGGCCGCTTTTCCAGCCAGGGCAGCAGTGCCGCGTGCTGCGCCTGGGTGGCTTGCAGCAGACCGGCAAAGCGCCGGGCTTCCTGTTGCTTGCCAATCAAGGCCAGCGCGTCGCCGGCCGTGTCGAGCCAGGCTTCACTGGGCACGGCGTTGACGCCCAGCACGCGGTGACGAAACTCACGCTGCACGATGCGCAGGCGCGGCGTGCCCTGGCGCAAATCGACAATCCAGGCCCGCACCTCGTCAAAGCGCTCTGACAGCTCCGCCGATGTGGGCCCTGCCAGCCGCAAGCGCAGGGGAAACGCCGCGCCCCCCTGGCTTGCAGGCGTCAGCAACTGGCCCCGGTCCCAGAGTTTTTGCACCTGGGCGCGCAGGTCTGCAGGGGTCGTCCAGCTCACGCGCCCCCCTTGTCAAGCGCGGCCACGCGGCCATTTTCGGCCCGGTATGGCTCGATGCCCAGATTGCGCAGCTTGGAATCGCGGCCTTCTTCGTTGGCGATAAAGCCGACGCTGGCCACAAAGGGCTCGATGATGGAGCCGTCTTCGCTTTGGTAGATCAGGAATTGTTGGGGGGCTGTCATGGGTCGGTTGGCTGTGAGCATGTGGGCGATGCGGTTGCGATCTATCAGGGTTGGCCGGTCAACGCCTTTAACTTACCAATAAACTGATGAACATCCTCGTGAATTTCATCAGCCGTCATGCTCATCGCCACCTGTTCACGAATGAGTTGCACAGGGGGAGCTCCCTTTTTAAGCTGCTGGAAGAGAGACTCGTTGTTTTCAAACAAAATGCGCTTGCCATCCACCACGCTGAACACGTTCGCACCGACATTTCGCCAAGTTTTTCCTGGCGGCAGCGTCAGGTTTTCCCCGGCAAAAAACTCGTCAATAGATTTCAGAATCGGCTCAGCGAACAACTCATCTTCGGCGTATCCGAGTTGCTGCAGTGCAGCCCGCTTCCATGCGTCAGATACGAGCAGATAATTTTCAATATTCTTGCGCTTCCACTCGGCAAGCGACGGGTTGCCGGGCTTTGGATGAAACGCATCGTTGGCGTCGTCAAAGTCGAACAGCATGAGTCTCGATACCTCGGGAATGATGTGCTGCAGAGCGGCATAGTGCAGATCAGCCCGTTCCTTCATGTTTTTCTTTCCGCCACCACCCATCGTCTTAAAGCAGACTTTGTCCATCGCCTCCTGCGCTCCACACGACTCGGCCCATGCACGAAGAATGCGCTCGTCACTCTCGCCTTCCACATAAAGGATGTAGGGAGAGCCCAGCAATCGCGTCACGTCCTCGTTGGACACGTCTGCCATCGCCTGAAGTACGGCTGGTGTCGAATCGATTCGCTTGGGTTTGCGGTTTAGCAATGAGATGATTTGGCTTGCATCCACACCACGAGCGAACTCTTCAGCGTGCGTGGCAATCAGGAATTGCGTACCGAGTTCGAGTGACTTGCGTTTGAAGAAATCAAGAATCTCACGTTGCAGATTGACGTGCAAGTGGGCATCTGGTTCGTCGAGCAAAATAGTCGTCGCCTTGTAGCCATACAGAAATGCCAGCAAGGTCAGTGTTTGGTGAAACCCGCTCCCCCCGGCGATGATGTCGTAGTTCTTGCCGTTCTGGCGATACTCAACCGTGATGTAAACATCTTTGGCTGAGTCATATTTCGGCTCGCTAATCTTGACCGAAAACCAGCGTTCAACCATGTTGGCCAGCTCTTGCCAGTCTGCGGGTGGGTGTTCATACCCTTTGACAATGCGTCCGTTCGGATCGCGCGGTGGTGCTGGGCAGACCCGCAACAACAAGTTACGCAGCACGCTGCCGGGTTGACCTTTGCCAACCTGCTGGCGGATGGGTGAAACATCCAGCGCTTTTTCTGTCGGTTCAAGGCCGGAAAACGGGGGCACATAGGCGATTATGGGCAGATCACCCCTCTGTTCACAGGCGCGAAACTGCGTCCAGCCACCGCCAGGAATGGCGTAAATGGTTTGTGGTGAGTGATAGCGCAAATCCACACCAAACGTTCCGGTTTCGCCGTTTGCACGCTGCCATTCCACATGAATGCCTATCAGGATGTATTCCTGCTTTTTGTTAGGCGAGTGGCGTATATCTCTGTCCTTCCAAAGCAGATTGAACTCCGGCACCGGCAACGCCGTGAAGTTGGGCAGTACGACTTGGATTCCCTTGGAGCCGCTGCGCTTGGACCGATGAAACTCATCCACACAAAATTGCCAGATAGCCAACGCCTGAAGCACGGTGCTCTTGCCACTGTTGTTGCGCCCGACCAGCAAATCGAACTGAGTGAAGTCATAGACTTGTTCACCAACGCTCTTGAAGTTGCGCAGGGTCAATCGGGTAATCATTCGGGGACTCCGTTCTGGCTGGCTATTGTTACTTTTTCTGGGTTCTTGCTCATATCACACAATCCTGTTCAGGAAGTTGTCCCACTTCGCGTGACCCGGCCGGTATTGAATGTCACGGGCATCATCTGACGCTGCACAGACGTTCTTCTGCGATTCTGTCAAAGTATTGAGTAAGTCACCCCCGACACCAAGTCGCATGAAAAATTGTGGGGGTTGAAATCCAGATGAGACTTGTCTAAGGGTTTGTAGAGAAATCGACTGCGGGAGTCGCTCTGCATCCTCTAGAGAAAGTGCCAACCCCTTGGAGACTCCTTCGAAATAGCCACAAAATTCCTTATACGTTAACCCAGAAATAGCAGCGAAGCGCCGCCACAAGGTTGATGGTGCCAAGCTATGAACTGCGCTAACGCGAGCCCTGCCCATCACGGAACCCACAGGCAATTTGACGTATATCCAAACCGTGGTTCCGATAGCTACATTCATAGACCGCCGCCTTAACTCTACGTGCTTTTTTCCTGCGAAGATATTCTCCGCGTGCCGTTTTTCCAACGAAATGAGTATGTGTTCCCCTTCAATCACAGGTCAACCCTTCGACAAGAATCGCTTGCAGTTGCTCATCAGTGATGGCATTAGTTGTTATCAAGTCGGTGGGGCGGCCACAACCTATGCGCTCTAGCGTAGTAAGCGGAACGGGGTGCGGCAAGCAAATTACGTTATCAAAAACTGTCACTGTTTTCATACTGGATTGGCCTATAGTTTCGAGGCTTTTTGCGTCAAGGACAGAGGGATCGAGACCTGAGGTTTTGAGTGCCTCCTGCGACTTTGCATACACCTGTTTTACCCGAGCGATGGCAATGACCGCACCGAGTCCTCTGTGTTTCAATGACTCATAAAACAAAATCAAAGCCCCAGGTTTGAAGCGCTTCAAAGTCTGTGGGCCACTCAAATAGTGTTTCTCTTGATATAGCGCGACTTTAGATTGCGGTAACAACGATTTCTGCGGTAGATGCCCTAAGAGATGCTCAGAAAAATCGCGTTGCACTGGTGTGATCACCGCTTGGCGCCCTGGTAGGCAAAAAAGTGCCGGTGCTAAAAGCGTCTCCAGATAATCCAGCGAAACATGAACCCTATTCCCATCCGGGGTTAATACTTGAACCTGTTGGCTAATGTGTCGAAAAGTGGGAGGCACATCTGGCAGCCGCAGTCGACTTGCAGAAGTGAGAGTTTCTCTGCATTGATCCCAGTTTGTTCGAGTGACGATACGTCCAAGAATGATCTTGCTGAGGGATGACTGAGTGGATGTACCACCAAATCCCAACTCCGAAGCCACTTCGCGCACGTAAACTTGATTTGGAGGGAACTCGATTCTGACTTGAACGGTACCCACCGTTATCATTTGTTCCAAAAAACTGGTAAGCAAAATACGGGTTGCATCCCGCGAATGTGCGGTAGATTCGTCAATTGCGATATGTGCCACGACTATGTCGCTGGGAGTCCAGCAGGGCCTTGTCAGGTAGCCCAGCAATCGGACACCGCTCCAGACGCCGTAGCGGGCAAATACGCGATCACCCGAATCAACGGCTGCCCAATTTGAGGCGATCGCGGAGCCAGACAAATTGAGCCTTGAGAGTAATGCTTGGACTACAGGCCCGTCTGCATCCGTTATTGGTATCAATTCCAACGTCTGCGATGACAATGTGTCGTAAGCGTCACCCGAGGTCGTTTCTGCATAGCTCTGTGCAAACGCCATAGGGGATATAACTTGTATGTTGAACTGTTCTTTAATTTTTGTGGCCGCGTCGAGAATGGCTGTGTCATTTGTAATGAATCCTGCCAAACGATGTTGAACTGCCGCTGCTAGGTGACGGAGGTCTGATTTGTCGTTCTCACTGAGTTGCGTGGCCTCTTTGTTGGGGAAAACCAAGGAAGCAAGATCGGGAAGCAACTGTTTCCACTCATCAGTCGTCATCAATGAAAAAGTTGGAAATATCTTTGTGTAAGCCTGCATCGGATCTGTCCGGCCTGGTGTAGCCGTTCGATGCAACTCCGCGCCCAGCTCGGAGCTGATGGCGAAACGGCATAGCCCCATTCGCTCTGCCCGAAACAGATCAATGGCCTCTTCGTTGCGGAGACGTCGCGGTCCGAGATCAAACAGGACATTCAGGTCCAACAGAAACAATGGGATATCTGGGTTGGCCGTGACATCAAGACCCAAAGGATTTGTGGATGAAAGCCCACTCGATGCGAACAATTGTGGAGATGCAAGTTCGTGGCAGCGAACCAAGATCGTGCGCTTACGAGCGGTGCCGCCCTGTGCGACACGCTGCACATAAAAGTTTTGCTTTTCCCAAAATGCATTGGCATCTATTAAGTCCTCTGCGACGCGTGCAGAGATGGAAATTAGGCCGTGGTCGGTCAAATGAGATTTCAAACCATCAAGCAGTATTTTTGCTGCGCCGCATCTTCTAAAGGATGGGGCAATAAACATTTGAAGTACGCTCGCCTTACCGCGATTGCACTTGAACATCAAGTGGCCTGCATATATCGCTTCCTCACTGCTCGTCTCCGCGACGACATATAGTTGCTCACTTCGTGCAAACTCCTGGAAGACACTCGCGGCGAAGAATCCCAATGCGTTCTTATTCTGATCCGCCGAAGACACTACTTGTTCAACGAATGGAGCGATATCTGGATAACTTTTCAATACCGAAAATCGGTCCGACTTTTTGTTCATTTTCTTCTCTTCTTCCCTGGTAAGTCGCGCCCACTTTAACTCGCAACCTTAAACACCTTCATCACCTCATCCCCCAGGTGATTGATGACCTTCACCGCAATCCGCCCCGACTTCGGCTTGTCGAATGCCCGTGAGGTTGGGATTCCCCCAATATCACGGACACACAGTTAAGCTCGCGTAGCGTTTTTCAAACTCTACCGGGCTCAATCCATTGAGCGTCGAATGCCGACGCCTGGGGTTGTAGAACCGCTCAATATAGTCAAAGATATCGGCCCGG
>JAURVI010000028.1 GCA_030655515.1 Polaromonas sp. | reverse complement strand
GACTACGTGCTGCACACCATGGTGCGCGTGATGCGCCACGGCGAAGAGGTGAAGATTTCCAAGCGCGCCGGCAGCTACGTCACGCTGCGCGACCTGATCGAGTGGACCAGCAAGGATGCGGTGCGTTTCTTTTTGCTCAGCCGCAAGCCCGACACCGAGTATGTGTTCGACATTGATCTCGCGCTGGCCAAAAACAACGAAAACCCGGTGTATTACGTGCAGTATGCGCATGCGCGCATTTGTTCGGTGCTGGCGGCCTGGAAGGAAAAGGACGGAGGCGACGCCGCCACGCTCAAGGACGTGGACCTGTCGGCCCTTGGCAGCCCGCAAGCCCAGGCGCTGATGCTCTTGATGGCCAGATACCCGGACATGCTGGCGAATGCCGCCGCCGGTTTTGCGCCGCATGATGTGGCGTTTTACCTGCGCGAGCTGGCCGCCTGCTACCACAGCTATTACGATGCGGAGCGCATTCTGGTCGATGACGAGGCGGTCAAGCACGCGCGCCTGGCGCTGGTGGCTGCGACCGCCCAGGTGTTGCACAATGGCCTGGCCGTGCTGGGCGTCGATGCCCCGCACAAAATGTAAGGAATGAGGAAGACCATGACGCGCAATCCTTCCAAATCGCAAACGGACGACCAAGCATGAACACACAACGAGGCGGAACCCTGCTGGGGTTCATTATTGGCGCGCTGGTGGGCCTGGGCGCCGCGCTGGCGGTGGCGATCTACATCACCAAGGTGCCGGTGCCTTTCATGAACAAGGGCCAGTCGCGCAGCCCGGACCATGATGCGGCCGAGGCCAGGAAAAACCGGGACTGGGACCCGAATGCGCCGCTGTACGGCAAAAATCCGGCGAAGCCGTCCGCTGCGCAGGGTGGGCCGGTGACCGATGTCACCCCGCAGGTGCCGGAGGCCACGCAGCAACCGGCGACCGAGCCGGTCAAAACCGCGAAACCGTCTGCCGACCCCCTTGGTGATTTGGTCAAAGCGAAGCTGGCTGCGCCGGCAGCCGGATCGGGCGCGGACCCCTTCAATTATTTCGTGCAGGTCGGCGCTTTTCGCACCCCGGAAGACGCCGAGCAGCAGCGCGCCAAAATTTCGCTGATGGGTCTGCAAGCCAAAGTGACCGAACGCGAACAGGCGGGGCGTACCGTGTTTCGCGTACGCCTGGGACCCTTCGATAAAAAGGAAGATGCCGACAAAGCCAAGGAAAGGCTTGATGGCAGCGGCATCGAAACCGCACTGGTCAGGGTTCAGCGCTGAACTTTCTGGAATCCGGGTGTCGAACCCACATACAAGCTGTCAAGGAGAATGACTGATGCAACGACGTGAATTTTCGATGTCCGCCGCTTCGGTGGCTGCCGCCGTTTCGTTGGGCGCTGTGGCCTCTGTGGCCCAGGCCCAGGCCAAACCGCCCCAAGAGGGCAGCGACTACCTGGTGCTCGACAAGCGCGCGCCGGTCGAGGCGCCCGTCGGCAAGGTGGAGGTGGTCGAGTTTTTCTGGTACGCCTGCCCGCATTGCAACCGCTTTGAGCCGGCTCTGGAAGCGTGGATCAAAAAAGCGCCGAAAAACGTGGCGGTGCGGCGCGTGCCCGTGGCCTTTCGCGCAGACTTCGAGCCGCAGCAGCGTCTTTACTACGTCCTCGAAGGGATGAACAAAGTCGAAGAGCTCCACAAAAAGGTGTACTACGCGATTCATGTCGAAAGGCAGGCGCTGAACACCGCCGATCTGGTGGCCGGCTGGGCAGAAAAACAGGGCCTCGACAAGGCCAGGTTTCTGGACATGTACAACTCGTTTTCAGTCACGACCAAAGTCCGCAAGGCCACCCAATTGCAGGACGCCTACAAAATCGATGGCGTTCCGGCGATCGGTGTGGCGGGGCGTTTCTATACCTCGGGCACCCTGGCGCAAACCATGGAACGCGCGCTGCTGGTGACCGACTACCTGATTGCCCGGGCCCGCAAAGCTTAGCTTGCCACGGCGCGGGCCTTCGGCGTTGCGCGGCCCTTTCGCTGCGCGCCCCGAGCCTTGGCCTTCTTCCGCTGAGCCGAACCCCGACCCGCCCTTGAACCGGCGGGTTTTTTGTGGGCGGGGCGGATTCCCGGCGGGTTGCGTGGCTACAATGAAGCGATACAACCGAAGCAGCAAGATTCGTGCCTTTATGAACTACCCCGCCTGTTTACTGATGCTGGCCGCTGTCCTGGCGGCCTTTCCGGCCGCGGCCGAAAAGGCCGACCGGGACAAACCCATGAATGCCGAGGCCGACGCCCTGCGCTATGACGACCTCAAGCAAACCAGCGTTTTCACCGGCAACGTGGTCATCACCAAGGGCACCATCATCATTCGCGGCGCGCGTGTCGATGTCATGCAGGACGCCGAGGGTTACCAGACCGCCATCGTGATTGCCGCTCCCGACAAGCTGGCTTTTTACCGCAAAAAGCGCGACCTGGTGGACGAATACATCGAAGGCGAAGGCGAAAGAATCGAATACGACAGCCGCGCCGATACCGTCAAGTTCATCAGGCAGGCCGTTCTGCGCCGTTACGTCGGGGCCAACCTGGCCGACGAAAGCGCGGGCGATCTGATTGTTTACGACAACCCGACCGATGTGTTCACCGTCGACAGCGGCCAGCAAACCCGCACCGCCATCAATCCGTCCGGACGCGTGCGCGCCTTGCTGGCGCCGCGCAACAAGGCCTCCGCACCGGGCGCCCCGGTAGCGCCGCCGCCGTCCGGGCCGACGCCCGGCGCTCCCAGTTTGCGATCCAGCACCACGCTGGGCAATGATAAAAAGTGATCAAGCCGCAATGGAAGTGCTCTCGGAAACAGCCCCTGTCAGTCGTCTGGTCGCCACCGGTCTGCAAAAATCATTCGGAAGCCGCCAGGTCGTCAGGGATGTGTCCCTGACGGTGCAAAAAGGCGAAGTGGTGGGTTTGCTGGGCCCCAACGGCGCCGGGAAAACCACTTCGTTTTACATGATCGTCGGGCTGGTGCGGGCCGACGCCGGCGAAATCAGCATTGACGGCCGATCCATAGAGCACATGCCCATCCACCGCCGCGCGCGGCTGGGCCTGAGTTATTTGCCGCAGGAAGCCTCCATCTTCCGCAAGCTGAGCGTCGAGCAAAATGTGCGCGCCGTGCTGGAGCTGCAAACCGACGAAGCCGGCAAGCCGCTTGACGCAGCGACGCTCAATGCGCGCCTGGATTCCTTGCTGCAGGACCTGCGGGTCGACCATCTGCGCGACTCGCCGGCACCCGCCCTGTCCGGTGGCGAGCGGCGCCGCGTCGAGATCGCCCGGGCGCTGGCCACGCAGCCGCGCTTTATTTTGCTGGACGAACCGTTTGCCGGCATTGACCCGATTGCGGTGATCGAAATCCAGCGCATCATCGGTTTTCTGAAGTCCCGCGGCATCGGTGTGCTGATCACCGACCACAACGTGCGTGAAACGTTGGGCATTTGCGACCACGCCTACATCATCAGCGACGGCCATGTGCTGGCCACGGGAACGCCTTCGGAAATCGTCAACAATGCCGATGTGCGCCGGGTCTACCTGGGCGAGCACTTCAAGATGTGAGCATGTGGCCCCCACGGTCGTTCACTTCGTGTAACTCCCTGCCCCCCGAGGGGGCCGTCGCTTGCTTGGGGCGGCCCTTCGCTGCGCGGATGGCGCCCTCCCCGTTGTCGCTCACTGCGTGTAGCCCCCTCCCGGGGGA
Organism: Polaromonas sp.; assembly: GCA_030655515.1. GTDB lineage: Bacteria > Pseudomonadota > Gammaproteobacteria > Burkholderiales > Burkholderiaceae_C > Polaromonas. The sequence goes on along the minus strand of JAURVI010000028.1, from coordinate 49,014 downwards.
GGGCGGGGGTGGGGGTGTCCCCGCGTCCTGTGCCTCGCTGTCGTCATGAAGCAGGGGCTGTCCCTTCGCGTTTCGCAGCATCTGGCGCTTACGCCCCAGTTGCAGCAGTCGATTCGTCTGCTACAGCTTTCCACCCTGGAACTGAGCCAGGAAGTCGAGCAGATGCTCGATGAAAATCCCTTTCTCGAAGTGGCTGATGAGACCGCTCCGCGCGAGGAGTTTGGCTTGGGCCAGGCGGATGCGCCGCTTAGCCAGGAGACGCGGGAGTTTGAATCCGCTACAGATTTCGTGGCTGACAGCACAGACAATTCGGGGGCTGCCAACCAAAAGGATGAAGAGCTCAGCACTGAAGCCAGGCTCGAGGAAAGCTGGGAGGGCGACGGCAGCATCGACACCGCACCCGACGACAACGAGTGGGGCGGCGACGCCACGCCGCGCAAGAACAACAACGACGACGGCGAGGTCGATGCCACCGAGCTGGCTCGCAGCCACGAGTCGCTGCAGGATCACTTGCACCGGCAGGCGCTGTCCTTGCGCCTGTCCGCCGAAGGCCGGGCGGCGCTGCATTTCCTGATCGAGTCGCTCAACGACGACGGTTATCTGGAAGACAGCCTGTCTTCGCTGGCTGCCGGTCTGGCTGGCGACAGTCTGGAGCAAGTTGAAGCACTGGCGCACGAGTTCGCCGTGGCCTTGAAGCTGCTGCAGCACATGGAGCCGGACGGGGTGGGTGCGCGCAACCTGGCCGAGTGCCTGGGCCTGCAACTGCAGGGCTGCAAAGACACTGATGAAACCCGCGCCGCCATCGCGATCTGCAAGCAGCCGATGGAACTGCTGGCCAGGCGCGATGTCAAGCGCCTGGCACAGTTGTGCGGTTTTTCTGAAGAGGTGATCAAGGGCGCGATCCCATTGATCGGCCGGCTCGACCCCAAGCCGGGCCGGCGTTTTGCCAACGTCGAGCGCAACCTGATCGTGCCCGACGTGCTGGTGGTCAAGTCCGGGCGCGGCTTCAAGGTCTCGCTCAACAGCGACGTGATGCCGCGCCTGCGGGTACACGACATCTATGCCAACGCCCTGAAGCAGAACAAGGGCCAGGGCGGCCAGGCGCTGCAGCAGCGCCTGCAGGAAGCGCGCTGGTTCATCAAGAACATCCAGCAGCGCTTTGACACCATCCTGCGTGTCAGCAGCGCGATTGTGGAGCGGCAGAAGAATTTTTTCACCCACGGCGAGCTGGCCATGCGCCCGCTGGTGCTGCGCGAGATTGCCGACGAGCTGGGCCTGCACGAATCGACCATTTCGCGGGTGACCACGGCCAAATACATGAGCACGCCGTTCGGCACCTTCGAGCTCAAATATTTCTTTGGCTCGGCGCTCGGCACCGAGACCGGTGGCAATGCCTCCAGCACCGCGGTGCGCGCGCTGATCAAGCAGTTTGTCGCGTCCGAGAGCCTGAAAAAACCGCTCAGCGACAACCAGATTTCCGAGATGCTCAAGGAGCAGGGCATTGAATGCGCGCGCCGCACCGTCGCCAAGTACCGCGAGGCGCTGCGTATTGCACCTGCCAACCTCAGAAAATCTTTATGAACCAACTTCAATTATTTTTGCCATGCGCCGCCGGCGTCGAGGAACTGCTTGCTCTTGAAGTCAAACGCATCACCGGCACCCAGGGCAAGGCCTGGCGCGCCGGTGTGCAGGTGGCGGGCTCCTGGCGCGACGCCATGCGGCTCAACCTGCACAGCCGCCTGGCCCAGCGCGTGCTGATCGAGTTGCAGCACAACGCCTACCGCAGCGAGCAGGACCTGTACAACGCCGCAGCGGCCGTGGCGTGGGAAATCTGGTTCACGCCCAAACAGACCTTCAAGGTCGAAGTCACCGCGCAGCACAGCCCGCTGACCAGCCTGAACTTTGCCGCGCTCAAGATCAAGGACGCCATTGCCGACCGCTTCCGGGACAAATACGAGGTGCGCCCCGATGTCGACACGCGCTGGCCCGATGCGCGCATTTACGCGCACCTGACGACCGACACCGTGACGCTGTACATCGACACCTCGGGCGAGCCGCTGTTCAAGCGCGGCTGGCGCGAGGACAAGGGCGACGCCCCGCTGAAGGAAACACTGGCCGCCGCGATGATCGCCGCCAGCGGCTGGGACGCTCTGTGCAAACAAGGCGTGCCGCTGTACGATCCCTGCTGCGGCTCCGGCACCATCGTCATTGAAGCCGCGCAGATCGCCTGCAGTATCGCTTCCGGCATGGGCCGGCATTTTGCGTTTGAAAAGTTCGTGCCCTTCCAGCCGCACGTCTGGGAGGGCCTGCTGGACCAGGCCGAGCAGGCCATCACCGCGCCCACGGCACCGGTGTTTGGCAGCGATGTCTCGTTCCGCATGGTGGATTTTGCCGAGCGCAATGCCGAGCGCGCCGGTGTGTCGCACGCCGTGCAACTGCGCGGCGGCGATGCGCTGCAGCGCATGCCGCCCGCGCCTTCCGGCGTGATGCTGGTCAACCCGCCGTATGGCGAGCGCATTGACGTGGCCGGCGTGGCCGGCACGCCCGGTTCAGCCCGGGCGCAGCGTCCCGCCGTCCCCATCGATGAATTCGGCCAGCCGCTTGCGGCACCCGCTCCCCGCGAAACCGGCCCGGCCCGCGTGGGGCGCGAGCAGGCCTACACCGAGAGCGGCGCCGACTTTTTTCCGCAGCTTGCCAGCCACTGGAAGAAACATTACGCCGGCTGGACCGCCCACGTGCTGACGCCCGACATGAAGCTGCCGCAGAAAATGCGCCTCAAGGAGTCACGCCGCGTGCCGATGTGGAACGGCCCCATCGAGTGCCGTCTGTTCCGCTTCGACATGGTGGCCGGTTCTGCGCGCGAGAAAAAACCGGGTGATCAGCCAGCGGGTCAACAGGGCTCCAGGTCTTGATGGCTGAAGAGGCACTTGAAAGCTCTTTCCGTTCGGACTGAGCTTGTCGAAGCCTTCCCCAGTTTCCAATCTCCACAAAAGCCGTGTCGAACGGTTCAACGCGAACGGACCATGCCAAGTTTTCCCAAGCCCATCGTGCTGGACACCAACATCGTGCTGGACCTGTTTGTCTTCAACGATGCGGCGGCGATTCCCCTGAAGCAGGCACTGGAAGCCGGTGAGCTCGACTGGCTCGCGACGCAGCCCATGCGCGACGAACTCGAACGTGTGCTGGCTTACCCGCAAATCGTCCCGCGCCTGGCTTTTTACACGCTGAGTGCCGATGACGTGCTGGCCGCCTTTGACCGGCATGCGCGGCTTATGGACGTGGCAGGCAAGGCAAGCGTCACCTGCAGCGATGCCGACGACCAGATCTTCATTGACCTGGCGGTGGCGCACAAAGCCTGGCTGCTGAGCAAGGACCAGGCGGTGCTGTGCATGAAAAAAAGGCTGCTGGCCCTGGATGTGCGGGCGCAAACGGCGATTAAAAACATCACAAGTTGAGCTTGCCGCGCCCAGGCCGGACCGGTTGATTCAAGGCCAGCCCGTGCCTTGCGAATGCCAGCGGGCGAGTTTGTGCTGCAACCCGCCGCCCGCGGCAGATACACTTTCGGTCATAAGAGCCCCGTCCGGGACTCACGACTGTTTTTTCATGAAACCAACATCGCCCCCCGATTCTTCCCCAACGCCGGTTTCCGCAGCGCCCGAGACGTCCTGGCTGGAGATGGAAGCCTTTGACGAGCTCGACACCATTCTGGACGACCTGCGCAGCCGGTATGACGAAACGCCGCAGTGGGAATTCTGTGAAGGCTTCATGGCCGCCGTGATCTGTTCGCGCCGCCCCATCCCCGCAGCGGAGTACCTGTCGGTGCTGTTGGGCACGCCCGCCGAAGGGGAAGTTCCTGACGCGGATGGCGGCTCTTTTAACAGCCCGGCGCAGCAGGCGCGTTTCATGGCGCTCTGGGATCAGCGCTGGAACGAAGTGGCCACCGCCCTCGACACCAAGGTCGAGTCGCTGGAAGACGACCAGTGTTACCACCCCGAGGTGATGGACATTCGCGGCGCCGTCGCCGACATGCCGCCCGAAGAGCAGGCCGGCTTGAAGGGCGAAGACCTGCCGGCTTTTGCCCAGGTCTGGGCGCTGGGCTTCATGTTCGCGGTGGAAAGCTGGCCCGAAGAATGGACCGCGCCGCGCGACAAGGACGCCGCCCAATGGCTGGACGACGCCCTGCAGGCCATCGTGGCCATGACCGAAGACGACGACGCCAAACCGGAGGTGTCACCGCTGAGCGAAGACGGCGCGCCCAGCACCAGCATCGTCCGGCTCAACGCCTTTGGCGAAGCGATCTGGGCCGTGTACGACCTGCGTGAGCTGTGGAAAACGATGGGGCCGCGCGTGGAGACGGTGCGCAAGGAAGCCACACCGGGGCGCAATGACTTGTGTCCTTGCGGCAGCGGCAAGAAATACAAGAAGTGCCACGGGGCGGGTTGATGAGGCAGGGGTGCCGTTGACGGCACGCTTGTGATGAACCGGTCAGGCTGTGGATTTCGGCAGGCCGGGCGCTTGAAGTTTGTTGATCTGCCGGTCATGCCAGCGGACCAGCCAAGTCACCGCCAGCGTCGCGCCTATCAGGGCGTAAAACATGTCCGACTGCGTGTCCCAGGGGTCGCCCTGCGTACCCAGAAAGTCGGTCGCGCCACCACCCGCCGCCAGCGCGACCCCCCACTCGATCAGTTCATACGCCGCGCTGATGGTCATGGCGACGCACACCGACAAAAAACCGGTCATGCGTCGGCTGCTCAGGTAGCCCAGCCGCAGCAAAATTTCGCGGGTCGCCAGCGCCGGCACCAGGCCCTGCATGACGTGGCCTATCTTGTCGTAGGGGTTGCGGCTCAGATGAAGCAGCTCCTGCATCCAGAAGCCCAGCGGGACGCGGGCGTAGGTGTGGGCGCCGCCCAGAATGAGGACCAGCGCATGCAGGGCAATCAGGACGTAGAGCAGTGTGCTCAGCGGAAAGCGGCGTCGCGTGGCGACCAGCAAGGGGGCCGCCAGCAGGACGGGCACCACTTCCAGCAGCCAGGTCGCGCGGTCGTAGGGCGCGATGCCGGACGCCACCAGCGCGGCCAGCACCAACAGTCCCAGGGCAAGCGGCAGGCGGTCTTGGGCCATCACGGCATGGCTCAACTGAAAAACTGCGCAAGCGCGTGCGCGGTTTCCAGCGGCAGCTCTTCCGGGATGAAATGTCCGGCTGGCATGGACTGGCCGCTGACGGTGCCCGAACACTGGGTCTGCCACAAGGCCAGTGGTTTGAAGAGTTGGTGAACCACACCGCGTTCACCCCACAGCACATGGGTGTCGCAGCGTATTTTTTCGCCGCGCGCCCGGCTTTCGCGGTCATGCGCCAGGTCGATGCCGGCGCTGGCGCGGTAGTCTTCGCAGGCGGCGTGAATCGCCTCGGGGGTGCAAAAGCAGCGTTCATACTCGATCAGCGCCTCGGTCTCGATGTAGCTCAAGCCGTGGCTGCCCCAGCCGCCGAGTTTGGCGTGCAGGTAGGCCGTTGCATTGCCGCCTATCATGGTCTCGGGCAGCGGGCTGGGCTGGATCAGGTGAAACCAGTGGTAGTAGGCCGTCGCGAAACGCATGTCGGTCGCGTTGTACATGTCCAGCGTGGGCGCGATGTCGATCACGCACAGCTTGTTCACCCGCCCGGCGTGGTCCAGCGCCAGCCGGTGCGCCACGCGGCCGCCGCGGTCATGGCCGCACAGGTAAAAGGTGCTGCGGCCCAGCGCATCCATCACGGCCACCGCGTCCTGCGCCATGTTGCGTTTGCTGTAGTTGCTGTGGTCGGGCAGGCCGGCCACCTTGGAGGAGTCGCCATAACCGCGCAGGTCGGGCAGGACCAGAAAAAAGCGCGCCTGCAGCGCCTGCACCACGCGGTGCCACATCACATGGCTCTGCGGAAAACCGTGCAGCAACAGCAGGGTCGGGCCCTGCAGATGGCCGCCGAAGCGCGCGAAAATGGACGTGCCATTGACTTCGAAGTCGCGCGCTTCAAAACCTTCAAACCAGAAGGCCGGCAGGGTCGAGGCCATGGTCAGCGCCCGCGCACGGAAAATACCTTGTCGTCAAAGGCGTCGTCGCGCTTCTCAAGTGTTGGCGGGTTCGGGGACATAAAAACTTGCGCAGGATGGAGACAGGCCATTGTGTAACGGCTCCGGTATTTTCACAATCACTTCCATCGACCGCAGAAGCACCGCCGGATCGCGCAATCCTTGTGACATATTGCCCCGGGCGCCACGGAAAAGCCGGCACCGGTAAAAAAGGGTATGGTCCGGGCGTATAAATAGCGAATGCACCAAGTGTTTTTCGCTGGAGAGATGAAATGAGTACCTCGCTGCCGCATCGCGGGCCTGCGGACCGCAACCGTGTCAACATTGACGAACCATGGGAAGAACGCTACTGGGGCGACAGACTCGCCTGCACGGGCGAGCAGTTGCGCGCTGCGGTCGATGCCGTCGGCGTGATGGCGGTCGATGTCAAGGCGTACCTGCAAAAAATGCGGCGCGGAGTCCCCGGCGCCCCCGGCGCCAATAGGGGCGGCGCGCGCGTCATGCCGGGCCTCCCCAGGCCAGATCGGCCCGCGCCGTAGAAAGATTCACAGCCTCTGCGCTGTGTCAGCGCGGCGCGTTGAAAAACAGGTCTTTGTTCTCGTTCCACCAGGGGTCGTTCACACCCGCCAGCAGCTTGTCGAAGGCAAAGGCCTTCTGGCTGATCACCAGCCGCGCTGCGCAGCGCCGCAAGGCGTGAAAAGACTCTTCGGTGGCTGCCAGGCGTGGGCATTTGGCATGGAGCTTTTCGTAATAGTAGGGCGGCCAGGTGCCGGTCGCGTTGATGTCCTGCTCGGACAGCCAATAAACCGGGTCGTCGCGCTCGGACAGCAGGCGCTCGTGAAGCGGCGATGGCAAGCCCTGCCTGGACAAGTAGTTGCGCAGCCTGGCCGGGAACGGGTCGTAGGCGGGAGGCGCGTCGCCGGGACTGGCCTTGCTGTTGGCGCTCACTGTTGCGACCGGTTTTTGCAGCCCGATTCTTCCCTGGGGCAACAGCCGCCAGGCGCCGGACAGCCAGACGATGGCGCAGGGGCCGACGCAGTCGGCGCTGGCTACCATGAATGGGTAGAGACTCGCCAGCGTCTCCGCGAGCAGCAGGGCTTCGGTGTGGTCGCCGCCGGTGATGCTCAGCGCGACCCGGCCCAGCCCATGCCAGGCATCGGCCGGTTTGCGCCGCATCCATTGCACCAGCTTGGCCGTGTCGCCAGGCTGGAGTTCACCGCTGATGGTCAGGCCGCGGGCGACACCGGCCAAGGCGCCGTCCGCAAACGGGTGCGTGTACTGAAATTCAAGCGCATGGGCCCAGGGTACCCACAACAGGCATGCCAACATCAAGCCGTGGCGCCTTGTGCGCCAAGCCGCACCGGTAAGGATCCAACAGGTGGGGAGCCAGCGTCGAGTCAGCATTCAACTGCGGTTTCTAGGTTCAATTCCTGTTCAACCCGCTGGCAGCGCTGCGGTGTTGTTTCTGGCCGGAAAAACGGCCTTACCCGCTTACTTTACAGCGGGCCAGCAAAATAGCCAGCGTGGTCAACGCGTGCTGCACCGTGGCCGCACGCACCGCAGCCCGGTCGCCGGCAAAGTGCTTGCGCTCCGAGCTCAACTGTCCCTGAACCGACCAGCCGAACCACACCGTGCCCACGGGTTTGCCTTTGCTGCCGCCGCTCGGGCCGGCCACGCCGGTGACGGCCAGCGCCACCTGCGCGCGCGAGTGGCCGAGGGCACCTAGCGCCATGGCCCGCACGACCGGCTCGCTGACCGCGCCGTGGGTCAGGATCAGCGCGGCATCGACGCCCAGCATTTCGGTTTTGGCTTCGTTGGCGTAGCTGACAAAGCCGCGCTCAAACCAGACGCTGGAGCCGGCCAGCTCGGTGCAGGCCGCCGAGATCAGGCCGCCGGTGCAGCTCTCGGCGGTCGCCAGCAGCCAGCCTTTGGCGCGCATTAAATCGGCCACCAGCGCCTGCGGGGCGGGCGTGAGAGGCGCATGATTCGATAGCATGACAGGGCTCACCAGAAGCGCCAGGCCGCGATGGCCAGCAGCGTGCAGCCCGCCGCCACCAGATCGTCGAACAAAATGCCGAAGCCGCCGCGGGCATTGAAACCCTTGAACGTCTGGTCGGCCCAGGCCACCGGCCCGGGTTTGGCGGCATCAAAAAACCGGAACAGCAAAAACGCCGCGAGCTGGCCGCCGAAACCGGTCGGCGTGACCAGCCAAAGCACCAGCCAGAAGGCCACCACCTCGTCCCAGACGATGTTGCCGGGATCCAGCACGGCCATGTTTTTGGCCGTCACGGCGCAGGCCCACCAGCCGACCAGCGCGGAGGCGGCAATCAGCAGCCCCATCTGCGCCGCACCCAGCCAGGGCGCCACCGCCGTGAAGGCCAGCCAGGCCCACAAGGTGCCGGCGGTGCCGGGAGCGACCGGGCTCAGCCCCGAACCAAACCCCAGGGCAATCAGGTGGGCCGGGTGCGAGAGCATGAAGCGGGCCGTGGGCCGCCGCACGGCGGGCGCTGCGGACGGATCCGGGGCGGGATGAAACGCGGGGAAGTCGGTCAAATCGGTCAAAGGGTTCATGAGGTCTGGCCGGGGTTCGGGCGGGGGGTCAAGGTCTCGATCCGGACGAACCACTTGGCCCAGCAGTCGAAGTAGTCGATACAAGCCTTGATTTTAGGCATCTGGTGGCGGCCGGTCGGGGTTATTGTATGCATGGGGCTGGGCTGCTCGTTGACAAACTCGTGTACGACGAGCACGGGCAGGCCGCGTCGCCTGGCGCGCCATGCCCGGCTGCGCACGCGGCAAGACGAAAAGCCCTCGCGTCAGGCCGTCGCTCAAATGAAGTGGTCGAACGAGGCGTAGCGGCGTTTCAGCAACCGGCCCTGGGCATCGATCAGCCGCAGGCCGGGCGTTTTCTCGATGCAGCCGATGCGGGTCACCGGCGTTTGCGCCTGCTGCGCCGCGGCCTGCACCGCCTGCCGGGCCGAAGCCGGTGCGGTGAAGGCCAGTTCGTAGTCGTCGCCGCCGGCGAGCACGTAGTCGAGCTGATCTTCAAAGGAAACAATGCCTGTTGCCCACAAGGGATGGGCGCAAGAAGCCATTAAATTCATGGCGATTGCGGTGTCAATGCGGGCCCCCACGCCGGACGCCTGGAGGATGTGGCCGAGGTCGCCGGCCAGGCCGTCACTGATGTCAATGGCCGATGTCGCCACACCGCGCAACGCCAGCCCCAGCGTGATGCGCGGCGTCGGCTGCTCCAGGCGGGCTCTGGCCGGCGCCAGCAGTTCGGCAGGCAGTGCCGTGTGGTTGCGCAGGGCGTCCAGCGCCAGCCGCGCATCGCCCAGCGTGCCGCTGACATACACCTCGTCGCCGGCCTGCGCGCCGGAGCGCAGCAGCGCTTGCCCAGCGGGGACTTCGCCGAACACGGTGATGCAGATTGTCAAAGGCCCCTGCGTGGTGTCGCCGCCAACGAGCTCGCAGCCATGGGCATCGGCCAGCGCCAGGAGGCCGCTCGAAAACGCTGCAAGCCAGTCTTCGTCGATGCGCGGCAAGGCGAGGGCCAGCGTGAAGGCCATCGGTTTGGCGCCGCAGGCCGCCAGGTCGCTGAGGTTGACGGCCAGGGCCTTGTGCCCGAGTGTGAACGGGTTTACATCGGCAAAAAAATGCCGGCCTTCGACCAGCATGTCGGTGGAAATCGCCAGTTGCATGTCGGCGGCCGGCTGCAGCAGCGCGCAGTCGTCGCCCACGCCTAGCACGGCGCGTGTCGTGGGGCGTGTGAAGTAGCGTGCGATCAGGTCGAATTCACCCATGGGGTGAGCATAACGGGTGATCGGAGTGAGAGTGGCTTCGACGAGCGCAGGCCAGGCCCTAAACCGGCAAGCCGCGAAATCTCAAAGCGGCCTGACGGATGACCTCGGCCAGCAGGCGTTCGCGCATCTGCAGCTCGCGCAGCCAGCGGGCGTCGTTGTTGGACAGCTCGACGCTGCTGCGCAGCAGGTCCAAGCCGCCGCTCGCGCCCAGCGGGCCGGCGTGGGGCGCCAGCCTGTCCATGGTCATCAGGATGTGGTCGCGCAGCGCCATGTGTTCGCCGGTTGCCGGGTCCACGTAGACCGCCTCCAGCCCGAAACGGCAGGCCTGAAAGCGGTTGTAGGTGTAGACCAGGTAGTCGTCTTCGGTCGGCATGAAGGGCTGGTCGTTCATGAACCAGGACGCCAGCGACTGCACATAAGCGGCCAGCGCCGCGGCGCGGCCTATGGTCAGCGGCGTGTCGAACACGCGGATTTCGATGGTGCCGAACTCCGGCTTGGGCCGGATGTCCCAGTAAAAATCCTTCATGCTCCTGACCACGCCGGTGCGTGTCATTTTCTCGAAGTAGACCGTGAAATCGTCCCAGGTCAGCGCCAGCGGCGCGCGGCCCGACAGCGGAAAGGCAAATACCGAATTGAGCCGCGCCGAGTCGAAGGCGGTGTCCTGCCCCTGCACATACGGGCTTGATGCCGACAGCGCAATGAAGTGCGCAATGTAGCGCGACATGCGGTGCAGGGTCAGCAGCGCGGTGTCGGCGTCGGGGCAGCCCACATGCACATGCTGGCCGAAAATCGTGAACTGTTTGGACAGGTAGCCGTACAGCTCGGACAGCTCGCGAAAACGCGGCTTGTCGTAAATGCGGCGCTCGTGCCACTGCTGGAAGGGGTGGGTGCCGCCGCCGACCACGGCGATGTTGAGCTTGTCGGCGCTTTTGACCAGTGCGTCGCGAATCTGCGTGAGCTGGCCCAGCACCTCGGTTGAAGACCGGCAGACGCCGGTGGACACCTCGATCATGCTGGAGGTCATCTCGGGCACCACGCTGCCGGGAAGCGGCAGCTTGCGCATCAGGCGCAGCATGTCTTCGGCATACGGGGCCAGGTCGTAGTCGTGGGTGTTGACGAGTTGCAGTTCCAGCTCGACGCCGAGCGACAGCGCGGCGGATTTCTGGAAGGGCTCCAGCCCGGTAACGGCTTGTTTACTCACGGGATTCTCCTGGCGCCGTGCTGAAGGGGCTGGGTCTCCATGGTTTGGAACTTTCCCCGGCGCGGTAGATGACGAAAGTGGTCAAAATCGCACCCAGCACCTCCATCAGCAAAATCGCCGGCAGTGCGATGCTGGCAATGCGCGGGCCGAGCGATGCCGACGAAGCGACAAATTGCGAGACCAGCAGCAGTGCCACCGACGACATCGGCGACATCGCGCAGCCGACCCACAGGGCCTGCTTCCAACTGGCGCCGCTGCCTACATTGCCGAGCGCCACGCCGGAAATTTTGGCGAGCATTCGCGCCACGACCAGCGCGCTGACCAGGCCGGCCACCGGCCCGCGCCAGTCGGCCTGCGCGGCCACCACCGACACCAGTACAAACATCAGCATGGTCAGCATGGCGGACGCCGTGCCCATCTGCCTCGGCCAGGACCAGGGGCGCGGATTGAGCTGCTTGAGCAGCATCCCGCCCAGCAGCGCGGCCAGCGGCGCCGAGCCGCCAAAATGGGCGGCCAGCGCCGCACCGGCGGCAATCATGGCCAGCAGCAAAATGGCGGTGTTCTCGCTGGTCGGGCTCATCACACGCAGCGCCGAGCGCAAGGCCAGCGCCAGACCGGCAGCCACCACCACCGACAGTCCCAGCACCACCGCCACCGGATAAAGCGTGCCCGCCAAACTTTGCTCGCCGCGGTTCATCATGCCGGCTCTGGCGCTGCAAAGTGTCAGCGCATACAGTGTGCTCAGCGTTGAAAGCACCATGGCCCGCTCGGTCACGGGGCCCGAGGCGCGGGTGTCCATGATGACCCGCGACAGCACGGCCGGCGAGGCGGCCATGGCCAGCAGTCCCAAGGGCTCGGCCACGACTTCGCGCACACCGAGAAAGGTCAGCGCCCAGTAAACGGCGCCAAAGGTCAGGGCCGATTCGGCCAGGCTTTGCACCAGCACCATGGGGTTGTGGCGGAACCAGCGCAGCGCAATGCGTCCGCCCGCTTCAAACAGCACCACGGCCACGCCCAGCTCCAGCAAAAACAGGCCTGTGCCCTGCAGCGGCCAGACGGCACCGGTGAAACCGGCCAGGCCGGCCAACGCACCGACCATCGAATAACCGACGACTTTGGGCACGCCGCCGTAACGCTGCGCCAGGTGCCCGGCCAGGGCGGCCACGGCCAGCAATATCGACCACTGAACGGTGGGCAGACCGGCTGAGGGTTTGATCCATTCGGCCCAGAAGGCCATGAGTTCAGTCATGGAAGGGGCTCTCCGCAGTTGAATTGAAAATCTCGCAGTCCCACCACGATGGCTCGGTGGGGTGCTTGGGGGACAGACCGACAATGCGGACGGGCGGCCTGACAGGGCGGTTCAGTCTACAGCAGTTCACGGTCCACGCTGATGGGACAAGCGCTGAAAACGAAGCGCACAACAGCTTGTGCAACACGGGACCGAAGACTCGCTCAGTCAGGAATAAAAAAACTTTTGGGGTTGCTGCGCCAGCGAGCCCAGATCGCGGCGCGGATACGGGCGCGGTCCACGCCGCTGACGTTGTGTGCCTGCAGGGCCAGCCTGAAGGCCAGGTAAAAACTCACGCCGAGATTGAGCGCACCGATCAGCGGAATGGCGGCGGCGCACCACCACCAGGCCGGTTGCCGCAGCACGTCCCAGCCCAGCGCCGCGCCGGCCGCGGCCAACTGGCCGGCCGACAGCGTGACGTGGCGCACCTCCAGCGCCAGGCCGAAAAATCCGGTGACCGGCGGGATCAAGCCCAGCATGAAGCCCAGCGCGATATTGGAGGCGAACCCGGAAATGTTGTCGCGCATGAAGTTCGCCCAGCGCCGCGCGCGGGCCAGTCCCAGCGCCTGGGTGATGCGCGGGTTGTAGCGCATGCTGGAGGCCAGGCGGTGCAGCACGAACCAGTTCTCGACCCAGCCGCCGATGATGCTCGCGGCAAACAGCAAGGCGCCGGTGAAGGCCGCCCACAGCAGGGTGGGGCCGAGCAGACTCAAGGACTGCAAGACATGCCCGGCTTCCTTGGCGTCAATCATCGGCTGGCCTAGCGCCAGCGCGATGGCGGCGCTGATAAGCAGCACCGCCGGCACCACCACCAGGACATTGCCGAGCACCGCCGCCACTTGCGAGCGCACCAGATGGGTGACCTCGTCGACAAACGCCTTGACCGCTTCCCCCGAGCCCAGGTCCTTGAGCTTGGCCGCCATGGCCGGTGCCGTCATCGCCGGCTGTTTGGTGGCCAGCGTGAAGTGCATCAACTGAATCAGCACAAAGCTGGCGGCATACGTCACGCTGGCCCAGAAGCCGCTCCAGAAGGCCGACAGCGCCAGCCCGGCCACCATGAATTTGAGCAGCGTCGTGACCGCCGTCAAGGCGCCGCCGCCGGCCGCCTTGCCCAGCATGTCCACATAGGCGGCGCGGTCCCGCGTGATGTAGTGCTCCCCGGTCTCGGCGCCGCGCTCGGCCACCTTGGCGGCCAGCAGGCTGGAGCTGCTGGCGATCAGCGCGCGGATGCTGCGCCGCTCTTCGGCCAGCAGCACCAGCCGGGCCAGCAACTGCATCGCGCTGCTGGCGGGTTTGTCCGACAGCAGGCAGTCGAGCAGCTCACGGATGCGCAGGATGCGTTCGCGCAACTGGCGCAAACGAAACACCAGGCCGACCGAAATGCCGTGCTCGTCCAGGTGGACATAAATCGAGGCGGCCGCGCTGCGGCAGGCTTCCAGCTGGCTTTTGAACTGGTCCAGCGCCAGGTGCAGCGCGCCGCTGTCCGGTCCGTGTGCCAGCAGCGCGGCGCGAATCGCATCGAGATCGGACGCCAGGCCGTGAAAAGGCTTGTTCGCCAGAGAGAGGGCGTTCATGCGCAAACGCAGTTCCGGCGAAAAACCGGTGGCGCGGACCTGGCTGGTGCAATAGGTCAGCGCCTCCAGCAGCATGGCTTGCCAGTCCTGCCGCAGGGTGCCGCCGGCGCCATGCGGCGCTTTGTCATCGGCGGAATCGGCAGTATGGGCGGACGCCGGCGGGCTCAGCAAGTCGCCCAGGCGGGCCAGGGTCGCTTCATCAAGCAGCTTGAGCCACCGGGCGTCAAACGGCGTCGGAAACAGCAGCATGAACAGCTCGATGGCGTGGGTGGTTTCAGGCGTGCCGGGTAGCAGTTTGTAGCGCAGCCGTTCGCCCAGCTCGCTTAAAAATGCCGCGCGCGGCGCAAAGCCGAAATCGGCGAACAGGGGCGTGGCATCGACGGTGCTGACCAGGGTGTGCCACCAGCTTTGCAGCCTGGCCTGAAACCCGGGCCGGGCCTGCGCCGCATCCAGGAAAAGCTGTACCCGCGACAGGGCCGCCTGCGGGTTGTTGGCATCGCCCCGGATCCAGTCCAGCAGGTCGATCAGCCAGAGGTGGCGGCTGGCGAGTTCGGCCGTGGGTTCCAGCAGATCCAGCAGTTCGGCCAGGTTGCGCATAGCCGGTGCCGATGGCGTCAGTGCAGCACCCGGCCGCCCCCGGCTGCGCAGCCGGGGGCGGCGGAATGACTCGCATCAAGTACAAACATCGGAATGGCCGCCTCGAAACGTTCGCCATCTTCGGCGACAAAAAAGTAGCAGCCATGCATGGTGCCGCTCGGCGTGCGCAGGCGCGAACCACTGCTGTACTGGAAGGACTCGCCGGGTTTGAGCAGTGGTTGGTGGCCGACCACGCCCAGGCCCTTGACTTCTTCGCTGTGGCCTTTGGCGTCGCTGATGATCCAGTGGCGCGAAATCAGTTGTGCCGCCACTGCACCGGTGTTGGTGATCGTGACGGTGTAGGCAAACCCATACACGCCGTCTTCGGGCGCGGATTGCTCTGGCAGGTAGTGCGGCAGGACTTCGCAGGAAAACTGGTATTTCGGCATGGTTTTGGCAAGAATGATGCCCATGTTAACCGCCCTGATGGACGCCTGGTTGAAAGATGTCCGTGCTTGCTGCGACAATCTCGGGATGAGCCCAACCAAGTCACCGGCGTACCGGATTGCCCCCTCCCTTTTGTCGGCCGATTTTGCACGCCTGGGCGAAGAGCTCCAGGCCGTGATTGCCGCCGGCGCCGACTGGATTCATTTTGACGTGATGGACAACCATTACGTGCCGAATCTGACCTTCGGGCCGATGATTTGCAGCGCCCTCAAGCCGCACGCCCAAAGGGCCGACGGCACGGCGGTGCCGATTGATGTGCATCTGATGGTGCAGCCGGTCGATGCGCTGGCCGCGGCTTTTGCCGACGCCGGCGCCGACCTGATCAGCTTTCACCCCGACGCATCCGGCCATGTGCATCGCAGCGTGCAGGCCATCAAGGCCAAAGGCTGCCAGGCCGGGCTGGCGTTCAACCCGGCCGCGCCGCTGGACGTGCTGGACTGGGTCATCGAAGACATCGACCTGATTCTGATCATGAGTGTCAACCCCGGCTTTGGCGGCCAGGGGTTCATCGACTCGGCCTTGCGCAAGATCGAGCAGGCGCGCAAACGCATCACCGCGTCGGGCAAAGACATACGCCTGGAAGTCGATGGGGGCGTCAAGCTTGAGAACATTGCGCGCGTGGCCGCGGCCGGCGCCGACACCTTTGTGGCCGGCAGCGCGATTTTCGGCAAGCCGGATTACAGGGTGGTGATCGCCGCGATGCGGGCAGCGCTGGCGAAGTGATGCAGCGGGCAGTCGCTGGCCAAAGATTCGGGTGAATTCGAGCGCTGGACGCCATTGGGTTGACTGAAAGAGCCGGACCATGAATAAAGCAGTGAGAACCGAAGCGGGCGAGTTATTGCACGCCAGCGCCGACGCCACAACCGCCCAGCGGCGGCCGCATCGGCCCCGCATTCTGGTGGTTGAAGATACTGCTGACATCCGCTTTTTCCTCACGGCCTTGTTGGAGGGCCAGTATGAGGTCATGGCGTCCGCGTCCGGCGAGACCGGCTTGCAGATGGCGGCGTCGGACAAGCGTCCCGACCTCATTTTGCTGGACGTCATGATGCCCGACATGGACGGCTACGCGGTGCTGGATCGGCTCGGGCGCGACCCGCGCACCGCCGATATCCCGGTTATTTTTCTCACCGCCCTGAGCAGCGTGGAGGAAGAGCAAAGAGGTCTGGATCTCGGCGCAACCGACTACGTGACCAAGCCGATCAGCCCCCCCATTCTTCTTGCGCGCCTCAAGCTTCACCTGGAACGCAACGCCAATGCCAGGCGGCTGAAGGAGTTGTCTGAAAAGCTGTCGCGCTATCTTGCGCCACAGGTGTACCAGTCGCTTTTCGATGGCTCTCGCCAGGCTGAAATCCAGACGCAACGCAAAAGACTCACGGTGTTCTTTTCCGACATCAAGAACTTCACCGCGTCAACGGCGCAATGGCAGCCTGAAGAGGTCACGCTTTTGCTGAACAGTTATTTCGCGGAAATGTCTCAGATCGCTGCCGACTACGGCGCGACGCTGGATAAATTCATTGGCGACGCCATGGTCATCTTTTTTGGCGATCCCCACACGCTGGGGGTTCGCCAGGATGCCGTGCAGTGCGTCAGGATGGCGCTTGCGATGCAAAACCGCATGGATGAGCTTCAGGTGCGTTGGCGAAACATGGGTATCAACAAGACTTTCGAAATACGCATAGGCATCAATTCGGGATTTTGCGACGTGGGCAATTTCGGCAGCAATCTCCGCATGGATTACACGATCATCGGGCGTGAAGTCAATCTGGCCGCCCGGCTGGAGCAGGCCGCCGAGCCCGGCGAGATACTGATTTCGAGCGAAACCTATGCCTTGGTGCAAGACGACATTCGGGCCGACGCGCGGGACCCGGTGACGGTCAAAGGATTTTCCGAACCCATTACGGTTTATGCAGTTCATCCTGGCGGCGCTTCTTCGTCCGACGAGTCCGCAATCATCCAGTGCGACCGGCCGGGAATGCGCGTGGAAATCGACGTGGGCCGCCTGACCCCCGCGCAGCGGGCGGACGCCGCTGCCGATCTGCGCAAAATCATCGAGAGACTGGAGGCTGCGGGTGCTTCTGCCGCTTCGGGCAGCGCAACGCCAGCGTGCGAAGCGGCGGGGTCGGCGGATGCCGCGTTGCCTGAAGCGGTTGCGGGGCTCGACATCGCGCTGGGACTCACCCGCGCGATGGGTCTCAAGGCGCTATACGTCTCGATGCTTCGCCGTTACCTGGCAGGCCGCAAAGACACGCCGGCGCGAATCCGCAGTGCGCTCGATCAGGGCGACCTGAACACGGCGGAACTGCTGACCCACGCCTTGCGCGGCGTGTCAGCGCAAATCGGCGCAACACGGGTGCCATCTGACGCCCAGGCGCTTGAGCAGGCCATCCATGACGGCCAGCCGCGCGAAGCGATGGACGACCTGTTGGTGCGTCTGGAGGCATCCCTGGGAGAACTGATTGCCGCGCTGGATTCCAGTTTTCCGCTTGTGGCCATTGGGCCATGATCGTTCCGGCCCGGCGGCCCTGGTTCTAAACTCTGAACTGTTTCAAACTTTATCAAGTGCAGTCCGCGCGGAACGGAGCATTTGTTTTCAACTCCATTACCTTGAACCACAGCGTTTTCGATGCGGCCATCATTGACCTGGACGGCACCCTGGTGGACACGCTGGGTGACTTTGCGGTCGCCCTGAACCGGATGCTGACCGATCTGTCGCTGCCTCCGGTCAACCGTGCGGTGGTTGAGCCGCTGGTGGGCAAGGGCTCGGAGCACCTGATTAAATCTGTCTTAACGCATGTTTCAAAAGTGGCCGCAGTCCTTGAAGAGCGGGCGCAAGAAGCGGTCAATTTGGACGCAAATGTGGCGCGGCTCTTTCCCGCCGCGTGGGCCAGCTACCAGCGCCATTACCTGGCCATCAACGGCCAGCATGCCAGCGTTTACCCCGGTGTGATCGAGGGCCTGCGGCAACTGCAAGGCCGGGGCCTGAAGCTGGCCTGCCTGACCAACAAGCCGAAGGCGTTTGCCGTGCCCCTGCTCAAAGCCAAGGGGTTGGACGGGTTTTTTTGCCTGGTATTCGGCGGCGATTCGTTCGAGCGCAAAAAGCCCGATCCCCTGCCGCTGCTCAAAACCTGCGAAGCGCTGGGAAGCCTGCCCGCGCGAACCCTGATGGTTGGGGACTCCAGCAACGATGCGCTGGCCGCCCGGGCCGCGGCTTGCCCGGTGGTGCTGGTGACCTATGGCTACAACCATGGCGAGCCGATACGGGGCGTGGATGCCGATGGTTTTGTCGATGCGCTGGCAGCCATTGATCTGGCCCAAATAAAAGTTAGCGCTTTTGCTACACTCCAAGAACTTGTCCGTCGATAATCGGGGGGCAAGTTCTAAATTCCTATGTTCATTCACCGCATCATTCAAACAGGTAGCAGCGACCGGGGAGCCTGGCCCTGGCGGGCCTGACAGTTGTCCGCATGGACGGGGCTTGTCCGCCGTCCTGCGCGCGTATTTGATGCGCTCTTGCCCGCAGCATGAGCACCCCAGCCCTGTCTCCGGGGCGTTTTGAATGATGGGTGGCAACGCCAGGCGTGTTTGTCCACCGGTGAAGGATCCCGCCGTGATGACTGAACTTGAATTCGAAAGCCTTGCGTTGCAGGGCTACAACCGCATTCCGCTGATGGCGCAGGCGTTGGCCGACCTTGAAACCCCGCTTTCGCTGTATCTCAAACTCGCGCATTCCAAGGACGGCGGCAAGGATGGGCGCCCCCACGCTGCGCTGCCTCCCGAGGGGGCCGTCGGCGCCTTGGGGCGGCCCGGCGGCGCCTACAGCTTTTTGCTGGAGTCTGTCGTCGGCGGCGAGCGTTTTGGCCGCTACAGTTTTATCGGCCTGCCGGCCCGCACCCTGGTGCGCGCCAGCGGTTTTGGCGCCGACGCGCTGACCGAGGTGGTCAAGGACGGGCAGGTGATCGAAACCTCCCGGCAAAACCCGCTGGACTTCATCAGCGATTATCAAAAGCGTTTCAAGGTCGCCTTGCGCCCGGGCTTGCCGCGTTTTTGCGGCGGGCTGGCCGGGTACTTCGGTTACGACACGGTGCGCTACATCGAGAAAAAGCTCGAAAAAAGCTGCCCGCCCGATACCTTGGGTTGCCCCGATATCCTGCTCCTGCAATGCGAAGAGCTGGCCGTGATCGACAACCTCTCGGGCAAGCTGCACCTGATCGTCTATGCCGACCCGGCCCAAGGCGAGGCCTATGCCCATGCAAAAAAGCGTCTGAGTGAGCTCCGCGAGCAACTGACGCATTCAGTCAGCGCCCCGGGGGTCAAGCCGTCCCAGGGCCACCCGGTCGAGCACGAGTTCGCCAAGGCCGACTACCTTGCCGCCGTGGCGCGCGCCAAGGAGCTGATTGCCGCCGGTGACTTCATGCAGGTGCAGGTCGGTCAGCGCATCAAGAAGCGCTACACCGAGTCGCCGCTGTCTTTGTACCGCGCGCTGCGTTCACTCAATCCCAGCCCTTACATGTATTACTACCACTTCGGTGACTTCCACGTGGTCGGGGCTTCGCCGGAAATCCTGGTGCGGCAGGAACAGGTCAGGGTCGGCGAGGTCGATGCGCAAAAGATCACCATCCGGCCGTTGGCTGGCACGCGGCCCCGGGCCTCGTCGCCCGAGGCCGACAAGGCGGCGGAGCAGGAACTGATCAATGACCCGAAAGAGCGTGCCGAGCATGTGATGCTGATCGACCTGGCGCGCAACGACATCGGCCGCATTGCCAAAACCGGCAGCGTCAAGGTGACCGAAGCTTTTGCGGTCGAGCGTTACAGCCATGTGATGCACATCGTCAGCAATGTCGAAGGCATCCTGCTCGAAGGCATGAGCAGCATGGATGTGCTCAAGGCCACCTTCCCCGCCGGCACCCTGACCGGCGCGCCCAAAGTGCATGCGATGGAATTGATCGACCAGTTGGAGCCGACAAAACGCGGCCTGTACGGCGGCGCTTGCGGCTACCTCAGCTATGCGGGCGACATGGACGTGGCCATTGCCATCCGCACCGGCATCATCAAAGACCAGATGCTGTATGTGCAGGCGGCGGCGGGCGTGGTGGCGGACTCGGTGCCCGAGCTGGAGTGGAAGGAAACCGAGGCCAAGGCGCGGGCCTTGTTGCGGGCCAGCGAACTGGTCGAGGAGGGTCTGCAATGAGCAAGCCCCCTATCCAGCGCTGTGAGACCATGGCCGAGGTGCGCCATCACATCGACGCCTTGGATGATCGCATCGTGGCCTTGTTGGCCGAGCGTGGCGGCTATGTGGCTCAGGCGGCGCGCATCAAGCAAAGCGCCGACCAGATTGTGGACACGGCGCGTATCGACTTCATCATCGACCGCGTTCGCGCCCGAGCGCGCGAGGCGGGCGCGCCTGAAACCGTCATGGACGTCACTTACCGCGCCATGATCGCGGCGTTCATCGAGTTTGAGCGCGCCGAGTTCAAGCGCCTGAAAGAGGGGCCTGAGACATGAAACTCCTGATGATCGACAACTACGACTCCTTCACCTACAACATCGTCCAGTACTTCGGCGAGCTGGGCGCCGAGGTCGAGGTATTCCGCAACGACGAGATCACGGTCGAAGGCATCGCCGCGCGCAATCCCGGCCTCCTGGTGGTTTCACCCGGTCCTTGCTCGCCGGCAGAGGCGGGCATTTCGGTGGCGGCAATCCGGCATTTCGCGGGCAAGCTGCCGATCCTGGGCGTCTGCCTGGGCCACCAGGCGATAGGCAGCGCCTTTGGCGGCAAGATCGTCCGCGCGCAGCAGTTGATGCACGGCAAGACGAGCGTGATCAGCACCACGCAGGAAGGCGTGTTCGCGGGCCTGCCCAAGCAGTTCACCGTCAACCGCTACCACTCGCTGGCGATTGAAAAATCGTCCTGCCCCGAGGTGCTGGCCGTGACGGCCTGGACCGATGACGGCGAGATCATGGGCGTGCGCCACAAAACCCTGCCGATTCAGGGGGTGCAGTTTCACCCGGAGTCCATCCTGACCGAACATGGCCATGCGATGCTGAAAAACTTCATGGAGCAAAGATGATGCCGGCCCTGTCGGACCAACCCACTCATTGAGGACAAAAGCAAATGCCCCAGACCAGCAAGATCACACCGCAGGAGGCCCTGCAGCGGGTCATTGAGCACCGCGAGATTTTTCACGACGAGATGCTGCACATCATGCGTCTGATCATGAGCGGCGAGATGTCACCGGTGCTGATGGCCGCGCTGATCACCGGTTTGCGCGTGAAGAAGGAGACCATTGGCGAGATCACCGCGGCGGCGCAAGTGATGCGCGAGTTTTCGACCAAGGTCCATGTGGCCGACAAAACGCACCTGGTGGACATCGTCGGCACCGGCGGCGACGGCTCGCATACTTTCAATATCTCAACCTGCTCGATGTTTGTGGCAGCCGCAGCAGGGGCCAAGGTCAGCAAACACGGCGGGCGCAGCGTCAGCAGCAAGTCCGGCAGCGCCGACGTGCTCGAAGCGCTCGGCATCAACATCAATCTGCCGCCAGAGGCGATTGCCCGCTGTATCGAAGAGGTCGGCGTGGGCTTCATGTTTGCGCCGAACCACCACCCCGCCATGAAAAACGTCGCGCCGGTCCGCAAGGAGCTCGGCGTGCGCACCATCTTCAACATCCTGGGGCCGCTGACCAACCCGGCCGACGCGCCCAACATCCTGATGGGCGTGTTTCACCCCGACCTGGTCGGTATCCAGGTGCGCGCCTTGCAGCGTCTGGGTGCCGAGCATGCGCTTGTGGTTTACGGGAAAGACGGCATGGATGAGGTGTCACTGGGCGCGGCCACCGTGGTGGGCGAACTCAAAAACGGTGAAATCACCGAATACGAGATCCACCCGGAAGACTTTGGCCTGGCCATGGCCAGCAACCGCACGCTGCGGGTCGAAACGCCCGAACAGTCGATGGCCATGCTCAAAGGCGTGCTCGCCAACGAGCCGGGCGCCGCGCGCGACATCGTCATCCTCAACGCCGGTGCCGCGCTGTATGCGGCCAATGTGGCCGACTCCATAAAGGCCGGCATTGCGCTGGCCCGCCAGGCCATCGACTCCGGCGCCGCCCAGGGCAAGCTGGAGCAGCTTGTGGTTGCGACCCAGACCTTCAAGAGCTAACCAGTGACCCGCCGGTGGTTTTTAGGCATGTAATTGTGTACAGTGGTTTGATTGAACTAAATCCGAGGAAATACCGTGAAACATTTGCAAAGGCGGTCACGTCCGGTTGGCGTGGACCTGTTTGCGGGAGCGGGTGGGCTCTCGCTCGGATTTGAACAGGCTGGATTTGATGTTGCCGCAGCCGTGGAAATCGATCCGATTCATTGCGCCACGCATGAGTTCAACTTTCCCCGTTCCACTGCTATCTGTGCCAGCGTTACCGATCTGACCGCCGAAGCGATTCGGGGGCGCGCCTCCCTGCAGGGTGTTGATATCGATGTGGTGTTTGGAGGTGCGCCATGCCAGGGGTTCTCGATGATGGGAAAACGCGCGTTGGACGATCCGCGGAACCAGTTGGTTGGGCATTATGTTCGGCTGGTTCGTGAATTGCGGCCCAAATATTGCGTTTTTGAGAACGTCAAAGGGCTGACCTTAGGCAAGCATGTCAAGTTTTTGGAGGAGTTGATTGAGACGCTTGCCAAATCCGGGTACCGCGTCTTGTTGCCTTATCGGGTACTGAATGCAGCAGATTTTGGTGTGCCGCAAGATCGACGTAGATTATTTTTGATAGCGGCTCGGGGGGATATGAGTTTGCCCGTTTATCCGGAGCAAGCGCGCAAGCGCGTTACTGTCCGGGAGGCTATCGGTGACTTGCCCGATGCGGACGATTTCGATGCGCTGCTTGACTCTGACGCGGTGGCTACGCGATGGACGACGCGGTCTACTTATGGCAAGCGATTGCGTGGGTCGGCAGTGGATGCCACAGATTTCAGTTACAGCCGAAACTTCGACAAGAATTTTCTGACATCCAGCCTTCGTACTATGCATAACCCGGTTTCCCGGCAGCGGTTCTTGGCAGCCGAGGCGGGCGAGGCTGAGCCCATCAGCCGGTTTCATAAATTGGATCCGGCTGGCTTGTGCAATACCCTCAGGGCGGGAACCGACAGCGCGCGCGGCGCTTTCACGTCGCCACGCCCGATTCACCCGACGTTGCCTCGCGTCATTACCGTGCGTGAGGCTGCCCGCTTGCATTCGTACCCAGACTGGTTCAGGTTTCACATGACCAAATGGCACGGCTTTCGGCAGATTGGCAATAGCGTTCCCCCCCTGCTGGCGCGCGCTGTGGCTGGTGAAATCATGAAAGCCTTGGGCGTGGTTCCTACCAGGCCAACCCTTATCTTGACCCGGGGTCATCCGGAATTATTGACTTACGACATGGGCGCTGCCGCCAGACGCTTTCATGTTCCGCGCAATGTCATCGCCCAACGCACGCGCAAGACGGTTGATGAGAGCTTTGAGCCGGAGCTTGCATATGCCTAAACCCGCTATCCCCAAGGTAAAGCCACCCAACAGGTACCAGGCCATCATTTCAAGGGTGTTCAAGCAACACTTCAAGAAAGGTGAGTCGGCTTTTGACTTCACGCGTGAGGAATTCGTTGCTATCGCCAAGGCATTGAAGATCGAACTGCCAAAAAATGTGGGCGATGTGATCTACTCGTTTCGTTATCGCAATGAGCTGCCTGAAAACATCCGAACGACGGCTGCTGCGGGTCGTGAATGGATCATTGAGGGGGCAGGCCGGGCGCGCTACAGATTCAAGCTTGTCACCTTGAACCGCATTGTTCCTCGGGATGAGCTTATTACCATCAAGGTCCCCGATGCAACGCCGGAAATTATTACCGCCTATGCATTGGGTGATGAGCAGGCGCTGCTCGCAAAGGTTCGCTACAACCGCCTGATTGACGTTTTTTTAGGAATTTCCGCATCCTCGCTTCAAAACCACTTACGCACGACGGTCAAAGCTGTGGGGCAAATTGAAATTGACGAGATATATGTGGGCATTGATCGCCATGGTCGGCAGTTTGTCGTGCCTGTTCAGGCCAAAGGCGGTTCAGATAAACACGGCGTCGTACAGACCCAGCAGGATGTTGCCTGCTGTGCGGAAAAGTTTCCGGGCCTGATTTGTCGCCCGGTATCGGCGCAATTCATGGCAGATAACCGAATCGCGATGTTTGAGCTTGCCGTGGTGGATGGTGACGTCAAAGTCGTCGACGAGAAGCATTACCAGCTCGTAGCCGCGTCCGCTATTTCAATCGACGATCTTCAGCAATATTCCAGCCGAACCTAAATACTACGAGCCCATGTCCGACATCCTGAACAAGATTGTTGCCGTCAAACGACAGGAAGTTGCCACGGCCATCAAGCGCAAACCGCTGGACGCCATGCGTGCCGACGCTGAATCGCGCCTGCTGACGCGTGATTTCGCCGGTGCCCTGCGCGCCAAAATTGCCGCCGGCAAACCTGCCGTGATTGCCGAAATCAAGAAGGCCAGCCCATCCAAAGGCGTGTTGCGGGCTGATTTCATTCCCGCCGATATTGCACAAAGCTACGCAGAGCATGGTGCAGCGTGTTTGTCGGTGCTTACGGATAAAGACTTTTTTCAGGGCGGCATCGACTACCTGAAGCAGGCCCGGGCTTCCTGCGGCCTGCCGGTGCTGCGCAAGGACTTCATCGTCGATGCTTACCAAATCTATGAATCGCGCGTCATGGGGGCCGACTGCATTTTGCTGATCGCCGCCTGCCTGGACGATGCGCAGATGAAAATGTTGGAGGCGCTGGCTTTTTCACTGGACATGGCGGTGCTGGTGGAAGTCCATGACCGCGCCGAGCTGGGCCGGGCGCTCAAGCTGAAAACCCCGCTGCTGGGCATCAACAACCGCAACTTGCAAACCTTCGAGGTCTCGCTGGACACCACACTGGGCCTGCTCCAAGAGGTGCCGGCGGATCGCCTGCTGGTCACCGAGTCGGGCATTTCGACCCCCGCCGACGTGCTGCGCATGTGTGCTGCCGGAGTCCATGCCTTTCTCGTCGGGGAGGCCTTCATGCGGGCTGACGATCCGGGCCTGGCGCTGGCATCGCTGTTTCCCGATGCCGTTTAATCAGTACCGTCATGCCTGTTCGACAAGGGCAGCAGGCCGATTTGGTATTTGAGAACCGGCCGGAGCCCGGTTCTCCGGGCGCTGGAGCGGCCCTGCGCCTGGTTCACTGGAATCCGTCCGACTGGCCGGTCGCGGCGGATTGGGCGGCGCTGGTCGCTGATTTTCTGGCCAGTGCGGCCGGCCGGCAATTGGGCGGGTTTGTCGGGCAGCGCCTGGCAACTGGTGCCGTCATTTACCCCCCCCAGCCGTTTCGGGCCTTGGCGTTGACGCCGCTGGCCGCCGTCAAGGTCGTCATTTTGGGTCAGGACCCCTACCATGGCCCCGGCCAGGCCCGGGGCTTGGCTTTTTCGGTGCCCGATGGCGTCAAACCGCCGCCCAGCCTGCGCAATATTTTCAAGGAGCTGGCGCGTGATCCACGCATCGACTCGGAATCGCCGCCCGGCGGCTCGCTGGCGCGCTGGGCCAGCCAGGGGGTCCTGCTGCTCAACACCTGTCTCACGGTGGAAGAAGGACAGCCCGCCAGTCATGCCATGCAGGGTTGGGAAGTGCTCACTGACAAGATGATCGCCGCGGTGTCGGCGAAGGCTGAATCCGTCGTGTTCATGTTGTGGGGCGCACATGCCCAGGCCAAACTGGCTTTGATCGACAGCCGCCGCCATCTGGTGCTGCGTGCCAACCACCCATCGCCGCTGTCGGCATTGCGACCGCCCCACCCCTTCATCGGCTGCGGGCATTTCAGCGCGGCCAATGACTTTTTGCACAGCAAGGGCCGCCGCCCGGTCAAGTGGTAAGCACTTGCTGTTTTCGGATTGCCGGTTGCAAAATTTCCATGGCATAATCCAAGGTTCGCCAAAGGAGAGGTGGCCGAGTGGTTAATGGCAGCAGACTGTAAATCTGCCCTCTAACGAGTACGCTGGTTCGAATCCAGCCCTCTCCACCAGCGATGAATTGATTTGCAGGCGTAGATTGGGATAATTGGTCTGGACAGTCGAGATGCCGTGTGACGGGATCGAGATGAGTGAATGAATGAGCGGCCGATGCGGGAGTAGTTCAATGGTAGAACCCTAGCCTTCCAAGCTAATGACGCGGGTTCGATTCCCGTCTCCCGCTCCATGACAATCACGCTGGTTTTTTAGTGGCAGGTCGGTGCAAGGTTTTGAATTTGGCCCATTTGGCTCAGTGGTAGAGCACTCCCTTGGTAAGGGAGAGGTCGCGGGTCCGATTCCCGCAATGGGCACCATTTCAGCGGTAGAGGCCAATGGCATTTGCCGGGCTGGCCGGTGAATGGCGGTAGACAGTTTGTGAACAAGTTTCGTAAGTAAATCCTTAAAGGTATTTGGAGTCGAGAAAATGGCAAAAGGCAAATTTGAGCGGACCAAACCGCACGTCAACGTTGGCACGATCGGGCACGTTGACCATGGCAAGACCACGCTGACGGCGGCGATCACGACCGTGCTCGCGGCCAAATTCGGCGGCGAAGCCAAAGGCTACGACCAGATCGACGCGGCGCCGGAAGAAAAAGCGCGCGGCATCACCATCAACACCGCCCACGTCGAGTACGAGACGGCCAACCGCCACTACGCCCACGTCGACTGCCCCGGCCACGCCGACTACGTCAAGAACATGATCACCGGCGCGGCCCAGATGGACGGCGCCATTTTGGTGTGTTCCGCCGCTGACGGCCCCATGCCCCAGACCCGCGAGCACATCCTGCTGGCCCGCCAGGTCGGCGTGCCCTACATCATCGTGTTCCTGAACAAATGCGACATGGTCGACGACGCCGAGCTGCTCGAACTCGTTGAAATGGAAGTGCGCGAGCTGCTCGACAAGTACGATTTCCCCGGCGACGCCACCCCCATCATCCACGGCAGCGCCAAGCTCGCCATGGAAGGCGACAAGGGTCCCCTGGGCGAGCAAGCCATCATGAAGCTGGCCGACGCCCTGGACAACTACATCCCCATGCCCAAGCGCGCGGTGGACGGCGCCTTCCTGATGCCCGTCGAAGACGTCTTCTCCATCTCCGGGCGCGGCACCGTCGTGACCGGCCGAGTCGAGCGCGGCGTGATCAAGGTCGGCGAGGAAATCGAGATCGTCGGCATTGCCGACACCCAGAAAACCATCTGCACCGGCGTCGAGATGTTCCGCAAGCTGCTCGACCAGGGCCAGGCCGGCGACAACGTCGGCATCCTGCTGCGCGGCACCAAGCGCGAAGACGTCCAGCGCGGCCAGGTGCTGTGCAAGCCCGGATCGATCAAGCCGCACACGCACTTCACCGGCGAGATCTACGTGCTGAGCAAGGACGAAGGCGGCCGCCACACCCCCTTCTTCAACAACTACCGTCCCCAGTTCTACTTCCGCACGACGGACGTGACTGGCGCGATCGAGTTGCCGGAAGGCAAAGAGATGGTCATGCCAGGCGACAACGTGTCGATCACCGTCAAGCTGATCAACCCGATCGCGATGGAAGAAGGTCTGCGTTTCGCCATCCGCGAGGGCGGCAAGACCGTCGGCGCCGGTGTCGTGGCCAAGATCATTGCGTAATCGATTTGTTGGCGGGACAGACCGCAGCGACGCAAAGCGCGCCTGCTCTGTCCTCAACTGATTGAGAGATGAAGGGGTATAGCTCAATTGGCAGAGCGTCGGTCTCCAAAACCGAAGGTTGTAGGTTCGATTCCTACTGCCCCTGCCACCCGGTTTCAGGGGGTGCTTGAAGCTGAGAGTGGTGTGATACGGAACTATGCAAGCCCGCCGGGAGTCCATGGACCCCAGGTGGGCTTAAGCGTCTGATAGGGCGCGTGAAGAAGAACAGGAAATCAGGCAATCATGGCCACTTCTCAAGTCGAAACCGTCAGCACGACTGCTGACAAGGCCAAGCTGGCTCTCGCTGTGGCTTTGGTGCTGGGCGCGCTGGCGGGCTTTTACCTGCTTGCCAAACAGGGGCCGATTGCCCAGTGGGGCGGTTTGATGGCGGGCATGGTGGCCGCTGTGGTGGTATTTGCCACCTCCGAGCCCGGCAAGCAGTTTGTGGCGTTCGGGCGTGACTCCTGGCGTGAAGTCAAGAAAGTGGTGTGGCCCGCCCGTAAAGAGGCCATGCAGATGACGGCTTATGTTTTTGCATTTGTCGTGGTGATGGCGCTGTTTTTGTGGCTCACCGATAAAACGCTTGAGTGGGTGTTTTACGATCTGATACTGGGGTGGAAGAAATAATGAGCGATATGAACGGTGACGTGGTCAGCGAAGTGGCGGCTGGCGCATCCCTGCAGCCGACCCCCGGCATGCAGTGGTATGTGGTGCATGCCTATTCGGGCATGGAGAAAGCCGTTGAGCGAAACATTGTCGAGCGCATCAACCGCGCCGGCATGCAGGCCAAGTTCGGACGTTTTCTGGTACCCACCGAAGAAGTCGTCGAAATCAAGAACGGCCAGAAGAAAACCACGGAACGCCGCTTCTTCCCGGGTTATGTGCTGGTTGAAATGGTGATGGACGACGAAACCTGGCACCTGGTGAAACACACCAACAAGGTCACGGGTTTTGTCGGAGGCGCCAAAAACCGTCCGGCCCCCATTTCCGAAGAAGACGTTCAGAAGATCGTGAACCAGATGCAGGTGGGTACCGCGAAACCGCGTCACAAGGTCGAGTTTGAAGCCGGCGAGTACATCCGGGTCAAGGACGGCCCATTCACCGACTTCAACGGCACGGTCGAAGAGGTCAACTACGACAAGAACAAGGTTCGCGTTTCGGTCACTATTTTCGGGCGTGCGACACCGGTCGAGCTGGAATTCAGCCAGATCGAAAAAACCTGATTTATCTGCGCTTTGCGACTCGGCGCGGAGGACGGTGTCCACCGTTCAAACCAGAGTTGTGTAACCCCCGGGGAGCCTGGGCCCGTCATTGATGACAAGGTTCAGGCGTTACTACCCGCAAGGAGAAAAGTATGGCGAAAAAAATCGTCGGCTTTGTCAAGCTGCAAGTGCCAGCTGGTAAGGCCAACCCGTCCCCCCCGATCGGCCCGGCCTTGGGTCAGCGCGGCCTGAACATCATGGAATTCTGCAAGGCGTTCAACGCCCAGACCCAGGGTGTCGAGCCCGGCCTGCCTTTGCCTGTGGTGATCACCGCGTATGCAGACAAGAGCTTTACCTTCATCATCAAGACACCGCCGGCTGTCACCCTGATCAAGAAGGCCATCAAGCTTGACAAGGGTTCTGCCACGCCGCACACCGCCAAGGTCGGCAAGATCACTCGCGCCCAATTGGAAGAAATTGCCAAGACCAAAATGAAAGACATGACCGCCGCCGATCTGAATGCCGCAGTCCGTACTATTGCCGGTTCCGCCCGCTCCATGGGCGTGACGGTGGAGGGGGTTGTATGAGCAAGCTGACCAAGCGCCAAAAAACCATTGGCGACAAAATCGACAGCAACAAACTGTACCCGGTGGCCGACGCCCTGGGTCTGGTCAAGGCGTTTGCGGTTGCCAAGTTCGATGAGTCCATCGACGTGGCGGTGCAGCTTGGCGTGGATGCCAAAAAATCCGACCAGGTCGTTCGCGGCGCCGTCGTGTTGCCCAACGGCACCGGAAAAACCAAGCGCGTTGCCGTGTTTGCGCAGGGTGCCAAAGCCGAGGAAGCCAAGGCCGCCGGTGCCGACATCGTCGGCATGGATGATCTGGCCGCCGACATCAAGGCCGGCAAGATGGACTTCGACGTCGTGATTGCATCGCCTGACGCCATGCGCGTGGTCGGTACCCTGGGCCAGATTCTCGGCCCGCGCGGTTTGATGCCCAACCCGAAAGTGGGCACGGTGACGCCTGATGTGGCGACGGCCGTCAAAAATGCCAAGGCTGGTCAGGTCCAGTTCCGCGTCGACAAGGCCGGCATCGTGCATGGCACGATTGGCCGCCGGTCTTTTGACACCGACAAGCTGCAGGGCAACCTGGCGGCATTGATCGACGCGTTGACCAAGGCCAAGCCGGCATCGAGCAAAGGCGTTTATTTGAAAAAAGTGGCGGTTTCGTCAACGATGGGTGTGGGCGTCCGTGTGGATACCCAAACCATCGCGGCGGCGTAACCGGAAGAATTTGAACGGCCCGCAAGGGGTGTTCAATGTGGTGGGCTGACGGGGTTTTTGGACTCCGGCAGGCTATCCAGGACCGTTGGTGCGGCAGGCTGAAATGCCAGCCGCTTAATCGTCGCAAGACAGCCAACGCAGATGGCGGTCCCGCTGCTTGAATGGTTTTGAAAAGAACTTGACACAGTTGGTCGCTGAATATAGGCGTGTTGATCGGGCTGCGCGAAAGCGCAATTTGCAAGACACATTATTAAGGAGTAGACCTTGAGTCTCAACCGCAGTGAGAAACAAGCCGTCATTGATGAAGTGACCGGCCTCGCCGCTAAAGCTCAAACGCTTGTGATGGCGGAATACCGTGGCATCACGGTCGCTGACATGACCAAGCTTCGCAGCTTAGCCAGGGGCAATGGCGTGAGCCTGAGCGTGTTGAAAAACACCCTGGCCCGTCGTGCCGTGGCAGGCAGCGCGTTTGATGTTTTGTCCGACCAGATGACCGGGCCGCTCATCTATGGCTTTTCCACCGATGCCGTAGCCGCCGCCAAGGTGGTTGCCGACTTCGCGAAAACCAACGACAAGTTGGTGATTCGCGCAGGCGCCATGGCAGGAAAAGTCCTGGACGTACACGGCGTCAAGCAGCTCGCGAACATTCCTTCGAAAGAAGTGCTGCTCGCTCAGTTGTTGGGCCTGATGCAATCCCCCATTGCGCGTACGGCACGTGTGCTGTCCGCACTGGCGGGGAAAAAAGGCGGCGGCAACGATGTGATCGTGGCCGCGGAGCCCGCGGCAGAAGCTGCAGCGGCGTAAGCGATGGACCTTGCGGGACAGTCCGTAGCGCGTGGCGTGAGCGCTGTCCTCAACTGTTAATAGATACTTTTTAGGAAATCAAAATGGCATTCGATAAAGACGCATTTTTGACCGCGCTGGATAGCATGACGGTCCTCGAACTCAACGACCTGGTGAAAGCCATCGAAGAGAAATTTGGCGTGAGCGCCGCATCCATGGCTGCGCCTGCTGCCGGCGGCGGCGCTGCAGCGCCGTCCGCGGAAGAGCAGACCGAATTCACCGTGATGCTGCTCGAAGTCGGCGCCAACAAGGTGTCCGTCATCAAGGCCGTGCGCGAGCTCACCGGTCTGGGCCTCAAGGAAGCGAAGGACCTGGTCGACGCCGCACCGAAGGCTGTCAAGGAAGCCGCTCCCAAGGCCGATGCAGAAGCAGCCAAGAAAAAGCTCGAAGAAGCCGGCGCGAAAGCCGAACTCAAGTAATCCTTGCGTTTCGCGAAGGCTGGACGCCGGGTATCGGCTTCCAGCCTTTCGTACTTTCAAGGAGTCCCGTTAAAAGCGCCGCGCAAGCGCGTTTTTAAGCTCTTTGGAAACACCGGCAAGCAGATTTGGAGAAAATCTTCTTGCCAGTGCTTCCTGACCCCGACTGCAGGAAACGCCTTGGTTCGGGCAACGTGCAATGCGTTGCCGTCCGCCATGGTTGGTAGTGGCCAACCACCAAGTCTGTTTGAGTACGTGGTGTATTCATTCAAGACAGTCGCCAGAGCTTAACGGACCGGTTACCAGACTTGTTTGTGTCCCATCAAAGCGGAGAACTCATGGCCTATTCCTATACCGAACGCAAACGGATTCGCAAAAGTTTCGGCAGCCGCGAAAGCGTGCTGAATGTTCCTTACCTGTTGCAGATGCAAAAAGACGCTTACACGGCGTTCCTGCAAGCCGACCGCGCGCCGCAAAAGCGCCAGATCGAAGGCCTGCAGGCCGCGTTTGAGAACGCCTTCCCCATCGTCTCGCACAACGGGTTTGTCGAGATGAAGTTTCTTGAATACAACCTGGCCAAGCCGGCCTTCGACGTGCGCGAATGCCAGACCCGCGGGCTGACCTTTGCGTCGGCCGTGCGGGCCAAGGTCCAGTTGATCATTTATGACCGCGAATCATCGACTTCGCAGTCCAAGGTGGTCAAGGAAGTCAAGGAGCAGGAGGTTTACATGGGCGAAGTGCCGCTCATGACCGACAAGGGATCGTTCGTCATCAACGGCACCGAGCGCGTGATCGTGTCCCAGTTGCACCGCTCGCCGGGCGTGTTTTTCGAGCACGACAAGGGCAAGACGCACAGCTCGGGCAAGCTGCTGTTTTCGGCCCGGATCATCCCTTACCGCGGCTCATGGCTGGACTTCGAATTTGATCCGAAAGACATTCTGTACTTCCGCGTCGATCGCCGCCGCAAAATGCCGGTCACGATTTTGCTCAAGGCCATCGGTCTGAACCCCGAGTCCATCCTGGCTCACTTCTTTGTGTTCGACAACTTCCGCCTGATGGACAGCGGCGCGCAGATGGAGTTCATTGCCGAGCGTATGCGCGGTGAAGTCGCCCGCTTCGACATCACGGACAAGGCCGGCAAGGTCATCGTCGCCAAGGACAAGCGGATCACGGTTCGCCACACGCGCGAGCTTGAGCAAAGCGGCACGTCGACGGTCAGTGTCCCGGAAGACTTTTTGGTCGGTCGCGTGGTGGCCAAGAACGTGGTGGATGCCGAGACCGGCGAGATCATCGCCAAGGCCAACGACGAGCTGACCGAGGTGCTGCTGAAGAAACTTCGCGTGGCCGGTGTGCAGGACCTGCAGGTGCTGTACACCAACGAACTCGACCAGGGCGCCTATATTTCGCAGACCCTGCGTGCTGACGAAACGGCCGACGAGTTCACTGCCCGTGTGGCGATCTACCGCATGATGCGTCCCGGCGAGCCGCCGACGGAGGATGCCGTCCAGGCCCTGTTCCAGCGCCTGTTCTACAACCCCGACACTTACGACCTGTCCAAGGTTGGCCGCATGAAGTTCAACGCCCGCGTCGGGCGCGACACCTCAACGGGGCCCATGGTCATGACCAACGAGGACATCCTGGCTGTCGTCAAAATCCTCGTCGATCTGCGCAACGGCAACGGCGAAGTCGATGACATCGACCACCTCGGCAACCGCCGGGTGCGCTGCGTCGGTGAACTCGCCGAGAACCAGTACCGCACCGGTCTGGCACGCATCGAAAAAGCTGTGAAAGAGCGTCTGGGCCAGGCCGAGCAAGAGCCCTTGATGCCGCACGACCTGATCAACAGCAAGCCGATTTCCGCCGCCCTGAAAGAGTTTTTTGGCGCATCGCAGTTGTCGCAGTTCATGGATCAGACCAACCCGCTGTCCGAGATCACCCACAAGCGCCGTGTATCGGCCCTTGGCCCCGGCGGTCTGACGCGCGAACGTGCCGGCTTTGAAGTGCGCGACGTGCATGTGACCCATTACGGTCGCGTCTGCCCGATTGAAACGCCGGAAGGTCCGAACATCGGCCTGATCAACTCTTTGGCCCTGTATGCCCGCCTGAACGAGTACGGTTTCATCGAAACCCCGTACCGTCGCGTGGAGGGCGGCAAGGTCACGACGCAGATCGACTACCTGTCCGCCATCGAAGAAGGCAAATACGTGATCGCCCAGGCGAACGCGCTGCTCGACGACACCGGCAAGCTGACCGGCGAGCTCGTCTCCGCCCGTGAAAACGGCGAGTCGGTGCTGGTCGGTGCAGAGCGCGTCCAGTACATGGACGTGTCGCCGGCGCAGATCGTGTCGGTCGCCGCCTCGCTCGTGCCCTTCCTCGAGCACGACGATGCAAATCGCGCGCTGATGGGCGCCAACATGCAGCGCCAGGCGGTGCCTGTGCTGCGCCCTGAAAAGGCGTTCGTCGGCACCGGCATCGAGCGCGTTTCCGCGATCGACTCGGGCACCGTCGTCACCGCCAACCGCGGCGGTATCGTCGACTATGTCGATGCGACCCGCATCGTGGTTCGCGTCAACGACGCCGAAGCCCAGGCCGGCGAAGTGGGCGTGGACATCTACAACCTGATCAAGTACCAGCGTTCCAACCAGAACACCAACATCCACCAGCGCCCCATCGTCAAGATGGGCGACAAGCTGGCCAAGGGCGACGTGATCGCGGACGGCGCATCGACCGACATCGGCGAACTGGCCCTGGGCCAGAACATGCTGGTGGCCTTCATGCCCTGGAACGGCTACAACTTCGAAGATTCGATCCTGATCTCCGAGCGCGTGGTGGCCGAAGATCGCTACACGTCGATCCATATCGAAGAACTCGTCGTGATGGCGCGGGATACCAAGCTGGGCTGTGAAGAGATCACCCGCGACATCCCGAACCTGTCCGAGCAGCAGCTCAACCGCCTCGACGAATCCGGCATCATTTATGTCGGCGCCGAAGTCCAGCCGGGCGACACGCTGGTCGGCAAGGTCACGCCCAAGGGCGAGACCACGCTGACGCCG
Source organism: Polaromonas sp. (assembly GCA_030655515.1). GTDB lineage: Bacteria > Pseudomonadota > Gammaproteobacteria > Burkholderiales > Burkholderiaceae_C > Polaromonas. The sequence goes on along the minus strand of JAURVI010000028.1, from coordinate 14,496 downwards.
GAAGAAAAACTGCTGCGCGCCATCTTCGGCGAAAAAGCCAGCGATGTGAAAGACACCTCGCTGCGCGTGAGCCAGGGTTCGCAGGGCACCGTCATCGACGTGCAGGTGTTCACCCGCGAAGGCATTGTGCGCGACAAGCGCGCCCAGCAGATCATCGACGACGAACTCAAGCGTTTCCGTCTGGACCTGAATGACCAGCTTCGGATTGTGGAAGCCGATGCGTTTGACCGCATCGAGAAACTGCTGAACGGAAAGATCGCCAACGGTGGCCCGAAAAAGCTGGCCAAGGGCACCAAAATCGACAAGGTGTATCTGGCCGACGTCGAGAAGTACCACTGGTTCGACATCCGTCCGGCTGACGACGAAGTCGCTTCCCAACTGGAAAGCATCAAGAACTCGATGGAGCAGACGCGCCACAGCTTCGATCTGGCTTTTGAAGAAAAGCGCAAGAAGCTGACGCAGGGCGACGAGTTGCCTGCCGGTGTGCTGAAAATGGTCAAGGTTTACCTGGCTGTCAAGCGCCGCCTGCAGCCCGGCGACAAGATGGCCGGACGTCACGGCAACAAGGGGGTCGTCTCCAAGATCGTTCCGGTCGAAGACATGCCCTACATGGCCGACGGCACGCCGTGCGACATCGTGCTCAACCCGTTGGGCGTGCCTTCGCGGATGAACGTGGGCCAAGTGCTGGAGGTGCATCTGGGCTGGGCCGCCAAAGGCCTGGGCCAGCGCATTGGCAACCTGCTGCAGGCCGAGGCCAAAGTGGCCGAGGTTCGCTCGCTTCTGGAAACCGTCTACAACAAGCTCGGACGCCAGGAAGACCTGGGCAAACTGTCCGACGCTGAAGTCGTCGAGATGGCGGGCAACCTGTCCACCGGTGTTCCTTTTGCAACGCCGGTATTTGACGGCGCATCCGAGGCGGAGATCATGGCCATGCTGCAACTGGCCTACCCGGACGACATTGCCAAGGCCAAGGGACTGACGGCTACGCGAACCCAGGCCCAGTTGTACGACGGACGCACCGGCGACCAGTTCGAACGCACCACCACGGTGGGCTACATGCACGTTCTGAAACTTCACCACCTGGTGGACGACAAGATGCACGCCCGCTCCACCGGACCTTACTCGCTGGTTACGCAGCAGCCGCTGGGCGGCAAGGCGCAGTTCGGCGGGCAGCGTTTCGGCGAGATGGAGGTCTGGGCGCTGGAAGCCTATGGCGCCGCCTACACCTTGCAGGAAATGCTCACGGTCAAGTCGGACGACGTGCAGGGTCGTACCAAGGTGTACGAAAGCATCGTCAAGGGCGAGCACGCGATCACGGCCGGCATGCCCGAGTCGTTCAACGTGCTGGTCAAGGAAATTCGTTCGCTCGGTATCGATATCGAGCTGGAACGCAGCTAGTCCTATGGCCTTGCGGGACAGACCAGGCTTGCAAAGCAATCTGCTCTGTCCTCAACTGATTAGATAAGGATTTATCACATGAAATCATTACTCGACCTGTTCAAGCAATTCACGCCGGATGAGCACTTCGATGCCATCAAGATCGGCATGGCTTCGCCCGAGAAGATCCGTTCGTGGTCTTTCGGTGAGGTGAAAAAGCCTGAAACCATCAACTACCGCACCTTCAAGCCCGAGCGCGACGGTCTTTTTTGCGCCAAGATTTTTGGCCCCATCAAGGACTACGAGTGCCTGTGCGGCAAGTACAAGCGCCTCAAGCACCGCGGCGTGATCTGCGAAAAGTGCGGCGTTGAAGTCACGCAGACCAAGGTTCGCCGCGAGCGCATGGGCCACATCGACCTGGCCGCACCGTGCGCGCACATCTGGTTCCTGAAAAGCCTGCCGAGCCGTCTGGGCCTGGTGCTCGACATGACGCTGCGCGACATCGAACGCGTGCTGTATTTCGAAGCCTACGTGGTCACCGATCCCGGCATGACGCCGCTGAAGAAGTTCAGCATCATGTCGGAGGACGACTACGACGCCAAGCGCAAGGAATACGGCGACGAGTACACCGCCAAGATGGGCGCCGAAGGCATCAAGGACCTGCTCGAAGGGCTGGACCTGGATGACGAAATCACCAAGCTGCGCAACGACCTGACCGGCTCCGAAATCAAGATCAAGAAAAACGCCAAGCGTTTGAAATTGATGGAAGCGTTCAAGAAGTCCGGCATCAAGCCGCACTGGATGGTGCTCGACGTGCTGCCCGTGCTGCCGCCGGACCTGCGTCCGCTGGTGCCGCTGGACGGCGGCCGCTTTGCGACCTCCGACCTGAACGATTTGTATCGCCGCGTGATCAACCGCAACAGCCGCCTGCGCCGCCTGCTGGAACTCAAAGCACCGGAAATCATTGCCCGCAATGAAAAGCGCATGCTGCAGGAAGCCGTGGACTCGCTGCTTGACAACGGCCGCCGTGGCAAGGCGATGACGGGCGCCAACAAGCGCGCCCTCAAGTCGCTGGCCGACATGATCAAAGGCAAGTCGGGCCGTTTCCGCCAGAACTTGCTGGGCAAACGCGTCGACTACTCGGGCCGTTCCGTCATTACCGTGGGCCCGACGCTCAAGCTGCACCAGTGCGGTTTGCCCAAGCTGATGGCGCTGGAACTGTTCAAGCCTTTCATCTTTGCCCAGCTCGAAGTGCGTGGCATTGCCACCACCATCAAGGCGGCCAAGAAGGAAGTTGAATCCGGCACCCCCGTGGTGTGGGACATCCTCGAAGAGGTCATCAAAGAGCACCCTGTGATGCTCAACCGTGCGCCCACGCTGCACCGGCTCGGCATCCAGGCCTTTGAGCCGATCCTGATCGAAGGCAAGGCGATCCAGTTGCACCCGCTCGTCTGCTCGGCCTTCAACGCCGACTTTGACGGTGACCAGATGGCGGTTCACGTGCCTTTGTCGGTGGAGGCGCAGATGGAATGCCGCACGCTGATGCTGGCTTCGAACAATATTTTGTTCCCTGCCAACGGCGAGCCTTCCATCGTTCCGTCGCAGGACGTGGTGCTGGGTCTGTACTACACGACCCGGGATCGCACCAACGGCAAGGGCGAGGGGCTGGTGTTTTCGGATACCGGTGAAGTTCGCCGCGCGTTCGACGCCGGCGAACTGGACCTGAACGCCAGGATCAGCGTGCGCCTGACCGAGTACACAAAAAACAAGGAGACCGGCGATTATGTCGCCGAGACCAAACTGTGGGAAACCACCGGAGGCCGTGCGCTGTTGTCCGAGATACTGCCCAAGGGGCTGCCTTTTTCCAATCTCAACAAGGCGTTGAAGAAAAAGGAAATCTCCAAGCTCATCAACGTGTCCTTTCGCAAGTGCGGCCTGAAAGAGACCGTGGTGTTTGCCGACAAGCTGTTGCAGTCGGGTTTTCGTCTGGCGACCAAGGCCGGTATCTCCATCTGCATCGACGACATGCTGGTGCCCAAGGAGAAGGGCGCCATCATTGCGCGTGCCCAGAAGGAAGTCAAAGAGATCGAGCAGCAGTACGTCTCCGGCCTGGTGACGTCCGGCGAGCGCTACAACAAGGTGGTGGACATCTGGGGCAAGTCAGGCGACGAGGTCTCCAAGGTCATGATGGCCCAGCTTTCGAAAGAAAAAGTCATTGATCGCCACGGCAAGGAAGTCGAGCAGGAGTCCTTCAATTCCATCTACATGATGGCCGACTCCGGTGCCCGCGGCTCGGCGGCGCAGATTCGCCAGGTGGCCGGCATGCGCGGTTTGATGGCCAAGCCGGACGGCTCCATCATCGAGACGCCGATTACCGCGAACTTCCGCGAAGGCCTGAACGTGCTGGAGTACTTCATCTCCACCCACGGCGCCCGCAAGGGCCTGGCTGACACGGCGTTGAAAACCGCCAACTCCGGCTACCTGACCCGCCGCCTGTGCGACGTGGTGCAGGATCTGGTGGTGACGCAGGACGACTGCGGCACGCAAGAGGGCGCGCTCATGCGCGCCATCGTCGAGGGCGGTGAAGTCATCGAATCGCTGCGTGACCGTATTCTCGGGCGCACCACGGTCGAAGACGTGCTGCACCCCGAAAACCGGTCGGTCCTGGCCAAAGCCGGCATCATGCTGGACGAAGACCTGATCGAGGAACTCGAAGCGGCCGGCGTGGACGAAGTCAAGGTGCGGACCGCACTGACCTGCGAAACCCGCTTCGGGCTGTGCGCCAAGTGTTATGGACGCGACCTGGGTCGCGGCGGCCTGATCAACATCGGCGAAGCCGTCGGCATCATCGCCGCGCAGTCGATTGGCGAGCCCGGCACGCAACTGACCATGCGGACTTTCCACATCGGCGGCGCCGCGTCGCGCGCCGCCATCGCCTCCAGCGTCGAAGCCAAGTCCAACGGCGTCATCGGCTTCAACGCGCCCATGCGTTATGTGACCAACAGCAAAGGCGAACTCGTGGTGATTGCCCGCTCCGGCGAAATCATCATTCACGATGAGCATGGCCGCGAGCGTGAACGTCACAAGGTGCCTTACGGCGCCATCCTGGCGATCAAGACCGATCAGCAAATCAAGGCCGGTGCGATTCTGGCCAACTGGGACCCCTTGACCCGCCCCATCATTACCGAGTTCGCCGGCAAGGTGCTCTTCGAGAATGTGGAAGAGGGCGTGACGGTGGCCAAGCAGCTCGACGAGGTGACCGGTCTGTCCACCCTGGTGGTGATCGACCCCAAGCGCCGCGGCGCGACCAAGGTGGTTCGCCCGCAGGTCAAGCTGATCGATGCCGCCGGCAACGAAGTCAAGATTCCCGGCACCGATCATTCGGTGACGATTGGTTTCCAGGTCGGCGCACTGGTTCAGGTGCGCGACGGCCAGGACGTGGGCCCCGGCGAAGTGCTGGCGCGTATTCCGGTCGAAGGCCAGAAAACCCGTGACATCACCGGCGGTCTGCCGCGCGTGGCCGAGCTGTTCGAAGCGCGCACGCCGAAAGACAAGGGCACGCTGGCCGAGATGACCGGGACCGTGTCCTTCGGCAAGGAGACCAAGGGCAAGGTGCGCCTGCAGATCACCGACCCGGAAGGCAAGGTTTGGGAAGACCTGGTGCCCAAGGAGAAGAACATCCTGGTGCATGAAGGCCAGGTCGTGAACAAGGGCGAGTCGATCGTGGACGGCCCGGCCGATCCGCAGGACATCCTGCGCCTGCTGGGCATGGAAGAGCTGGCCCGCTACATCGTCGATGAAGTGCAGGACGTCTACCGTCTGCAGGGCGTGAAGATCAACGACAAGCACATTGAAGTGATTGTTCGCCAGATGCTGCGCCGTGTCGTGGTCGAAAACGTCGGGGACTCCAGCTACATCGCCGGCGAGCAGGTCGAGCGCTCAGCCATGCTGGACGCCAACGACGCCCTGCGCGCCGAAGGCAAGATACCGGCAACCTTCAGCAACCTGCTGCTGGGCATTACCAAGGCATCGCTGTCGACCGATTCGTTCATCTCCGCCGCGTCCTTCCAGGAAACCACCCGCGTGCTCACCGAGGCTGCCATCATGGGCAAGCGCGACGAGTTGCGCGGCTTGAAGGAAAACGTCATTGTGGGCCGCCTGATTCCTGCCGGCACCGGCATGGCCTACCACGAAGCACGCAAAGCCAAGGACCAGATGGACGACGCCGAGCGCCGCGCCATTGCCGAGGCTGAAGCGGCGGAGCTCGAGGCCCTGTCTGAGAAAACCAGCGAAGGTGCCGCCAGCGAGTAATTGCGGCTTGCCGACGCTATAAAAAGCGGATCGCCTCACACCCTTCCGGTAAGGGCGTGAGGCGTTTTTTTTCGAGCAACAGGACCAGGCCCGGTGCCGCATAAGCACATTACCAAATATTCGAACGCCACTGCCTGGGCCGTGCCAAAGTACTGGATACTCCCTATGGCTTGCCCGACGTGTGGCGTTAAATTGGCTAACTGTAGAAACTGCGAGGAGAAGCTGTGAAGATTAAAAACCTTACCCTGATGCTGGCGTTCTGCGCGCTCACTGCGCCATTCCTGAGCCAGGCCCAGAGTGCGTCGGCCCAGGCCGCGCTGTACACCCGAAGCCTCGCCGCCACCTGCGCCAACTGTCACGGCACCGACGGCAAGGCCGTGCAGGGCGCCAGCGTGGGTGCTCTCGCCGGGCTGGACAAAAACTACCTCGCGGCCCAGCTCAAGGCGTTCAAGTCCGGCGCGCAGCCGGCCACCGTGATGCACCAGATCAGCAAAGGTTACAGCGATGCCCAGATCGACACGCTCGCCAGTTACTTTGCTGCCCAGAAGAAATAAGCACACCGCTGCCGAAGGACTGTTCACCATGAACTCGAATCCGCATTCGAACCAAGACCCGGCGGGAGCCGGTTTCAGCCGCCGCTCCTTTCTGCAAACGTCTGCCGCCCTGGGCCTGCTGGGCCTGGCCGGCTGCGCGACCACCGCGATTCCGTCCAAGGCCAGGGTCGTGGTGATAGGCGGCGGCTACGGCGGCGCCACGGCGGCCAAATACGTGCGCCTGCTGTCGGACTACAAGATCGACGTGGTGCTGATCGAGCCGCAGGCCGCTTTTGTTTCCTGCCCGATCTCCAATCTGGTGCTCAGCGGCGGCAAGCAGATCGCCGACATCACGACACCCTATACGGGCCTGAGCAAGAACCACGGCGTGACCGTTGTCAAAGACAGCGCCAGCGCCATTGATACCACAAAGAAAACAGTCACCCTCGCCGGCGGCGCCACTATTCGCTACGACAAGCTGGTGGTCTCCCCCGGCATCGACCTGGTCTACAGCAGCATCGCTGGCCTGCAAGAGGCGCAGGCCGCCGGGCAAATCCTGCAGGCCTGGAAGGCCGGCGCAGAAACCGTGGCGCTGCGCAAGCAACTCGAAGCCATGCCCGACGGTGGCGTTTACGCCATCACCATTCCCGAGGCGCCTTACCGCTGCCCGCCCGGCCCGTATGAGCGGGCCTCGGTGATTGCCGGCTACTTCAAGGCCGTCAAGCCACGCAGCAAGGTGCTGATTCTGGATGCCAATCCGGATGTCACGTCCAAAGGCCCGCTGTTCAAAAAAGTCTGGGCCGAGCAGTACAAAGGCATGGTCGAATACCGTGGCCAGCACAAGGCCGTGGCCGTGGACGCCAAAGCCGGCGTCATCAGGTTCGACGTGCAGGACGACGTCAAGGCCCATGTCATCAACGCCCTGCCATCCATGCGCGCCGGCGCCATCGCCGTGCAGACGGGCCTGAACAACATGGGCAACAAGCGCTGGTGCGGCGTGAACTACCAGACCTTCGAATCCACCGCGGCCAAAGACGTGTTTGTGCTGGGCGACTCCATTCAGATCGCCCCGGCCATGCCCAAGAGCGGCCACATGGCCAACAGCCACGGCAAGGTGGCCGCCAGCGCCATCGTGGCCCAACTGGCGGGCTGGGAGGCCAACCCCGCGCCCATGCTGACCAACACCTGCTACAGCTTCGTGGACAACAAAAACGCCATTCATGTGGCCAGTGTGCATGAGTATGTGGCGCTTGAGAAAACCTTCAAAGCCGTGGCCGGGTCCGGTGGCGTCAGCGCTGCGCCGACCGAGCAGGAAGGTGGCTACGCGCTGAGCTGGGCCGGCAATATCTGGGCCGACACCCTGATGTAACCGGGGGCCGAAGGCTGGTCTAATAGGCGCAGCGCCGTCCGCCTCCGGACGGTTTTAACCGGCTGGTCTCTCGGGGGCCGGCCTTCACGGAACCCATGCAAGACAACGCCATCCAAGTCCCCCTGTGGCGCCAACTGCAGGGGGCCGCCTTTTTATTGATGGCCGTGCGCAGCGGCCGCTCGATGACGGCTGCCCTGGAGGACATCGCCCCCCCGCTCAGGCCCGGGGTGCAGGCCCTCGGCTTTCATGCGCTGCGCTGGCTGGGCCGTGCCGAAGCCCTGCGGCAGCAACTGGCCACACGGCCGCCGCCGCCCGAGGCCGACGCCTTGCTGTGTGTTGTCCTGGGGTGTATGGCCCCCACGTTCGGCGCTGACGTGTCCTCTCTGCCCCCCGAGGAGGCTGATTTTTCGACGGGCGACCCGTCGGAAAATTCCGCGCGCACACCTAGGTACACGCTGTACACCTTGGTCGACCAGGCCGTCGAAGCGGCCAAGCGCAGCGAAGACACGCGGCACCAGGCCAGCTTCATCAACGGTTGCTTGCGCCGCTTCCTGCGCGAACGCGACGCGCGGGTGGCGTTGACGGAGAAAAATCCGCAGGCAGTCTGGAACCACCCGCAGTGGTGGATAGACCGGGTGCGCAAAGACCACCCCGTGCAGTGGCAGGCCATCTTGCGGGCCAACAACACCCAGGCCCCGCTGACGTTGCGAATTAATGTGAGAAGGACGACGCAAGATCAATATATTCGGGCGCTGGATGCTATTAATATAGGAGCATATCCAGTCGGCAAGCAGGGCGTGATTCTGGTCCATGCGCAGCCGGTACCTTCTCTGCCCGGCTTTGCGGAGGGGCATTTTTCAGTGCAGGATGCCGCAGCGCAGATGGCCGCGCCTTTGCTGCTTGACGGTTTGGCCGCGACCGGCGAGGGCGAGGCCCGCCTCCGAATTCTCGACGCCTGCGCCGCACCCGGCGGAAAAACGGCGCACCTGCTCGAGCTGGCCGATTGCGAAGTCACGGCACTCGATATCGACGCGCGCCGCTGCCAGCGCATGGGTCAGAACCTGCGGCGCCTGGGCCTGCAGGCCGATATCCGGGTGGGCGACGCGGCCCGTCCCGCTGACTGGTGGGATGGCCGGCCTTACGACGCCATTCTGCTCGATGCCCCCTGCACAGCGTCGGGCATTGTGCGCCGCCACCCGGACGTGCGCTGGCTGCGCCGACCCACCGATATCGCGCAGTTGGCCGCGCTGCAGGAGCGGCTGTTTGATACCCTGTGGCCGCTGCTCAGGCCGGGTGGCCGGCTGCTGTACTGCACCTGCTCGGTTTTCAGGGCCGAAGGTGAACAGCAGGCGCAAACGTTTGTTACGCACCACAAAGACGCCTGTTTAATGCCTTCACCTGGTCATTTACTGCCCCAAAGTGGCGTTCAGGAGACCGTCTTCCCGGACAATTTGAAGGGTGATCACGACGGTTTTTATTACGCGGTTTTTGAAAAGCGCCATGCCTGAACCGGTGATGCGGCGAGTACTGACGCTTTGTCTGTGTGCCGCGCTGGCGTGCGCCGGCCAGGCGGCGCTGGCGACCGAGGTGTCCCAGTTGAAGATGGAGCGTTCCGAGGAAGCGGTGTACCTGTCCGCCACTGTCAAATTCGATCTGCCCCCGGTCGTCGAAGACGTCCTGCTCAAAGGCATTCCGATGTTTTTTGTTGCCGAGGCCGACATCTACCGCGACCGCTGGTACTGGTATGACAAACGCGTCACCACGGCCACCCGCACCATGCGCCTGGCGTTTCAGCCCCTGACCCGGCGCTGGCGTCTCAATGTCCTGTCCGGCGCCATCAGTGTCACCGGCCTGCGCGCCTCCCTCAGCCAGAGCTACGACAGCTTGCCCGAGGCCATGGCCTCGGTTCAGCGCATCTCGCGCTGGCGAATTGCCGACGCGGCTGAAATCGAGCCGGATGCCAGGCATAAGGTGCAATTCCGTTTCCGGCTCGACCTGTCGCAACTGCCGCGCCCCTTCCAGATCGGCGTGGCGGGGCAGAAAGACTGGGCCATCGCCGTCGAGGAATACCGGCAACTGGCGGTAGAGCCGATTCGGGACGAGCCCAAAGACATCGCCAGGGAAGCAGGCAAGGAAATGCTCAAAGAGGCTGTGAAGTGAGCCTGAAGGGCAATGGGCCTGCCCTGAAAAGCAGCCCGGCCTTTCGCTGGACGGTCGGTGTCGGTGTCGGCGCCATGGCGGCGTTGGGGCTGGTGCTACTGTTCCTGCTGACACAGGCGACCGGCAACCGCGAGCTGTACGAACGCAACTACGTGCTGCTGTTTGGGCTCAATGTTGCGGTGGCCGCCCTGCTGCTGCTGGTCATTGGCTGGATCGTGCTGCGCCTGATCCTGCGTTTGCGCAAGGGCAAATTCGGCAGTCGCCTGCTGGTCAAGCTGGCCGCCATTTTTGCGCTGGTGGGCTTGCTGCCCGGCATGATGATTTATGTGGTGTCCTATCAGTTCGTGTCCCGCTCGATTGAGAGCTGGTTTGACGTCAAGGTGGAGGGAGCGCTGGACGCAGGACTGAGTCTGGGCCGCGTCACGCTCGATACGCTGGCCGCCGAGCTGGCCAACAAAACCAGGGTGGCCGCGGGGCAACTGACGCAGACGTCCGACGCCTCGGCCGGCCTGGCGCTGGAGCGCCTGCGTGAACAGCTCGCTGTCAGCGATATCGTGTTGTGGACCGCCTCCGGCCAGATGATCGCCAGCGCCGGCGACTCGCGTTATTCCCTCAAGCCGGAGCGGCCCCCGGCGCAGTTGCTGCGCAACGCACGCGCCCAACACGTGGCCACGCAGATCGAGGGGCTGGACGACGTGCTCTTGCCCGGCGCCGGTCTTGCCACAGGCAGCCCGAGCACGCCCCGCATCAAAGCCCTGGCATTGGTCAGCAACCCGAGTGTCGGCCTGTTCGGCGAGAGCCGTTTTTTGCAGGTGACCGAGGCCTTGCCGGCGAGCCTGGTTGCCAACGCCATCGCCGTGCAGGAAGCCAACCGCGAATACCAGGCGCGCGCCCTGGCCCGGGGCGGTTTGCGCAAAATGTACATAGGCACACTCACGCTCAGTTTGTTTCTGGCGGTGTTTGGCGCCGTCTTGCTGGCGGTGGTGTTGGGCAACCAGTTGGCCCGGCCCTTGCTGTTGCTGGCCGAAGGGGTCAGGCAGGTGGCCCAGGGCGACCTGACGCCCAAGGCCGCCTTGCAGAGCAAGGACGAACTGGGCGGGTTGACCCGGTCGTTTGCCAATATGACCCAGCAACTGGCCGACGCGCGCGGCGCCGTGCAAAAAAGCATGGACCAGGTCGACGCCGCGCGCGCCAACCTGCAGACCATTCTGGACAACCTGACGGCCGGCGTCATGGTGCTGGACCTCACGGGGCGCATCCAGACCAGCAACCCTGGCGCAACCCGCATCCTGCGTGTGCCGCTGGCGGCCTACCGCGGACGCTTGCTCAGCGAAGTGCCCGGGCTGCAAGCGTTTGCGCAAGGTGTGCAGGCGCAATTTGACGCCTACTTTGGCGAAAACCTGCTGCACGGCATTGAGCACTGGCAGCAGTCCTTCGAGCTCAATGCCGCGCAACCGGGCGCACCCGACAACGCCATCACGCTGATTGCGCGCGGCGCAAAAATGCCGGGCAACGAATTCCTGCTGGTGTTTGACGACGTGTCCGAAATGGTGTCTGCCCAGCGCGCCCAGGCCTGGGGCGAAGTGGCGCGCCGGCTGGCCCACGAGATCAAAAACCCGTTGACGCCCATTCAGCTCTCGGCCGAGCGGCTGGAGAAGAAGCTCACCGGCAAGCTCGGCGAGCCGGAACAAATTTTGCTCACCAAATCCGTCAAGACCATTGTCGATCAGGTCGATGCGATGAAGCGGTTGGTCAATGAATTTCGCGACTATGCGCGCCTGCCGGCGGCCGAACTCAAGCCGCTCGACCTCAATGCGCTGATCAATGATGTGATGCAGCTCTATGCCAGCGAGAACGCCGTGGTGCCGGTGCATACCGAGCTCGACCCCGTTTGTCCCGAGATCAAGGCAGATTCACAACAGATACGGCAGGTCATTCACAACTTGTTGCAAAATGCCCAGGATGCTCAGGACGGCCTGCCGCCAGGCCATCAGGCGCAGGTCACACTCAAGACCGAGTACTCGCCAACCTCCCGGCGTGTACGCCTGACCGTACGCGACAATGGCGCGGGCTTCCCCGAACACATCCTCAAACGCGCCTTTGAGCCCTACGTCACCACCAAAGTCAAAGGCACCGGATTGGGGCTGGCCGTGGTCAGAAAAATCGCCGACGAGCATGGCGCACGCATCGATATTTCCAATCGCGTGGTCGATGGCGTCGTGCAAGGGGCCCAAGTATCGTTATCATTCGCGGTTGTGGCTTGACAACACTTGCGGGGCTTACGGTCAACAGCCGCTGCGGGATCGATAACTGGTGCTTAGGGGTAGCGATTCAAACATGGCAAATATTCTGGTAGTCGATGACGAACTGGGCATACGCGACTTGCTCTCGGAAATTCTCAATGACGAAGGCCATCAGGTCGAACTCGCCGAAAACGCGGCACAGGCACGCGCCGCACGCGGCCGGGGCCGGCCCGACCTGGTGCTGCTGGATATCTGGATGCCTGACACCGATGGCGTCACACTGCTCAAGGAGTGGTCGTCCGGCGGGCTGTTGAGCATGCCGGTGATCATGATGAGCGGCCATGCCACCATTGACACCGCGGTCGAAGCCACCAAGATTGGCGCGATGGCGTTTCTGGAAAAACCGATCACGCTGCAAAAGCTGCTCAAGGCGGTCGAGCAGGGGCTGGTCAAATCAGCCGGCCGCAAACCGAGCCCGCCAGTCATGCAGTTGCACGCTGTGGACTTGACGGTTGAAGTCGCCATGACCGGCGGTGCCTTGCCGGCCCCGGTTGACATGGGTCCGCAGGCCACCCAAAGTTTCTGGCTCGAAAAACCCCTGCGTAATGCGCGCGATGAATTCGAAAAAGCCTACTTCGAGTTCCACCTCGCCAAGGAAGGCGGCTCCATGACCCGCGTGGCGGAAAAAACCGGCCTGGAGCGCACCCACTTGTACCGCAAGCTCAAGCAACTGGGCGTGGACCTGACACGGGGCAAGCGCGCCGCCTGATATATAATTTGCGGCTCAGGCCCGGTAGCTCAGTCGGTAGAGCAGAGGATTGAAAATCCTTGTGTCGGTGGTTCGATTCCGCCCCAGGCCACCAATCAAATCAAGGACTTACGAGAAATCGTAAGTCCTTTTTCATTGGCTCATGTCAACCAAGTGTCAACGGAGCTACAAGCCCAGGGCAGGCTCACGAGCTTCCATGGTTGGGGAGTGTTGATGCTGCTTCCTGTGCGCAGGCTCGATTGACCATTCAAGCGGTCTACAGGCGCCTTTGGGCGTGCTTGGTGCCCTATTGGGGCAGGTGGGAGGGCGGGGCGGCACCAGACCAAACCCGGTAGCAGGCCCTTTGACCAAGCTTTGGCAGACATGCAGCACTCAGAAAAGTGAGGTCAGCCCATTATTCTTATTACTACCAGCGACTGCATCAGTCGATCTCTCACTGGCCTCACTCATTGCCTTACTCCGTTTTGGTGATGGCGCGGGGGTCATGCATAACCCCGGCCGAAGAGATCCGACAGGTACCGCCTCATTCTGTGGCTGCCCGGTAGGCGGCCTGCACGGCCGGCACCAGAGAGGGATGCAAGGCGCCAAGCTTTGGGGTCTGGCCATGCGGTGCGGCAGGGGGAACGGAAAACCACTCCGAGGTGTAAGGCAGATCGACCGAATGCTTCAGATCGAACTTGGTGTCGTAGCTGAGGCCCGCCATTTCGTAGGCGGCGCGGTTGCTGGCGTTCGAAATGGTGAATTCACCGCTATGCAGCGTTGTGGTTCGCTGGCTGGTGCCATAGGCCACACGTACCTCGAAATTCGGCGCTTCGTCGTCATAGACGGTCATGATCAACGCTGGGCGCGGCTTCGCCCGCGGGCTGACATTGTCCGGAAAGTAGCACCACACAATCTCGCCTGCCGTGGGCTCTGCCCACCATTGGTGGGTCACGCAGTCTCCGTGACGAACAAGCTGGACCGTACAGAACGCTTGCTGCCTTGCGGTACGCGTTTTTTGATCTGTCGGAGTTGAGCGGCGGTCAACGGACCGTCATCGGCTTCGTACTGAGGCAGCAGCTTAACGGCAAGCTCATGCAGTGCATGGTGAATCACTTGGGTTTCGTCAACGCCCAACCTGTCAGCCAGGCGTTTTGCTGTCTCCCGCGTCACCCCGGTTGCGCTATCGCTTGTCCGGTAGCGGAAGGGGATTTGGTTGGACGCAAGGCGGGTTGTAGTCATAGCCATCATTCCTACTAAAGATATCTTCAGGATATCCACTTTAAACCCTTCTGTCAAGACGAGTCGATGTCTTTGGGTCCACTCTGTTTCGTAGCTGCAGCAGTCATAGCACCTCACGCCCGACCGGACGCGCCGCCATAACTTCACCACCGTGACGCATGGGATCAAAAGCGGCTAGCTTTTTATCTAAGGCAACGCTGAATAAGCGGTCATTTCTAGCGAAGTCATCGACGTCGGCGCCGTTGGTTTCGCATGGCGGGAATTCGCACTCGCTATAGCCATTTCCGAGATCAATTTTGCCCGTTACTCAGGTCTTTTGACCCACTTGGCGCCCGTGTGAAGCCTTCTGCACAGGCGTTGCTGATTCTGTGCTGGCCCTTCTTCAAAACGACTTCAACCACCACACGCTGTTCGGCCAGCGAAAGGTCTACCTTCTTGACCGACCAGGGTGTCTTCAATCCAAGAAGATGTTCGTACAGCGCTGTGTCTTTCATATTCAAGCCAGAAATTTTG